>NZ_BCTL01000061.1 GCF_001571265.1 Cedecea neteri NBRC 105707 = ATCC 33855 | reverse complement strand
CGGCCGTACCGTTGGCGCGGGCGTTGTTGCTAAAGTTCTGAGCTAATCCTCTGATACTTTAATGCAATAATGGAAGGGCATCTTCGGATGCCCTTTTTTATGTCTGAAATTTGCTATTTACGTGGGAAAGTCCTCTCTTACCACCGCTCGCGTCTTTTTTTGCATTTGATTACCATTCTCTTCATTCTACCCCACTGCATCCCTTGTAAAGCCAATCATTCTCATTTACACTTTGCGCAGTTTTTGAGCGGGAGTGATCATGTACGTTTGCTTGTGTAACGGTGTAAGCGATAAGACAATTCGTCAAGCGGTGCGACAGCATCATCCTCAGTCTTTTCAGCAGCTTAGAAAGTTTATCCCGGTGGGGAATCAGTGTGGTAAATGCGTTCGTCAGGCGCGAGAAATCATGCAAGACGAACTGATGCAGATCCCGGAATTTAAAGAGATCGCCTAAAACACGCTCATTTTTTTGACTTACACTGCACGACATCTACGCTTCAATAAGTGGAAGCGGAGGATGTCAAAATGAAAGGTGATGTTAAGATAATAAATTATCTCAATAAATTATTGGGAAACGAGCTTGTCGCGATTAACCAGTATTTTCTGCATGCCCGCATGTTCAAAAACTGGGGATTAAAACGTCTCAACGACGTCGAGTATCACGAGTCAATCGATGAGATGAAGCACGCCGATAAGTACATCGAGCGTATTCTCTTCCTCGAAGGTATTCCAAATCTGCAGGACCTTGGTAAGTTGGGTATTGGGGAAGATGTCGAAGAGATGCTTCGTTCTGACCTGAAACTGGAACTGGATGGCGCTAAGGATTTGCGTGAAGCTATCGCCTATGCCGATAAAGTTCATGATTATGTCAGTCGTGACCTGATGATCGAAATTCTGGCCGATGAAGAAGGCCATATCGACTGGCTCGAGACCGAACTGGATTTAATCCAGAAGCTGGGTATCCAAAACTATCTGCAGGCCCAGATACGGGAAGAGTAATACTCGCGTTACCAGGACAGAGGGGGTCCCCTCTGTCTTCTCTAATACCTCATCCAAACACCTGCCAGCAAAAATTCCCCCAGCCTGAGAAAGCAAGCCAGGGGCCAAAAGGCATTTCAATGATTTCACGGCGCCTGAGCAGATAAAGCATTCCGGCATAAATGATGCCCAGAGAAGACGCAAAGGCGACGATGAGAGGCAAGTGCTGCCAGTAGCTCCAGGCTCCAATTGCCGCCAGCAGTTTGAAATCACCATAACCCAATCCTTCTTTGCCGGTAGCATAACGGAATACCTGAAAGATAGCCCACAAGAAGAGGTAGCCGGCTATCGCACCAAATACGGCGTGATAAACACGGTGGGGATTCACCAGACTATGAAACAACAATCCCAACCACAGTAAGGGGAGGGTAAGTCTGTCAGGTAGCTGCATCGTTTTGAAATCAACAATGCTTAGTGCTAATGAGAAGCTAAAATAAAGCCCTGCGGCGGCGGGGAGCATCCAGGCAACCTGTATATCGGTCAGTATCATCTTTTTATCCCGGTAAGATTGAAGCCATGGGATGCTACGCCGTTGCGTTGGCCAAACCTATTAATCCCTGAATTTGGTGCGTGGTACTGCGTGATGTCTCGCAGATGTAGAGCCAAATGAGCTTGAAACTAACTAAATGAAGGATGTCGGTGAAATTTCAACCCATATGGCTTGCAAGCCGAGCTGAAACCCGTATAATGCGCGGGCTGTCTTAATAGACAGCCGGTTCAATATGAACCCTGATAGCAGTCAGTAGAAGTCATTCAGTTGCTATCAAACAATGTCCCCAATTGGGGGACTATGTATGAACGATTACACTCCCCCATCAATCGTAATGGGTGTGAGTAGTAATTTTTTTCGTCTATAAAATAATTGGAGCTCTGGTCTCATGCAGAACCAAAGAATCCGTATCCGCCTTAAAGCGTTTGATCATCGTCTGATCGATCAATCAACCGCGGAAATCGTCGAGACTGCTAAGCGCACTGGTGCGCAAGTCCGTGGTCCGATCCCGCTGCCGACCCGCAAAGAGCGCTTTACCGTTCTGATCTCCCCGCACGTCAACAAAGACGCGCGTGATCAGTACGAGATCCGCACTCACAAGCGTCTGGTTGACATCGTTGAGCCAACTGAGAAAACCGTTGATGCTCTGATGCGTCTGGATCTGGCTGCCGGTGTAGACGTGCAGATCAGCCTGGGTTAATCAGGTCATTGACGATTGAGAGGTTGAAACAATGATTGGTTTAGTCGGTAAAAAAGTGGGTATGACCCGTATCTTCACTGAAGATGGCGTTTCTATCCCAGTAACCGTAATTGAAGTAGAAGCAAACCGTGTTACTCAGGTTAAAGACCTGGCTAACGACGGCTACCGTGCTGTTCAGGTGACCACTGGTGCTAAAAAAGCTAACCGTGTAGCCAAGCCGGAAGCTGGTCACTTCGCTAAAGCTGGCGTTGAAGCTGGCCGTGGTCTGTGGGAATTCCGTCTTGCTGAAGGCGAAGAGTTCACCGTAGGTCAGGACATTAGCGTTGAGCTGTTTGCTGAAGTTAAAAAAGTTGACGTAACCGGTACCTCTAAAGGTAAAGGTTTCGCAGGTACCGTTAAGCGCTGGAACTTCCGTACCCAGGACGCTACCCACGGTAACTCCTTGTCTCACCGCGTTCCGGGTTCTATCGGTCAGAACCAGACTCCGGGCAAAGTGTTCAAAGGCAAGAAAATGGCAGGCCAGCTGGGTAACGAACGTGTAACCGTTCAGAGCCTGGACGTAGTACGTGTTGACGCTGAGCGCAACCTGCTGCTGGTGAAAGGTGCGGTCCCGGGTGCAACCGGTAGCGACCTGATCGTTAAACCAGCTGTGAAGGCGTAAGGGGATAGCAATGGAATTAGTATTGAAAGACGCGCAAAGCGCGCTGACTGTTTCCGAAACTACCTTCGGTCGTGACTTCAACGAAGCGCTGGTACACCAGGTTGTTGTTGCTTATGCAGCAGGCGCCCGTCAGGGTACTCGTGCTCAGAAGACCCGTGCTGAAGTAACTGGTTCCGGCAAAAAGCCGTGGCGCCAGAAAGGTACCGGCCGTGCGCGTTCAGGTTCTATCAAGAGCCCGATCTGGCGTTCCGGTGGCGTAACCTTCGCTGCTCGCCCGCAGGACCACAGTCAAAAAGTTAACAAAAAGATGTACCGCGGCGCGCTGAAAAGCATCCTGTCCGAACTGGTACGTCAGGATCGTCTGATCGTTGTTGAGCAGTTCTCTGTTGAAGCACCGAAAACCAAGCTGCTTGCTCAGAAACTGAAAGATATGGCTCTGGAAGATGTGCTGATCGTGACCGGTGAACTGGATGAGAATCTGTTCCTGGCCGCTCGCAACCTGCATAAGGTTGACGTGCGCGATGTTGCTGCAATCGACCCAGTTAGCCTGATCGCCTTCGACAAAGTCGTTATGACTGCGGAAGCAGTTAAGCAAGTTGAGGAGATGCTGGCATGATCCGTGAAGAACGTCTGCTGAAAGTACTGCGCGCGCCGCACGTATCTGAAAAAGCGTCTACCGCGATGGAAAAAACCAACACCATCGTACTCAAAGTTGCGACTGACGCGACCAAAGCAGAGATCGTTGCTGCTGTACAGAAGCTGTTCGAAGTTGAAGTTAAAGACGTTAACACCCTGGTAGTTAAAGGGAAAACTAAACGTCACGGACAGCGTGTTGGTCGTCGTAGCGACTGGAAAAAAGCTTACGTCACCCTGAAGGAAGGCCAGAATCTGGACTTCGTCGGCGGCGCTGAGTAAGTCGGAGGAGAAAGACAATGGCAGTTGTTAAATGTAAACCGACATCTCCGGGTCGTCGCCACGTAGTTAAAGTGGTTAACCCTGAGCTGCACAAGGGCAAGCCTTTTGCTCCGTTGCTGGAAAAAAACAGCAAATCCGGTGGCCGTAACAACAATGGTCGTATCACTACCCGTCATATCGGTGGTGGTCACAAGCAGGCTTACCGTATTGTTGACTTTAAACGCAACAAAGATGGTATCCCGGCAGTTGTTGAACGTCTTGAGTACGATCCGAACCGTTCCGCGAACATCGCGCTGGTTCTGTACAAAGATGGCGAACGCCGTTACATCCTGGCCCCTAAAGGCCTGAAAGCTGGCGACCAGATTCAGTCTGGCGTTGATGCTGCAATCAAAGCGGGTAACACCCTGCCGATGCGCAATATCCCGGTTGGTTCTACCGTTCATAACGTAGAAATGAAACCAGGTAAAGGCGGTCAGCTGGCTCGTTCCGCTGGTACCTACGTGCAGATCGTTGCTCGTGATGGTGCTTACGTTACCCTGCGCCTGCGCTCCGGTGAAATGCGTAAAGTCGAAGCTGACTGCCGCGCTACCCTGGGCGAAGTTGGCAACGCTGAGCATATGCTGCGCGTTCTGGGTAAAGCAGGTGCTGCTCGCTGGCGTGGTGTTCGTCCTACCGTTCGCGGTACCGCGATGAACCCAGTCGATCACCCACATGGTGGTGGTGAAGGTCGTAACTTTGGTAAGCACCCGGTATCCCCGTGGGGCCTGCAGACCAAAGGTAAGAAGACCCGCAGCAACAAGCGTACTGATAAATTTATCGTACGTCGCCGTAGCAAATAATTTTAGAGGATAAGCCATGCCACGTTCTCTCAAGAAAGGTCCTTTTATTGACCTGCACTTGCTGAAGAAGGTAGAGAAAGCGGTGGAAAGCGGTGACAAGAAGCCCCTGCGCACTTGGTCCCGTCGTTCAACGATCTTTCCTAACATGATCGGTTTGACCATCGCTGTCCATAATGGTCGTCAGCACGTTCCAGTCTTTGTTTCCGACGAAATGGTCGGCCACAAACTGGGTGAATTCGCACCGACTCGTACTTATCGCGGCCACGCTGCTGATAAAAAAGCGAAGAAGAAATAAGGTAGGAGGAAGAGATGGAAACTTTAGCTCAACATCGCCATGCTCGTTCTTCTGCTCAGAAGGTTCGCCTTGTTGCTGACCTGATTCGCGGTAAGAAAGTGTCGCAGGCTCTGGATATTCTGACCTACACCAATAAGAAAGCGGCTGTATTGGTTAAGAAAGTACTGGAATCTGCCATTGCTAACGCTGAACACAACGATGGCGCTGACATTGACGATCTGAAAGTCGCGAAAATCTTCGTAGACGAAGGCCCTAGCATGAAGCGCATTATGCCTCGTGCAAAAGGTCGTGCAGATCGCATCCTGAAGCGCACCAGCCACATTACTGTGGTTGTGTCCGATCGCTGAGACTCTGGAGACTAGCAATGGGTCAGAAAGTACATCCTAATGGTATTCGCCTGGGTATTGTAAAACCATGGAACTCAACCTGGTTTGCGAACACCAAAGAATTCGCTGACAACCTGGACAGCGATTTTAAAGTACGTCAGTACCTGACTAAGGAACTGGCTAAGGCGTCTGTATCTCGTATCGTTATCGAGCGTCCTGCTAAGAGCATCCGTGTGACTATTCACACCGCTCGCCCAGGTATCGTTATCGGTAAGAAAGGTGAAGACGTAGAAAAACTGCGTAAGGTCGTAGCGGATATCGCTGGCGTTCCTGCACAGATCAATATCGCCGAAGTTCGTAAACCTGAACTGGACGCAAAATTGGTTGCTGACAGCATCACTTCTCAGCTGGAACGTCGTGTTATGTTCCGTCGTGCTATGAAGCGTGCTGTACAGAACGCAATGCGTCTGGGCGCTAAAGGTATCAAAGTTGAAGTTAGCGGCCGTCTGGGCGGTGCTGAGATCGCACGTACCGAATGGTACCGTGAAGGTCGCGTGCCGTTGCACACTCTGCGTGCTGACATCGACTACAACACCTCTGAAGCGCACACCACTTATGGTGTAATCGGCGTTAAGGTATGGATCTTCAAAGGTGAGATCCTGGGTGGTATGGCTGCTGTTGAACAACCGGAACCGGCTGCTCAACCTAAAAAGCAGCAGCGTAAAGGCCGTAAGTAAGGAGAGTCGCTGATGTTACAACCAAAGCGTACAAAATTCCGTAAAGTGCACAAAGGCCGCAACCGTGGTCTCGCGCAGGGTACGGATGTTAGCTTCGGCACTTTCGGTCTGAAAGCTGTTGGCCGTGGTCGTCTGACTGCCCGTCAGATCGAAGCAGCACGTCGTGCAATGACCCGTGCAGTTAAGCGTCAGGGTAAGATCTGGATCCGTGTATTCCCGGACAAACCGATCACCGAAAAGCCGCTTGAAGTGCGTATGGGTAAAGGTAAAGGTAACGTGGAGTATTGGGTTGCCTTGATCCAGCCAGGCAAAGTCCTGTATGAAATGGACGGCGTACCTGAAGAGCTGGCCCGTGAAGCCTTCAAGCTGGCAGCAGCAAAACTGCCTATCAAAACCACCTTTGTAACTAAGACGGTGATGTAATGAAAGCAAAAGAGCTGCGTGAAAAGAGCGTCGAAGAGCTGAACACCGAGCTGCTGAACCTGCTGCGTGAGCAGTTCAACCTGCGCATGCAGGCTGCAAGTGGCCAGCTGCAACAGACTCACCTGCTGAAGCAGGTTCGTCGTGATGTTGCTCGTGTTAAGACTTTACTGACTCAGAAGGCGGGTGCGTAATGACCGATAAAATCCGTACTCTGCAAGGTCGCGTTGTCAGCGACAAAATGGAGAAATCCATTGTTGTTGCCATCGAACGTGTTGTGAAGCACCCGATCTACGGGAAATTCATCAAGCGTACGACCAAACTGCACGTACATGACGAGAACAACGAATGCGGTATCGGTGACGTGGTTGAAATCCGCGAATGCCGTCCGCTGTCCAAGACTAAGTCCTGGACGCTGGTTCGCGTTGTAGAGAAAGCGGTTCTGTAATACAGTAAGCCTTCTCAAACAAATAAACGGCTCAGCGATGAGCCGTTTATTTTTTCTACCCATATTCAGGAACCGGTGTTATAATGCCGCGCCCTCGTTTATGGGGCTTTTTAACGACCTGAATTCCAGGTCCCGAAGTAGTAGTTGACATTAGCGGAGCACTGAAATGATCCAAGAACAGACTATGCTGACCGTGGCCGACAACTCCGGCGCGCGTCGCGTAATGTGTATCAAGGTTCTGGGTGGCTCGCACCGTCGCTACGCAGGCGTCGGCGACATCATCAAAATTACCATCAAGGAAGCAATTCCTCGCGGTAAGGTGAAGAAAGGCGATGTGCTGAAAGCGGTAGTGGTGCGCACCAAGAAGGGTGTTCGTCGCCCGGACGGTTCTGTCATTCGCTTCGATGGTAATGCATGCGTTATTTTAAACAATAACAGCGAGCAGCCAATCGGCACGCGTATTTTTGGGCCGGTAACTCGTGAACTGCGTAATGAGAAGTTCATGAAAATTATCTCTCTGGCACCAGAAGTACTCTAAGGAGCGAATCATGGCAGCGAAAATCCGTCGTGATGACGAAGTTATCGTGTTAACCGGTAAAGATAAAGGTAAGCGCGGTAAAGTAAAAAATGTCCTGTCTTCCGGCAAGGTCATTGTTGAAGGTATCAACCTGGTTAAGAAACATCAGAAGCCGGTTCCGGCCCTGAACCAACCAGGTGGCATCGTTGAAAAAGAAGCTGCAATTCAGGTTTCTAACGTTGCACTCTTCAACGCGGCAACCGGCAAGGCTGACCGTGTAGGCTTTAGATTCGAAGACGGCAAAAAAGTCCGTTTCTTCAAATCTAACAGCGAAACTATCAAGTAATTTGGAGTAGTACGATGGCGAAACTGCATGATTACTACAAAGACGAAGTAGTTAACAAACTCATGACTGAGTTTAACTACAATTCTGTCATGCAAGTCCCTCGGGTCGAGAAGATCACCCTGAACATGGGTGTTGGTGAAGCGATCGCTGACAAGAAACTGCTGGATAACGCAGCAGCTGATCTGACAGCAATCTCCGGTCAAAAGCCGTTGATCACCAAAGCACGCAAATCTGTTGCAGGCTTCAAAATCCGTCAGGGCTATCCGATCGGCTGTAAAGTAACTCTGCGTGGCGAACGCATGTGGGAGTTCCTTGAGCGTCTGATCACTATTGCTGTACCTCGTATCCGTGACTTCCGTGGCTTGTCCGCTAAGTCTTTCGACGGTCGTGGTAACTACAGCATGGGTGTCCGTGAGCAGATCATCTTCCCAGAAATCGATTACGACAAAGTCGATCGCGTCCGTGGTTTGGATATTACCATTACCACTACTGCGAAATCTGATGATGAAGGCCGTGCTCTGCTGGCTGCCTTTGACTTCCCGTTCCGCAAGTAAGGTAGGGTTACTTCATGGCTAAGCAATCAATGAAAGCACGCGAAGTAAAGCGCGTTGCTTTGGCTGAAAAATTCTTCGCTAAACGCGCAGAACTGAAAGCTATCATTTCTGATGTGAACGCGACCGACGAAGACCGTTGGAACGCTGTTCTCAAGCTGCAAACTCTGCCGCGTGATTCCAGCCCGTCCCGTCAGCGTAAACGCTGCCGCCAGACTGGTCGTCCACATGGTTATGTGGGCAAGTTCGGGTTGAGCCGTATCAAGCTGCGTGAAGCCGCCATGCGCGGTGAAGTGCCTGGCTTGAAAAAGGCTAGCTGGTAATTGTCACCAATTGAATCACGGGAGTAGAGACAGATGAGCATGCAAGATCCGATCGCGGATATGCTGACCCGTATCCGTAACGGTCAGGCCGCGAACAAAGTTGCGGTCACCATGCCTTCCTCCAAGCTGAAAGTGGCAATCGCCAACGTGCTGAAGGAAGAAGGTTATATTGAAGAATTTAAAATTGAAGGCGACATCAAGCCTGAACTGGAACTGACTCTTAAGTATTTCCAGGGCAAGGCTGTGGTAGAGAGCATTCAGCGAGTCAGCCGCCCAGGTCTGCGCATCTATAAGAAAAAAGATGAGCTGCCTAAAGTTATGGCCGGCATGGGTATTGCTGTCGTTTCTACCTCTAAAGGTGTTATGACTGATCGTGCAGCGCGCCAGGCTGGTCTTGGTGGCGAAATTATCTGCTACGTAGCGTAATTGGAGGAATAAAATGTCTCGTGTTGCTAAAGCACCGGTCGTTGTTCCTGCAGGCGTAGAGGTAAAACTCAACGGTCAGGTTATTTCGATCAAAGGTAAAAACGGCGAGCTGACTCGTACTATCAACGATGCTGTTGAAGTTAAACACGCTGATAATGCTCTGACTTTCGCTCCGCGCGAAGGCTTTGCAAACGCGTGGGCCCAAGCGGGTACCACTCGTGCGCTGTTGAACGCAATGGTTGTCGGTGTTACCGAAGGCTTCACTAAGAAGCTGCAGCTGGTTGGTGTAGGTTATCGTGCAGCCGTTAAAGGCGACGTGGTGAATTTAGCCCTGGGCTTCTCTCACCCTGTTGAGCATAAGCTGCCGGCAGGAATCACTGCTGAATGTCCGACTCAAACTGAAATCGTGCTGAAAGGCGCTGATAAGCAGATGATCGGTCAGGTTGCAGCAGATCTGCGCGCCTACCGTCGTCCTGAGCCTTATAAAGGCAAGGGTGTTCGTTACGCCGACGAAGTCGTGCGTACCAAAGAGGCTAAGAAGAAGTAAGGTAACACTATGGATAAGAAATCTGCTCGTATCCGTCGTGCGACCCGCGCACGTCACAAGCTCAAAGAGCTGGGTGCAACTCGCCTGGTGGTACATCGTACCCCGCGTCATATTTACGCACAGGTAATTGCACCAAATGGTTCTGAAGTTCTGGTAGCCGCTTCTACTGTAGAAAAAGCTATCACTGAGCAACTGAAGTACACTGGGAACAAAGACGCCGCTGCAGCTGTAGGTAAAGCTGTTGCTGAGCGCGCGCTGGAAAAAGGCATCACCGTAGTTGCTTTTGACCGTGCTGGTTTCCAATATCATGGTCGTGTCCAGGCACTGGCAGATGCTGCCCGTGAAGCTGGCCTTCAGTTCTAAGGTAGAGGTGTAAGATGTCTCACATCGAAAAACAAGCTGGCGAACTGCAGGAAAAGCTGATCGCGGTAAATCGCGTATCTAAAACCGTTAAAGGCGGTCGTATTTTCTCCTTCACTGCTCTGACAGTGGTAGGCGACGGTAACGGTCGTATTGGTTTTGGTTACGGTAAAGCGCGTGAAGTTCCAGCAGCGATCCAGAAAGCGATGGAAAAAGCCCGTCGCAACATGATTAACGTCGCGCTGAACAGCGGCACCCTGCAGCACCCTGTTAAAGGCGTGCACACAGGTTCCCGTGTGTTCATGCAGCCGGCTTCCGAAGGTACCGGTATCATCGCCGGTGGTGCAATGCGCGCCGTCCTGGAAGTCGCTGGTGTTCATAACGTCTTGGCTAAAGCGTATGGTTCTACTAACCCGATTAACGTGGTTCGTGCAACTATCGATGGCCTGGCGAATATGAATTCTCCAGAAATGGTCGCTGCCAAGCGTGGTAAATCCGTTGAAGAAATTCTGGGGTAATTGACCATGGCAAAGACTATTAAAATCACTCAAACCCGCAGTGCAATCGGTCGTCTGCCGAAACACAAGGCAACGCTGCTTGGCCTGGGTCTGCGTCGTATTGGCCACACCGTAGAGCGCGAGGATACTCCTGCTGTACGTGGTATGGTCAACGCGGTTTCCTACATGGTTAAAGTTGAGGAGTAAGAGATGCGTTTAAATACTCTGTCTCCGGCCGAAGGGTCTAAGCACGCTTCCAAGCGTCTGGGTCGTGGTATCGGTTCTGGCCTCGGTAAAACCGGCGGTCGTGGTCACAAAGGTCAGAACTCTCGTTCTGGTGGTGGCGTACGTCGTGGTTTCGAAGGTGGTCAGATGCCGTTGTACCGTCGTCTGCCGAAATTCGGTTTCACCTCTCGCAAAGCAATGATCACGGCAGAAGTTCGTCTGTCCGATCTGGCGAAAGTTGAAGGCGACGTAGTTGACCTGAACACGCTGAAAGCAGCAAACATTATCGGTATTCAGATCGAGTTCGCGAAAGTGATCCTGTCTGGTGAGGTAACTCGTCCGGTAACTGTTAGCGGCCTGCGTGTGACCAAAGGCGCTCGTGCTGCTATCGAAGCTGCTGGCGGTAAAATCGAGGAATAAGTAGCAGATGGCAAAACAACCGGGATTAGATTTTCAAAGTGCTAAAGGCGGCCTCGGCGAGCTGAAACGCAGACTGATGTTTGTTATCGGTGCGCTGATTGTGTTTCGTATTGGCTCTTTTATTCCGATCCCTGGTATTGATGCCGCTGTACTTGCCAAACTGCTTGAGCAACAGCGAGGCACTATCATTGAAATGTTTAACATGTTCTCTGGTGGTGCTCTCAGCCGTGCTTCTATCTTCGCGCTGGGTATCATGCCGTACATTTCGGCATCGATCATCATTCAGCTGCTTACCGTGGTTCATCCCGCGCTAGCAGAGCTGAAGAAAGAAGGGGAGTCTGGTCGTCGTAAGATCAGCCAGTACACCCGTTACGGCACTCTGGTGCTGGCAATATTCCAGTCAATCGGTATTGCTACCGGTTTACCGAATATGCCTGGTATGCAGGGCCTGGTGTTAAATCCAGGCTTTGCATTCTATTTCACCGCTGTTGTAAGCCTTGTCACCGGGACAATGTTCCTGATGTGGCTGGGTGAACAGATTACTGAGCGTGGTATCGGTAACGGTATCTCAATCATAATCTTCGCGGGTATCGTTGCGGGTCTTCCGCCGGCCATTGGCCATACCATCGAGCAAGCAAGGCAAGGCGACCTGCACTTCCTCCTGTTGCTGTTGGTTGCAGTATTAGTATTTGCAGTGACCTTCTTCGTTGTTTTTGTTGAGCGTGGCCAGCGCCGCATTGTGGTCAACTACGCTAAACGTCAACAGGGTCGTCGTGTCTATGCTGCGCAGAGCACACATTTACCGCTGAAAGTGAACATGGCCGGGGTTATCCCTGCGATCTTCGCCTCCAGTATTATTCTGTTCCCAGCGACCATCGCGTCATGGTTCGGGGGCGGTACCGGTTGGAACTGGCTGACAACAATTTCGCTGTATTTGCAGCCTGGGCAACCGCTTTATGTGTTACTCTATGCGTCTGCAATCATCTTCTTCTGTTTCTTCTACACGGCGTTGGTTTTCAACCCGCGTGAAACAGCAGATAACCTGAAGAAGTCCGGTGCATTTGTACCAGGAATTCGTCCGGGAGAACAAACGGCGAAGTATATCGATAAAGTAATGACCCGCCTGACTCTGGTTGGTGCGCTGTACATTACCTTTATCTGCCTAATCCCGGAGTTCATGCGCGATGCAATGAAAGTGCCGTTCTACTTCGGTGGGACCTCACTGCTGATCGTTGTTGTCGTTATCATGGACTTTATGGCTCAAGTGCAAACTCTGATGATGTCAAGTCAGTACGAGTCTGCATTGAAGAAAGCGAACCTGAAAGGCTACGGCCGTTAATCGTCGCTTGAGAAGTTACGGAGAGTAAAAATGAAAGTTCGTGCTTCCGTCAAGAAATTATGTCGTAACTGCAAAATCGTTAAGCGTGACGGTGTTATTCGCGTGATTTGCAGCGTAGAGCCGAAGCATAAACAGCGTCAAGGCTGATTATCTCGCATATTTTTCTTGCAAAGTTGGGTTGAGCTGGCTAGATTAGCCAGCCAATCTTTTGTATGTCTATGCGTTTCCATTTGAGTATCCTGAAAACGGGCTTTTCGGCATGGGACGCATAATCTAAATAGTAGGAGTGCATAGTGGCCCGTATAGCAGGCATTAACATTCCTGATCAAAAACACGCCGTGATCGCGTTAACCTCGATCTACGGTGTCGGCAAGACTCGCTCCAAGGCCATTTGCGCTGCGGCGGGTATCGCTGAAGATGTTAAGATCAGTGAGCTGTCTGAAGAACAAATCGACACGCTGCGTGACGAAGTTGCCAAATTTGTCGTTGAAGGTGATCTGCGCCGTGAAGTGAGCATGAGCATCAAGCGTCTGATGGACCTTGGTTGCTATCGCGGTTTGCGTCATCGTCGTGGTCTGCCAGTGCGCGGTCAGCGTACTAAGACCAACGCACGTACCCGTAAGGGTCCGCGCAAACCGATCAAGAAATAATCGGGGTGATTGAATAATGGCAAAGGCACCAATTCGTGCACGTAAACGTGTAAGAAAAACAGTCTCTGACGGCGTGGCTCATGTCCATGCTTCTTTCAACAACACCATCGTTACTATTACCGATCGTCAGGGTAATGCGTTGGGTTGGGCAACTGCCGGTGGTTCCGGTTTCCGTGGTTCTCGCAAATCCACTCCGTTTGCAGCTCAGGTTGCAGCAGAGCGTTGCGCAGAAGCCGTGAAAGAATACGGTATCAAGAACCTGGAAGTTATGGTTAAGGGTCCTGGCCCAGGCCGCGAATCAACTATTCGTGCTCTGAACGCCGCTGGTTTCCGCATCACTAATATTACTGATGTGACTCCAATCCCTCATAACGGTTGTCGTCCGCCGAAAAAACGTCGCGTATAACGCGTCCGTTTTCTAGGATTGTTGGAGAAAGAAAATGGCAAGATATTTGGGTCCTAAGCTCAAGCTGAGCCGTCGTGAGGGCACCGACTTATTCCTTAAGTCTGGCGTTCGCGCGATCGATACCAAGTGTAAAATTGAACAAGCTCCTGGCCAGCACGGTGCGCGTAAACCGCGTCTGTCTGACTATGGTGTGCAGTTGCGTGAAAAGCAGAAAGTTCGCCGTATCTACGGTGTGCTGGAGCGTCAGTTCCGTAACTATTATAAAGAAGCAGCTCGTCTGAAAGGCAACACCGGTGAAAACCTGTTGGCTCTGCTGGAAGGCCGTCTGGACAACGTTGTTTACCGTATGGGCTTCGGCGCTACTCGTGCAGAAGCACGTCAGTTGGTTAGCCACAAAGCTATCATGGTAAATGGTCGCGTTGTTAACATCGCTTCTTATCAGGTAACTCCGAATGACGTAGTCAGCATCCGTGAGAAAGCCAAAAAGCAATCTCGCGTTAAGGCCGCTCTGGAGCTGGCTGAGCAGCGTGAAAAGCCAACCTGGCTGGAAGTTGATGCTGCCAAGATGGAAGGTGTGTTCAAGCGTAAGCCTGAGCGTACCGATCTGTCTGCGGACATTAACGAACACCTGATCGTCGAGCTTTACTCCAAGTAAGGCTTAGTACCAAAGAGAGGACACAATGCAGGGTTCTGTGACAGAGTTTCTAAAACCACGCCTGGTAGATATCGAGCAAGTGAGTTCGACGCACGCCAAGGTGACCCTTGAGCCGTTAGAGCGTGGCTTTGGCCATACTCTTGGTAACGCACTGCGCCGTATTCTGCTTTCATCGATGCCGGGTTGCGCGGTGACTGAGGTTGAGATTGATGGTGTACTGCACGAGTACAGCACCAAAGAAGGCGTTCAGGAAGATATCCTGGAAATCCTGCTCAACCTGAAAGGGCTGGCGGTAAGAGTTCAAGGTAAAGATGAAGTTATTCTTACCCTGAATAAATCTGGCATTGGCCCTGTGACCGCAGCCGATATCACCCATGATGGTGATGTCGAAATCGTCAAGCCGCAGCATGTGATCTGCCACCTGACCGATGAGAACGCCGCTATTAGCATGCGTATCAAAGTTCAGCGCGGTCGCGGTTATGTGCCGGCTTCTACCCGAATTCATTCGGAAGAAGATGAGCGCCCAATCGGCCGTCTGCTGGTCGACGCCTGCTACAGCCCTGTAGAGCGTATTGCCTACAATGTTGAAGCTGCGCGTGTAGAACAGCGTACCGACCTGGACAAGCTGGTCATCGAAATGGAAACCAACGGCACAATCGATCCTGAAGAGGCGATTCGTCGTGCGGCAACCATTCTGGCAGAACAACTTGAAGCTTTCGTTGACCTACGTGATGTTCGTCAGCCGGAAGTTAAAGAAGAGAAACCAGAATTCGATCCGATCTTGCTGCGCCCTGTTGACGATCTGGAATTGACTGTCCGCTCTGCTAACTGCCTCAAGGCAGAAGCTATCCACTATATCGGTGATCTGGTACAGCGTACCGAGGTTGAGCTACTCAAAACGCCTAACCTGGGTAAAAAATCTCTTACCGAGATTAAAGACGTGCTGGCTTCTCGTGGTTTGTCTCTGGGCATGCGCCTGGAAAACTGGCCACCAGCAAGCATTGCTGACGAGTAACCGGATCACAGGTTAAGGTTTTACTGAGAAGGATAAGGTCATGCGCCATCGTAAGAGTGGTCGTCAACTGAACCGCAACAGCAGCCATCGCCAGGCTATGTTCCGCAACATGGCAGGTTCACTGGTTCGTCATGAGATCATCAAGACGACCCTGCCTAAAGCGAAAGAGCTGCGTCGCGTAGTTGAGCCGCTGATTACTCTTGCCAAGACTGACAGCGTTGCTAATCGTCGTCTGGCATTCGCCCGCACTCGTGATAACGAGATCGTGGCAAAACTGTTTAATGAACTGGGTCCGCGTTTCGCGAGCCGTGCAGGTGGTTACACTCGTATTCTGAAGTGTGGCTTCCGTGCTGGTGACAATGCTCCGATGGCTTACATCGAGCTGGTTGATCGCGCCGAGTCTCAAACAGAAGCTGCTGCAGAGTAATCTGCAGTAACGTAGAAAAACCGGGCTTGCCCGGTTTTTTTATATCCAGAATATCCCCTTCTCTCTCTTTTCCCCGTATTCTTGTGTTACTCCTGACAAATCTGAGGTCGCTATGTGGTTGCTCGATCAATGGGCAGAACGACATATTCTTGATGCGCAGCGAAACGGACAGTTCGAGAGCCTGGCTGGCAGCGGTCAGCCTATACTGCTCGACGATGACAGCCATGTTCCTCCGGAACTCCGTGCCGGATATCGTCTGCTTAAAAATGCAGGTTGTTTGCCGCCGGAGATGCAGCAACGTAAAGATGCGCTTGAGTTGGTTGATCTGCTTAAAACGGTGCATGCTCAGAGCGAGGAATACCAGGCTATCAGCAGAAAGCTCAAGCTTCTTGAGCTCAAGCTTCGTCAGGCAGGCATAAATACAGATTTCTTACGCGGTGAGTATGCCGTAAAACTGATGCAGCAAATTGACGAGGAAAAATGATGTTTCGTATTGGTGAGTTGGCAAAGCTGGCAGATGTGACACCAGATACTATTCGTTATTATGAAAAACAGCAGATGATGGATCATGAGGTGCGAACGGAAGGTGGTTTTCGCCTTTACAGCGACAGCGATCTCCAGCGGCTAAAATTCATCCGCTACGCTAAGCAGCTTGGTTTTACGCTAGAGGCTATCCGGGAACTTTTATCGATCCGTATCGATCCTGAGCATCATACTTGCCAGGAATCTAAAGGGATTGTGCAAAGCCGACTGAGTGAGGTTGAGTCTAAAATCAAAGAATTGCAGAATATGCGGCGTTCGCTGCAGCGGCTGAACGATGCTTGTTGTGGCAGCGCGCACAGCAGCGTTTACTGTTCTATTCTTGAGGCGCTGGAGCAGGGCGCAAGCAGTAAAAAATAGCCGCTTGATCTTCTACAGGCTGAGGCATAGACTCGCGGCGATCGTTTAACCCATCTGGAGTGACTATGAGCACCAAATATCGCCATCAAAAAGGGCAAATTAAAGATAATGCCATTGAGGCACTATTACACGACCCACTGTTCAGGCAAAGAGTTGAGAAGAATAAAAAAGGGAAAGGCAGTTATCAGAGAAATGAGAAACATGGTAAGAGGAGTAACTGGGAGGCCAGTGGCAAACAAGCAATTCGCTTTTTTACCACTGGCCTTCTGGTTTTAATAACCAGTATTAATTCCGTTGGTTCTGCTCTTTCAGCAGGTCGCGAATTTCGCTCAGCAGAACTTCCTCTTTAGACGGTGCCGGAGGTGCAGCTGGTTCTTCCGCTTTCTTACGATTCAGTTTATTGATCACTTTGATGGCCATGAAGATAGCAAACGCGACAATCACGAAGTCAAAAATATTCTGAATAAATACGCCGTAGTGCATGACTACCGCAGGTACATCACCCTGAGCATCGCGCAATGTTAAAGCAAACTGTTTGAAATCAACGCCACCAATCAGCAAACCCAGTGGCGGCATAATAATATCCGCTACCAGTGAGGAAACAATCTTCCCGAATGCTGCACCAATAATCACACCCACTGCCAAATCAACAACGTTCCCGCGCATCGCGAATTCGCGAAACTCTTTTAAAATACTCATTTATCTCTCCTTGTGCCGGCTGACAGTAATAATTCTAACAAAGGTTGTCTTAATTTCCATTGCTACAGGAAATAAGAATTTTTTGTTAATTCCGTAATTTTAAAATGGTTTTAGTATGAAGAAACAGGACAGAAATATTTCTGCCCTGTTGAGTTTAGAGGAAGAACGGACTTGGTTGGAACAGACGTTCGACATCACTGACAAATTTCTTGTCCGTTAAGAACATAATAACGTGATCGCCCTGTTCTATACGAAGGTTGTCGTTGGCAATCATTACATCATTACCACGTACAACTGCACCAATGATCGTTCCTGGCGGTAGTTTAATCTCATCGATGACTCGTCCCACAACGCGGGAGGTGCTTTCATCTCCATGAGCTACGGCCTCGATGGCTTCCGCAACGCCGCGGCGAAGAGATGAAACGCCAACAATATCCGCTTTGCGCACATGCCCGAGTAGAGCAGAAATTGTTGCCTGCTGAGGTGAAATCGCAATATCAATCACGCTACCCTGCACTAAATCGACATAGGCATTACGCTGAATGAGCACCATGACTTTTTTGGCCCCCATTCGCTTAGCCAGCATGGCCGACATTATGTTGGCTTCATCATCGTTGGTGACTGCAATAAAGAGATCAACCTGATCGATGTGCTCCTCTGCCAGCAATTCCTGATCTGAAGCATCGCCATAAAATACGATGGTGTTTTGCAGCATTTCTGCAAGTTCAGAAGCTCGTTGCTGATCGCGTTCGATCAGTTTTACGCTGTAATCTTTCTCGAGGCGGTGCGCTAAACCTGCGCCAATATTGCCGCCGCCCACCAGCATTATGCGCTTGTAAGGTTTTTCGAGACGCTGAAGCTCGCTCATTACCGCGCGGATATTTTGCGAAGCGGCGATAAAGAAGACCTCATCGCCGGCTTCAACAATGGTTGAACCCTGTGGGCGAATAGGGCGGTCGTGACGGAAAATGGCCGCGACCCGAGTATCGATGTGTGGCATATGTTCGCGCATGGTGGAAAGTGCATTACCCACCAGTGGGCCGCCATAGTAAGCTTTTACCACGGCCAGGCTGACTTTCCCTTCGGCAAAATTCACTACCTGAAGTGCACCCGGGTACTCAATCAGGCGGTAAATATTGTCGATAACCAATTGCTCTGGAGCAATCAGGTGATCGATGGGGACGGCTTCTGCATTGAAAAGCTTTTCTGCATCGCGAACATAGTCGGGGGCTCGAATGCGGGCGATCCTATTGGGTGTATTAAACAGCGAATAGGCGACCTGGCATGCGATCATATTCGTTTCGTCAGAGCTTGTGACCGCAACCAGCATATCCGCGTCATCGGCTCCTGCTTCACGCAGTACGCGTGGATGAGAACCGTGGCCCTGGACTACGCGTAGGTCGAACTTATCCTGCAGGATGCGCAGACGAGCCTGGTTAGTGTCGACGACGGTAATATCGTTATTTTCACCGACCAGATTTTCCGCCAGAGTGCCACCGACCTGGCCCGCACCCAGAATGATTATTTTCATCGTTTATCGCTTCACGAGTGATGAAACTTATGACTCACCCTGTAGGGAGTCAGCTCTTAATTAGCTTAGCGTAATAGAAGCCGTCGCCGTCGTCTGCCGCAGGGAGATTTTGAATGCCCGGCGTCTTCTCGTCACCGGTTTCCACCAGTTTGGCATCGGCGTGGCGCGCCAGAAAAGCACTCACCTGATCTTTATTCTCGTCAGGCAGAATAGAACAGGTGGCATAGACAAGCGTACCGCCGGATTTAAGGTGAGGCCAGGTAGCATCCAGAATCTCTTTTTGCAGGGTGACGAGCTCCGCGATATCTCTGTCGCGACGCAGCCACTTGATGTCGGGATGGCGGCGAATGACGCCAGTTGCCGAGCACGGTGCGTCAAGCAGAATGCGGTCAAACTTAGTTTCCCCACACCATTGTGCAGGGAAACGGCCATCTCCCTGTTTCACTTCTGCTTTCATGCCAAGGCGTTCAAGATTTTCATGCACGCGTTTCAGGCGCTGAGCATCAACGTCGACAGCCATGACTTTTGCGTTCGGTGCAGCTTCCAGAACATGTGTCGTCTTGCCACCGGGGGCGGCGCAAAGATCCAGTATGGTATCGCCGTTTTGCGGATCTAAAAGATCGACGCTGCCCTGCGCCGAAGCATCCTGAACCGTCACCCAGCCTTGTTCAAATCCTGGTAAAGCCTGGACGGGGGCGGGTGAGTCAAGGCGAACAGCATCCCGGTATTTGGGATGCACATGCCCTTCCAGACCTGCCTCAGCCAGCAAATCCATCCATGCTTCACGAGTATGGTGCTGGCGATTAACGCGCAGCCACATAGGAGGACGCTGGTTATTAGCATCGACAATCGATTCCCAGCGGTCCGGGTACGCTTTTTTCAAGCGCTGCAGCAGCCAGGTCGGGTGTAGAAAACGGCTTTCATGCTTAGCAGCCTCAGCCATCAGGCTTTCTTGCTGGCGTTGGTATTGACGTAGTACGCCATTGATTAAGCCTTTAAAAGCCTGGCGTTTGATGGCGATGGCGCCCTCAACGGTTTCAGCCAGCGCGGCATGCGCAGGAATACGGGTATACAGAAGCTGATAGATACCGACCATAATTAAGTAATGGATCGTACGCTGCTTTCCGGTCATCGGGCGGGACATCAGTTTTCCAACCAACCAGTCCAGTTGCGGAAGAGTACGCAGCACGCCAAAGCACAGCTCCTGCAGCAGGGCTCTGTCTTTATCAGACACTTTCTGCTGTACCGCAGGCAGTACATTACTTAATGATTGTCCTTGCTCGACAACTTGTTCAATAGTTTGGGCAGCCAGGCTGCGAAGATTTAGTGTTTTTTTCATTATCGTGCTCTGGTTTTTCCAGCGCTATAAACAAAAATGCCCAGGTTACCCCGGGCGTATAGGTGCGGTTTTATCAGGCGAGGACTGTACCAGGTTCAAACCATTCACGGCGTGAATTCAGGAGATCCTGTGCTTTCATGGCTTTTTTACCGGCAGGCTGCAGTTCTTCAAGATTCAGAATGCCGTCAGCGGTCGCGACCTGAATGCCTTGTTTACTGGCGGCAACAATGGTGCCGGGCACCGAGTTTGCCTGAGTGCTGATGACCGAAGCACGCCAGACTTTCAGTGGCTGCCCGTCAATCTCCAGCCAGCTCATTGGCCACGGATTAAAGGCGCGAATGCAGCGTTCCAATTGAGCAGCGGAAAGATTCCAGTTGATGCGTGCTTCTTCCTTGCTGAGCTTCTCAGCATAGGTCACCAGCGCTTCATCCTGCACTTCTGGTTTAGCTGTTCCGTGGGCTAACTGTTGAAGCGTGTCCAGAAGACCTTTTGGACCAAGCCCTGCCAGCTTATCGTACAGCGTACCGCTGGTATCTTCTGCTTCAATCGGGCAGGACAGCTTATAAAGCATATCGCCGGTATCGAGGCCGATATCCATTTGCATGATCGTGACGCCAGTTTCTGCGTCGCCAGCCCATAAAGAACGCTGGATTGGTGCGGCACCACGCCAGCGTGGCAGTAGCGAACCATGTACGTTCACGCAGCCCAGGCGAGGCATATCAAGCACCGCCTGCGGTAAAATCAGGCCGTAGGCAACCACAACCATCACATCGGCATTGAGATCGGAGACAAGCTGCTGATTTTCCGCCTTGCGAAGCGTAGCGGGTTGAAAGACAGGAATGCCTCTCTCTTCAGCCAACACTTTTACCGGGCCTGGCATAAGTTTTTTACCACGCCCTGCCGGGCGGTCTGGTTGAGTAAATACGCCTACAACCTGGTGCTGAGAAGACAACAGCGCGTCAAGATGACGCGCTGCAAAATCGGGGGTTCCGGCGAAAATAATACGCAGAGAATCTGACACGTTGCTTGTTGTCCTTAAGCTTTCGCTTTCAAACGGTCGAGTTTTTCAACTTTCTGACGAATACGTTGCTGTTTCAGCGGCGACAGATAATCGATAAACAGTTTACCAACCAGGTGATCCATTTCATGCTGGATACAAATAGCCAGCAGACCGTCTGCTTCCAGTTCAAAAGTTTTACCTTCACGGTCCAGCGCACGAATTTTCACTTTCTCCGCGCGTGGCACCAGTGCTCGCTGTTCCGGAATAGACAGGCAGCCTTCTTCGATGCCGGTCTCGCCGCTTTTTTCCAGCAGTTCTGGGTTAATCAGCACCAGCTGCTCGTCACGGTTTTCAGAAACATCAATCACGATGATGCGCTGATGAATATCAACCTGCGTAGCGGCCAGGCCAATACCTTCTTCGTCATACATTGTTTCGAACATATCATCGACGATGCGCTGAATGTCCGCATTCACTTTTTCGACCGGTTTAGCGACTTTGCGAAGGCGCTCGTCGGGAATATGTAATACTTGCAAAACTGCCATAAATATCCAGAGCTGTGTTCAGTAGTAGAAAGGATTATTACCTCTATTCTAGACATTTCCCCGGCTGATTGACAGCATCAGTGACCAATCGCAAGGATTGCTTTTATGGCCTGTGGCAGGAGGAAATGGTGCTGCGAACGGAGATTTGGTTACGTCTTATGGCTGTTAAAGGACTTAGCGGTGATAAGTTCCTAAAAATAGCCCACTTCCTTGAGCAATGCCCTGGGGCAGAAAGGGAGTGTCTGCTCGCGGCGGGGTTAAACGCCCGAGAATGTGTATTATTTACTGCATTTGATGAGCGGCAGCTTGAAGCCAGCCTTCTTTGGCTCGATAAGCCAAATCACCATCTGCTGACGACAGAAGACGTTCTCTATCCTGAGCAGCTCAGGGCCATAAATGATTATCCTGCCGCTCTTTTTGTGGCCGGCGAACCTTCACTACTCAGCCAGAACCAGCTTGCGGTTGTCGGTAGCCGTAATCTGTCAGATTACGGTGAGCGCAATTGTCGACAGTTTTGCAAGGAACTTGCTCAGGCAGGGCTGGTGATAACCAGTGGTCTGGCTTTGGGAATTGACGGTGTTGCTCATCGAGCTGCCTTGAGTGTACAAGGTAAAACAATTGCCGTGTTGGGCAATGGCTTAAGCAGCGTGCATCCTAAGCGCCATTTGATGTTGGCCAGGCAAATTGTGGAGAAGGGGGGGGCTGTCGTTTCTGAATTTCCTCTTTCCTGCACGCCCTGGCCCTCGAATTTCCCGTGGCGTAACCGTGTCATCAGCGGATTAAGTCGGGCTGTCTTTGTGGTGGAAGCCGGGGAGCGAAGCGGATCTCTGGTTACCGCTCGTTATGCCGTTGAGCAGGGAAGAGAGGTGTTTGCCTTGCCAGGAATGGTTGCCAGCCCGGGTAGTGAAGGCCCACATTGGCTGATTCAGCAGGGTGCAAATCTGGCCCGAAGTCCACAGGATATCCTCGATTATCTGTCCTCTGAACTGCACTGGCTCCCCGCTTCGCACAATGTGTCAATATATTCGCCAAATCAACAAGACGGTGCATTGCCATTTCCCCATCTGTTGGCTAACGTAGGAGATGAGGTTACACCTGTTGACGTCGTCGCTGAACGTGCCGGCCAACCTGTGCCAGAGACGGTAGCTCAGCTACTCGAACTGGAGTTAGCAGGATGGATCGCAGCTGTACCCGGCGGCTATGTCCGATTGAGGAGGGCATGCCATGTTCGACGTACTAATGTACTTATTTGAAACCTACATCCACAGCGAAGCAGAAATGCGCGTTGACCAGGATAAGCTGACGAGCGATCTCACCGACGCTGGTTTTGATCGTGAGGACATTTTTAACGCCTTAGTGTGGCTTGAAAAGCTGGCTGACTATCAGGAAGGTTTGACCGAGCCGATGCAGCTTGCTGCTGATCCTCTCTCCATGCGTATTTTCACCGCAGAAGAGAGCCAGCGGCTCGATGCGGACTGCCGGGGCTTTTTACTGTTCCTTGAGCAGATTCAGGTGCTAAATCTCGAAACCCGTGAAATGGTTATTGAGCGCGTGCTGGCGCTGGATACCGCAGAATTCGAACTGGAAGATCTGAAGTGGGTTGTGCTGATGGTGTTGTTCAATATTCCGGGTTGTGAAAACGCCTACCAGCAAATGGAAGAATTACTCTTCGAGGCAAATGAAGGTATGCTGCACTAAATTGAGTTGCAGCATGAGATGTTATGGCCAAGTCAGCACTGTTCTCGGTGCCCAAAAATGAACCCTGCCCCCAATGCGGGGCAGAGTTAACAATACGTTCCGGCAAACACGGCCCATTTTTGGGCTGTTCCCACTACCCGGAATGTGATTATGTTCGCCCGCTAAAAAGCCAGGCCGATGGCCATATCGTTAAAGTGCTTGATGGTCAGCAGTGCCCGGTTTGTCAGGCCACGCTCGTCTTACGTCAGGGGCGTTTTGGCATGTTTATCGGCTGCAGCAACTATCCTGAATGCGAACACACTGAAATCATTGATAAACCCGATGAAACGGCAATAGCGTGCCCTCAGTGCCAGAAAGGGCAACTGGTTCAGCGTCGTTCGCGCTACGGCAAAACTTTCTGGTCCTGCAACAGCTATCCGGATTGTCAGTTTGTCATTAATTTTAAACCGGTAGCGGGCATCTGTTCTGAATGTCAGTATCCGCTGCTTATTGAAAAGAAAACGGCCCAGGGCGTGAAAAGCTTCTGTGCCAATAAACAATGTGGAAAGCCGGTAACGGTGGAACAAGCCAGTGAATAATAACCTGCCTGAAGGCCAGCTCGCGCAGATCGTAGCGGCCCTGAAAGAACAACAAGTCATCGCTTACCCAACCGAAGCCGTATTTGGCGTCGGTTGTGATCCCGACAGTGAGCTCGCGGTTACCCGTCTGTTAGAACTGAAACAGCGTCCGGTAGAAAAGGGACTTATCCTCATTGCGGCTGATTTTGAACAACTGAAACCTTATATTGACGTCGCTGCACTGAGCGAAGATCAGCTTTCCTCGGTGTTCGCCAATTGGCCTGGGCCCGTTACGTTTGTTTTCCCTGCTTTGCCTTCCACACCAAAATGGTTGACCGGGCGTTTTGATTCTCTGGCGGTGCGTGTAACCAATCACCCGCTAGTGAAAGATTTGTGCCTTGCCTACGGTAAACCGCTGGTGTCGACCAGTGCGAACCTTACAGGTCTGCCCCCGTGCCGCACTGCGCAAGAAGTCCAGCAGCAGTTTGGTGAGAGCTTCCCGGTGCTTATGGGAGACACCGGTGGGCGACTGAATCCTTCAGAGATCCGCGATGCCTTAACAGGCGAACTCTTCCGTCAGGGGTAATTATGGAAACCTTCGCCGTCTTCGGGAACCCTATTCAACACAGTAAGTCTCCTCTTATTCATCGCCTTTTCGCCGAGCAAACAGGCATTGAGCATCCTTATGGACGTGTGCTTGCTCCGCTGGATGAGTTTGTTGCAACGCTGGACGCTTTCTTTAATAAAGGCGGAAAGGGCGCCAACGTAACCGTACCTTTTAAAGAGCAGGCTTTTGCCCGTGCAGACGAATTAACAGAGCGCGCTGGGCTTGCCGGGGCTGTCAATACGCTCAAGCACCTGGAAGATGGGCGTTTGCTTGGAGACAATACCGACGGTATTGGCTTGTTGAGCGATCTTGAACGTTTGAAACTGATCAAACCTGGCGCTCGTATTCTGCTGGTGGGCGCCGGCGGTGCCGCGCGTGGCGTACTGCTGCCTTTGTTATCATTGGACTGTGCGGTCACTATAACCAACCGGACGTTTGCAAAGGCAGAAGAGCTTGCCACTCTCTTTAGTCATACGGGCAGCGTTAATGCCGTCGCAATGGATAAGCTCGAAGGGCATGAGTTTGATTTGCTGATCAATGCCACGTCCAGCGGGATTGGCGGCGAAATTCCTGCGTTGCCGGTTTCTCTCCTTTCGCACCGCGTAAGCTGCTATGACATGTTTTACCAGAAAGGGTTAACACCCTTCTTGAGCTGGGCCACAAGGCACGGTGTAGTGTATTACGCAGATGGCCTTGGCATGCTGGTGGGCCAGGCTGCTCACGCTTTTATGCTCTGGCATGGCGTTATGCCGGATGTTGCGCCAGTCATTGAGGTGTTGAAAAGAGAAATGACGGCGTGAACCAAGCCATTCAGTTTCCGGATCGTGAAGTCTGGGATGAAGAACGCCAGGCCGTCTGCTTTCCGGCGCTGGTTAATGGCTTTCAGATGAGCTGTGCTATGACCTCGAAGGCAATTGCCGCTCGCTTTGGTGGCAATTGCGCAGAAGAGTGGCTCACATTATTCCGGGAGCATCGCTGGGATATTGAAGAAGAAGTCGAAAGTCTTATCGAGGATGATCGAGAAGACGATCAGGGATGGTACTGGCTGTCCTGAGCCAGATACTCATCTTTCCAGCGAACATAGTTGTTAGCGGAGTAGGTCAAACCGGCCAGCTCTGCTTCAGTCAGGCGGCGAATCTGTTTCACCGGGCTGCCTAAATAGAGAAAGCCACTTTCCAGACGTTTGTTTTGTGGTACCAGGCTACCGGCGCCAATCATCACATCATCTTCTACTACTACACCGTCTAATAGAATCGACCCCATTCCGACTAAGACGCGATTACCGATCGTGCAGCCGTGCAGCATAACCTTATGGCCCACCGTCACATCTTCGCCAACGATCAGAGGGTTCCCTTCGGGCTTATAAGAAGACTTATGGGTAACATGAAGTACGCTTCCATCCTGAATGTTGGTACGTGCGCCAATCGTCACGGTGTTTACGTCCCCGCGAATGGCGACTAACGGCCAGATACTGACATCGTCAGCCAGTTTTACATCACCGATCGCCACGCTGGTGGGATCAACCATGACTCGTTCGCCTAATTTTGGGAACGTTTTTTGAAAAGCACGCAGTACCGCAGACATAAACACCTCAGGTAGATTCATTGCATGAATAGACTGTGGCCGCTTTATTGAGCAATGGCAAGGGAGTAAAGGGCCTGAAAGAGAGCAGATCGAACAGGATCTCAGCGAAAAGAGTGAAAACTAAACATTCAGAAAAAAAGATCGAAAAAGTACTTGTGCTAAAAAGTGGGATCCCTATAATGCGCCTCCATCGAGACGGCACAGTGAATCACTTCACAAAATGGCCGATTCGATAAAGAGAAAAAATCCTGAAAATCGGGG
>NZ_BCTL01000060.1 GCF_001571265.1 Cedecea neteri NBRC 105707 = ATCC 33855 | reverse complement strand
TGGCCGTACCGTTGGTGCGGGCGTTGTTGCTAAAGTTATCGCTTAATCGCTGATAACATTTGACGCAATGCGCAAGAAGAGGGCATCATTTGATGCCCTTTTTGTACGCTTTCGAACCAGAACCTGGCTCATCAGTGATTTTTTACCGATAATCATTGCTGAGACAGGCTCTGAAGATGGCGTTTATGCCGGATAGTGCCTGAAAAGAACCATTCGGTTTGGTTGCCTCGCCTGCGCGGGGCAAAAATGTTTGTCTGATTTATTGTGACAGGTTGGTTTATGAGTGCGAATACCGAAGCTCAAGGGAGCGGGCGTGGCCTCGAAGCGATGAAGTGGCTGGCAGTAGTCGTTTTGCTGCTCGTGGCAATCGTGGGCAACTACATTTATCGTGATATCACTCTGCCGCTTCGTGCACTGGCTGTGGTAATTCTGATTGCAGCGGCAGGTGGTGTTGCACTGCTGACGGTAAAAGGCAAAGCAACCGTAGCCTTTGCTCGCGAAGCGAGAACTGAAGTACGCAAGGTGATTTGGCCTACTCGCCAGGAAACTCTGCACACCACTTTAATCGTGGCCGCGGTTACCGCTGTGATGTCACTGATTTTGTGGGGGCTGGATGGTATTCTGGTCCGCCTGGTATCTTTTATTACTGGCCTGAGGTTCTGAGATGTCTGAAGCCCCTAAAAAGCGTTGGTACGTCGTTCAGGCGTTTTCCGGTTTTGAAGGTCGTGTAGCCACGTCGCTGCGCGAGCATATCAAACTCCACAACATGGAAGAGCTGTTTGGCGAAGTCATGGTTCCAACCGAAGAGGTTGTTGAAATCCGTGGCGGCCAACGTCGTAAAAGCGAACGTAAATTCTTCCCTGGCTATGTTCTGGTCCAGATGGTGATGAACGACGCAAGCTGGCACCTGGTGCGTAGCGTTCCGCGTGTAATGGGTTTCATCGGCGGGACTTCCGATCGTCCAGCACCAATCAGCGATAAAGAAGTTGATGCGATCATGAACCGCCTGCAGCAGGTGGGTGATAAGCCGCGTCCGAAAACGCTGTTTGAACCAGGTGAAATGGTCCGCGTTAGCGATGGTCCGTTTGCGGACTTCAACGGTGTAGTGGAAGAAGTGGATTACGAGAAGAGCCGCCTGAAGGTTTCCGTTTCCATCTTTGGACGTGCAACGCCGGTTGAACTGGATTTTGCTCAGGTTGAGAAAGCCTGATGATTTGATCGTTTAAGCAGCGATTATTGATTGCACAGGGCGCGAAATTGACATACAATTTCGCGCCTTTTGTTTTTATGTGTCGTGTACACATAAGACGTTTATTCACGGGGAGCCTCCTTGAGGCGCTATTACCCAATCAGAGGATTTTAGAATGGCTAAGAAAGTACAAGCCTACGTCAAGCTGCAGGTTGCAGCTGGTATGGCGAACCCAAGTCCACCAGTTGGTCCAGCTCTGGGTCAGCAGGGTGTGAACATCATGGAATTCTGTAAAGCGTTCAACGCAAAAACTGAATCCCTGGAAAAAGGTCTGCCAATCCCGGTTGTTATTACCGTTTACGCTGACCGTTCTTTCACTTTCGTTACCAAGACCCCTCCAGCAGCAGTTCTGCTGAAGAAAGCGGCTGGTATCAAGTCTGGTTCCGGTAAGCCGAACAAAGACAAAGTGGGTAAAGTTTCCCGCGCTCAGCTGCAGGAAATCGCGCAGACCAAAGCTGCCGACATGACTGGTTCCGACATTGAAGCGATGACTCGCTCCATTGAAGGTACTGCACGTTCCATGGGCCTGGTAGTGGAGGACTAAGAAATGGCTAAACTGACCAAGCGCATGTCCGTGATCCGTGACAAAGTTGATGCAACTAAGCAGTATGACATCAACGAAGCTATTGCTCTGCTGAAAGAGCTGGCCACTGCTAAATTCGTAGAAAGCGTTGACGTTGCTGTTAACCTCGGCATCGACGCTCGTAAATCTGACCAGAACGTACGTGGTGCAACTGTACTGCCACACGGTACTGGCCGTTCCGTTCGCGTAGCCGTATTTGCTCAGGGCCCTAACGCTGAAGCAGCTAAAGCTGCTGGCGCAGAGCTGGTAGGTATGGAAGATCTGGCTGACCAGATCAAAAAAGGCGAAATGAACTTCGACGTTGTTATCGCATCTCCAGATGCAATGCGCGTTGTTGGCCAGCTGGGTCAGGTTCTGGGTCCACGCGGCCTGATGCCAAACCCGAAAGTTGGTACCGTAACCCCTAACGTTGCTGAAGCAGTTAAAAATGCTAAAGCGGGTCAGGTTCGTTACCGTAACGACAAAAACGGCATCATCCACACCACCATCGGTAAAGTGGACTTTGACGCTGACAAACTGAAAGAAAACCTGGAATCTCTGCTGGTTGCGCTGAAAAAAGCAAAACCATCTCAGGCGAAAGGCGTGTACATCAAGAAAGTTAGCATCTCCACCACCATGGGTGCTGGTGTTGCCGTTGATCAGTCCGGTCTGACCGCGGCTGTGGCGAACTAATAATCGCCTTTACGCGGGCGAAAGATTAGTCTAATATCTTACGCCCGTTGTTCTGTTAATACAGAACACAATGAATTTTCGGTTGGAGCCTGGCCTTATCCAGGCCTCCGTCCAAGACCGCAGGTGTTTCGCAAGAGACTTAATTGCCTGCGTAGACGGTGACAGAACCTGAAGAATATTTTTAGATAGTCTTTAGCTTGTTTCTGCTCACCGTATGTAGACGCGTTTTTCCATTGTGGTTAAGCGCGAAGTGAGTTCCGGGACTTATGTCCCGGCTAAAACCCAGGAGCAAAAGCTAATGGCTTTAAATCTTCAAGACAAACAAGCGATTGTTGCTGAAGTCAGCGAAGTAGCCAAAGGCGCGCTGTCTGCAGTAGTTGCGGATTCCCGTGGCGTTACTGTTGACAAAATGACCGAACTGCGTAAAGCAGGTCGCGAAGCCGGCGTTTACATGCGTGTTGTTCGTAACACCCTGCTGCGCCGTGTTGTTGAAGGTACTCAGTTTGAGTGCCTGAAAGACGCGTTCGTTGGTCCGACCCTGATTGCATACTCTATGGAACACCCGGGCGCTGCAGCTCGTCTGTTCAAAGAGTTCGCTAAAGCGAATGCAAAATTTGAGGTCAAAGCCGCTGCCTTTGAAGGTGAGCTGATCCCGGCGTCCCAAATCGACCGCCTGGCAACTCTGCCGACCTACGAAGAAGCAATTGCACGCCTGATGGCAACCATGAAAGAAGCTTCGGCTGGCAAACTGGTTCGTACTCTGGCTGCTGTACGCGATGCAAAAGAAGCTGCTTAATCGCAGTTCTCTTTATCAAGTATTCGCTTACGTATAAACTTATTCTGATATTCAGGAACAATTTAAATGTCTATCACTAAAGATCAAATCATTGAAGCAGTATCCGCTATGTCCGTAATGGACGTTGTAGAACTGATCTCTGCAATGGAAGAAAAATTCGGTGTTTCTGCTGCTGCTGCTGTAGCTGTTGCTGCTGGCCCAGCTGAAGCTGCTGAAGAGAAAACTGAGTTCGACGTTATTCTGAAAGCTGCTGGCGCTAACAAAGTTGCCGTAATCAAAGCGGTTCGTGGCGCAACTGGTCTGGGTCTGAAAGAAGCTAAAGACCTGGCAGAAACCCCGAATGCCGTTCTGAAAGAAGGCATCAGCAAAGATGACGCTGAAGCTCTGAAAAAATCTCTGGAAGAAGCTGGCGCTGAAGTTGAAGTTAAATAAGCCAACCCTTCTGGTTGCAGCCTGAGAAATTAGGCTGATGGCTGGTGACTTTTTAGTCACCAGCCTTTTTGCGCTGTAGGGTATCAGTGGCGTTTCACGCTGTTTGACCGCTGATTACCTCCCAATGTTTGTTCCTATCGACGCCTTAATATATTGCGTCTTTTCGCGCCGGGAGTTCCGGGGCAAAGCGTAACGAAATGGTTTAAGAGTGATAGAAACAAGTATTGCGGGAAGTGTTCCACTTTCCGATCCACAAAATAGTGTTGCATAAACTGCCCCTTCCGACGGGCAGATGGGTCGACTTGTCAGCGAGCTGAGGAACCCTAATGGTTTACTCCTATACCGAGAAAAAACGTATTCGTAAGGATTTTGGAAAGCGTCCACAAGTACTGGACATTCCTTATCTCCTTTCTATCCAGCTTGACTCGTTCCAGAAGTTCATCGAGCAAGATCCCGAAGGTCAGTACGGTCTGGAAGCGGCTTTCCGCTCCGTATTCCCGATTGCAAGCTACAGCGGCAATTCCGAGCTGCAGTATGTGAGCTATCGCCTGGGCGAACCTGTATTTGACGTTAAAGAATGTCAAATCCGTGGCGTGACGTATTCTGCTCCGCTGCGTGTAAAACTGCGTCTGGTGATCTACGAGCGCGAAGCGCCGGAAGGCACCGTTAAAGACATCAAAGAACAAGAAGTGTACATGGGCGAAATTCCGCTCATGACCGACAACGGGACCTTCGTTATCAACGGCACTGAGCGCGTAATCGTTTCTCAGCTGCACCGTAGCCCGGGCGTGTTCTTCGACAGTGACAAAGGTAAGACCCACTCTTCAGGGAAGGTACTGTATAACGCACGTATCATTCCTTACCGTGGTTCCTGGCTGGACTTCGAATTCGACCCGAAAGATAACCTGTTCGTGCGTATTGACCGTCGCCGCAAACTGCCTGCGACCATCATCCTACGCGCACTGAACTACACCACTGAGCAGATCCTTGACCTGTTCTTTGAGAAAGTTAATTTCGAAATCCGTGACAACAAGCTGCAGATGGAGCTGGTACCGGAACGCCTTCGTGGCGAAACCGCTTCCTTCGACATCGAAGCTGACGGCAAAGTGTACGTTGAAAAAGGCCGCCGCATCACCGCGCGCCATATTCGCCAACTGGAAAAAGACGATATCAAACATATCGAAGTTCCTGTTGAGTACATCGCCGGTAAAGTTGCGGCTAAAGACTACGTTGATGCTTCTACCGGCGAACTGATTTGCCCGGCGAACATGGAACTGTCTTTGGACCTGCTGGCCAAGCTGAGCCAGTCAGGCCACAAGCGCATTGAAACGCTGTTCACCAACGATCTTGATCATGGTGCATACATCTCCGAGACCGTACGCGTCGATCCAACCAATGACCGCCTGAGCGCGCTGGTTGAAATCTACCGTATGATGCGTCCTGGTGAGCCACCAACGCGTGAAGCTGCGGAAAGCCTGTTCGAGAACCTGTTCTTCTCCGAAGACCGCTATGACTTGTCCGCGGTTGGTCGTATGAAGTTCAACCGTTCTCTGCTGCGTGATGAAATCGAAGGCTCCGGTATCCTGAGCAAAGATGACATCATCGAAGTTATGCGCAAGCTGATCGGTATTCGTAACGGCCAGGGCGAAGTGGATGATATCGACCACCTCGGCAACCGTCGTATCCGTTCCGTAGGCGAAATGGCGGAAAACCAGTTCCGCGTTGGCCTGGTACGTGTTGAGCGTGCGGTGAAAGAGCGTCTGTCCCTGGGCGATCTGGATACCCTGATGCCTCAGGATATGATCAACGCCAAGCCTATCTCCGCAGCAGTGAAAGAGTTCTTCGGTTCCAGCCAGCTGTCTCAGTTCATGGACCAGAACAACCCGCTGTCTGAGATCACGCACAAACGTCGTATCTCCGCGTTGGGCCCAGGCGGTCTGACTCGTGAGCGTGCGGGCTTCGAAGTACGTGACGTACACCCAACCCACTACGGTCGTGTGTGTCCAATCGAAACCCCAGAAGGTCCAAACATCGGCCTGATCAACTCCCTGTCTGTGTACGCACAGACTAACGAATACGGCTTCCTTGAGACTCCGTATCGTCGCGTTGTTGACGGCGTTGTGACCGACGAAATTCATTACCTGTCTGCTATTGAAGAAGGTAACTACGTTATCGCTCAGGCGAACACCAACCTGAACGAAGAAGGCCGTTTCGTAGACGACCTCGTTACCTGCCGTAGCAAAGGCGAATCCAGCTTGTTCAGCAACGACCAGGTTGACTACATGGACGTTTCCACCCAGCAGGTGGTTTCCGTCGGTGCGTCCCTGATCCCGTTCCTGGAACACGATGACGCCAACCGTGCATTGATGGGTGCGAACATGCAACGTCAGGCGGTTCCAACTCTGCGTGCTGACAAGCCGCTGGTTGGTACCGGTATGGAACGTGCTGTAGCCGTTGACTCCGGCGTTACCGCCGTAGCTAAACGTGGCGGTACCGTTCAGTACGTTGATGCCTCCCGTATCGTTATCAAAGTTAACGAAGACGAGATGTACCCAGGCGAAGCGGGTATCGACATCTACAACCTGACTAAGTACACCCGTTCTAACCAGAACACCTGCATCAACCAGATGCCGTGTGTGTCCCTGGGCGAACCAATCGAACGTGGCGACGTGCTGGCAGACGGCCCGTCTACCGACCTCGGTGAGCTGGCGCTTGGCCAGAACATGCGCGTGGCGTTCATGCCATGGAACGGTTACAACTTCGAAGACTCCATCCTCGTATCCGAGCGTGTTGTTCAGGAAGACCGTTTCACTACCATCCACATTCAGGAACTGGCTTGTGTGTCTCGTGACACCAAACTGGGGCCGGAAGAGATCACCGCCGACATCCCTAACGTGGGTGAAGCTGCGCTCTCCAAACTGGATGAATCCGGTATCGTGTATATCGGTGCTGAAGTGACCGGCGGTGACATTCTGGTTGGTAAGGTTACGCCGAAAGGTGAAACTCAGCTGACACCAGAAGAGAAGCTGCTGCGCGCAATCTTCGGTGAGAAAGCGTCTGACGTTAAAGACTCTTCCCTGCGCGTACCAAACGGCGTTTCCGGTACCGTCATCGACGTTCAGGTCTTCACCCGCGATGGCGTGGAAAAAGACAAACGTGCGCTGGAAATCGAAGAGATGCAGCTGAAGCAGGCTAAGAAAGACCTGTCCGAAGAACTGCAAATCCTCGAAGCTGGTCTGTTCAGCCGTATCTATGCCGTACTGGTTTCCGGTGGCGTTGAAGCTGACAAGCTCGACAAACTGCCGCGTGACCGCTGGCTGGAACTGGGTCTGACCGACGAAGATAAGCAAAACCAGCTGGAGCAGCTGGCAGAGCAGTACGACGAGCTGAAGCACGAGTTTGAGAAGAAACTCGAAGCTAAGCGCCGCAAAATCACTCAGGGCGATGACCTGGCACCTGGTGTGCTGAAAATCGTGAAAGTGTATCTGGCCGTTAAACGTCAGATCCAGCCTGGTGACAAGATGGCAGGTCGTCACGGGAACAAAGGTGTTATCTCCAAGATCAACCCGATCGAAGATATGCCATATGATGAGAACGGCACGCCGGTAGACATCGTACTGAACCCGCTGGGCGTACCATCTCGTATGAACATCGGTCAGATTCTGGAAACCCACCTGGGTATGGCTGCGAAAGGTATCGGCGAGAAGATCAACGCCATGCTGAAACAGCAGCAGGAAGTCGCCAAACTGCGCGAATTCATCCAGAAAGCGTATGACCTGGGTACAGACGTTCGTCAGAAGGTTGATCTGAACACCTTCACCGACGATGAAGTTCTGCGCCTGGCTGAAAACCTGAAAAAAGGTATGCCGATTGCTACTCCGGTATTCGACGGTGCAAAAGAGTCGGAAATCAAAGAGCTGCTGCAACTGGGCGGTCTGCCATCTTCTGGCCAGATTACCCTGTTCGACGGCCGTACCGGTGAGCAGTTTGAGCGTCAGGTAACCGTAGGTTACATGTACATGCTGAAACTGAACCACCTGGTTGATGACAAGATGCACGCGCGTTCTACCGGTTCTTACAGCCTGGTTACTCAGCAGCCGCTGGGTGGTAAGGCTCAGTTCGGTGGTCAGCGCTTCGGTGAGATGGAAGTGTGGGCGCTGGAAGCATATGGCGCTGCCTATACCCTGCAGGAAATGCTGACCGTTAAGTCTGATGACGTGAATGGCCGTACCAAGATGTATAAAAACATCGTGGATGGCAACCATCAGATGGAACCGGGCATGCCGGAATCCTTCAACGTACTGTTGAAAGAAATCCGTTCGCTGGGTATCAACATCGAGCTGGAAGACGAGTAATCGTTGCTCAAAAGGTCCAGGGTGCCCGGCTAACGCCGGGCATCACAGAGTGCTAACTCCGACGGGAGCAAATCCGTGAAAGACTTATTAAAGTTTCTGAAAGCGCAAACTAAAACCGAAGAGTTTGATGCGATCAAAATTGCTCTGGCCTCGCCAGACATGATCCGTTCATGGTCTTTCGGTGAAGTTAAAAAGCCGGAAACCATTAACTACCGTACGTTCAAACCTGAGCGTGACGGTCTGTTCTGCGCCCGTATTTTTGGGCCAGTAAAAGACTATGAGTGCCTGTGCGGTAAGTACAAGCGCCTGAAACACCGTGGTGTGATTTGTGAGAAGTGTGGCGTAGAAGTTACCCAGACTAAAGTTCGTCGTGAGCGTATGGGTCACATCGAACTGGCTTCTCCAACTGCCCACATTTGGTTCCTGAAGTCTCTGCCATCTCGTATCGGCCTGCTGCTGGATATGCCGCTGCGTGATATCGAGCGCGTACTGTACTTCGAATCTTATGTTGTTATCGAAGGCGGGATGACCAACCTCGAGCGTCGTCAGATCCTGACTGAAGAGCAGTATCTGGATGCGCTGGAAGAGTTCGGTGACGAATTCGACGCGAAGATGGGTGCGGAAGCTATTCAGGCCCTGCTGAAGAGCATGGATCTGGAGCAAGAGTGTGAAACTCTGCGCGAAGAGCTGAACGAAACCAACTCCGAAACTAAACGTAAAAAGCTGACCAAGCGTATCAAGCTGCTGGAAGCGTTCGTTCAGTCTGGTAACAAACCAGAGTGGATGATCCTAACCGTTCTGCCGGTTCTGCCGCCAGATCTGCGTCCGCTGGTACCGCTGGATGGTGGTCGTTTCGCAACCTCAGATCTGAACGATCTGTACCGTCGCGTTATCAACCGTAACAACCGTCTGAAGCGTCTGCTGGATCTGGCTGCGCCAGATATCATCGTACGTAACGAAAAACGTATGCTGCAGGAAGCGGTAGATGCCCTGCTGGATAACGGCCGTCGCGGTCGTGCCATCACCGGCTCTAACAAACGTCCTCTGAAATCTTTGGCCGACATGATCAAAGGTAAGCAGGGTCGTTTCCGTCAGAACCTGTTGGGTAAACGTGTTGACTACTCCGGTCGTTCTGTTATCACCGTAGGTCCATACCTGCGTCTGCATCAGTGCGGTCTACCGAAGAAAATGGCACTGGAGCTGTTCAAACCGTTCATCTACGGCAAGCTGGAACTGCGTGGCCTCGCGACCACCATCAAAGCTGCTAAGAAAATGGTTGAGCGTGAAGAAGCTGTCGTTTGGGATATCCTGGACGAAGTTATCCGCGAACACCCGGTACTGCTGAACCGTGCACCAACTCTGCACCGTTTGGGTATCCAGGCATTTGAACCTGTTCTGATCGAAGGTAAAGCTATCCAGCTGCACCCGCTGGTTTGTGCGGCCTATAACGCCGACTTCGATGGTGACCAGATGGCAGTACACGTTCCGCTGACGCTTGAAGCTCAGCTGGAAGCGCGTGCGCTGATGATGTCTACCAACAACATCCTGTCCCCAGCGAACGGCGAGCCAATCATCGTTCCTTCTCAGGACGTTGTATTGGGTCTGTACTACATGACCCGTGACTGTGTTAACGCCAAAGGCGAAGGCATGGTGCTGACTGGCCCTAAAGAAGCTGAGCGTATTTATCGCGCTGGCCTGGCCTCTCTGCATGCGCGCGTTAAAGTGCGTATCACCGAATACGAAAAAGATGCTCAGGGCACATTCGTTGCGAAAACCAGCCTGATCGACACGACCGTTGGCCGTGCGATTCTGTGGATGATCGTACCGAAAGGCCTGCCTTTCTCCATCGTCAACCAGGCGCTGGGTAAAAAGGCAATCTCTAAGATGCTGAACACCTGTTACCGTATTCTGGGCCTGAAACCGACCGTTATTTTTGCGGACCAGACGATGTACACCGGCTTTGCTTATGCAGCGCGTTCAGGTGCATCCGTTGGTATTGATGACATGGTCATCCCGGAGAAAAAACACGAGATCATCAGCGAAGCGGAAGCCGAAGTTGCTGAGATCCAGGAACAGTTCCAGTCCGGTCTGGTTACCGCTGGTGAACGCTATAACAAAGTTATCGATATCTGGGCTGCGGCGAACGATCGTGTATCCAAAGCGATGATGGATAACCTGCAAACCGAAACCGTGATTAACCGTGACGGTGTCGAAGAACAGCAGGTTTCCTTCAACAGCATCTACATGATGGCCGACTCCGGTGCTCGTGGTTCTGCAGCGCAGATTCGTCAGCTGGCCGGTATGCGTGGTCTGATGGCTAAGCCAGATGGCTCCATCATCGAAACGCCAATCACCGCGAACTTCCGTGAAGGTCTGAACGTACTCCAGTACTTCATCTCCACTCACGGTGCTCGTAAAGGTCTGGCGGATACCGCACTGAAAACGGCGAACTCCGGTTACCTGACTCGTCGTCTGGTAGACGTTGCCCAGGATCTGGTCGTCACTGAAGACGATTGTGGCACCCTGGAAGGCATCACCATGACGCCGGTTATCGAAGGTGGCGACGTTAAAGAGCCGCTGCGTGACCGCGTACTGGGCCGTGTGACTGCTGAAGACATTCTGAAGCCGGGCACTGCTGATATCCTGGTTCCACGCAACACGCTGCTGCACGAACAGTGGTGTGACCTACTGGAAGCTAACTCTGTTGACAGCGTGAAAGTCCGTTCCGTAGTAGGTTGCGAAACTGACTTTGGCGTGTGTGCACACTGCTACGGTCGCGACCTGGCACGTGGTCACATCATCAACAAAGGTGAAGCTATCGGGGTTATCGCGGCACAGTCCATCGGTGAACCTGGTACACAGCTGACGATGCGTACGTTCCACATCGGTGGTGCGGCATCCCGTTCTGCTGCTGAATCCAGCATTCAGGTTAAGAACAAAGGTAGCATCAAGCTCAGCAACGCGAAGTCGGTTGTGAACTCCAGCGGTAAACTGGTTGTGACCTCTCGTAACACCGAGCTGAAACTGATCGACGAATTCGGTCGTACCAAAGAGAGCTATAAAGTGCCTTACGGTGCTGTTATGGCGAAAGGTGATGGCGAGCAGGTTGCCGGCGGTGAAACCGTAGCAAACTGGGATCCACACACCATGCCGGTTATCACCGAAGTAAGTGGTTTCATCCGCTTCACTGACATGATTGACGGCCAGACCATTACTCGTCAGACCGACGAGCTGACCGGTCTGTCTTCTCTGGTCGTTCTGGATTCCGCTGAGCGTACTGCGGGTGGTAAAGACCTGCGTCCTGCTCTGAAAATCGTTGATGCTAAAGGCAACGATGTTCTGATCCCAGGCACCGATATGCCGGCTCAGTACTTCCTGCCGGGTAAAGCGATTGTTCAGTTGGAAGATGGCATTCAGATCAGCTCCGGTGACACCCTGGCGCGTATTCCTCAGGAATCCGGCGGTACCAAGGATATTACCGGTGGTCTGCCACGCGTTGCGGACCTGTTCGAAGCCCGTCGTCCGAAAGAGCCGGCAATCCTGGCTGAAATCAGCGGCATCATTTCCTTCGGTAAAGAAACCAAAGGGAAACGTCGTCTGGTTATCACCCCGGTAGACGGTAGCGAGCCGTACGAAGAGATGATTCCGAAATGGCGTCAGCTTAACGTGTTCGAAGGCGAGCGTGTTGAACGTGGTGACGTAGTTTCCGATGGTCCAGAGTCTCCGCACGACATCCTGCGTCTGCGTGGCGTGTACGCTGTAACTCGTTACATCACTAACGAAGTACAGGACGTTTACCGTCTGCAAGGCGTTAAGATTAACGATAAACACATCGAAGTTATCGTTCGTCAGATGCTGCGTAAAGCAACCATCGTTAACGCAGGCAGCTCCGACTTCCTGGAAGGCGAGCAGGCTGAATACTCACGCATTAAGATCGCTAACCGCGAACTGGATGCGAACGGCAAGATCAACGTGACTTACATGCGCGATCTGCTGGGTATCACCAAAGCCTCTCTGGCAACCGAGTCCTTCATCTCCGCGGCATCGTTCCAGGAGACCACTCGAGTGCTGACCGAAGCAGCCGTTGCGGGCAAACGCGACGAACTGCGCGGCCTGAAAGAGAACGTTATCGTGGGTCGTCTGATCCCGGCCGGTACCGGTTATGCGTACCACCAGGATCGTATGCGTCGCCGTGCAGCGGGTGAAATCCCTGCGGCACCTCAGGTGACTGCTGAAGACGCTTCTGCCAGCCTGGCAGAGCTGCTGAACGCAGGCCTGGGCGGTAACGACGAGTAATCGTGCTATACGCCTGAAATAAAAAACCCGCTTCGGCGGGTTTTTTTATGCCTGACATTGGTAAAACAGCGCTTCCATTCTGCATCATGGCGATTTAATTCTCTGGAAGTCATTGCCTTCGTGCGTATGACGTTTATCTCAATTTATGAATCATGTTATTAACATTTTATTCTTTATTGCTCATCAATTAATTAACCTCCGATTTCCAACATCCTTTTTTCTTTTTGTCAGTCGTTATTGATGAAGAAAAACTCTACATGTATCAAAAAATAAACAATCCAAAATCGATATAGTCAAAAACCTAACTAATTGATTGATAACTAATCATGTCACATTTCGGGTCATTAACGCCGAGGGGATCGCTTGGCCTTTAAACGGACGGCCTGAGCGGCAATACATTTTCATATGAGGATCTTAGATCTTATTTAACAAATAGCTTCTGGGGGTTACATGGAATTTGCTCTACAACTGATTATTATTTTAATTTGTCTGTTCTACGGCGCAAAAAAAGGAGGTATTGCACTTGGGCTGCTAGGTGGAATTGGCCTGGTCATTCTGGTCTTTGTTTTTCATCTTAAACCCGGGAAACCGCCCATTGATGTGATGCTGGTTATTATTGCAGTAGTTGCGGCCTCTTCCACGCTGCAGGCTTCTGGTGGGTTAGACGTCATGCTGCAGATTGCCGAAAAATTGCTGAGGCGCAACCCCAAATATGTCTCTATCGTCGCTCCCTTTGTTACCTGTATTCTGACGATACTCTGTGGTACGGGGCACGTAGTCTACACAATCCTGCCAATTATTTATGATGTTGCCATCAAGAATAATATCCGCCCTGAGCGACCTATGGCGGCAAGTTCTATCGGTGCCCAAATGGGGATTATTGCCAGCCCGGTTTCCGTCGCGGTAGTGTCGCTGGTCGCCATGCTCGGTAATGTGACCTTCAACGGTAATCACCTGGAATTCCTCGATCTCCTTGCCATTACTATTCCGTCAACGCTATTGGGTATTATGGCCATCGGTATTTTCAGCTGGTTTCGCGGTAAGGATTTAGATAAAGACGAGACATTCCAGGCTTTTATCTCTATTCCGGAAAATCACCATTATGTTTATGGCGACACGGCGACTCTGCTGGATAAAAAATTGCCAATGGCTAACTGGATTGCAATGTGGATTTTCCTGGCATCGATTGCAGTTGTAGCCTTATTAGGCGCTTTTTCAGAGCTTCGACCGATGTTTGATGGTAAGCCACTTTCGATGGTATTGGTTATTCAGATGTTCATGCTGCTTTCGGGCGCGCTGATTATCATCATCACTAAAACGAATCCCGCCGCCATTTCCAGGAATGAGGTCTTCCGTTCCGGGATGATCGCGATTGTTGCGGTCTATGGTATCGCATGGATGGCGGAGACCATGTTTGGTGCACATATGTCGGAGATTAAAAGTGTACTAGGGGAGATGGTGAAGGAGTTCCCGTGGGCATATGCTATCGTTCTGCTATTGGTTTCTAAGTTTGTCAATTCTCAGGCTGCAGCGCTGGCGGCGATAGTCCCTATTGCTTTGGCTATTGGCGTCGATCCTGCGTATATCATAGCCTCGGCTCCGGCGTGCTACGGCTATTATATTCTGCCAACTTACCCAAGTGACCTCGCGGCCATTCAATTTGATCGGTCAGGCACCACGCATATAGGTCGCTTTGTGATAAATCACAGCTTTATTCTGCCTGGATTAATCGGTGTGAGTGTTTCGTGTATTTTTGGCTGGATTCTTGCCGCGATGTACGGCTTCATATAATCAAAAAAACAGGCGCCCTGAAGGCGCCTGTCATCAAAAGCGGCTATTTCACCAGCGGCAGGCGGCGGTAAAGCTCAATCATATCGGTGGCCAGATCCTGAATAACCATCGCGTTCATCAGGTGGTCCTGAGAGTGAACGGTAATCAGGTTGACCGGCAGTTTGCCGGAGCCTTCATCCAGGCCAATTAGCTGGGTCTGGATTTTATGGGCGTGTTTAACGAATTCGTGTGACTCTTCCATTGCCTTCTCGGCACCGTCAAAATCACCTTTACGTGCCAGCTGCAAAGCAGTCAGGGCCTGGCTACGTGCGCTGCCGGCGTTGACCAGCAGTTCCATAATAATTGATTCTAAATCTTCCACATCTTACTCCATCATTTTCAGGGCGTTATCAAGCACCACGTCGCCTTTCATCAGGCCGTAATCCATCATGTCGATAACGACGACTTTTTTACCCAGAGGATCGGCAAGGGCCTGAAGTTTGGCCTGCTCGTATTTCACTTGCGGACCGAGCAGAACGATGTCGGCGCGTTCGATATTCTCTTTAAACTCTGCAACAGGCACAGCCTTGATTGAGACTTCGATGCCTTTCTTTTGTGCGGCGTCAACCATACGTTGCACCAGGATGCTGGTCGACATACCGGCAGCACAACACAACACGATATTTTTCATAGTTCGCTCTCAATGTCCGAAGGATACAGAGATATTTATCCGGCACAGGGGGCGGCAACAACCGCTTTAACCCGATTGTGTGTCAGGTATCACAAAAGAAACCACAGAAAACTGAAACCGGTTACATTTTTGCTTTTTCTCGAAGAATCAAGACGGCAGTTGTGAAGGCGGAGCGGCATGAGGAAGCGTTTGCTGCCGCTCCGGTCAGATATCTGAACTGACCGGAGGACAGTATTTGGACGGCAGAGAAGCGACAACGACAGATTGCCGTTCTTTCGGTAAACGCCGAAACTTATCCTTCCCCTTGCTGTGTGTTACATCAGGATTGCGCGTTTCTTCCCAGATAACTATCCCAGTCCTTCCAGACCGGCTGTAAACCGGACTTGCGAAGCACGGCGGCAACTTCCTGCGGTGTTCTGCCATCGTGCGGCGCAAACTGTTCCAGTTCTGGGTGGTTATCGGCATAGCCGCCCGGCTGAGTTTTTGAAAACGCGCTGACGTTATTAATCGCCAGCGGGATCACGTGGTCGCGGAACCACGGCGATTCCCGGGTCGAAAGCGACAGTTCCACGTCCGGCGCAAGCAGGCGAAACGCACAAATCACCTGCACCAGCTGCTGCTCGGTCATGATGGACGCGGGTTCTACGCCGCCGGTGCAGGGGCGCAGGCGCGGGAAGGAGATCGAATAGCGGCTTTGCCAGTAGCGCTGCTGCAGCCAAAGCAGGTGTTCAGCCACTATAAAACAGTCGGTGCGCCAGCTGTCCGACAGGCCAATCAGCGCACCCAGCCCAATCTTATCTATGCCCGCGCGCCCAAGCCTGTCGGGCGTTTCCAGCCGCCAGAAAAAGTCCTGTTTGTTGCCTTTCAGATGATGCTGCGCGTAGGTTGCCGGATGATAGGTTTCCTGGTAGACCATCACGCCGTCGAGTCCGAGCGTTTTTAGCTCCGCATACTCATGCTCGTCCAGCGGCTGAACTTCCATGTGCAGCGAGCTAAAGCGACGGCGAATGGCCGGCAGATGCTGGCGGAAATAGTCCATGCCGACTTTGGTCTGATGTTCGCCGGTGACCAGCAAAAGGTGTTCAAAGCCTAGCGCCCGGATAGCCGCACACTCACGCTCAATCTCCGCTTCATCCAGCGTCTTGCGTTTCAACTTGTTGCTCATGGAAAAACCGCAGTAAGTGCAGTCGTTGGCGCACAGGTTAGAGAGATAGAGCGGCACGTAAAAACTGACTGTATTGCCGAAGCGCTGGCGCGTAAGCTGCTGCGCTCGCTGAGCCAGAGGCTCGAGGTAACGGCCGGCGGCGGGGGAGAGTAAAGCCATCAAGCCCTCTCGCGTCAGGCGAGGTGAGTTAATCGCTCGTTCGACGTCTGCCGCCGTCTTAGCGTTAATGCTCAGAGTGATATCGTCCCAGTCCAGCTGCCGCCAGCGGTCAGTAAAGGTTTCTGCCATCAGGCATTCTCCTCGCTAAACTGCAGGAAGCTGGTTAGCGGGCTGGAAGCCTGTGCCTGCTGGTGGCGTGAACCTAACCCGGACTGGGCTGCAAGGTGCCCGGCTTCGACGGCCAGGCGGAAAGCTTGAGCCATTTGCACCGAGTCACGGGCGACGGCTATTGCGGTATTCACCAGCACGGCCGAGGCACCCATTTCTAACGCTTCGGTTGCATGGCTTGGTGCGCCGATCCCGGCATCTACCACCACCGGCACTCGCGATTGCTCAATGATTATCTCCAGTAGCGCGCGGGTTTGCAGGCCCTGGTTTGAACCGATAGGCGCACCGAGCGGCATTACTGCCGCGCAGCCGGCTTCTTCCAGGCGTTTGCACAGCACCGGATCGGCGCCGCAGTAGGGCAGCACCACGAATCCCTGCTTCACCAGGGCTTCAGCGGCTTTCAACGTTTCAATGGGATCCGGCAATAAATAGCGAGCGTCGGGATGGATCTCCAGCTTCACCCAGTTTGTGCCGAGCGCTTCACGGGCAAGCTGAGCTGCAAAAATAGCTTCTTCTGCCGTTTTCGCCCCGGAAGTATTTGGCAGCAGATGTACACCTGCCTGTTTAAGCGGCATAAGAATGTCATCGTTGTGGCCACGCAGGTCCACACGCTTCATCGCCATGGTGACCAGCTGTGAGCCAGAAGCGCGGATCGCGTCGATCATCACCTGGCTGGAAGAGAATTTCCCGGTGCCGGTGAACAGGCGAGAGGAAAAGGTTTTATCAGCAATCTGTAACATATCAGCCCCCGGCAATTGCCTGAAACAGCAGAATAGAGTCCCCCTCGCGAAGCAGATAATTGCTCCACTGTTCGCGCGGGATGATGGTTTGGTTAACGGCCAGTGCTGCGCCAGCTTTGCCCTGCTCAAGCTGAGCCAGCAGGGCGGCGAGCGTCATACCTTCCGTGCATTCCAGAGGCTCATCGTTAAACTGAATGCGCATCGCGACCTCCGCAGACCGGGCAGGTAACCGACTTTTGCATCGCCAGCGTGCGCCAGCTGTGCTGCCGGGCGTCAAACAGGCGCAGAGAGCCGGTTGCAGGCATCATGCCGGTAAGTAATTTGATGGCTTCCAGCGCCTGAAGCGTGCCCATTACGCCCACGACCGGGCCGATGACGCCGGAGGTGCGGCAGTTGCGTTCGGGTTCGTTTTCGTCAGGCCAGACGCAGCGGTAACAGCCATGTTCCCAGGGCGGGGTTAGCACCATCATCTGGCCGCCAAAACCTACGGCGCTGGCGGCGATCAGCGGTGTATTCGCCGCCACGCAGGCGGCGTTTACCGCCTGGCGAGTTGCCATATTGTCGCTGCAATCCAGCACTACATCGGCTTCGTTTACGGCCTTCACCAGCGAAGATCCCACCAGCCTTTCGGCCAGCGGCACAATGTTTACGCCCGGATTCAGGCGCTGCAAATGCTGGTGGGCGACGGTAGATTTAGGGCGATCGATATCTTCAGAAGTGAACAAAATCTGGCGCTGGAGGTTGCTGATATGTACCTTGTCATCGTCCGCGACGATAAGTTTGCCGACGCCCGCGGCGGCGAGATACAGCGCAGCAGGAGAACCTAACCCGCCAAGCCCGACGACCAGCGCCGTGCTGGACAGCAGTTTTTCCTGCCCTTCAATGGCCACGTCTTCCAGCAATAGCTGGCGGCTATAGCGCATAAAATCCGCGTCATTCATCGCCGGTTCCTGCCAGTTCAAGTAATTGCCTGGTTGCCGCTTGCCAGTCGGGAGCCTGCGTAATGGCGCTGACGACGGCCACGCTGCCAACCCCGGTCGCTAAAACGGCAGGTACTCTATCGATACTTATCCCGCCGATGGCAACGGTGGAATAGTCGCCCAGAGTTTGAATGTGTTCCGCCAGCTTGTTCAGCCCCTGCGGGGAAGAAGGCATTTGCTTGGTTTGGGTGGGAAAGACATGGCCCAGCGCGATGTAAGACGGATTCGCGCTTAAGGCACGATCCATTTCCATGTTGTCGTGGGTAGAAAGCCCAAGGCGAAGCCCGGCTTCGCTTATCGCCGTCAGGTTAGCCACGTCCATATCTTCCTGGCCGAGATGCACGCCGTAGGCGCCGTGTTTGATCGCCAGTCGCCAGTAATCGTTGATGAACAGGCGGGCGTTATAGCGTTCCCCCAGCGCAATGGCTGCGATGACGTCAGTTTCAACCTCTTCGTCACGCTTGTCTTTAATGCGGAGCTGAATAGTTTTGACGCCCGCGCCCAGCAGACGCTCGATCCATTCCACGCTGTCGACGACCGGGTAAAGGCCAAGCCTGCGCGAAGTTGCCGGAAAATTGAGTTTTGACATTATGCTTCCTCCTGTCTGAGATAAATTTCACCGCCTCTGGCACGGAAGTGCTGAGACATATCTTCCATGCCTGCGTCTATCGCCTGTTTTGCGGCGTAGTCCCGCACTTCCTGCGTGATTTTCATGGAGCAAAACTTAGGGCCGCACATGGAACAGAAATGCGCGACTTTGCCGGATTCCTGCGGCAGGGTTTCATCGTGGTAAGCGCGGGCGGTGAAGGGGTCAAGCGCCAGGTTGAACTGGTCCTCCCAGCGGAATTCAAAGCGTGCTTTGGACATCGCGTTATCGCGGATTTGTGCGCCAGGATGGCCTTTGGCCAGGTCAGCGGCGTGAGCGGCAATCTTGTAGGTAATCAGCCCCTGCTTAACGTCCTCTTTGTTCGGCAGGCCGAGATGCTCTTTCGGCGTCACGTAGCAGAGCATGGCGCAGCCAAACCAGCCGATCATGGCGGCACCAATGCCGGAGGTGAAGTGGTCATAGCCAGGCGCGATATCGGTCGTTAACGGGCCGAGTGTATAGAAAGGCGCTTCGTGGCAATGCTCCAGCTCTTCGGTCATGTTGCGGCGAATCATCTGCATCGGCACGTGGCCCGGGCCCTCAATCATCACCTGGACGTCGTATTCCCAGGTGATTTTGGTCAGCTCGCCCAGCGTATGCAGCTCGGCAAACTGCGCTTCGTCGTTGGCATCCTGTATTGAGCCGGGGCGTAAACCATCCCCCAGCGAAAGTGAAACGTCGTAGGCGGCGCAGATCTCGCAAATCTCGCGGAAGTGCTCGTACAGGAAGTTTTCCTGATGATGGGACAGGCACCACTTTGCCATAATCGAACCGCCGCGTGACACGATGCCGGTCAGGCGTTTCGCCGTCATCGGCACGTAGCGCAGCAGCACGCCCGCGTGAATAGTGAAGTAGTCCACGCCTTGTTCTGCCTGCTCCAGTAGTGTGTCGCGGAACATTTCCCAGTTCAGGTCTTCGGCGATGCCGTTCGCTTTCTCCAGCGCCTGGTAGATCGGCACAGTGCCTATGGGCACCGGGCTGTTGCGTAGGATCCATTCCCGCGTTTCGTGAATGTAGCGACCGGTTGAGAGATCCATCACCGTGTCTGCCCCCCAGCGGGTGGCCCACACCAGCTTCTCCACCTCTTCTTCAATGGAAGAAGTGACAGCCGAGTTGCCGATATTGGCGTTCACCTTCACCAGAAAATTGCGGCCGATAATCATCGGCTCTGATTCAGGGTGGTTGATATTGGCGGGAATAATCGCTCGCCCGGCAGCAACTTCATTACGGACAAACTCCGGCGTGATGTTTTCCGGCAGGCTGGCACCAAACCCTTCACCTGGATGCTGGTGGCGCAGGACTTCATCGCGGATGCGCTCGCGCCCCATATTTTCGCGAATGGCGATGAATTCCATCTCCGGCGTAACGATTCCCCGGCGGGCGTAATGCAGTTGAGTGACACATTTTCCGGTTATCGCGCGGCGAGGTTTTGACTGAGTTTCAAAGCGCAATTCGTCCAGGCCGTCGTCGGCCAGGCGTGCTTTTGTATAAGCGGAACTGCGTTCACCCAGCGTTTCGCTGTCACGCCGGTCGGCAATCCAGGCGCTGCGCAGGGGAGATAGTCCGTTTAACACGTTTATGGCGATGTCGGGATCGCCATATGGGCCGGAGGTATCGTAGACGGGAACCGCGTCGTTCGGCTGATATTGCGGGGCATCTTTTCTGCCGCCGGTGAGCGTCGGGCTGAGCTGGATTTCGCGCATTGGGACGCGGATATCTTCGCGTGACCCGGCCAGATAGATGCGCTGAGAGCTGGGGAAGGCGGTGCCTTCAAGCGTATTGATAAAGTGTTGGGCGGCAGCTCGCTGTTCGCGGCGGCCTGGTTTTTTTTCAGATGCAGACATAGCTCATTCCAGGTTTAATCAGGATATGGCTTGTCAGGACAACGGAAGGAGTAATGGATATGGGCCGCCCGAGAACGGGTGCACCCAAAGACAGAATTACTCTTGTTCCCTTCGCAGGTTCTAACCTGATCAGGTTCCGCGGATCCCGAATTAACGGTCTCAGCCGGTGCATAACGCACTCGGCACTCCGACAAGAATGATCCCACCTTGCGGTGGGAAAGTTGTAAATTACTCGTTAATAGCTAACAACTCAAGCTGGACTTGCCAGCCCGGCAGCATCGCTGGCGCTGCCGTCAAGGTTGTTATCGATCGCCAGGAGGACTAGCTTATCCTCAAGGGTGAAGCGGGCCTCAAGGCACTCGCCAATCTCCGACAGCGCCTGCTGAAACTCGACCCAGCTGTCGCGGCCGATGGCGTTTTCCAGATGGGAGTCGTAGAGGTCCATGATTTGCTGGGTATTAGCTTCCAGTTGAGGGTAGAGCTGGGCTGCACTTAGCAGCGGGCTGCTGCCTTCCAGGTTGCTGATTATGCGCTCGTAAATACTAAAATGACCGGACGAGAGGTAATCCACCAGGCCGTGGCAAAAATTGTCTAACGCTTTTTCGTCGAGCGCGGTGTGTGATTCCTTGTTAGGCTTGATCCCGACCATGTTGTAATAGGCAACCAACAGGTGTTTACGGGCCTGTAGCCACTGGTCAACTAACTCATTACTACCACCAACGCGCTCAGTCAGATTGGCTAACTGGTTCAGCATGATTGAGACTCCGTGAGTTAAAAGATTGAACGCAAACTAACCCAAAAAAGTAAAAACTAATTGTTTATATCAGTGAACACGGGGATGTGCACCAGGTTATGGAACGTGTTATTCAAAACTTAGATCATGGTTGGTGGATAGTCAGCCATGAGCAAAAAATATGGTTGCCACAGGGTGACTTACCTCACGGCAGCGCGGAAGAATTTCAGCTCGTAGGCACCCGAGCCCTGGATATCGGTGAGTGGGAAGGTGAACCCGTCTGGCTGATTCGTGAAAACCGCCGCTCTGACATGGGCTCGCTGCGCCAGCTCCTGGATCGAGATGTGGGCCTGTTCCAGCTGTCTGGGCGAGGCGTTCAACTGGCTGAGTTTTACCGCTCGCATAAGTATTGCGGCTACTGCGGCCATGAAATGCACTTCAGCAAAAGCGAATGGGCGATGCTCTGCGGGCACTGCCGCGAGCGCTACTACCCGCAAATTGCTCCCTGCATTATCGTTGCTATCCGTAAGGACGATCATATCCTGCTGGCTCAGCATACGCGTCATCGCAACGGCGTTTACACCGTGCTGGCCGGATTTGTTGAAGTGGGTGAAACGCTGGAGCAGGCGGTGGCTCGCGAAGTCATGGAAGAGAGCAGCATTCAGGTCAAAAACCTGCGCTACGTGACTTCCCAGCCCTGGCCGTTCCCGCAGTCGCTGATGACCGCATTTATGGCTGATTATCACAGTGGCGAAATCAAAATAGACCCCAAAGAGCTGCTGGATGCCGGCTGGTATCGCTATGACCAACTGCCGCTATTGCCGCCGCCGGGCACTGTGGCACGCCGCTTAATTGAAGATACCGTCGCCCTGTGTCGCGCGGACTATGAATGATAGACTGCGGCGATACAGCTAAAGGAAAGGTAAAAATGACTGAACTGAAGAACGATCGTTACCTGCGCGCCCTGCAGCGCTTGCCGGTAGATATCACTCCGGTGTGGATGATGCGCCAGGCCGGGCGCTATTTGCCGGAATATAAGGCAACGCGCGCTCAGGCAGGCGATTTTATGTCGCTGTGCAAGAACGCCGAGCTGGCCTGCGAAGTCACCCTGCAGCCGCTGCGCCGCTATGCGCTGGATGCGGCGATCCTCTTCTCGGACATTCTGACCATTCCGGACGCGATGGGGCTTGGGCTGTACTTTGAAGCCGGCGAAGGTCCTCGCTTTAGCTCCCCAATTAAAAGCCTGGCCGATGTTCAAAAACTGCCGATTCCCGATCCGGAAGGCGAACTGGCTTACGTGATGAACGCGGTGCGGACTATTCGCCGCGAGCTGAAAGGCGAAGTGCCGCTGATTGGCTTCTCCGGCAGCCCGTGGACGCTGGCCACCTATATGGTAGAAGGCGGCAGCAGCAAAGCCTTTACCGTGATTAAGAAAATGATGTTTGCCGAGCCAAAAGCGCTGCATCTGCTGCTGGATAAGCTGGCACAGAGCGTGACGCTCTACCTGAACGCGCAAATTCGTGCGGGCGCGCAGTCGGTAATGATCTTTGACACCTGGGGCGGCGTGCTGAGCGGGCGTGATTACAAAGAGTTCTCGCTCTATTACATGCACAAAATTGTCGATGGTTTGCTACGTGAAAACGATGGCCGCCGTGTGCCGGTAACGCTGTTCACCAAAGGCGGCGGGCAGTGGCTTGAAGCCATGGCGGAAACCGGCTGCGACGCGCTGGGCTTGGACTGGACGACGGACATCGCCGATGCTCGCCGTCGCGTAGGCCATAAAGTTGCTTTGCAGGGCAATATGGACCCTTCCATGCTTTACGCTCAGCCTGCACGTATCGAAGAAGAAGTTGCCACTATTCTTGCCGGTTTCGGCCAGGGAGAAGGGCACGTCTTTAACCTGGGCCACGGTATTCATCAGGATGTTCCGCCGGAGCATGCGGGCGTCTTTGTGGAAGCAGTGCATCGCCTGTCGGCGCAATATCACCGCGCTTAAGGAAAAAGAGGGATGGATCTCGCAGCATTACGAGAGCAGCAGCTAGATCTGGCCTCAAAGGTGATCCGCGAGGATCGCCTTGACCAGGATCCGCCGCGTTTGATCGCCGGAGCCGATGTCGGCTTTGAACAGGGTGGAGACGTCACCCGCGCTGCCATCGTTTTGTTGAGCTATCCGTCTCTTGAGCTGGTTGAATATCAGGTGGCAAGAATTGCCACCACCATGCCTTATATCCCCGGTTTTTTATCCTTTCGAGAATATCCTGCGCTGCTTGAAGCGTGGAGTATGCTTTCGCAGAAACCCGATCTGGTGTTTGTGGACGGGCACGGCATCTCGCATCCCCGCCGTTTAGGCGTAGCCAGCCATTTTGGGCTGCTGGTGGACGTGCCAACTATCGGCGTAGCGAAAAAGCGGCTGTGCGGAAAGTTTGAACCGCTGGGCGACGAGCCGGGCGCTCGTGCGCCGTTGATGGATAAAGGCGAGCAGCTGGCATGGGTCTGGCGCAGTAAAAAACGCTGCAATCCCCTGTTTGTTTCTACCGGGCACCGAGTGAGCCTCGACGGCGCGTTAACGTGGGTTGAGCGCTGCACGGCTGGCTACCGTCTGCCGGAGCCGACCCGCTGGGCCGATGCCGTCGCCTCCGGGCGTCCAGCCTTTAAGCGCCTGCAAGCAATTGGCAGGTGATTCAGGTAAACTGCCGCTAATTTTCCGTCTTTGAGACACCTTCATGTTACAGAACCCAATTCATTTACGCCTGGAGAAGCTCGAAAGCTGGCAGCACGTCACCTTTATGGCCTCTTTATGCGAGCGTATGTACCCGAACTACGCCATGTTTTGTCAGCAAACCGGCTTTGGTGATGCCCAGCTTTATCGCAAGATCCTGGACCTAGTTTGGGAAACCCAAACGGTGAAAGACGCCAAAGTGAACTTTGATAGTCAGTTAGAGAAACTTGAAGAGGCAATTCCTGCGGCTGACGACTATGATATTTACGGTGTCTATCCGGCGATTGACGCGTGCGTGGCGTTGAGTGAGCTTATTCACTCGCGTCTCTCGGGTGAAACGCTGGAGCACGCAATCGAAGTCAGTAAATGTTCAATCACTTCGGTGGCGATGCTGGAAATGACTCAGGCCGGTCGTGAAATGACCGACGAGGAGTTGAGAGCAAACCCGGCGGTAGAAGAAGAATGGGACATTCAGTGGGAGATTTTCCGGCTGCTGGCGGACTGCGAAGAACGCGATATTGAGCTCATTAAGGGGCTTCGTGCTGACCTCCGTGAGGCCGGCATCAGTAATATCGGTATAAATTTGCAGCAGTAAGACAGTAAAACGTGACATACAGTCTGATTTGTCCTCCCTGGAGGCTTCCAATTAACCCCCCGTCTGGTCTACATTTGTGGGGCGAATAAAAGTGGCTATCGGTGCGTGTATGCAGGAGAGTGCTTTTTAGGCATTTCCGTCGCACTCGATGCTTAGCAAGCGATAAACACATTGTAAGGATAACTTATGAACAAGACTCAACTGATTGATGTAATTGCTGACAAGGCTGACCTGTCTAAAGCACAGGCTAAAGCTGCTCTGGAATCCACTCTGGCTGCAATTACTGAGTCTCTGAAAGAAGGTGATGCTGTACAACTGGTTGGTTTCGGTACCTTCAAAGTGAACCACCGTGCTGAGCGCACTGGCCGCAACCCGCAGACCGGTAAAGAAATCAAAATTGCTGCTGCTAACGTGCCGGCATTTGTTTCTGGTAAAGCACTGAAAGACGCGGTTAAGTAAGTTAACGCGTGTCAGTGAACAGTTTTAACAGAGGGGCGTTTACGCCCCTTTTGTCCGTCTGGCGTCCACTACTGGCGCTGGCGGGTGTACTGGCGCTCACGGCTTGCAGCAGTAACAAACTCCCTCCTTTTACCGCTACCGGCTATGTTGCCGATCAGGGTGTAGTGCGCATCTGGCGAAAAGACAACGCCGATGAGTCTACTCATATCCTTACCGCGTTTAGCCCGTGGCAGCACGGCGCCACCACCACCGGTGAATACCGCTGGCAGGGCGACAAACTGACGTTCATCGAACTCAATATTCAGGGCAAGCAGCCGGAGCATGTTAAAGTCCGCTTTGACGACCACGGCGACCTGAGCTTTATGCAGCGGGAAGTGAATAGCCAGAAGCAGCAGCTTTCTAACGATCAGGTGGCTTTGTACCAGTTCAACGCCAATCGTATTCGTGAGACCAGCGAAGCGCTGCGCATCGGCCACGTTGTACTGCGGCAGGGGCGCTGGCACCAGAACGGAACGGTAACGACCTGCGAAGGCGAAACGTTATCACCAAAGCTTGATAGCGCCTCCCTGAGCCATATAGCGCGCCGCCAGAGCAACTCATCTCTCGATGTCAGTATTGCCTGGCTGGAAGCCCCGGAAGGTTCACAGCTGTTGCTGGTGGCGAACCAGAACTTCTGCAGCTGGCAGCCCAAGCCTGGCGACTTCTAGGCATAAAAAAACCGCCACGAGGGCGGTTTAGTCAGTACTGTCGATATTATTTCGTGTTTTCACGCGCAATGGCGCGATAGCCGATATCTGAGCGGCTGAAGCTGCCATCCCAGTGAATATCTTTTTTCAGCTCCAGCGCACGCTGCTGAGCTTTAGCAACCGTCTCGCCGAGCGCGGTCACGCAGAGAACTCGCCCGCCGTTGGTGAGCACGAGATCATCTTCGCTGAGCTTAGTGCCAGCATGGAAGACCTTGCCGTCGGCCACTTCTTCCAGCGGCAGGCCGTGGATAACGTCGCCGTTGCGATAATCGGCCGGATATCCGCCCGCCGCCAGCACGATGCCCAGGGCCGGACGTTCGTCCCACTTAGAGTCTTTCTCATCAAGCTTGCCGTCGCAGGCCGCGAGGCACAGTTCGACCAGGTCTGACTGCAGGCGCAGCATGATGGGCTGAGTTTCCGGGTCACCAAAGCGGCAGTTGAACTCAATCACCTTCGGATTGCCCAGTTTATCGATCATCAACCCGGCATACAGGAAGCCTGTGTAGGTATTCCCTTCGGCCGCCATGCCGCGCACGGTCGGCCAAATTACGCGTTCCATGGTGCGCTGGTGGACTTCGTCAGTCACAACCGGAGCGGGAGAGTAAGCGCCCATACCGCCGGTGTTCGGGCCCGTATCGCCGTCGCCAACGCGCTTATGATCCTGGCTGGTGGCCATCGGCAGGACGTGCTCGCCGTCAACCATCACAATAAAGCTGGCTTCTTCGCCGTCGAGGAACTCTTCAATAACAATGCGGTGGCCCGCATCGCCAAACGCGTTCCCGGCCAGCATGTCATTCACGGCGGCTTCCGCTTCTTCCAGCGTCATTGCCACAATAACGCCTTTACCCGCGGCCAGGCCGTCGGCCTTAATCACGATGGGCGCACCTTTCTCACGCAGGTAAGCCAGCGCAGGCTCAACTTCGGTAAAGTTCTGGTACTCCGCCGTTGGAATGTTGTGACGAGCCAGGAAGTCTTTGGTAAAGGCCTTCGAACCTTCCAGCTGTGCGGCACCTTCGGTTGGCCCGAAGATCTTCAGGCCAGCAGCGCGGAATGCATCCACCACGCCAATCACCAGCGGGGCTTCCGGGCCGACGATGGTTAAGTCGATTTTTTCATTCTGCGCAAAACTCAGCAGGGCCGGAATATCCGTGGCGCCGATGGCGACGTTCTGCAGCGCAGGTTCCAGCGCGGTGCCCGCGTTACCCGGAGCAACAAAGACGGTGCGTACTAAAGGAGACTGAGCGGCTTTCCAGGCCAGCGCATGTTCGCGCCCGCCGTTACCAATAACTAAAACTTTCATCTATAAACGCTCCGGTAATTAATGGCGGAAGTGGCGCATATCGGTGAAGATCATCGCGATCCCATGCTCGTCGGCGGCGGCAATGACTTCATCGTCACGGATAGAACCACCAGGTTGGATAACGCAGCTCACGCCAGCTTCGGCCGCAGCATCAATCCCATCGCGGAACGGGAAGAAGGCGTCAGAGGCCATGGCGGAACCTTTCACTTCCAGGCCTTCATCGCTGGCTTTGATACCGGCAATTTTGGCGGAGTAGACGCGGCTCATCTGGCCGGCGCCTATGCCGATGGTCATATTGTCACGGGCGTAGACAATGGCATTGGATTTAACGAACTTCGCTACCTTCCAGCAGAACAGGGCGTCATGCAGTTCTTGCTCTGTTGGCTGGCGTTTAGTGACAACGCGCAGATCGCCTGCGGTCACCATACCCAGATCGCGATCCTGAACCAGCAGGCCGCCGTTCACACGTTTAAAGTCGAGGCCAGCCGTGCGTTTCTGCCATTGACCACAAACCAGAACGCGGACGTTCTGCTTGGCTGCGGTTATCTTCAGCGCTTCTTCGCTGGCGGAAGGGGCGATGATCACTTCGACGAACTGGCGGGAAATGATCGCCTGTGCGGTTTCAGCGTCCAGCTCGCGGTTGAAGGCGATGATGCCGCCGAAGGCAGACGTTGGATCGGTTTTATAAGCCAGGTTGTAGGCTTCGAGCACGGAACCGCTGACGGCCACGCCGCAAGGGTTGGCATGCTTAACGATAACGCAGGCAGGTTCGTCGAACTCTTTCACGCACTCCAGCGCCGCATCGGTATCCGCGATGTTGTTATAGGAGAGCGCTTTGCCTTGAACCTGGGTGGCGGTTGCCACGGACGCTTCTTTAATTTCTTCTTCTATATAGAAGGCGGCCTGCTGGTGGCTGTTTTCGCCATAGCGCATATCCTGCTTCTTAATGAAGTTCAGGTTCAGCGTGCGTGGGAAGCGCCCGGCAGGATCTTTGCTCTCGCCGTGGTAAGCAGGCACCAGGCTACCGAAGTAGTTAGCAATCATGCTGTCGTAGGCGGCGGTATGCTCAAAAGCTTTGATCGCCAGATCGAAGCGGGTTTCCAGCGTCAGGGATCCTTCGTTCGCGTCCAGCTCGGCAACAATCGTCGGGTAGTCACTGCTTTTTACTACGATCGCCACATCTTTATGGTTCTTGGCCGCGGAGCGAACCATGGTTGGGCCGCCGATATCGATGTTCTCAACCGCATCTTCTAAAGAGCAGTCTTCGCGGGCAACGGTCTGGGCAAACGGATAAAGGTTAACGACGACCATATCAATAGGAGAGATGGCGTGTTCCGCCATGATGGCATCGTCCTGGCCGCGACGGCCCAGAATGCCGCCGTGAACTTTCGGGTGCAGCGTTTTGACGCGTCCGTCCATCATCTCCGGGAAACCGGTGTAGTCGGAGACTTCGGTTACCGGCAGGTTTGCTTCTGCCAGCAGGCGGGCGGTTCCGCCGGTGGACAGCAGCTCCACTCCACGTTGGGAGAGGGCCTGAGCGAATTCGACGATACCGGCTTTGTCAGAAACACTGAGCAGTGCGCGGCGTACAGGACGACGTTGTGACATGGTTTTATCCCTTGGCTTTGGTTCGCATATAGAAGAGCGTTAGCTGAATTTTAGTCTTCACCTTCGTTCTGGCGGCGCAGAAAAGGGAAAATAAGGAAAAGAAGAGACGAAAACTCAGCTAACGCCCCCATCGGGGGTGTCCATTTTATCGCGGTGCATTGTAGCGAAAACGTTTGCGTCGCGCTCGCGAATTTTAAGTTCAAATCCGGATTGTGGATAAGTCTGTGTGCAAATTGGTATAAGGCGGGGTTTTGCTGTGGAATGCAGCAGTCAGTCATTTTTCTGTCATTTTAGTGTTGCAGCGCCGGGAGAACTCCCTATAATGCGCCTCCATCGACACGGAACATGTGAACAACATCACAGAGTAACGGCGGCGATGAGAGTGAAAAAATCCTGAAATTAAGGG
>NZ_BCTL01000059.1 GCF_001571265.1 Cedecea neteri NBRC 105707 = ATCC 33855 | reverse complement strand
TTTGCAGCATGGCGGTGGCGTCAGAGATGTTGCGCTGAGCCACGGCCATACCGTTGCTCTGGCCCTGCAGGCGGGAAGCGATCTGCATCCCTGCGGCGTCGTCGGCGGCAGAGTTGATGCGTTTGCCGGTGCCCAGGCGCTCCATCGCAGTGGACAACATGCTGTTGGATTTATTCAACGCATTAAGGGAGGACATGGCAGAGCCGCTGGTGAAAATAGATAAAGACATAATGAATCTCCTTGATGAACCTGATGTTCAGTCTCCTGACTGTTGTACTGAGATAAAACGACACCGCATTCTTTAAAATTAAATCTGTTTTCTTTTTTATTTACGCACAGCAAAAAATAAAATTTTTAAAAATAATGATTCTCATTCAAAATGAATGCATCAATAAAAAACAAAAAGACATTTCCAGGCGACACTTTTGAGAATAATCTTAAATAAAAAATTAATATAAAATAACTTGCATGCCATTTTAAAAAAAAGAAAATAAAGTTAATAACGCACGTTATTGAGAACATCATTTTTACATCAAAAATCATTTTTACAACATTACTAAAATATACTTATAAATATTAACTTTTCATTATTTCATTTAATAAAGCATGCCAAAAACCGTCTTAAAACATGTTGCGAATCACATTTTTATAGCGTAAAAAAGAGGCAAGGAAGATGACATTACTATCGACACCCCTTAAAACCACACTTTTCACCACCCGCAGACAGGTAAATCTGTACCAGGTATAGAGGCAGGTTGCTTTTTCGTTCCCTCAGCAACGCGTCGCCGCTTAGTAATGACGGTTAAATGGACTTAATGATGACGAATGTATTCGTGGTGCTCACGCATAGCACCGCGATATCCGTTAATTATTACAGGAATGGCTACAGCCAAAAATGAATAAACGCTACTGCGCTGTAAATAACTGGCTAATTGATGTTAGCTCCGGGTCGATTCTCCATTTAACCAATGGAGAACGGAAGCGCCTTGGAGAATTTCAGTTAAAATTGTTGGATACGCTGACTCAACATGCAGGGAAGATTCTCACCAGAGAAGAGCTGACCACGCTTGTCTGGGAGCATAGAGTCATTGGCAATAATAGTTTGCCGAACGCTATTCATGCGCTGCGTACGGCACTGGAAGATGATGGCAAGCAGCAAAGGATAATTAAAACCATCCCTCGAAAAGGTTATTTGCTGGAAGCCGATTATTGCAGTGTGATTGAAAAAGAAGAAAATGAAGTCTTTGATAAGTCGGACGAAACACAGCTCAGTGAGGCCATATTTTTTGAAGACACGCCCCCCCTGGACATGAATGAGGAGGCAGTCCCCCCCTTCTTATCAGAACAGACAAGCGGCGCTGCAGACGCGTTGAAACATGCCCCGACAATGACTCGCGTTTTCCCATGGCAGCGTTTCCCGGCTGTTGTTTTACTGATAACCGCCGCGCTAATTATCGCTGTCTTTGCAACATGGCGCTACTTTGAGTACTCCCATCTTCGTTTGCAGTACGAGGAACGGGAAACCAACGTATACAGCAACATTCGCCTGTTCGAAATTTTTCCCCAAGGCCATCAGGGCAGCTATCAAGACCAGTTTTATAACAAGCTGAAAGGGACTCTCTATCAAATGAATCAGCTCCTTAAAGGGCAATCGATCATGATGAATGTTTACTATCAGAGCATCGATCAGACGCTTAACTATACCTTTTCGCTGAAAAGCAGCTGTGACAGTAAGCAGCTGGCCATGTCGATCTATCACTGGCGGATAGACATCAACCAGCTCAACAACCTGATCCTGAGAGAAACACGAAGAAAGATCGGTGAAATGGAGGGCTGCAGCGTTGGCTAAATGGCTTCTGTGTACCTTAATTGCCCTCTTGTTGATTAGCCTGTTTGGTTTTTATAGCTGGCCGCGGAGTATTATGCCTCCTGAACAACAGACCAACGTGGATGTCCAAATGGGCTTTTACGATCTAATGTCGCGGCGAAAAGAGACCTATGACACCCACATGGTCATAGTCAATAAAACGATTTTGACGACGATCACTAGCCCGGACGATCCGCGTTTTATTTTGAAAGGAAAGTTCACCCAAACCAGCACCCATCAGCGTCGCCAATGGTTTTCCTGGTCTCCGATTTATTACAGCGCCGTCAACAAAGGATTAATGATCGACGGAATGGTGGATTTGATGATGAATATGGATATCTGGATGCAGCCGCTACAACTCAATGGACAACCGCTGGTCGTTGGCCAAAGTGGGATTATTTTTCTTTATCCACCACGCTGACAGAATCAGGAAGCTCATCATTCATACGCCTCAAATGGGGCGTTTTTTCATTTTATCCCGAACTCAAGCCGCTTCAGTCCTTATCTTCATCAGGAATTCAACTAAACAGTTCTGAATACAATTTTTCGAATACGCCCATCAGCAGCAGTCTGCCGTGTTTAACCACAAAATACATTCACCTCAAAGATAGAAAAACGAAAAGTAGGTAAAAGTATTTATGGGGCGGTAATCCCCTCTCCCGAAAACCTCACCACACTATTTTAACAAGTCTAAACATTCGCTTTTCGTCTTAATTTTAGCTGTCGAAACCCGATTTTTCATACGCTACGTGCAATGGCAACTTATGATAACCGGTGCTCACGATGAGCATGGGAACAATACACAAGGAAGGTACTTATGCCCGCACTCCGATTTCCCTGCACGATTTTCAAAAGCCAAAAAAAGAGGGATGACTACCTCGCCGACGATATGCGCTACGGCGACTTGTCGGATATCACGCCATTGTTCGCTACACCGTGCAGGATCACTTTGGGCTGGATAACAATGATATTTCAAAAGTGAAATTCAAATTTTTTCGTTTTTTCGGCATCTGGTTCATTCTTCAGCGCTACAGCCGGTTTAAATTCAAGCCCTTCATGACCAATATCGAAGCCAAAATCAATATTACCGGAGAGCGGAATGACGGTGAAATATAAAAAAACACTTGCCCTGCTATTTTTAACTGCCAGTGCGTTAGCCGCTTACGGTCTATGGTTAATGCTTCGTCCGGTAGAGATTGTTGCAGTCCATAAACAAGGTAACCATAGTTCAGTTTTAGTCAAATCCTTCCCACCGACAGAGAAAGGAAAGATAAATTGGTGGCCACAAAACAAGGATGTGCTTAAAAATAAATATAACATTCCTGAACCAGATCAAGATGGTTATTTTGTTATGGTATTTTGGTGATGGCTATAAAGAAGAAGGGAAGTATGACAGGTTGTGTTTTAACGATATGCCCCCACCATTAAACTGCATTGAAAAAGACAAAGCCTTCACGGTATCGACGGACAGACATAACAATGTGTTTTTCGGCGTTCATGATGGAAAATACTACATAAACGATAAAGGCAAGATGATAAAGATAAAATATTAACGTCTCATTCCATGAAGAAAGTCGCTGCCACCCGCCCTGCGGCGGGAAGCAAAAGCATTTTCAGGCATAAAAAGCACTATCCGAGCAAATTCTTCACCGTCGCTAGCTGCACGTTCGCCTGCGCCCCCAGCGCACGGTTAAGCGTCGAAAAACTGTCGCCGCTTTTTTCCAGCACGCTGCCCAACGCCTGCGCCGTGTCTTGCGCCTGCTGTGGGCTATACGGTGTGGCCATCTCATCAATACGAGACCGGACGCGATCCTGATGAGCCCGCAGCGCACCACGCTGCAGCGTTATCTGCTCCAGCGCCTGCTGCAGGCGCAATTGCCCATCGCGGCTGCTGTCCGGGCGTGCCGCCAGCTGCACCAGAGCTTCATGCTGAGCTTTCTCAGGCTGGGCCGACAGCAAAGTAAACGCATCAGAGGGGAAATTATGTCCTTCCCCCCGCACGCTGAGCTGCAGGCTGACCTGCTCCCAGCGGGACTCATCCACGCTGAAATTCACCTGCCCGCTTCTGTCGAGGCTGGCGTGAATACCCATTCGACCCAGCCCAACGTTAAGACGGGTCAAAACGGTACGCGGCGAGCCTTCTTCCGGCAGCGCAACTGCGGCCAGCTCTCGCTTCGCGCCTCCCAGCATAAAGACCAACGTTTCCCCGCCGGGAGAAGTCAGGATTTTTTCGCTGCCCGGCAAGGTGAAATTCACCTGCGACTGACTCTGCAGCCTGATGTTGAACTGGCGATCGATCGTCCCGCCAGAAAGCTGGTCCCGGCGGGCCAGCAGCCGCTCCAGACCCTCCGCCTGAGCCTGCCCTTTTCCCTGATTTGCTGCGTGGCGCAATTGCAAAAGTTGCGTTTCTGCGCTGGAAAGGTAGCTGTCCGCCTGCTGCACCGCCGTCAGCTGCTGGTTGAGCTGAACGTTGTAGCGCAGCGGGCGAGTAGATAACAGCGCCGCTTCAGGAAACGGGCTACGGGATGACGTCGTCTCTTCCACCTGACGGCGCTGCACGGCCTGCGGAGCATTGATATTGCTGCGGCTAAGCGCGGCAGCCTGGGAAGATGTTGTTGTGGATAAACCAACCTGCATGGTTACATCACGCTAAACAAAGAGAGCTTACTGATCATGCTGTAAGCCTGGTTGGAAATCTGCACCGAATTCATATACAGCTGAAGGTTCACCGTCGCCGTAGCGGGGTCGCTGAAAGAAAGATCGCGTACTACCTGGTCGTTTGCCGCGCTGACATCGGTGTGCGCGTCACTCAGTAAGGTCAAACGGTTCTGTCGCCCGCCTACGTCGGTGAAGATTGCCGACACGTTATCCCGGGTGGCTTTGGCAGAGTCCAGCATATCGGTGACTTCACTCTTATAATCCGCTGCCGGAATGGTCGGATCCTGCATCTTCTGCGACAACGCTTTCAGCTTATTCAACATGTCCAGATCGTCGCTGCCGGAGGAGAAGGCGCTGGCAACGTTGGTGTTTTCCTTAATGTTTACCCCGTTCGCCACGGTCGTCTCGCGCGTACCGTCGTTACCGGCAAATACAAACGTCTTCGCCACCTCATCCCACTGTACTGGCTTCGTGCCGGTTTTCGTACCAGCAAAAAGATAGCTGCCGTTTTCATTCTGCGCATTCATCGATGCCACCAGCGAATCGAGCATTGACTCAAGCTCTGCGCCGTAACCCGCCATATCCTGCTGGCTGTTGGTGTCGTTGGCCGCGGCAAGCAGCTTGTCATGCAGCGCCAGCAGCTGATCGTTCATTGCCTGCAGATGAGACTCCTGACTTGCCAGCGTCCCGCTGATGCTGGTGATATTGTTCTGATACTGCTCAATTGCCGACTGCTCGCGGTTCAGCTGTACCAGGCGGCTGGCAATGCCAACGCGGGAGATAATCGCCGCAGCGCCCTCGTTGAGACTCATGTTGCCCAGGCCGCTAATGTTCGTTTTACTGTTTTTCAGCTCGATAAGCTGCTGCAGGTTATCGCCGTTACCGGGCTCACCTGCTGCACCGGACAGGGCAATCTCATCAGGCTTGAGATCGTTGACCTGCAGCATGCCTGCGCTATTACTCGAGTCAAAAACAAACAGCGGCTTGCCGGGATTGCCGTTGAGATCAAATCCCTGTGCAAGCTGATTGTTAAACAGATCGGCGACCGCTTCTGCCATGCCCTGAATCGCGCTTTGCATCTCTTTCAGCGTGGTCGTTTCATAGTCGTAAAGCGCGCCAAGCTGGCCGCCGGCCGACGGATTGAGGGTAAACTCGCTCGTGGAAAACTTCAGGCTGAGCGTGCTGTTGCCGTTGGCATCCACGCCCACTTTCATTTCACCTGCCGTTTTGCCGCTAACCAGCGGCTGGCCGCCTTTCAGCGCCACGGTGTAGCTCCCGCTTCCGTCTTCAGTGACCTTTACATCCGCGAGCTCGCTGAGCTTTTTCACCAGTTCGTCGCGCTGATCGCGAAGTACGCTGCTGTTACCGCCGGTAGATTCCAGCTCGATAATTTTTTGGTTATAGCTGGCGATGCAGGAACTCAGTGAATTGATGCTGTCCACCGCCGCATTACGCTGTGTAGACAGTGAGTTTTTCTGGCTGTTGATAAAATCATTCATGCTGTTAAAGCGCGTTGCCAGCGAGTTGGCCTGGTTTAACAGCTGCTGACGCAGCGCGGGGGATTCGGGCTGCGTAGTCATTGCGCTCAGGGCACCAAAAAACTCATCCAGCCCGTTACCCAGGCTCGTTGAGTCAGTGCCAATCACCTCTTCCAGCGCGCCAAGATACTGCTGCCCCGAGGTGAAATAGCTGGCTTTAGTGTTCGTCTGCCAGACCTGGTTGACCAGATACTGATTGGAGATACGGCGAATGCTGTCCACCTGCACGCCGTTGCCTGCGGACAGGCCAACCTGGCCCATCGGGCCAATAGCAATTTGCAGCATACCCTGACGGCTGTAGCCGGGCGTCAACAGATTGGCGATGTTCATCGAGGTGACGCTCATCCCCGTCTGGGCCGCCTGAAGGCCGCTGTAGGCAATATTAATGATGCTCATGTTTTATGACTCCTGACCGCGACGCATCACGGGGATGACCGGGGTAGCTATTTCTGTAGGCTGCTGCGGTAAAGCGGCACTTTTCGCCTCAGCCTTAACCCCGGCGGGTGTCAGCTGGGCAATAATCATCCCGGCAATACCGGTGCTGCGCTGAGAAGCCAGCTCGGAGGCCAGTCGATCGTCGTAAAAGTCACGCATCATGCGCTGCTGTTTGCTATTGAACGGGCTGTCCTCGGCGGCCATCGCATCTGAGGCTTTGCGCATCTGCTGCATCATCGAGCGCAGGAACATCGCTTCAAACTGTTCGGCTGCCTGCTCAACATTTTGTGGCTTGACCTGCCCGGTCATATCGCCGGGCAGCACGGTTTTCTGCCGGTTAATCGGATTGATCATTTGGACTCCTTAAATCACCACCAGCTCGGCATCCAGCGCACCGGCTTCATGCAGCGCCTGCAGAATCGCCATCGTGTCATCCGGCGATGCGCCCAGGCTGTTAATGGTGCTCACGATGCTGCGCAGGCTGGTTCCCGCAGGAATAGTGACCATCTGGCCTCGCCCGCGATTTACGTTGACGTCGCTCTCCGGCGTGACCACGGTGCGGCCCTGGCTGAATGCACCCGGCTGGCTGACGTTGCTGCTTTCACGAATGGTGACCGTCAGGTTGCCGTGAGAAACGGCGGCGGCACGAACCACCACGCCATCACCGATAACCACCGTGCCGGTACGAGCGTTAAACACCACGCGCGGAGGCTGTTTCCCGGCGTTGATTTGCACGTCTTCCAGCATCGACATAAACCTGACGCGCTCGCCCGGATCCATCGGCGCACGCACCGCCACGTTGGTCGCGCTTTGTGCGGTAGCCGTATTCGCCCCGAAGGTGCTGTTCAGCGCTACAGCCACGTTATTGGCGGTTTTAAAGCTTGGACGCTTGAGATTAAGCATCACCTGGCTGTTGTCCTGAGAATCGGTTGGGATTTCGCGTTCGATAGAGCCGCCGTTCGGCACGCGCCCTACCGTGGGCGTATTCACGGTGACGCTGGAGCCGCTGTTTCCCTCCGCCTTCACGCCGCCAACGACCACGTTCCCCTGCGCCAGCGCATAGACTTCGCCGTCGGCACCCCGGAGCTGGGTGAGCAGCAGCGTGCCGCCGCGCAGGCTTTTGGCGTCGCCAATTGAAGAAACGGTCACGTCAATCGACTGCCCGCGGGCATAGCCCGGCGGCAGCGTGGCGCTAATCGCGACCGCCGCAACATTTTTCACCTTCGGGTCAATTTTGGTCGGCAGCTGCACGCCAAACTGGCGCAGCATGTTGGTCACCGACTGGCTGGTAAATTTCACCTGGTTTTTATCGCCGGAGCCATCAAGGCCGACCACCAGGCTGTAGCCCACCAGCTGGTTGCCGCGCACACCCTGAATATCCACGATGTTACCCAGCGTTTCGGCCAGTGAGCAGGTACTCCACAGGAGCGAGAGGAAAAGCGCTACGTTACGCATCGTCGGCTCCGGTTAGATAGGGAACAGCGGGTGGTTGAAAATACGCGTCAACCAGCCTGCAGCGTTCGAGTCACTCAGCGCGCCGCGACCTGCATACGAGATGCGGGCGTTAGCAATGCGCTGGGAAGAAACGGTGTTATCACGCTCTACGTCATCGGCACGGACCAGGCCCGTAACGCGCATGTACTCATCCCCCTGATTAAGGGTGAGCCACTTCTCTCCGCGCACCGCCAGCACGCCGTTAGGCAACACTTTGAACACCGCGACGGTAATGGAACCGCGTAGGCTGTTTTGCTGCTGGGAACTGGCGTTGCCGTTGAAGTTGCGCTCGCCGTCAACGGAACCGCTTAGTTTGTCGACCGAGTGTCCGAATGCCTGAGGCACGCCAAGCGTGACGTCGTTTTTCTTACCGAAGTTGGTTCGCGCCTGTTTACTGGCCTGGGTTGACTCATCGAGACGCACGGTCAGAATATCGCCCACGCGGTAGGCCCGGCGATCCTGGGTTAGCGACCAGTTATAGCCGCCGTTGTAGACGCCACCGCCCTGCACCGCCGTTTCCGGCATGACAAAATCTTCCGGTGGCGCGTAGGCCGCATCGTCTTTATGCACCAGCAAAGCCGGGCTTTCGCACCCGGCCAGCATCAATGCCAGTAAACCGATAACACACTGCTTTTTCATGACTCTCTTCACTTCATTGGCCCATCATTACATCGTCTGGGTGACAAACTTGAGCATATCGTCAGCGGCGGACACCATTTTGGCGTTCATTTCGTAGGCGCGCTGGACGGTAATCATGTCCACCATCTCCTCGACGACCTGCACGTTAGAGCCTTCCAGCGATCCCTGTTCCAACTGACCAAACGCCTCTTCGCCGGGGATGCCTTCCACCGCGTCGCCGCTGGCGGCAGTTTCGCGGTAAAGATTGCCGCCCACCGCTTCCAGACCGGCCGGATTGACGAAGTTCACCAGGGTAATCTGCCCCAGCTCAACCGGGTCGGTTTCTCCGCCCACCAGCGCCATCACCGTGCCGTCTTTGGCAATCTGAATCTCTTTGGTATTGGCCGGCAGTTCAATTTGCGGCACCAGCGGCAGGCCAGCTGCGTTGGTGATCACCCCTTCCTGATTACGCTGCAGATTGCCCGCACGGGTATAGGCCATTTCGCCATCCGGCGTTTCCACCTGGAAGAACCCCTGGCCGGTAATCGCCACGTCCAGATCCTGCCCGGTGTTCTGGATGTTGCCGGTGGAGAATTCTTTCTGCGTGCCGACGATTTTCACGCCGCTGCCGAACTGAATGCCGGTCGGCGCCGTGTTGTTCTGATCGAGCTGGCCGCCGGGTGCGCGCTGGTTCTGATAAAACAGATCCGAGAACATCACGCGGTCGCGCTTAAACCCGGAGGTATTCACGTTGGCGAGGTTGTTGGAAATTGCGCCCATTTTGGCGTCCTGCGCCGCGAGCCCGGTTTTACTTACCCATAAAGCTGGATTCATCGTTCGTTATCCTTGTCATCAACTGCCGCGCAGCAGGCGATTGCCCGCCGTGGCCAGGTCTTCCGCCGCTTTCATCATCTTGATCTGCGCTTCGAACTGACGGTTCAGCGCAATGCTCGACACCATCTCGCTGATGGCCGAAACGTTGGCACTTTCCAGATGCCCGGAGGCCACCATCACTTCTTCGTTGCGCGGATTGTTCAGCGCGTTCGTGACGAGGAACCCGGCGCTGTTTTTCTGTAGCTGTCCGGCCGGGATATCCACCAGCTTGAGGCGATCGATTTCCACCGGTACGGCAGGGCCGCCGTCGTCCGGCACAATGCTTATCACCCCGTCCTGGGCAATGGAGATTTGTGAAAATGGCGGCAGCACGATAGGTCCGTTGTCCCCTTCCACCGGCAGGCCGTTAATCGTCAGGTCGCCTTCCGGCCCAACGTCAATTTGGCCATTACGGGTGTAGACTTCGCGGTTGCCGCTGCCGAGGGCAATCAGGCCGCTCCCGCGCAGGACAATGTCAAGGTCACGGCCGGTCTGCTTCATCGAGCCCGGCGTCATGTCAATGCCGCCGTTGGTCGGCTGCACCAGATAGCGCGAGCCATAGCCCGCGCCTTCAATCTGCTGTGCCTGAGCGCTTTCCAGATCGCTGCGGAATCCCTGGGTATTCACGTTCGCCAGGTTGTTGGCGTGGATCTGCTGCTGGGACAGGCTGCGGTTTGCGCCGCTGACGGCGGTGTAGATTAAGTGGTCCATTACACAGCCTGGAACAGCGCGTTCATCATACTGTCGTTGGTACTAATGACTTTGGTATTCGCCTGGTAGTTACGCTGGGCGCTCATCAGCCCAACCAGTTCCGAAGTCAAATCAACGTTAGACGCTTCCAGCGCGCCGGCTTTGATAATGCCCAGCAGGCCGCTACCTGCCGCACCGGTCAGCGGTGTTCCTGATGCTGCGGTTTGCATCCAGGTGGTGCCATCCTGCGCGGCCAGGCCGTTAGGGTTCGCAAAGTTGGCTAAAATCAGCTGCCCCTGAAGCATGCGCTCGCCGTTAGAAAACGTGGCATATACCGAGCCGTCTTCACCGATCTGCTGGCCGGTTTTCTCACCGGACGCATAGCCGCTGCCTTTGTTTTTGCTAACCGAGAAGTCAGAGCCGTACTGCGTGGTGCCGGTGTAGTTCAGGTCGACGGACAACGGCTGCGCGCCAGGAATAGCAAAAGACAGGTTGAGCGCACCGTTTGGCGTCTTCAATACGCCCTGATCGGTAAATTCAATGGTATTAGATGGCAAGCCCGTGCTGGGATCGGTTGGGGCTGGCATTTCCTGGTCATCCATGAAGTAGTGTACTTCCCAGGTGTTATCGCCTGTCTTAACAAAATATTGGTTAATGGTGTGCTCGCGGCCCAGCGAGTCATAGACCTGCGTCGCGTAGGTGTTGTTGTAAGACGTGTTGTCTTTAGGAGTGAACGTTCCCGTCACAGGCTTCTCCGCGCGAGCGTCCAGATTAGCCGTAAAATCGAGGCTGTCGGTTGCTTTCGCCGCAATGGAACCACTGCTGATGGTCAAATTGCCAACGCTACCCACCTGCAGCACGCCGTTGGCATCAACCGGGTAACCCTGCAGGTTCATGCCGGAGCTGTTGATCAGGTTGCCGTTGCTGTCGGTGCCGAAATAGCCCGCACGGGTATAGGCCGTGGTGCCCGCGCTGTCGCGTACCACGAAGAAACCGTTTCCGGAGATAGCCAAATCCAGGCCATTACCGGTGGCATTGATGGCCCCGCCACGGCTAATGCTCTGGGTCATGCCGGTGACACCCACGCCAAGCGGCTGGCTCTGCGCGTACAGGGCGGAAAATTCCGCACGGCCGGACTTAAACCCTACGGTGCCGGAGTTGGCGATGTTGTTAGAAATCGCATTCAGCTGTTCGGTAATGGCATTAAGGCCGGAGGTTGCAATGCTAAAGCTCATAGAATGTCTTCCTGATTATGTTTACTGTCCCTGACTCATGCCTTACCGGCAGGGGCAGATTGTCCAAATTGACTAATATAGTTGTAAGCAATTTCGCCCAGGCCCGAGATGTTGAGCATGGTGGCACTGCCGTCCAGCGGGATGCGCACATTGTTGATGATGCCGCCAAGCTCAATCGGCACGGTTTCTTCCCCGGTGTCGGTCACCACGCTGAGCGTGTATTTCCCTTCTGCCAGCCCCATCTCCTCCGGGTCGATAGCAAAATCCACCTGCCCGGCTTCCTGCTTACCCAACTCGATTTTGTGTTCAGTTCCGGCGGAATCCTTAACGATCACGGTCACGACGCCAGCGGCATGTTCCAGCGTCAGCCGGCCATCAACCGAAGTTGTGCCGTCGGAGGTAAAGCTATTGCTCTGCACCATCACCTTCTGCCCCACCAGGTTTCCGGTGCTCAGCGTTTGCAGGTTGTCCATCAGCACGGCATTGTTGGCCATCAGTTGGGACATGGTTTCCATCGACTGCACCTGGGTCAGCTGCGCCAGCTGGCCGACATATTCGGTGCCGTCCGTTGGGTTAAGCGGATCCTGGTTCTGGATTTGCGCGACCAGCAGCTGCATAAACAGGCCGTTCATGCCCGCGGCGCTGCCGTTATTTGCCACACCGCCGTCGCCGTTGGCGCTAAAGTTGCTGGTGTCGTTATTCACGTTCATGTTCACACTTCTCCAAGGCGCAGCAGGCTCTGCTGCATACTTTTCACGCTGTTAAGCACGTCCACGCTGGTTTCAAAACTGCGTGAGGCCGACATCATGTCCGCCATCTCTTCGACCACGTTAACGTCCGGGTAGTAGACGTAGCCGCGGTCGTCGGCCATCGGGTGGTTAGGCTCATAACGCTGCACCGCGTTGCCGGTTTCAACCACGTCCATCACTTGCACTCTTGCCCCGGTCAGCGCCCGGTTGCCCATCAGCTCATCGTTTTGATAAACCGAGGCGAATACCGGGCGGCGTGCCTTGTAGACGCCATTCTCAGTCGCCGAGGGTGAGTCGGCGTTCGCCATGTTGCTGGCGATGGTGTTCAGGCGAACGGTCTGCGCCGTCATAGCCGAGCCTGAAACACGATAGATATTGTTAAATGCCATCTTGCATGCTTACCTGAGTTCGTTATTTCCCTTCGATAGCCTTTTTCAGGCCAACAAACTTCATGTTCAGAAACGCCAGGCTTGCCTGGTAGTCCTGCACATTTTTCGAAAACTCAGCCTGCTCCACGTCTAAGGCGACGGTGTTGCCATCGGAAGAAGGCTGGTATGGCACGCGATATTTTTCCTGCGGCGAAGGGTCAGTTGAAAAACTCCACGCTGAACGTTGCATCTCCGCGGCAAAATCAATATCTTTAGCCTGGAAGTTTGGGGTGTCGACGTTAGCCAGGTTGGCGGATAGCAGCTCTGCTCGGGAAAGTCGAAGTGCTACTGCCTGCGGATGAACACCCAATGCTTTGTCAAAAGAAATACTCACAGCCCACATCCTCGTGATGGAAAAACAACGGCGAAAAATCGCGAATACATACTTGTATAGCAATTATCGTGCCAGAGTTATAACATCATGAATATCAATAGTTTTACCAAGTTACTTAGCCCTAAAAGGAAACCCGATTTCCTCTCTTCTTTCCGCCTTGCCGCCACGTTAGGTTGGCTGATGTTGCCCGCAACGCTTCTCGCCGCGGAACAAAATGTCGTGGTCGCCAGAAGCGCGCTTGAGCGCGGGCATGTGCTAACCCAGGCAGATGTTCAGCTGAAAACGCTTCAGGCTTCTGCTGCCCGCGCGGGCTATTTGACCGACCCCAAAGAAGCCATCGGCATGACGCTGAAGCGACGCCTGCGCGCCGAGCAGCCGATTACCCGCGCGCACCTTGACTCCCCGGTGCTGGTTGAACGCGGCCAGCGCGTGCTGATGGTTGCCCGGCAGGACGGCATTGAAGCGAGAACCGTCGGCGAAGCGATGAAAAAGGGGCGAAAAGGCGAAATGATTAAAGTGAAAAACGAAAGCAGTCAGCGGGTGGTCAGCGCCGTCGTCGACGACGCGGGCGTGGTGCGTATGCTCAACGCTGCTACAAAATAATTTTAATTTTGCGATTAAAGTTTCGCTGTTGCCGGGTCGCTTTACACCGGTAAGGGAATAGGAAAGAAGCTTTCCTCCCGATGGAATCACCTTGCAACTCAATAAAAAACAGAACCACCGAGCAACCGGAGAACAGCGATGAAAGTGAATACAACCCAGTTCAGCCCTGCCGTAACTGCGCTTAGCACCCACACCGCCGGGCAGACTCGCCCGCAGGCTGAAGAAAGTGCAGGTAGCGAAAAAACTCGCCCGGTAGACCCGGTTCTGGGTGAGGCACAGAAGAACATGGCCGCGATGCAGGACGTTGATATGGCGCGCGTTGAAGCGATGAAAGAGGCCATCAGCGCAGGAAAAATCAGCCTGAATCTGGATGAGCTGACCGGCGCGATGCAGAAATACTATCAGAGGTAAGTGATGAGCAAATCAGCCCAGGGCGTGAAGCAGTTAATTGCAGATATGATTGCTGACCGCAAATACTACACCGAGCTTAACGCCCTGCTGGAGCAGCAACGTCAGCTTATTGTTGGCCGCCGGTCTGCCGAGCTGGATGAGCTGAACGGTAAGCTCATCCAGATTTATGAGCGCCTCGCCGTTAATAGCCAGCAGCGTTACGCCACGCTTGCCGGTTTGGGTATCCCTGCCGGTCCACAAGGCATTAAGTCCCTGTTTGCAAACCTCCCGGCTTCGCACCAGGGTCAGGTCAATGCGCTTTGGTCAGACCTGGAAAACCAGGCCACGCGTTGCCAAACGACCAACGAAGGCAATGGATTATTGCTGGGGATGCAGCAAGAGATTCTGGAAAATCTGGTCAACAGCAGCGAGCCAGAAAACTGGTTTTATCAGCAAGTTTAAGGCTAGTTTTAAATCGATGTGGCGGCTCCCCCGTTCCCGTTCAGGCGGTAACGGGGCGTTGTTTTATAACAGCGACAGCCCGCAAAGCAGGCTGTAGTCCGCGCTGTGATCTTTCTGCATCACCGTTGGGTTGGCCTGCCGCCAGCGATACCAGGCGCTAAACAGCGCAGTCAGCCTATTCTCCGCCAGGCTTTGCTCTCCTCCCATCCCCACGGCAATCAACATTTTCAACTGGAAGAAATCCTGCGCCAGCGAGAACATAGCGGCCCCGTAGTTTTCGCAACCCGGGCCGGGGAAGACATCGTGGTACAGGCGGTAAAGCAGCACATTACGTAATATATGTGGCTGTGTCGTTACCCATTCAGAGCGTTGAAGGCTGGCCTGCAGCTCCAATAAGCGCTCGCTGAGTCGGCTGGCAGACATGACGCCTAATTCACTCAATTTCAACATCACGCTCATTTTCTCTGCGAGCGGCAAATTGAGATCCAGGCGCATAGCGCCCATCGCCTTTAGTGCCGCAATAAGGTTTTCTTCAATTGGGGGCAGCATTGCCAGCTGCTGCTCCAGTACGCCACGTTCAGCCAGCTGAGCAAGCTGTTCACCCAAAGCAACCAGCTGCGCGGGATCGCAGTTATCATCAGCAAGATATTGCTGCGCTTTGCTTAGCAGCACGCCGAGAGCGTACAGGCTTGCCTCCAGGGAGAGTGCCGGATGCACCGCCAGATTAATACACTGCTGGTTGAGCATTTCATCCCATGCCGTCAGTTCAACGGCACCTTGAGTCTCACCCTGCGAGATTTGCAGTACAAACGCCTGCGGGTTAAGCAGCAGTTCTCGGGCAACGCTCTCGCAGCCGGGATCCAGGCTTTCACGAACCTGAGTCGTCAGGTTTACGCTTACGTATGGCCAGCCCTCTGGTGCCTGGCGGCAGGCCGGACACTCGCAGACAGGATTCAGGGCCGCATGGCGAAGCACAAATTCAGGTTGATAACGTTCGATGATATCCATTTCTCTCTCCAGGGCGGCCACGGCCTTCCCTTTTTTAGCTTTGTTTACGGAAAAACCAGTGGGTGCAGTCGATCGGTTGGCCGCTCTGGCCGTCCAGCGTTTGCTGGATAAACGCAAAGCTCGGGTAGAAGCCGAGCCAGCAGCTTTGTGCAAATAGCGGCAGCCAGGCCTCATCTCGGGTTTGTGCTGCGGCGATGGCTTCACGATAGGCGGCCAGCAAAGTGGGGTAAAAACTGGCATTAACGGCATAGGCACAGCCGTGTTCAGAGGCCTGCACGCGCCCCACGCCGGGCAGCGATTTCATCAAACGCAGTGCGCCGTATTTCCCGCCAAGCATCAGCGCCTGCCAGTCGATATGTTCAAGTTTGGTCAGCAGGGCGTTCACCTGCCGTACCGAGTTCTCTTTTTTCACAAAATGCACCGCCGAATCCAGCAGCACTACGTTACGCCAGCCCTCACGCTGAGCCTGCTCCAGCACTGCGCTGTGGGTTTTCAGTTCGGCAAGCGCCGGATCTTCGTCCTGATGAAGCACCACCGGCAGCAGCTGGCCCGCTGTAAAACCGAAGTCAATAAGCCCCTGGCATTGTGCCTCCAGCTCCGCTTCCCGCTGCGCAGGGTAGATAACCGCAACTTTGTCGAAGACCGACCATTGCACCTGCTGATTAAGCGGCGCGCGGCTTAAGCGGCGGTAATGCGCCAGCAGGTTTTCATCCTTCACCACATCCTCAAGGCGCAGATCCACCGGCGTGCTGCTGCCCATAATGAAGTCTTTGTCGTAGGTGTTGCTGCTGTGGGAAATACAGACAATTGCTTTCTCAGGCGCGATTTGCAGCACCGGCGTGGTGAAGTTATTGAGAAACGCTTGCTCCTCCGCCAGAGTCTCTTCGTCCTTATAGCGATTTTTCTTCAGCAGGTTGCGATGCAACCCAAAAGTTCCGTTGAGCGCATGCCGTGGGCCAAACGAATGGGTGAGGTACATTTTGTTGAGATGGCTGTACCAAACGTAAATCTGGTCGCAGCCGGAAAACAGCGCCTTATGGCCCTGCATCTCAGCCACCTGGTACGAGATTTTTTCCGGCGGATAATAATCGTCATCGTCAAAGCTGATGATGTATTCCCCGGTCGCCAGCTCGTTGAGCATATTGCGTTTTTTCCCCAACGGCAGGCGTTCAGGACTATGAATGTAACGCACGTTATGCAGCGCCGGGTCAATCATCATGTCGACCAGATCTTGATTACTCTCGGGGGAGTCATCCAGCAAAATCAGTTCGCGCTTATCCGCCGGATAATCCTGATATTGGTAGATATAGAGCAGGTAAGGCAGAAATTCACGTCGGTTCCAGGTCGGGCAAACGACGCTGACAAAGGGCGTTTTTTGTGGCGCGGCGGCGCGCTGGCGTTTGAACAGATTATCCAGCAAGGTGTTGCGGTTAGCGGTAGGTTTCATGGGGTAACTCTTAACGATGAGCAAGCCGCTGGCGAAGCCAGCACTGAGCGGACACGGCATCCGTCGTCTTTCGTTCACGCCGCTCTTGTTCTGCATGGCGTTCGCTGCGTTTTGCCTCGAGCACCACCTCCAGGCCTTTTTCACGTTTCGCCTCACGCAGCAATGCACCCTGCAGTTGGCGGGCTTCCAGCTCGGCCAGCGCGTGCTCCTGCTTCTGCCAGTCGATGACCCGCTGAAGGGTGCGCTTATAGCCGGAGTGATTCACCATCTGCAGCGCCGAGTTACCGCTCTCCGGGCTTATACCGGCAGCGAGCGATGTCAGCGTACTGATGTTTTTTTCATAGCGCTGGCACAGCTGTTGCTGGGTATTGAGCCGTGCGCCGGTTTCTTTTACCGCCCGATTACGCAGCATATGCAGCTGTTCAAGCGTGGCAATCAGTTTGCTCATGGTCTGTTATCCCGCCTGCGACAGCAGGCATAAATCACTGATGGTATTGGCAAGCGGCGCGGGTTCATGCACCTCTTGCTGAAGAAACTGGGTAATCGCTGGCGCCAGTTTTACCGCCCGATCGGCCTGCGGATCGGCCCCGGCAACGTAGCCGCCCAGCGGCAGCAGTGGCTTGATGCTTTGGTATTCGGCATACAGTTGTTTCAGGGTCCTGGCCGCCAGCTGGTGCGGGCGATCCGTCACCTGACTCATGCAACGGCTGATGGACTGCCCCACGTCGATGGCCGGATAGTGTCCGGCTTCGGCAAGGTGGCGAGAAAGCACGATGTGGCCGTCGAGCACCGCCCTGGCGCAGTCAACGATCGGATCCTGCTGATCGTCCCCTTCCGCCAGTACGGTATAAATCGCGGTCATGGTTCCGCTGCCGGTGCTGTTGCCCGCGCTTTCCACAAGGCGCGGGATCATGCCAAAGGCCGAAGGTGGATAGCCTTTGGTGGCGGGCGGTTCGCCGAGCGAGAGCGCAATCTCGCGCTGAGCCATCGCGTAACGCGTCAGAGAGTCCACCAGCAGCAGAACATCTTTACCTTTGTCTCGATAATAGCTGGCGATGGTGTGGCAAAGTTCGGTCGCTTTAATGCGCATCAGCGGTGACTCATCGGCCGGCGCGGCGACGATAACCGACTTCGCCAGCCCTTCGGCCTGCAGAGAGTTTTCAATAAACTCTTTCACTTCACGTCCGCGTTCGCCGATAAGCCCGACCACCACCACCTCCGCCTGGGTGTACCGGGTGATCATCCCCAGCAGCACGCTTTTCCCGACGCCGCTGCCCGCCATCAGCCCAACGCGCTGGCCTTTGCCAATGGTCAGCAGGCCGTTGATGGTGCGCACTCCCACGTCGAGCGGCTGTTCCACGCCCTGGCGCGTCAGCGGGTGAACCTGGGGCAACTGCAGCGGCAGCGGTGTGTCGCCCGTCAATTTGCCTTTGTCGTCCAGCGGCTCGCCCAGCCCGTTAACCACCCGGCCAAGCCAGCGGTCGCCGATCATCACGCCTTCCTGTTTGTCTGCCGGGAAGACGCGCGCACCGGCGATTAAACCGGTCGGGTGTTTAAACGGCATCAGCCAGGTCAGATCGCGGTCAAACCCCACGACCTGGGCATCGATCAGTTCGCTGTCGGCGCTTTCCACACGGCACATCTGCCCGACCGCCAGGCGACAGCCCACGCACTCGAGCAGGATGCCGTTCACGCGCACCAGCCTGCCCGCCACGCGAGCAAGATTGATGTTTTCAATGGAGCGCAGCGCCTGCGCGAAGTCCAGATCACTCATCGTGCGTTTCCGGCAGCAGATTTTCTTTCAGCACATCCATGCACTGGTCAAGGCGATGCTGGCAGCCGATATCCATTTCGCTGGTCTCCGTGACGACCCGGCATTCACCGGCGTCGAGATCCGGGTCGGCGCAGAGGCCCCACTGGCGGACTTTCTCCGGTTCGGCTTCACTGATGCGCTGATATTCATCTGCATTGAGCAAGACGCGAATTTGTTCGGGGATTTGCGGCAGACCATTCAATGCTTCTTCTACCAGCGTCAGCATCTGGGTAGGATGCAGCGCCAGCTCGCAGCGAATCACCTGGCGGGTGACTTTTTCCACCAGCTGCAAAAGTTCTTCGCGGCGGCGTTGTTCATAAGCGCTGAGATACTGGCGCAGCTCGTTGGCGACGCCATCCAGCGGCTCGGCAGCATCAAGAAACAGCTGGCGAGCGTGCAGCTTTCCTTCTTCCAGCCCTTTACGCATCCCTTCGTCAAAGCCGAGGCGAGCCCCTTCCTGATATCCCTCTTCCTTCCCCTCTTCCATTCCCTGAGCAAAGCCGCGGTTCAGGCCATCCTGAAACCCCTGAACCAGCTGCTGCTGGTACGCTTCCGGGTCTAATGCCTGACCCGACTGTTCGAGGCTTGCCTGCTGCCAGCTTTTGCGCAGCGGCGGGAATTTATGCAGTCTGGGCTTAATCACGCCCTGGCGCCGGGCAGTCAGGCTGCTCAACGTGGCGGCTTTCGCATTTTTAAACATGGTCATTCCAGCGTCTGCTCCGCGAACAGCTGCACCTGGATTTCGCCGTCTTCGGCGAGCTGGCGGACGGTGCCCATGATCTCTTTACGTACCTGCTCAATTCGGCTGACCGGCACCGGGCCGAGGCGCGATGTAGTGCTCTGCAGCAGCTGTACCTGGCGCTTTGGCATCACGTTGCAGATAGCCTGACGCAGCACCGGCTCGGTGCCCTTCAGCGCCACCGCCCACTCTTCCATCGGAATCTCTTCCATCAGACGCTGCAGCGTGTTTTGGTTCTGGCGGCTGAGAATAAAGAACTCGTACATTTCGTCCTTCAGCTCGTCCACCACGTCTTCGTCACGCTCGCGAAGCTGGTCCAGCAGAAGTTGCTGGTTTTCCGGGATGCGGTTGACGATATTGGCCGCGTGTTTAATGCCGGTCACTTTGGAGCCGTGCTCGGAAAGCACCGCCACGCCACGATCAACCAGCCTGTCCAACTCGTCGATAACGTCCCGGTTAACGTCATCCAGCTTGGCAATGCGATACACGATTTCGTCCTGGCGTTCCTGGGGCAGCACGCTTAGCACGCTGGCCGCGACGTCCGGCGGCAGGAAAGCGAGAAATACGGCCTGCAGCTGCAAGTGCTCCTGCTCAATCAGTGCCGCCAGCTGCGGCACGTCCACCCACTGCAGGCGGGCCATGCGGTAGCGAATCTCATCGCCATAGATGCCATTAATCACGCTACGCGCAATTTCGCCGCCGAGGGCTTTTTCCAGAATACTGCGCAGGTAGGTGCGCGAGGCACCGTTAATCCCGCTCTGCTCACGGTAGTCCTGAAAGAAGTTGTTCATTGCCTGGCGAGCCTGCGTTAGCTTGACGCCATGCAGGCGCGCCATCGTTTCGCTGAGCAAAATCACTTCTTCCCGGCTCAGCTTCTGCATCACCTGAGCGGCGGCATCTTCCCCTACGCTCAGCAGTAGAATCGCCGCCTGCTCGATGCGGGAGCGCCCATTCCCGGCGCCGTTTTTACTGCTCTTGCTTACTGTTGGTTCGCTCATTGCTGTTGATCCACTGTTTCAGTACTTCCGCCACGCGTTCGGTTTCGCTCTGGGCGAGCATCTGTAAGTATTCGACTTTCGTTTCAAGGCCAGAACTCTGCGGCGGCAGGTTGTCATCGTTCTGGAACGACGATTTAGGCAGGCCTGCCGCCAGGGTGTCATCGCTGGCCATTAATTCATTTTCAAGCAGCGTACCGCTCTCCAGTTGTGGTTCGTTCGCAGCCTCGACCACCGCCACTTCGCGCCGGCTGAAGCGCTGCACGACCGGGCGTACGCCAAACAGCAGGGTTAACAGCGCCAGCAGCCCAATACCGCCGGTTTGCCCCCAATACTGCATGTGCGGATCCTGCCACCATTTCAGTACCGGGAAGGCCGTCGCTTCAGGTTCGGTAAAGGCCATCACGTCAAGCGTCAGCGAGTCGCCGCGCGCTTTGTCTATGCCAGCTGCGTCCTCGACCAGCCTCGTCAGGCCAGCCAGTTTTTCCGGTGTGATCTTCGCCAACGCAGGCGCGGTTTGGTTCAGAGCTATAGCAACCCGCAGCTTCTCAAGCTGGTAGCCAGGGTGGCGGATATGGCGGATATCGCGGTCATAGGCGTATTTACGCTGTTCAGAATTGCGGCTGCTGAGGGATTGTGGATTAGCCGCCTGAGCCCGGTTAGCATTTGCGTTAGCCGGTGCATTCGCTGCCGCAGGCGGCTGGTTTGTGGGGCGATTGCTGAGCGAGCCCGGTACGCCAATTGCCAGCTCGTTGGTGACATTTTCCTGGCTGATATTTTCATCGCTGACGCGGGCGTCTTTCCCCAGACGCTCCTGGGTCTCTTCCACGCTGCTCATGTCAACCTGAGGCGCCACGCTGATGCGGAAGTTATTGCTGCCCACCAGCGAGGTCAGTAGCCCGGAAATGTTCTTTTCGGTGTCCATTTTCATGCGCTGCACGACGTCATTAGCCTGACGAATGCCGGCCAGACTGCCACCGTTTTGCAACCCTTCGGAAAGCAAATTACCGGCCTGGTCCACGACACGCACGCTGCTCGCCTTCATGCCCGGAACGCTGCCGGAAACCAGTTGAACAATGGCGGCGACCTGCGATTCATCAAGGGTTTTGCCGTGGCGAAGCTGGACAATAACCGACGCGCTGCTCTCAGGCTTATTGCTCATCACGAAGGAGCTGGCTTCACTTAACCCAAGGTGGACGCGCGCCAGTTCGACCGGCTCCAGGCCCATGATGCTTTTTGACAGCTCCCCTTCGAGGCTGCGTTTGTAGCGAACGTTCTGCACAAACTGGCTGCTGCCGAGCATCTCTTCTTTGTCCATCAGCTCGTAACCTTCCGGCAGTGCCGCGCTGATGCCCTTCGCCGCCAGCGCCATGCGCGCCTTCGACAGTTTGTTTTCAGCCACCAGAATCTGCCCGTTGTCGGGGTTAATCCGGTAGGCAATGTTTTCTGCGCCCAGCACTTCAACCACCTGGCCGGTGGGCAGATTTTCCTGTGCGCCATACAGCGCGACATAGCCGCCGCCGCTGCGCCACAGTGAGGCCACAATCGCGCCGGTTAGCAACACGGCGGCGGCAGCTATAAGCCATTTTTTATGCTTTCCCTGCGGCAACGGCAGCGCCGCAAGCTGAGTTTTGATTTTGTTTAACACGGTAAGGCCCTTAGAGCGCAATGTTCATCACTTCATCCAGCGCGGTGGTGAGCTTATTACGCACCTGCACCATCGCTGTAAACGCCACGCTGGCCTTCTGGCTTTCGATCATTGCGCCCGTTAAATCGTCGCTTAATCCAGTGTCGATAGCGGCCTGACGGGCGCTGGCTGCGTGCTGCATTTGGTCAACGTTGTTGATGGCCTGGTTAAGGACATTGCCAAACGAAACGGCGGGAGTGGCGCCGGTCACCGACGGCGAGAGAGTCTGAGGTGCGGCGATAGCGCCTGTACCGACGCTTGCCGCCGTCTGCTGCAGCCGCATCAGCATTTCCTGCTGCCCCATCGGCATACCTAATCCTGAAATCTTATCCATAGTGGTTTCCTTCTCCTTTTCAGGAGTAACACCCAATATCAATGCCCTCTTCACGCATCGAAGCCAGTCGGTAACGCAGCGCGCGAGGGGTAATACCTAAAAACTGCGCCGTCTTCGATTTGTTGCCCTGATGGCGCTTCAGCAGATCGATGATGTACTGATACTCAGCCATGCGGCCGTGCAGCTTGACGTTACGGATTGCGGCTGGCGCACCGTTTTCAGCACGGTGGCTGGTTTCATGCCAGGCCGGCATGATGCCAATCGCGCCGCCAGGGGGCTGCATGACGGGCGTCAGGCCGAAGTCATTAGCGCTAATCTCGGAGCCATTGCAGAGGATCAGCCCGCGCTGGATAACATTCTCCAGCTCGCGAACGTTCCCCGGCCAGTCGTAGCTCAGCAGCGCCTGGCGAGCATCTTCAGACAGCTGAATTTTGCCCTGGTGAAAGGTGTGGTATTTGGCAATGAAACGCTGGGCCAGCGGAATGATGTCCTGCTGACGCTCACGCAGCGGCGTAATATGAATAGGCACCACGGAAATACGGTAGAAAAGATCCTGGCGAAAACGGCCCTCGGCAATTTCAAGCTGCAGATCTTTATTTGTGGAAGCAATCAGTCGAATATCAAGTGGGATTTTTTTATGGCTGCCTAAACGCTCAACTTCCTGCTCCTGCAAAACCCTTAATAGTTTTGCCTGAAGCGCCAGCGGCATGTCACCAATTTCATCCAGTAATAACGTACCGCCGTTTGCCTGCTCAAATTTACCGGCCACGCTGGCAACCGCCCCGGTAAAGGCACCTTTCTCATAGCCAAATAAAATAGCTTCTAGCATACTTTCAGGAATCGCTGCGCAGTTAACTCCTACATAGGGGGCATCATTGCCTGCAGCGTGCTCATGAATATATTTGGCTACGCATTCTTTTCCCGTCCCAGTTTCACCCGTCACCAGCACTGAGACATTAAACTTAGCCACCCGACGAGCAAGTAAAAATACACTTACGCTGGCAGGCGCACTGGCCACAAAGCCATTAACGTTTCCTGCGTTATGGTCAATAAACATATTCATGATGCATCACCCACTTAGAGTAAATTCTAACTAACGAGGACAGCAAAACCGACTTAACTTGTTCTTTAATCGTAAAGAGAAAGAAAAAATTAAGACCGTTCAATTTCAGCGTCAGTCGCCAGGTTATTTAACCGCCAGCATTTCAACACCACGGCTATCAATTGAGCGTCAGTATACGTAAGACGACTAATTTGTCTCATTTTTAATGGGTATTAAAACATTAATCTTTTAAATACAAAGAGTTAAAAAAGTTATTAATCACTATAACACGTAATTAAATAATAGATTAATAAGCCTGAAACTATTGCAACAACAAACAGAAAAGAGTTTAATCACCTTCCTGAAAAAAAGTGATGAGATGTTTTGATTATCAACCCGTGTCGACGAATAAAGAGCGTCATCTCATAATAGAAACTTAAATATCAGGTAAAATTTTTCTTTGGCGAGCGATGAATCAATAATGAATCTCATCACCAACATCGTCAGACACCATGCTTATGCGGAAGAATTATGCAGCCTGTATTACAACGACTCAGAATCCATCACCGCGATCGGCTTCCCGACCTGGTGAAACTGGAAGTAAATAAGCTTGGCCGCCCCTGGCATAAGTTACCTAAAATCATGAATGATTGCTTCGATACCCTTGATGCAAGACTGAGTATTTATTTCCTTAAAAAATTCAGAGTAAACGTCATGTTAAAAAATATGACATTTACCATTGATAGAAATTACAAAAACACGCTGGTTTTTTCTACCGATTACGGCAATCTCGGTTTCGATATTGATCGTATTTTATTGCTGAATATTCTTCACGATTACTATGGACTGAGTAAAGACAGTGCGCAGGTCGTGCCGGATTTATCTCAGCCAATTTCTAAAACGGAAGAACGGCTAAAAAACAAATTAGGCCAGGAACTGACTGCGCTTATCGTCAATAAAGAAACTTTCGGCGAGGAGCTAGAAATAAAGAATGATTACTCCACGGTTATCAGCAAGTGGTCGTGGTGTATTACGTTTAGCCTGGAGGGATACGAGCAAGGCGCATTTACCCTCCTGCTCGACCACCTGCATGTGGATCGCATGCTGGCCATGCTTCGGACGCCAGACAGTGGAGACGGCGAGCCAGAGTCCGCCCTGAGCGCCGGGCAAATAGAAAGATTGTTCTACGATCTGCCGCTGAGGCTGAATGGCCGCCTGGCGTCGCTGAACCTCACTGTCGCACAAATTGCAGATATTGAACCGGGGGATATTATTCCCATTTCTCTTAACCAACCCATACCGATTTTTATCGGCAAAGAACAGATTTTTACCGCTGAAATTGCGGAAGATCGCGGCAAATTGCTATTGAGTGAATTTAACGATAAAGCGGGTGAGAATCACTATGAGTCAAATTGAACAAGAGCTGAACCAGACGCTGGATCTGGACGATCTGAATTTCGACGATATCCCACAGGAAGAGACCGTGGAGGGCAACATCCGCCTGGATTTGCAGGAAAACACCTCTCGCGCAAATCCTATGGATCAGATCCGCAAGATGTCGCTGTTCAGCCGTATTCCCGTTACCCTGACGCTGGAAGTGGCTTCGGTGGAGATCTCGCTGGCCGATTTAATGTCGGTCACCAACGACTCCGTGGTTGAGTTGGACAAACTCGCCGGTGAGCCGCTGGATATAAAGGTTAACGGCATTCTGTTTGGTAAAGGCGAAGTCGTGGTGCTAAACGATAAGTACGGGCTGCGCATTACCGAGTTCAACAACAAAAACCTGGGCGAGCTGGCGGGATGAGCAACCTGCTACACGCCCTGACGAGCAGAAAAAGCGGCCTTGCGGCTCTGCTGATGCTCGGCCTGTGCTTCTCGCCGCTGCTGTTTGCCGCCAACGGCGAGGTGACCTTATTTAGCGCCAACAACACTGACGCGGGCCAGGATTACAACGTCAAAATTGAAATCCTGATCCTGATGACCCTGCTCGGCCTGCTGCCGATCATGGTGCTGATGATGACCTGCTTCACGCGCTTTATCATCGTGCTGGCGATTTTGCGCCAGGCGCTGGGGCTGCAGCAAAGCCCACCGAACAAAATCCTTACCGGCATCGCCCTGGCCCTGACGCTGCTGGTGATGCGCCCGGTGTGGACCACCGTGTACAACGACGCCGTGGTGCCTTTTCAAAACGATAACATCACGTTGAATCAAGCCCTGGCGACCGCCGAAGTGCCGCTGAAGAAGTTCATGCTGGCGCAGACCAACAATAAGGCCATGTCGCAAATGATGAGCATTGCCGGCGTATCCGGCGACGCGCGCGAACAGGACTTGACGGTCGTGACGCCTGCTTACCTGCTCAGCGAGCTGAAAACGGCCTTTCAGATTGGTTTTATGATTTACATCCCGTTCCTGGTCATCGACCTGATTGTCGCCAGTATTTTGATGGCGATGGGGATGATGATGCTGTCCCCGCTGATTGTCTCGCTGCCCTTTAAGCTGATGCTGTTTGTGCTGTGTGATGGCTGGACGCTTATCGTGGGTACGCTGACCTCCAGCGTTCAGGGGCTGTAACGATGATGAACATGGATACCGCCGGTGACATCATGGCCTCCGGCATTCAACTGGTGTTGCTGATTTCTGCCGTGGCCATTGTCCCTAGCCTGCTGGTAGGCCTGTGCGTCAGTATTTTTCAGGCTACCACCCAGATTAATGAACAGACGCTGAGTTTCCTGCCTCGCCTGGTGGTCACGCTGCTGGTGCTGATTTTTGGCGGCAAATGGATGCTGACCCGGCTGGTGGACTTCACGACCGAAATCTTTCACCAGGCCTCTTCGCTGGTCGGCTGACGCATGGGAATCAACATTCACGATCTGCTTAATCCGCTGATGGCGATGATCCTGCCGTTTGTGCGCATTCTGGCATTCATCCACTTTTGCCCGGTGCTCGACAGCAAGGCTTTCTCTCGTCGGATTAAAATCGCCACCGCGCTGACGCTGACGGTGCTGATTACGCCGATGCTGCACAATAATGTGGTGTTGAACGAACTGATGTCGATGAGGGCAATTCTGCTTATCGGTGAACAGCTGCTTTGGGGGCTGCTGTTTGGCATGACGATGCAGCTTGTCTTCGTTGCGCTGCAAACCGCCGGCCATATTCTGTCGATGAATATGGGCCTCGGCATGGCAATGATGAACGACCCGGTTAACGGCGGCTCGACGGCGGTGATTTCACAAATCATCTTTGTTTTCTGCGCCCTGCTGTTTTTTATCATGGACGGTCATCTGCTGGTGGTGACGATTCTGGTGAAGGGCTTCACCTACTGGCCTATCGGGCAGGCGATCAATGAACCCACGCTAAAACAGCTGGCGCAAAGCCTCGGCTGGATCATGTCTGCCTCCACGCTGATTGCGTTACCCACCACCTTTGTGATGCTGATTGTGCAGGGCGGGTTTGGCCTGCTGAACCGCGTCTCGCCGACGCTGAACCTGTTTTCACTCGGTTTTCCCATCAGCATGTTGTTTGGCCTGCTGTGCATCACGATGATTGTTTCCCATATCCCGGAGCACTATCTCAATTTGACCAATGAGATCCTCGCCCGGCTTGACGCCATAAGGGTGCAGTAATGTCGTCATCCTCAAGCGGAGATAAGAGCGAAAAACCTACGGCGGGTAAGCTGCGTAAAGCCCGGCAGAAAGGAGATATTCCGCGCTCAAAAGACTTGACCATGGCGGTGGGGCTGGTGGCCTCTTTCGTGACGATAAGCAGCTTCTTCCCGTATTACAAATCGCTGATAAGCGAGTCGTTTTTATCCGTGGGCAGAATGGCCGGGCGGCTGGATGACAGCGGCGCGTTAAGCCAGTTCATGATGCTTAACGTGCTGGTTATCCTTAAGTTTATCGCCACGCTGGTGCCGATCCCCGTGGCCTGCATTATTGCCAGCCTGATCCCCGGTGGCTGGATATTTACCCCCAACAAGCTGCTGCCGGATTTTAAGAAAATTAACCCGATAAGCGGGCTTAAACGCATGGTGTCCGGCAGCCACTATGTTGAGGTTGGCAAGATGATGCTGAAATGCGGCGTGATCCTCGCCGTGCTTTACACCATGGTGAACGACTCGCTGGCCGGATTGCTTTACCTGCAGCAGCTTTACCTGCGCCAGGCCATCACCAGCGGGTTTGATATTTTTCACCATGTCATCAGCTACTTTGTCGCGGTGATCGTTATCTTCGCCCTGCTGGACGTGCCGCTCAGCAAATTTATGTTCACCAAAAAAATGCGCATGACCAAGCAGGAAGTGAAGGAAGAACATAAGAGCAACGACGGTAACCCGCAGATTAAAGGCCGTATTCGCCAGCTACAGCGTCAAATGGCGATGGGCCAAATCAACAAAACGGTGCCTTCGGCGGACGTTATCGTCACCAACCCAACCCACTACGCCGTAGCGCTGAAGTATGACCCGAACAAGGCTGAAGCGCCCTACATCGTGGCGAAAGGCGTGGACGACGTGGCGATGTTTATTCGTGAAGTCGCCCAGAATCACGGCGTGGAAATCGTCGAGTTTCCACCTCTGGCTCGCGCGGTGTACTACACCACCCGCGTTAACCAACAAATTCCAGCGCCGCTGTTTCGCGCGATTGCCCATGTCCTGACTTACGTGATGCAGGTGAGAGCCTGGCGGGCGGGAAGCATTGAGCAAAAACCCCGCCTTAACAGGCAGATAGACATTCCAAAAGAGGTATTAAAAGCCGATGGCGAACAATAAGTTTACCCAGGCCGTGACTGTGCTGAGGCAAACGCACGTGGGCGTGCCTGTTCTGCTGCTCAGCGTGCTGGCGATGATTATTTTACCGCTGTCACCGTTGGTACTGGATATCCTGTTTACCTTCAACATCGTGCTGGCGGTCATCGTGCTGCTGGTGGCGGTAAACAGCAAACGTCCGCTGGATTTCGCCGTCTTCCCGACGCTGCTGCTGATCACCACGCTGATGCGCCTGACGCTAAACGTGGCCTCCACGCGCGTAGTGCTGTTGCACGGTCATGAAGGAGAAGGCGCAGCCGGGAAAGTGATCGAGGCCTTCGGTCAGGTGGTTATTGGCGGGAACTTCGTGGTCGGCTTTGTGGTGTTCGTCATTCTGATGATCATCAACTTCGTGGTTGTCACCAAAGGCGCCGAGCGTATCTCTGAGGTGTCGGCCCGCTTTACCCTTGATGCCCTGCCCGGCAAACAAATGGCCATTGATGCCGATCTGAATGCCGGTTTAATCAATCAGCAGCAGGCCAAAACGCGACGTAAAGACGTTGCCAACGAAGCCGATTTTTACGGCGCGATGGACGGAGCTTCGAAGTTCGTTCGCGGAGATGCCATCGCCGGGATCATGGTACTTATCATCAACGTGATCGGCGGGATTTGTATTGGTATTTTTAAATACGATCTTGATGCCAGTCACGCCTTCCAGCAGTACGTGCTACTGACGATTGGTGATGGCCTGGTGGCGCAGATCCCATCGCTGCTGCTGGCGACCGCGGCGGCCATTATCGTGACCCGCGTGAGCGACGGCGGCGATGTCAGCCACGAAATTAAGACGCAGTTGCTCGCTCGCCCGAACGTGCTTTATACCGCCGCGTTTGTGATGTTCATTCTTGCCATCGTACCGGGCATGCCGCATATCGCCTTCCTGAGCTTTACCGCCTTGCTGCTGTTTGCCGCCTGGCGGCAGGGCAAAGTCGTTCAGCCGGCGCAACAGCAGGATGATGACATGATGGCGATTCAGGAGGCTCTCATCCCTGACACGGAACCTACCGTCAGTTGGGACAGCATTCCGCTGGTAGAGCCGATTGGTTTAAATCTTGGTTACAAGCTAGTTACGCTGGTGGATACCGCCAAAGGTAGCCCGCTTTCGCAGCGTATTCGCGGGGCGCGCCAGGTTATCTCGGAGACCTGCGGCGTGCTGCTTCCAGAGATCCGCATTCGCGAAAACTTCCGCCTCAAGCCCGCCCAGTACGCCATCCACATCAACGGTATTCGGGTGGCGCTGGGGGAAGTGAACGCGGAAAAGCTAATGGCTATCCCCGGCAACGAGCTGTACGGCGAAATCGACGGCGTACTGGACACCGACCCGGCCTACGGAATGGCTATCGTCTGGATTGATCCTGACCAAAAGCCGCGGGCGTTAAATCTTGGCTATCAGGTAGTGGACTGCGCCAGCGTGGTGGCCACACATGTCAACAAAGTCGCGCGCCAGCATTTGCCCGACCTGTTCAACTATGACGATATTACTCATCTCCATGCGCGCCTGGCGCTGCAGGCGCCTAAGCTTGCGGAAGACTTAACGACCGCGCTGAATTTCAGCCAACTGCTGAAAGTGTACCGACAGCTTTTGCTGGAACAAGTTTCGCTGAAGGATATCGTCACCATTGCCGCCACGCTGCTGGAAAGCGCCGCGGTGACCAAAGATCCGCAACTGCTGTGCGCCGATGTGCGCTACGCCCTGCGCCGTGCCATTTTGCATAATATCAATGGCGACCGCAGCCAGCTTGCCGCCTACACCATTGATAACGAATTGGAAAACCTGCTGCTGAATGCCCTGAACCAGGCACAACAGGCTGGGAAAGTGGCGCTGGACAGCTTCCCGGTTGACCCCAATATTCTGGCGCAGCTGCAAAATACCATGCCGATGATATACGAGCAGATGAAGGCCAAAAGCCTGCCGCCGCTTCTGCTGGTGACGCCGCAGCTACGCCCGATTCTGGCGCGTTACGGCCGCCTGTTTAGCGCTGGCCTGCATGTGCTGTCTTATAACGAGGTGCCGGACGACAGTGATTTGAAGATTGTCGGGACATTGGCGTGATAAGGCTTCGCGCTGATCTAAGAGAGAATACCTTCTATGAAGAATCGGCTAAGGTTCCGTTCACCTCCGGTATGACTTCATATATCGCCACTGCATCGGTGAACGACTCGGGGAAGTCACCGTCACTT
>NZ_BCTL01000058.1 GCF_001571265.1 Cedecea neteri NBRC 105707 = ATCC 33855 | reverse complement strand
ATCTAAATTAATGGGGTGGCTAATGGGACTCGAACCCACGACAACTGGAATCACAATCCAGGGCTCTACCAACTGAGCTATAGCCACCACTGTAAAACTTTCACGCGGTATATGATACCACCGCAGCTCTAGCGCCATTATAAATGGTGCGCCCGACAGGATTCGAACCTGAGACCTCTGCCTCCGGAGGGCAGCGCTCTATCCAGCTGAGCTACGGGCGCGTAGCGCCGTTGCGGGGTCGGATAATACGGGCTTCGTGCTCAGCTGTCTAGTGGTTATTTCAATAAAATATGCGCAAAACTGCGCGTTTGGTTATGCTTTGCGCATCCTGATGCTTATCCGTTCAGTTTTTCACTGGTGGCGTACTTATTCAGGCCAAATACCTTATAAACCAACGTCACGGCAGCCAGGAAAATAACCCCAACCGTCAGCGACATCCGCGTGTCTTCGTTCAGCCCCATACCCACCAGAACGCACACAAGGAAGGCCATAGTCAGGTAGTTCGCCCACGGGAATAGAATGGAGCGGAACGGATGGCTGGCGATGACCTCACGGTGCGCCTTACGGAAGCGAATCTGGCTAATCAGGATAACAAACCACGGCACCATTCCGGGCAATACGCTGGCGCTGTAGACATAAACGAAAACGCGCTGCGGATTGGGAATGATGTAGTTGAGGCAGGAGCCAAGCAGCAAAATAACGATAGAAACAGCCACCCCTACGACAGGCACACCGCTACGGGAAACCTTCGCCATTTTAGCCGGGAGCTGGCGGTTTTTCGCCAGGGCGTAGAGCATACGTCCACAGCTGTACATACCGCTGTTACAGCCAGACAATGCCGCCGTCAAAACAACAAAGTTAATAATTCCTGCCGCCGCCGTGATACCGATTTTCGCAAAGGTCAGCACAAACGGGCTGCCGGTGGTGCCAATCTGGTTCCACGGGAAGATAGTCACAATAACGAAAATTGCGCCCACATAGAAAATCAGAATACGCCACAGCACTTTCCCTACGGCACTGCGCAAGGTGACCTGCGGGTTCTTCGCCTCGCCGGCCGTGATACCGATGAGTTCCACACCCTGATAGGACGCGACAACAATACACAATGCGGTCAGAAACCCTTTCCAGCCGCCTGCAAAAAAGCCGCCATGCTCTGTCAGATTGCTGAAGCCAATCGCCTGGCCATGATTTCCAAAACCAAAGAAGATAACGCCCAGGCCCACGACGATCATCACGATAATGGTCGTGACTTTAATCATCGCAAACCAAAACTCTATTTCACCGTACAGGCGGACCGCCGCAAGGTTTGCCAGCGCCACAAGGCCGACAGCAAAAATGGCCGGCAGCCACTGGGGAAGATCCGGGAACCAATATTGGACGTAGACCCCAATTGCCGTGATTTCGGAAATACCAACCGCCATCCACATAAACCAATAAGACCAGGCCGTCAGATACCCAAAAAAGGGACTCATATAACGATGAGCATAGACGGCGAAGGAACCGGCTACAGGTTCAAGGAACAGCATTTCCCCCATTGAACGCATGATGAAGAACACGAACAGGCCCGCAACAATGTACGCCAGCAATACCGACGGCCCGGCCCATTTGAGGGTACTGGCGGCGCCCATAAACAGGCCAACACCGATGGTTCCTCCCAGGGCGATAAGTTCAATGTGTCGAGCTTCCAGCCCGCGCTGCAGCTCTGCTTTTTTCTCTGCCATAAATCCTCTGTATTGTGTTTGCTTTACTCCGGTTTTTACCGGTTATTGTGTTTGGTTGTTGCCAGGCTCAATAACAGGCCATGCAGCGTCGGCAAGAGATTTGCTGGCGCAACATCACTACGGCACTGCATCGAGTGGGCGCAATGGTTCCGTATTTTTTACAAAATTACAAATAACTGCGTAACAAATTGGCATAAGTCTGGTGGAAAATTGCGCAGAGAAAGCAAAACGCGCCCGGGTGAGCGCGTTGGAGGGTTTAAAGCTTGTTGGTCAAATGCCAGCGCAGATAACGCAGCAGTCGGAGTTGCCGTTTGATTCGGGTCGGCTGGGACAGCAATCTGTATAGCCATTCCAGACCGAAGTTTTGCCAGACCTTTGGCGCCCGCTTTACATGCCCGGTAAACACGTCATACGTGCCACCAACGCCCATATAAAGTGCCTGGGGATGCACTTCCCGGCATGCCTGCATCAGGATTTCCTGGCGCGGAGATCCCATCGCTACCGTGACAATCGCCGCGCCACTTTCATGGATGCGCTCAAATAATGCTGCCCGCTGCTCGTCCGTAAAATAGCCATCCTGAGTGCCTACAATATTGACCTGCCAGAGCTGCCTAAGCTTAGCCTCGGTTTGTGTCAGGACTTCAGGCTTGCCTCCCACCAAAAATACCGGTGTACCTTCTTGACCCGCACGCTGCATCAAGGCTTCCCACAAATCGGCACCGGCAACGCGGTTCACCACGGCTTCCGGGAATTTCTTACGGATGGAGCGAACGACGCTGATACCGTCTGCATATTTGTATTCCGCGGCGGCGATAAGACCGCGAATTTGCTTATCATCTTCTGCCGTCAGGATTTTTTCGGCGTTGATTGCCACTAACGTCCCCTGACGCAAGTTGCCTCCCGCGTAGAGATAATCCAGCGCATGCTGCATATCTCGCCACCCCAGCAGGTTCAGGCCGCGGATGTTATAGGAAGGGGCTTCAGTAGAGTTGTTCATGAATATCCTTGTCATGCATTTTGCGTGTCGGCAGCAGGCGCAGGCACGCGGCGCAGGCGTTGATGAATGAGCCCTGCGCTTTCAAATAGCCAGTAAAGTAGTTTTGCCACGAGCAGGCAGGCGCCAAAAATAACGAGGAAGAACACCACCCGAGAAACAAAAGAATCCAACCCCTCACGGGCCAGAACGATCATATTGAAAATCGCACCAAAGCAGAACGCGTAGATAATTGCGGCTTTATAGCGGTTACTTTCCCTGTTCGCCAGCTCGTACAGCCAGTCAAACCATTTGATAATCAGCCCGACGACAACCGCACCCAGAGGAATAAACCACACGCCCCCCATCACCACCAGCGAGCCAATCAACGTTGGGGAAATCGCCAGTCCCGAATGGTTATTCAGCACCTGCCAGGTAAAGTAGTTCGCGGTATTAAGCACCGTACCGGGGCGATCTGGCCATACCCAGCTTGGGATAAATACGTAGAAATCGCGAATAATAGGCGCCAGCCCCTGGAACTCGATCTTGTCGTAGTTTTGCAGCAGCAGACCAAGGTTTTCCCACGGAGAGAACGTATCGCGAGTCAGATAAAGGAAAGTGTAAAACGCTTCGTCCCCGCTGACGTTCAATCCGTAGCGCTTAAGCGCCAGCCAGAACATCCCGACGATACCCAGTACGCCCGCCGCCGCCAGCATCCAGAGCGAGATCCAGCCGCGAATAATCCCGATAAACAGAAAAATGGCAAAGGCAATAATGATGTTAGCGCGCGTCCCGCCAACAATCATGTACGTCAACAGGCCAAAAGCGACGGTACTGACCAGGAAGAAAATCCACGCCCGGCTGTCCTGACGCAGGAAGTACACCACCAGCATGGCTGGAATAAAGAAATAGAAGAAACGCTTAAGCGCGACGCCTGACACTTCACTGGAGAAGATTTGGCTGTAAGAGTGCAGCTTAAACAGCAAGAAGCCGTTATGGGCGAAGAAAATGCCGACGCTGACCAAAGCCACCAGCACCAGCATCAGCCACGTCAGGTGCGTCTCTACCCGGTTCATGGTAAACAACGGTCGCCGCTCTTTATGCCCAGCCTTCGCCCTGAGCCGGGTTTTATAGGTCACATAATAAATACCGTAGAAGCACGCTGCCGCAAGCTGAGCCTGCAACAGCACGTCTGCCGGCACCACTGAGACTCCAAAGCGGAACACCAGGGTACAAGTGAACGGAAAACCAAAGAAGAAGGTCAGTAAATAAAGAAGAGAAAAGAAGACGTTGAAGTTGAACCGCACGCGGCGAAACTCCTGATACGTCAGTAACCCGATAAACCCGACCGACAGGAACCAGACAACAAATAACCCGCCAAACTGTGTCAGACTCATTTTTGCTCTCCTGCCGCGATGCTCAGCGCGTGGTGCCACCCATCAATATAGTTAGGGTTAAAGAAAGCGATGCTTTGTTTATCCAGTAAACGTAACTGGCGCTGGGCTTCCCTCACGGTCGCTTCATCAAGTGCATCCCCGGTAAAAAGCACCGGAATATGCTGCTCGACCATGTCCTGCCAGAACGGATTCTTACGATTCAGCACACAAGGTATACCCGCCTGAATCAGCAGGCACAGCGTGCCAATCCCCTGCTGGCGCTCAAAGATAAAGTAGCCGAGATCGCACTGACGCAGCAGCGCCAGATAGTCATTAAATGCCATTTTTTCCGTCAGAACCTGGATGTTCTCCGGGCTAAACAGAGCGCGGCCAGCCAGCTCTACTTCAGCAATGTAGGCTTCGTTGTTCGCGGGGTAACCCATTGGCACAACAACGCGCACCGTGTCGCCAAATTGCTGGTGAATGGCTTTGAGGGCATCAACATGCCGGTTACTGCGATCGCCGGAGTTTCCTACCAGCAACGTTAACTTCCCGCTCCGTTGCCGATCGTCAGCCATCGCATTGAGGCCTGAGTCCATGCGGGTTGGGAAATACAGTAAATCACCTGGCACCCGCGGGTGGCGCTGGTGGAAATAGCTTAAATCCCCGCGCGTGGCAAAAACGCGCCCTACTCGCCCTTGGGCAAAACGGCGGAGCTGGTAAAAAAGTCGAAACTTAATGCTGCGGGAAACCTCATAAAGATCGGCCCCCCAGATATGCCAGTTCATCTGCTCTGGCTTCAGGCCTCCGGTTAACAGCGCAATCCAGAGGCTGCTGTTAAACTGCCCGTGAAAAAAGAAACGCTGCTGCCGGTTTGCCCGCGCTCTAGCCAGAATCTCTGCGGCAATGGCCTGCTTCGAAGGGTAAAGGCCGATCGACAACGCTGGAAAAGCGGACAACAGAGTGTGATCCCCGGACGCCACGAGAAACTCTCGTGCATGAGGAGTCGTGGCGGCTAAAACGTCGTTAAAGAAACGCAATACCGTCTGATTGTGATGAGGGATATCAGATCCCAATACGTGAATCAGTGTTGTCATGCTCGTCTACGATAAATAAGGAAAACGCCACAGCAGAGCGCAAAATAAACAATATAAGTAGCCATATAAGCCTGAGCCGCCCCCAGTGCGCCGTGGGCGGGAATCAACCAGCGCGAGAAGCCAGTTAACAGAGCAAACTGACTGATTTCAGTCAAAATATAAAAACGCAGCGATGCCTTTGCGATAACCAAATAGCCAAACACATAGGCCCCCACCTTCAGCACGTCCCCCACCAGCTGCCAGGCAAACAAATCACGCATGGCGCTGAATTTTGGTGAAAACAGTAGCCAGATGGCGAAATCACGCAACAGCCAGACGGTCAGACTTGCCGCCGCCACGGCGGGCAGAACAAACTTTAGCGAACGCGCGATTTCTCGCGTGATGGCACTTTTTTCCTTCAGGCGGGCCAACGTGGGCAGCAGATAAACGCTAAAAGATGCCGTAATAAACTGCAGATAAGCATCTGAAATACTGCTTACCCCTTGCCAGATACCGACTTCGTCCCAGCTGTAATGTTCCGCGAGCAGGTTTCGCATCATCACATAGGCCACGGGAAGCGTGACTGAGGTGATCAGCGCCATGAGCGTAAACTTGCCGAGATGGCTGGCCAGCAGCTTATCCCAGCTCGGCTTCAGGTAGCTCAGCGGAACATGCTCACGCCTCACAAGCATGACGACAGCAGGGATAACAATCAACGCAGGCACCAAAGCCAGACCTAACAACGCCCCCTGGTAACCCCCTAAACGATAGCAAGCATAATAAGCCAGCACGCCAATAACGCTGCCCGCAATCAGTGCCAGGGCGTTACCTGCGGCGTCACGAAATCCCTTCATAATCGCCAGCGACAGGTTTGCCCAGGCGATGCCCATCTGGACCAGTGCCACCAGACGAACCAGGTTCTGGTAGTCCGCATGGCCAAACAATCCGATGCTGATTGGCCGTGCGGCAAGAACGAATATCACCGCCAGCAGGGAAGAGAATCCGATCACCATTGCCGAGGAGGTGCCCAGCACCCGCTTTAGCTGCTCCGGGTTGTCATGATGTTCGGCAACGTACTTGGTGACGCCGTTAAAAATACCCGCACCGGCAAGTACACCCAGCACGGTAACCATTTGGCGGAAGTTTCCGGCAAGCCCCACGCCCGATGGGCCAAAGGCCACGGCCAGCATTTTGACCACCAGCAATCCGGCACCAATTTTTACCAGCGTGGATCCGGCGGTCCACACTGAAGCTTTAGCTAACGACATCTCAGGAGAAGTAACTTTGCAGCGTATTGATAACGGTGCGTTGGTTCACCGACGATAAGTTGTAGAACAGCGGCAGGCGGAGCAGGCGCTCGCTTTCACGAGTGGTGAAGCGATCCTTCCCATGGAATCGACCAAACTTTTCCCCGGCTGGGCAGGCATGCAGCGGAATATAGTGAAACACCGCCATGATTTCCGCTTCTTTCAGGTAGGAAATCAGCGCGCTGCGATCTTCAATATCACGCAGCTTGATGTAGAACATATGGGCGTTCTGCACGCAGTTTTCCGGGACAACAGGCAGTTCTATGCGTCCGGCTTTAGCCAGTGGTGCAAGCGCATCATGATAGATTTGCCACAGTTTAAGGCGCTGCTGATTAATCTTCTCTGCCGCCTCGAGCTGCGCCCAAAGGTACGCGGCCTGTAGGTCTGCCATCAGATAGCTTGAGCCAATATCACGCCAGGTGTATTTATCCACCTGCCCACGGAAGAACTGGCTGCGGTTGGTGCCTTTTTCACGGACGATTTCCGCGCGCTCGATTAAAGCAGGATCGTTAATCAGCGTCGCGCCACCTTCACCACCGGCAGTATAATTTTTTGTCTCATGGAAACTGAAGCACCCGATGTGGCCAATCGCGCCTAGTGCCCGGCCTTTATAGGTAGACATCACGCCTTGCGCGGCATCTTCCACCACAAACAGGTTATGTTTTTTCGCGATGGTCATGATGGTGTCCATTTCACAAGCCACGCCTGCGTAATGAACCGGCACAATAGCGCGAGTTTTTTCAGTAATCGCCGCTTCTATTTTGGTTTCATCGATGTTCATGGTGTCAGGACGTACGTCTACAAACACGATGACAGCGCCCCGAAGTACAAAGGCATTAGCCGTTGAAACAAAGGTATAGCTCGGCATAATCACTTCATCGCCAGGCTTGATATCCAGCAGGATAGCGGCCATTTCCAGCGATGCGGTGCATGACGGCGTGAGCAGAACTTTCTTGCTGCCAAAACGCTGCTCCATCCACTGCTGGCAGCGGCGGGTAAAACCACCGTCTCCGCACAGTTTGCCGCTGCCCATGGCGGACTGCATGTATTCGAGTTCTGTTCCTACGACCGGCGGAGCGTTAAATGGGATCATTTTTTCACCTGTAAAACCAGAAGGCGGTGCTTTCTATCGTGGCACCGCTTTTAATGTAGCGACGCAGCGCGGCGGTATTACTCACTTGAGTTGCCACCCGCAGAGTTTGTAAACCACGCTGACGACACCAGTCTTGCGCAGCAGCCATCAGTTCCTCGCCTAAGCCCTGCCCGGCAAGCAGACCAATTCTGGCCTCTCCAGCATTCAGTTGCCGTAAGGTCACAAAGCCCTGCCGCTTCTCGCGGTTATGCAGCATCAGGCACTGATGATCAAACGTGCCAAGCACGGCATTTTCGATCCATTGGGCATAGAAACGACCGCTGTCGTCAGGCTTATACCACGGCGCACGGAATCGGCTTTGCGTGAACACCTGGGAAGCCGCCTGGCGAAGCGCGGGAATATCTTCGGGCTGCGCGATATCGACGTGAATATTTGCATTTTGCGTGCCAACGGAAAGCGCTAAATCGACTTCACCCTCAACAAGTTGAAAGCCAAGCTGCTGCAAACCATCCAGCCAGTCGGTGCGATGAGCGGGGATTTTTGCCTGAATGCGCGACCATGTACTTAACTGCTCTTCCTGCAGGGCAGGGGCTTGCTCAGAGAAGCAAACCACGCTGCTATTTACGCCAAAGAAACGATTTTCCCAGTCCAGCGGGGCCAGGGTTGCATGAATCGGGTTCATATTGGGTTATCGCCAAACGCCTTTGGTATCGATAATCCACGGCTGACGCACTTTATCTGCGGGAACAGCTTTAAATTCTTTATGGTCAACTAACATCACCAGCACATCAGCCTGGCCAAGGGCGGCTTCCAGTGAGGTTAATTCGCAGTGGCCAGCAAGCTTCGCCGGTAGCGTATGGATATTAGGTTCGACGACCAACGTTTTACCGCCGTGCCATTCGGCCAACAGTTCAGCAATTTCCATTGCCGGGCTTTCGCGCAAATCGTCTATGTTTGGCTTAAAGGCAAGGCCAAAACAGGCAATAGTCAGTTCGCTGGTCCGGCGGCCCGTTTCAGCCAGACAGTCGGCTATCGCGGCTTTGACTTGGTTAATCACCCATAAAGGCTTGCCGTCATTCACTTCTCGTGCGGTACGGATAAGACGGGCTTGTTCAGGGTTCTGCGAAACGATAAACCACGGATCTACCGCAATACAGTGCCCCCCGACGCCGGGCCCAGGCTGCAGCACATTCACGCGCGGATGGCGATTGGCAAGGCGAATCAATTCCCAGACGTTGATCCCTTGATCCGCACAAATCAGTGAGAGCTCGTTGGCAAAGGCAATATTGACATCACGAAAGCTGTTTTCCGTCAATTTGCACATTTCGGCGGTGCGGGAGTTGGTAATAACGCATTCCCCTTCGAGGAAAATGTTATACAGCTCGCTCGCACGAGCAGAACATACCGGCGTCATACCGCCAACGACGCGGTCATTTTTGATCAGTTCAACCATCACCTGCCCCGGTAAAACGCGCTCCGGGCAATAGGCGATGTTGATGTCTGCCTGCTCTCCCGCTTGTTGAGGGAAACTCAAATCCGGGCGCAGGGCGGCTAACCATTCCGCCATTTGCTCAGTGGCGCCGACAGGAGAAGTTGACTCCAGCACGACCAGCGCCCCTTTTTTCAGGACAGGTGCAATGGATTCTGCTGCCGATTTCACATAAACCATGTCCGGTTCATGATCGCCTTTAAAAGGGGTCGGCACAGCAATGAGATAAGCATCAGCTTCAACGGGCTGCACGGTGGCGCTCAGGTACCCAGCGTCAACGGCAGATTTCACGACCTTGTCTAAATCAGGCTCAATAATGTGAATTTCACCCCGATTAATGGTATCCACCGCTCGCTGATTAATGTCCACGCCGATAACTTTACGTTGACGGGAAGCAAACGCGGCAGCGGTTGGTAAGCCAATGTAGCCAAGACCAATAACGGAGATGGTGGAAAAATTCATAATTTCACCTGATTTTGTTTTAAGGCATTTAAAATGCGGCTGCAGGCCTCGCCATCGCCATAAGGGTTATGGGCACGGCTCATCGCATTATATTCCTGCTCATCGCGGAGCAGTCGGGTGACTTCGGCGACAATCTTCTCTTCATCGGTCCCCACTAACCGTACGGTACCTGCGGCAACGGCTTCAGGACGCTCGGTGGTTTCGCGCATCACCAAAACGGGTTTCCCAAGAGAAGGCGCTTCTTCCTGAATCCCACCGGAATCCGTCAAAATAAGCCATGCGTGATTCATGAGATAAACAAAGGGCAGATACTCTTGAGGCTCAATCAAAATCACATTTTCGATATGCCCTAAAATACGCCTCACAGGCTCACTGACGTTTGGATTCAGGTGAACCGGATACACTATCTGCACATCGCTGTTCTGCGCGGCTATTCTTGCCAGTGCGCGGCAAATACGCTCAAAACCATCACCAAAACTTTCCCGACGGTGCCCGGTAACCAGAATCATTTTTTTCCTGGCATCGAGGAAAGGGTGTTTCGCCTCGATTTCCTGACGCACGGTTTCTTGAGCCAGAACTCGATCGCGAACGGACAACAATGCGTCAATCACACTGTTGCCGGTCACAAAGATTTTTTCTTCGCTGATGTTTTCTTTTAGCAGGTTCTGACGCGAATTTTCCGTCGGCGCAAAATGCCAGGAAGCAAGATGTCCGGTTAAAGTACGGTTTGCTTCCTCCGGCCACGGGGAGTAAAGATCGCCAGTGCGCAACCCCGCTTCAACGTGCCCGACAGGAATTCGCTGATAGAAAGCAGCAAGGCTCGCCGCAACTGTAGTGGTGGTATCGCCATGAACCAAAACAACATCCGGCTTAAAGGATTCCAGAATAGGCTTTAACCCTTCCAGAATACGGCAGGTAATTTCCGTCAAGCCCTGCCCCGGTTTCATGATATTTAAGTCATAGTCTGGCGTAATAGAAAAAAGGTGTAATACCTGATCCAGCATCTCACGATGCTGTGCCGTTACACATACTTTCGCGTCAAAAAACGCGTCTTTTGCCAACGCATCCACCAGAGGGGCCATTTTTATAGCCTCCGGGCGCGTGCCAAAAACTGTTAATACTTTCACGGTGATTCTCTTATGTTGAATAAGGTGGAGACATTCCATCGCTCCTCCACCAGGTGAAGGGCTTACGCTGTCTTTGGACGGCGAGCTAACGCTACGCCAGCACCGATAAGCGCCCCAACCGCACCCCACATAATCAGCAAGAACGCACGACGAGGACTGTCACGCTTAACCGGCTCTTCTGGCGTGCGTAAATAACGGTAGGTCTGGAAACGAGCATCGACGGTCGGCCCAACATTCAGCGTATTTAGCATCGCCCGGTTTTGATCGTAATCGATATCAAAATCCGGCCCTGCGGCCTGCAGGCTTTCCAGGCGAGCCTGCAACATAGGGCGACCCAACATGAACATTTCTGAATCCGGAAGTTCTTCTGCGGGAACGTTCGTTTCGCTTCGGGTGATATTTTGCTGTTGAGCAATTTTCAGTGCCTGCTCAGTGCTTTTGATTTTGCGATCGTAGATAGACTGCGCAACAGCTTCCTGCCGTTTTACCTGCGCTTTCATCTGAACGGTACGCGCTGCCCAGGCTCCGGAAAGCTCTTCATTGAGATGGCTAGCCGCACGCTGGCTGGCAAAAGCGACGTATTGCCGTAAAAGGTTATTGGCATCAGCGGCGGTTTCAGCCACCAGCTTTACGCTATCACTGATGTTGCGAGCGCTGTCGCCGGGCGTGTACTGAATATTATCGACGATCTCATCCAGCAGTGCGGCATCGACTTTGCTGTTCCCCACCTGACGCTGCTTGTAGTAATCCGTCTGTAACCAGAAATCCCTGCGGGTATCATAGGCTGAAAGCTGCACGATGAATTCTTTGTACGCTTCATCCATGACCGAAGGCTGATCTGTCGTCGCCATATTGGCTTTCACATCGAGGTTGCGCAGGAACTGCTGTTGAGAATAGTAGCCGCCCAACATATTGACCGTCGGGCGGTCGGTGATCGCCGTTGCACTCCACTCTTGTTTCGCTAAAAAGGTGTAAATCAGCGCAATAAGGGCAAAGACAAAGGCAATTCCGATAATCCAGAATTTGCCCAGCCACAGCGTGCGAAACAAGCCGCGAATATCCAGCTCATTCTCAACTACCGGGTAATTACGTGGCACATGCTCTTTCATCGCTTCCCCAATCCAAGTCAGACTAAATGTTTACGTTGCTGTTTCTGCGAGTGCGACGTTTATGACGCCGGATAAAACGCGCCACTTTCCAGGCTCGTTTTATACAAAAATCGTATAGTACAAATGCAAGCAAGAACAATGCCAACATCAACCATTCCGGGATAAAATGTAGATACTCAGCGGCAACACCAATGGCAGCAAGCAACGCCGCAGCAAGGGTGATCAGTACAAACGCCTGTCTTGAAGTAAAACCAGCACGCATGATCAAATGATGAATATGCTGCCGATCCGGGGAGAATGGACTCATGCCCTTGCGCAGGCGACGATACATAATTGCTATCATGTCCATCAGCGGAATCGCAATGATCCATAATGCGGTCACCGGGCTGATTGGATGTGTTTGCCCCTGCGTAGTCTCCAGCAAGATCCAGATAACGGTAAAACCGATTAGCGTGCTGCCGGCGTCTCCCATAAAGACTTTATAGCGACGGCCAAGCACGCCAAGGTTAAGCAGAATGTATGGCAGGATGGCAACGATCATGGCAAAACACCACATCGCGAGGCTGTACTGACCATCAAAGAACAGAATGATGCCCATCGCAGCAAACGAAACTGACGATAGTCCACCTAATAAGCCATCGATTCCATCAACCATGTTGAATGCGTTGATCGCTGCCCACACGGCAAATAGCGTCAGGAAATAACCAAATGGGCCTAGTACCAGTTCCCATGAACCAAATATATAGCCCAAACTGCTAAGATGCAGATTGCCATAGAACATCATTACGATGCCAATAACTGCCTGAATTGACGCTCGAATCTTCACTCTTACATCAAAACGGTCATCAAGTGCACCGATCAGAACAAGTACGCCTGCGCAGGTTAAATAAAGCCAGCCGTGCGGGATGTAGTACTTTCCGAGTATGAAAGAAAAGCAAATGCCCGCGTAAACAGAGATCCCACCAACCAAGGGAATCAACCCCTGGTGACGTTTACGGAAATTCGGTTTATCAACCAGGCCAATTCTCTTCGCTACCTTACGTGCAATGAATAGAAAGGCGGTAGTAAAGATGAAAATTAGGAGTAAGTCAGTTCCGGCGGTGACTAAATTCACAGTGAAAGGTCTCTGCAAGATTTATGGGCAAAGTCAGCATAGTAGAAATATGCAACTGTCCCGAAGAGATTAAACATAATTCCTCCCTGAACAAACTGTTAGCGATGGAGTGTTTCCATGGCAAAAGGAATTTTGAAATATAACGATAGCGAATACATTCATCGTATGCATATCGTATCTAGCAGAAAAGAAAAACGCCACGACTAAGCGTGGCGTTCCCCGAGTTTTTGTTGCTTACGAGCGCTTCATCATGTCGAAGAAGTCATCGTTGGTTTTGGTCATCGCCAATTTGTTGATGAGGAACTCCATAGCATCAATTTCGCCCATCGGGTGAATGATTTTGCGCAGGATCCACATTTTCTGCAGCTCTTCCTGCGTGGTGAGCAGCTCTTCTTTACGCGTACCGGAACGGTTGTAATCGATGGCCGGGAAGACGCGTTTCTCAGCGATCTTACGGGACAGATGCAGTTCCATGTTACCGGTGCCTTTAAACTCTTCGTAGATGACTTCATCCATTTTAGAGCCGGTATCGATAAGCGCGGTGGCGATAATGGTCAGGCTACCGCCCTCTTCCACGTTACGTGCAGCACCGAAGAAACGTTTTGGACGGTGCAGGGCGTTAGCGTCAACACCACCGGTCAGGACTTTACCGGAAGCCGGTACTACGGTGTTGTAGGCACGCGCCAGACGAGTGATGGAGTCGAGCAGGATGATAACGTCTTTCTTGTGCTCAACCAGTCGTTTCGCCTTCTCGATAACCATTTCGGCAACCTGAACGTGGCGAGAGGCTGGTTCGTCAAAGGTGGAAGCAACAACCTCACCTTTAACCAGACGCTGCATCTCGGTCACTTCTTCCGGGCGTTCGTCGATCAGCAGAACCATCAGCACGCAGTCTGGATGGTTATAAGCAATGCTCTGCGCAATGTTCTGCAGCAGCATGGTTTTACCGGCTTTTGGCGGCGCCACGATCAGACCACGCTGGCCGCGACCGATTGGCGATGCCAGATCCAGTACACGAGCGGTTAAGTCTTCGGTAGAACCGTTACCACGCTCCATACGCAGACGAGAGTTTGCATGCAGGGGCGTTAAGTTTTCGAACAGAATCTTGCTACGGGCGTTTTCCGGCTTATCGTAGTTAACTTCGTTGACCTTCAGCAGCGCAAAGTAGCGTTCGCCTTCTTTTGGCGGACGAATCTTACCGGAGATGGTATCCCCTGTGCGAAGGTTGAAACGGCGGATTTGGCTGGGAGAAACGTAGATGTCGTCGGGACCGGCGAGGTAGGAGCTGTCTGCGGAGCGGAGGAAACCAAATCCATCCTGCAGTATCTCCAGCACACCGTCACCAAAGATATCTTCGCCACTCTTAGCGTGTTGCTTCAGGATGGAGAAAATGATGTCCTGCTTGCGCATGCGGGCTTGGTTTTCCAGCCCCATATTTTCGCCGAGAGTAATCAGCTCAGAAACCGGCGTATTCTTTAATTCGGTAAGATTCATAATGGTGGGTTCTTAAACTCGGGGTAAATCTCGAACTTAGTTTCGTGAATGGTATGGCAGGGTCATCCGTGCCTGTTTAGTGGCTACCACACATGTCTGATCGCTGCCTGGTCATAGGAAATACGCAGAACTGAAACGACGAGACGGAATGGGTGATAAGCCCGAATTCGGTTATGCGTCCGTTGTGATTGCTGTAAAAGAGAGTTGATTTGACAGCGAACGGGAAGCATTAAGGTAATACAAAGATTCAAACTTAAGGGCAAGTTCAAAGCGAAGTCATAGGTAACTTAGCATGTGTGACGCCGGGCGTCCAGCAGCTCGCAAAAAAATGCAAGTACGGCACGCACCGGCTGAGATTCCATTATGCCAGATTAGCGTCGAGGAACTCTTTTAACTGGCCTTTAGACAGCGCGCCTACTTTGGTCGCAGCGACTTCGCCATTTTTGAACAGCAACAGAGTTGGGATACCACGGATGCCGTACTTCGGCGCCGTACCCGGGTTCTGGTCGATGTTCAGCTTAGCTACGGTGATTTTGCCCTGATATTCATCAGCGATCTCGTCGAGAATCGGGGCGATCATTTTACACGGACCACACCACTCTGCCCAGAAATCAACCAGAATCAACCCTTCAGCTTGAAGCACGTCCGTGTCGAAACTGCCGTCAGTCAGGTGAATAATTTTATCGCTCATGTTCAACTCCACAGGATTATGTCTACCTTGTTGGTGTAGCATTAACCAACTTGGGGTGACTTTATTTCACCCGGTTTATTTCAACGGATGTGCTTTCGTAAAGCAATAGTAAACTGATATTCTACCACACTATGAGCAAAACACATTTGACCGAAAAGAAGTTTTCCGACTTCGCCCTGCACCCTAAGGTGATTGAAGCCCTTGAAAATAAAGGGTTCCATAACTGCACCCCAATTCAGGCACTGGCACTTCCGCTGACTCTGGCGAATCGTGACGTTGCAGGGCAGGCGCAAACCGGTACAGGCAAAACGATGGCGTTTCTGACGTCCACGTTCCACTATTTACTTTCTCACCCGGTTCCAGAGAACCGTCAGGTTAATCAACCGCGCGCCTTGATTATGGCGCCAACCCGCGAGTTAGCGGTACAGATTCACTCTGATGCGGAACCGCTGGCTCAGGCTACAGGCCTGAAGCTTGGCCTTGCCTACGGCGGCGATGGCTATGATAAACAGCTGAAAGTGCTGGAAAGCGGCGTAGACATTTTGATTGGCACCACCGGTCGTTTGATCGATTACGCCAAACAAAACCACATTAACTTAGGTGCCATTCAGGTTGTGGTACTGGATGAAGCCGACCGCATGTACGACCTCGGCTTTATCAAAGATATTCGTTGGCTGTTCCGTCGCATGCCGCCGGTCACCCAGCGCCTGAACATGCTGTTCTCTGCGACCCTTTCCTACCGCGTACGTGAACTGGCTTTCGAGCAGATGAACAACGCGGAATATGTAGAAGTTGAACCGGAACAGAGAACCGGCCACCGCATTAAAGAAGAGCTTTTCTACCCTTCTAACGAAGAGAAAATGCGTCTGCTGCAAACGCTTATTGAAGAAGAATGGCCAGACCGCGCCATTATCTTCGCGAACACCAAACACCGCTGTGAAGATATTTGGGGTCATCTGGCCGCTGATGGTCACCGCGTTGGGCTGTTAACGGGTGATGTCGCACAGAAAAAACGCCTGCGTATCCTGGAAGAGTTTACCCGTGGCGATCTGGATATTCTGGTTGCAACCGACGTTGCGGCTCGCGGCCTGCATATCCCAGCGGTGACCCACGTCTTTAACTACGATCTGCCAGACGACTGTGAAGATTACGTTCACCGTATTGGTCGTACCGGGCGTGCCGGAGCAAGCGGTCATTCGATCAGCCTCGCGTGCGAAGACTACGCGCTGAACTTATCGGCGATTGAAACCTATATTGGCCACTCAATTCCGGTGAGCAAATATAACGCTGAAGCATTGTTAAATGAGTTCCCACCGCCAAAACGCCTGACCCGTAGCCGCCCAGGCAACGGTCCACGCCGCGGTGGCGCTCCTCGTGGTAATCGTCGTCGCGCAGGTTAAAAAAATCTATGCTTAGTACCGCCTCACTCTATGCAGCAATTGATCTGGGTTCTAACAGTTTTCATATGTTGGTTGTGCGTGAGGTGGCAGGAAGCATACAAACCCTGACCCGCATTAAACGAAAAGTCCGCCTCGCTGCTGGCCTCAACAGCGAGTGCGTTCTCTCCCCGGAAGCCATGGAACGTGGCTGGCAATGTCTGCGCTTATTTGCCGAACGCCTTCAGGACATTCCTCAGAACCAAATTCGCGTAGTGGCAACAGCCACGCTGCGCCTAGCCGTCAATGCCGATGTATTTCTGCAAAAGGCTCAGGAAATCCTGGGTTGCCCGGTGCAGGTTATTCGCGGTGAAGAAGAAGCTCGCCTGATTTATCAGGGCGTCGCCCACACGACCGGCGGCGACGATCGCCGTCTGGTGGTCGATATCGGCGGTGCAAGTACGGAGCTGGTGACCGGCACCGGTGCGCAGACAACCTCGTTATTCAGCCTCTCAATGGGCTGTGTCACATGGCTGGAGCGTTTCTTCAGCGACAGGAATCTCGCTCAGGAAAATTTTGCGGCTGCTGAAGCGGCGGCTGCAGAAGTCCTCAGTCCGGTGATTAATGAGCTGAAAAACCACGGTTGGAAAATCTGTGTAGGCGCTTCGGGTACCGTGCAGGCGCTGCAGGAAATCATGATGGCGCAGGGGATGGACGAACGCATTACCCTGGCAAAACTCCAGCAGTTAAAACAACGCGCTATTCAGTGTGGCCGGCTAGAAGAGCTGGAAATTGAAGGGCTCACGCTGGAGCGGGCGCTGGTTTTCCCAAGCGGTCTGGCGATTCTCATCGCTATCTTCCAACAGCTTGATATTGAATGCATGACGCTTGCCGGCGGTGCGCTGCGAGAAGGTTTGGTTTATGGAATGCTGCATCTTGCAGTTGACCAGGAGATTCGCCAGAGAACGCTGCGTAACGTTCAGCGCCGATTTATGGTGGACACCAGCCAGGCGGCTCGCGTGGAACAGCTTGCGCAGAATTTTGCTTCACAAATCGCAGAGCCGTGGGGGCTGGATCCACTCAGTCAGCAGATGCTGGCAAGCAGCGCCCTGTTACATGAAATTGGCTTAAGCATCGATTTTAAACATGCTCCGCAGCATGCGGCCTATCTGGTGAGAAATCTGGATTTGCCGGGATACACGCCGGCACAGAAAAAGCTGCTGGCAACGCTGCTGCTCAACCAGACCAATCCTGTCGATCTCTCTTCGCTCCACCAGCAAAACGCGGTCCCGCCGCGTGTGGCAGAAAGGCTTTGCCGCCTGTTACGCCTGGCGATTATTTTTGCAAACCGCCGCCGGGACGACATTCTTCCCGAAATTAAGCTGCAGGCCGACGGCGAAACGCTGCATCTGGCATTGCCCGATACCTGGCTGGCCTGCCACCCTCTCGGTGCCGAACTGCTGGAACAGGAAAAACTCTGGCAGAGCTACGTTCACTGGCAACTCAGCGTCAACTGATCTAGCTTTTACGTGCTTTTGCCAGCATTTCGCGAATGTTGGCCACATTACTCTGCCCTTTTTGCATCCGCTCCTCGGCAGAAACTACCTTCCGCTCGGTTTCCCAGCTTAAATCATCCTGCGGCAACTCCAGCAGGAACCGGCTTGGTTCAGGGCGTACCAGCTCGCCATACTGCCGGCGTTCCCGGCAAAGCGTAAACGTCAGCTCTTTTTGCGCTCGGGTAATCCCCACGTATGCCAGGCGGCGCTCTTCATCCACGTTATCTTCGTCAATGCTGCTTTGGTGTGGCAGGATCCCTTCCTCCATGCCGACGAGGTAGACATAAGGGAATTCCAACCCCTTAGAAGCATGCAGAGTCATCAACTGAACCTGATCGGCCTCTTCTTCACTCTCACCACGCTCCATCATGTCGCGCAGCGTAAAGCGCGTCACCACCTGGGTTAAGGTCATCGGCTCGTCCAGATCGCTGCCTTCAAGCATTTCCGTCATCCAGCTAAAGAGCTGATTCACGTTTTTCATGCGCATTTCCGCAGCTTTCGGGCTGGGCGAGGTTTCATACAGCCAGCTTTCGTAGTCGATGCCGTGGATCAGATCCCGTACCGCTGCCACCGGTTCGCGCTCGGCAAGCGTAGCCACGTCCCGCAGCCAGTGGGTAAAACGCTGCAGTGCATCAAGGCCGCGTCCGCTTAGCGTCTGGCTCAGCCCCATATCGAAGCTGGCGGTAAACAGGCCTTTATTGCGCTGCATCGCCCACTCGCCAAGCTTTTGCAGCGTTGCCGGGCCAATCTCGCGCTTGGGCGTATTCACAATGCGCAAGAAGGCACTGTCGTCATCCGGATTCGTCAGCACACGAAGGTAGGCAAGCAGATCTTTAATTTCCGGACGCGAGAAGAAAGATGTGCCGCCCGAGATACGATATGGGATGCGGTTTTGCATCAGCATCTTTTCGAACACCCGCGACTGGTGGTTACCGCGATACAGAATGGCGTAATCTTTATAGTTGGTTTTATTGATAAAGTGGTGAGCAATAAGCTCGCCGGTGACGCGTTCGGCCTCATGCTCTTCATGATTCGCCGTAACCACTTTTAATTCCGCGCCGTGCTCCAGTTCGGAGAAAAGGCGTTTCTCAAAAACGTGCGGGTTATTGGCAATCAGAATATTGGCCGCATTCAAAATACGACGGGATGAGCGGTAGTTCTGCTCGAGCTTAATCACCTGCAGCGCCGGAAAATCTTTGCTCAGCAGCACCAGGTTCTGCGGGTTCGCCCCACGCCATGAATAAATAGACTGGTCATCGTCGCCTACAACGGTAAAACGGGCTCGCGCGCCGACAAGCAGTTTCACCAGCTCATACTGGCTGGTGTTGGTATCCTGATATTCATCCACCAGCAGATAGCGGATGCGGTTTTGCCAGCGTTCGCGAACCTCTGCATTGCGCTGCAGCAGTAATGTTGGCAGCAGAATAAGATCGTCAAAATCCAGTACATTACAGGACTTCAGGTGCGTATCGTAAAGGCCATAGCAATGGGCAAAAATACGATCCCTCTCGCCCTTCGCCTGCGCGGCAGCCTGCGCCGGAGACAGCAAACCGTTCTTCCAGTTAGAGATGGTTGAAATCAGCTGCTGGAGAAGCACTTTGTCGTTTTCTAACAGGCCTTCGGTTAGCTCTTTTAACAGCGCGGTCTGATCGGTATCGTCGAACAGCGAAAAGTTAGATTTCATCCCAAGCGCCGCGTACTCGCGCTTGATGATTTCCAGCCCCAGCGTGTGGAATGTAGAAATCATCAGCCCACGCGCTTCTTTACGTCCCAGCGTTTGCGAGACGCGCTCTTTCATTTCGCGGGCGGCCTTATTGGTAAAAGTTACCGCCGCAATCTGGCGCGCCTGATAGCCACTTTCGCGGATCAGATGTGCAATTTTATTGGTGATTACGCGCGTTTTACCCGAGCCGGCCCCGGCCAATACCAGGCAGGGTCCGGTGACAAATTCGACGGCTTGTTGTTGGCCAGGGTTTAAACGCATACGGTCACTCAATGAAAGTCAGGAGGGGACAAAAACAGCGTGGTAGTATAGCGAGCGTAATCAACATGACTCAAGGCACTATCATGGCAAAAACCGCAGCAGCACTGCATATCCTTGTAAAGGAAGAAAAACTGGCTCTGGACCTTCTGGAGCAGCTAAAAAACGGCGGCGACTTCGAGAAACTGGCGAAGAAGCACTCCACCTGCCCGTCCGGCAAAAAAGGCGGCCATTTAGGTGAATTCCGTCAGGGCCAGATGGTTCCTGCGTTCGATAAAGTGGTGTTTTCCTGCCCACTGCTGGAGCCTTACGGCCCGCTGCACACTCAGTTCGGTTACCACATCATCAAGGTGCTGTACCGTAACTAAGCAAAAGGCCGGGATATCCGGCCTTTTCTTTGCTCTTTATTTTGTCGACTGCAGCGTCTGCTGAGCTTCATGCTTCAGTAAATGCGTGCCAACCGCCATCTGGAACACTTTAAAAATAATGCCGTTTACGAAGGTGGTCAGCGTGAGGGTAATAAAAGCCGTCATAATCCAGTCGATCACCGGCATCCCGCTGTGCAGCAAATAGGGACGGTAAATCAGCATTCCGGCAAACACCACCCAATGGCTAAGGCAGTAGAAACATTGAAAGAGATGGCCCAGCATCGCATGCTTTTTTGCCGTCCAGCTGCGCAACCCTGCAAACAGTTCAGTTTGCGTAATCGTCATCGAAATACTGGCTGCGGCCAGGGCGATCATCAAACAGACTGGCAGATCCGTGGTTAAGGTTGAAATCATTCCTCATGCCCCTTTTCATTGAAATAGCTAATAAATTCGCTACCGATATCTTGTAATGTCAGGCTTTTAAACCGCGCCAGCACTAACTCTTCAGCGGCGGTAAAAGTCTCGGACATCACTCGATTGACTCCCTGCTCCACCAGGCATTGCGGGTTTTCATTGCGATTGCCTAGCGCAAATAGCCCCGGAGATCCCAGTGCCAGATAAATATCCAGTAACGTCACCTCGCTGGCCGGGCGGCATAGCCTCCAGCCGCCGTGGTGGCCTTTGGTCGAGCAGACGATGTTGTTCTCGCGCAGACCGGCGAGCACTTTACGAATAAACGCCGGATTGCCGTCGATAAAGGCAGCCATTTGTTCCGATGTGAGCGGTTTGTCCATCTGCTCCAAATGAAGCAGGATGTGCAAAGTTGCTGAGAAGGAGTTATTTATTTTCATGTAACTTACAATATTACATAAAAAGAGAGACGGCAAGATAGCGGGCACAAAAAAGGCGCCGAAGCGCCTTTTTCATTTCAAAAACACATTAGCCAGCAACAGCAATGCGTTTCATATCAGTCATATAGCCACGCAGTTTTTTACCCACTTTTTCGATTTCGTGGCTGCGAATGGCTTCATTTACGTCGCGAAGCTGAGCGTTGTCTACCGCAGCGGCTGGGATCTCTTTACCCAAATCGCCCGGCTGCAGCGTGGTCATGAACTCTTTCAGCAGCGGAACCGCAGCGTAGGAGAACAGGTAGTTACCGTACTCAGCGGTATCAGAAATAACCACGTTCATTTCGTACAGACGCTTACGAGCAATCGTGTTAGCGATCAGCGGCAGCTCGTGCAGGGATTCATAGTATGCAGACTCTTCGATGATGCCGGCATCAACCATGGTTTCGAAGGCCAGCTCAACGCCCGCTTTCACCATCGCGATCATTAACACGCCTTTATCGAAGTATTCCTGCTCGGAAATCTTACCTTCAAACTGTGGCGCAGTTTCGAAAGCGGTCTGGCCGGTCTCTTCACGCCAGGTATGCAGTTTCTTGTCGTCGTTAGCCCAGTCGGCCATCATGCCGGAGGAGAATTCACCGGAGATGATGTCATCCATATGTTTCTGGAACAGCGGAGCCATGATGGTTTTCAACTGCTCGGACAGCGCGTTGGCACGGATTTTTGCCGGGTTGGACAGGCGGTCCATCATCAGCGTGATCCCGCCCTGCTTCAGCGCTTCGGTGATGGTTTCCCAACCGAACTGAATCAGTTTTTCTGCATACGAAGCATCAGTACCTTCTGCCACCAGCTTGTCGAAGCACAGCAGGGAACCGGCCTGCAGCATACCGCACAGGATAGTTTGCTCGCCCATCAGGTCAGACTTCACTTCAGCAACGAAGGAAGACTCCAGCACGCCCGCACGGTGGCCGCCGGTTGCCGCAGCCCAAGCTTTGGCAATCGCCATGCCTTCGCCTTTCGGATCGTTTTCAGGGTGAACGGCGATAAGGGTCGGAACGCCGAAACCACGCTTATATTCTTCACGAACTTCGGTGCCAGGGCACTTAGGTGCGACCATCACCACGGTGATGTCTTTACGGATAGTTTCACCGACTTCAACCACGTTGAAACCGTGGGAGTAGCCCAGCGCCGCGCCGTCTTTCATCATCGGCTGTACGGCCTGAACAACAGAGGAGTGCTGTTTGTCTGGCGTCAGGTTAACAACCAGATCCGCCTGCGGGATCAGCTCTTCATAAGTCCCGACTTTGAAACCGTTTTCGGTCGCTTTGCGCCAGGAAGCACGCTTCTCGGCGATAGCTTCAGCACGCAGGGCATAGGAAACATCCAGCCCGGAATCACGCATGTTCAGGCCCTGGTTAAGACCCTGAGCACCGCAGCCGACGATGACGACTTTTTTACCTTTGAGGTAGCTTGCTTCATCGGCGAATTCATCGCGCCCCATGAAGCGACATTTACCCAACTGCGCTAACTGCTGACGCAGGTTCAAAGTGTTGAAATAATTAGCCATCGTAGAACTCCGTATGTGTCGTGTTGTGCTTATTGTAAGGGCTCTGCAGCCGTGTCGTGCTGCCTAGAATGAATCCACTATATGACAGGAAATGTGTTGCTTAAATTGATATATTAACAACGTCGTGTTGCGATTATTGCAATACAAAAACGAGGCTTGATGACCATGGATTTACGCGATCTGAAAACCTTTCTGCACCTGGCCGAAAGCCGCCATTTCGGGCGTAGCGCGCGAGCCATGCACGTCAGCCCTTCCACGCTTTCGCGCCAGATCCAGCGGCTTGAAGACGACCTGGGGCAATCTCTGTTTTTGCGTGATAACCGCACCGTGACGCTAACCGAAGCTGGCGAACAATTACGGCAGTTTGCCCAGCACACGCTGCTGCAATATCAGCAGATGCGCCACACGCTTGGCCAGCAGGGGCCTTCCCTGAGCGGAGAGCTGCATCTCTTCTGCTCGGTGACCGCCGCCTACAGTCATCTGCCACCCATTTTGGATCGTTTCCGGGCTGAGCATCCTTCCGTTGAAATTAAGCTGACCACCGGTGACGCCGCGGATGCGGTAGAAAAAGTTGATTCCAATGAAGCCGACCTGGCGATCGCCGGAAAACCAGAATCCCTTCCGCCTGGCGTGGCTTTCTCCATGCTGGAAAACTTATCCGTTGCTTTAATCGCCCCAGCGTTGCCTTGCCCGGTACGGGTGCAGGTGAGCCAGCCGGAGCCAGACTGGGCTAAGATTCCGTTTATCATGCCCGAGCAGGGGCCCGTTCGCCGCCGAATAGAACTGTGGTTCCGCCGCCAGAAAATCAGTAACCCGGTGATTTACGCTACCGTTGCCGGGCATGAAGCTATGGTGTCAATGGTGGCGCTGGGGTGCGGGGTTGCGCTAATCCCGGAAATCGTGCTGGAAAACAGCCCCGAGCCGGTACGTAATCGCGTGCTGATCCTCGAGCGTAACGATGAGAAAGCCCCGTTTGAACTGGGCGTTTGCGTACAAAAAAAGCGGCTCAATGAGCCGCTTATCAGCGCGTTCTGGAAGTTACTGCCCGGCAGCCACTAACCCGCCAGGAAGAAACGGAACGCCGGGTTTTGAGTTTCGTCGTGGCATTCGTAGCCCAGTTCGTTGAGCCGGGTTTCGAAGTCTGGCTCATTTTCACCCAGCTCAAACGCCGCCAGGACACGCCCGTAGTCGGTACCGTGGCTACGGTAGTGGAACAGAGAAATATTCCAGTGTGTCCCTAGCGTGCTCAAGAACTTCAGCAGCGCCCCCGGCGATTCAGGGAATTCGAAGCTGTACAACCGTTCGCGCAGCGGCTTAGAAGGCCGCCCGCCAACCATGTAGCGAACGTGCAGTTTCGCCATCTCATCGTCGGAGAGATCCACCACGCCGTAGCCACCCTCGCTCAGTTGAGCAATGATCTCTTTACGCTCTTCCAGACCACGAGTCAGGCGCACTCCAACAAAAATGCAGGCATTGTCGGAGCTGGCGTAGCGGTAATTGAACTCGGTAACCGAACGACCGCCCAACAGCTGGCAAAACTTCAGGAAGCTGCCTTTTTGCTCCGGAATAGTGACCGCCAGCAACGCTTCCCGCTGCTCGCCCAATTCACAGCGCTCAGAGACATAGCGCAACCCGTGGAAATTCACGTTTGCACCAGACAGCACGTGCGCCAGACGCTCGCCGCGAATGTTGTGCTGCTGCACGTATTTTTTCATCCCCGCCAGCGCCAGCGCACCGGATGGCTCCGCAACGGCGCGGACGTCTTCGAACAAATCCTTCATCGCCGCGCAGATAGCGTCGCTGTCCACGGTGATGATGTCGTCCAGATATTCCTGGCACACACGGAACGTTTCGTCGCCGATACGCTTGACCGCAACGCCTTCTGCAAACAGCCCTACGCGCGGCAGCTCAACCGGCTTCCCGGCTTCCAGCGCCGCTTTCAGGCAGGCAGAATCCTCTGCTTCAACCGCAATCACTTTGATTTGCGGCATCAGTTGCTTGATCAGAACCGCTACACCTGCCGCCAGGCCACCACCGCCCACCGGCACAAAGACGCGATCGATATGCGCATCCTGCTGCAGCAGTTCCAGCGCTACCGTACCCTGCCCGGCGATGACTGCCGGGTGGTCAAACGGAGGCACGTAGGTAAAACCTTGCTGCTGAGAAAGTTCTATGGCTTTGGCTTTTGCCTCATCGAAATTGGCGCCATGCAGCAACACTTCGCCGCCAAAGGCTCGCACAGCGTCGACTTTGATATCCGCAGTGGCCACGGGCATAACGATCAGCGACTTAATACCAAGCCGGGTGGACGAAAGCGCCACGCCCTGAGCGTGATTTCCCGCAGAAGCAGTGATTACGCCGCTGGCTTTTTGCTCGTTGTTCAGCCCAGCAATCATCGAATAAGCACCGCGCAGCTTGAAGCTGTGTACTGGCTGACGGTCTTCACGCTTAACCAGAATGACGTTATCAAGGCGCGAAGAAAGCTTTTCCATTTTCTGCAGCGGCGTTACCTGCACGACTTCGTAAACCGGTGCTCGCAATACCGCGCGCAGATACTCTGCTCCGCCGGGGGCATCGGGTAGCGGTTGTGACTCAGCCATAATTAGCCTCCAAGCTTGCTTTTATCACGCACTGCGCCTTTATCCGCACTGGTGGCGAGGCTGGCGTAAGCGCGCAGAGCGAAGGAAACCTGGCGCTCACGATTGCGAGGAGTCCATGCCGCTTCACCGCGGGCTTCCTGCGCTTCACGACGCGCCGCCATCTCCTGGTCGGTCAGCTGCAGCTGAATACCACGGTTAGGAATATCGATGGCAATCATGTCGCCGTCTTCAATCAGGGCAATGTTGCCGCCGCTGGCTGCTTCCGGAGAAACGTGGCCAATCGACAAGCCAGAAGTCCCGCCGGAGAAACGGCCGTCGGTGACCAGAGCACAGGCTTTACCCAGCCCCATAGACTTCAGGAAGGTTGTTGGATAGAGCATTTCCTGCATGCCAGGCCCGCCTTTCGGCCCTTCGTAGCGAATAACAACCACATCACCCGCAACGACTTTACCGCCGAGGATGGCTTCTACCGCATCGTCCTGGCTTTCATAAACTTTGGCTGGACCGCGGAATACCAGGCTGCCTTCATCCACGCCCGCGGTTTTAACAATACAGCCGTTTTCCGCGAAGTTGCCATACAGAACGGCCAGGCCACCATCTTTGCTGTAGGCATTTTCCAGTGAGCGAATACAACCGCTAGCGCGATCGTCATCCAGCGTGTCCCAACGACAGTTCTGCGAGAAGGCCTGGGTGGTACGAATGCCTGCAGGACCCGCACGGAACATCGTTTTCACCGCTTCGTCTTTGGTCAGCATCACATCGTATTGCTCAAGAGTCTGCGGCAGGGAAAGGCCAAGCACGTTTTTCACTTCGCGGTTAAGCAACCCGGCGCGATCCAGCTCTCCGAGAATCCCGAGCACGCCACCTGCACGGTGCACGTCTTCCATATGGTATTTCTGGGTGCTTGGCGCGACTTTACACAGCTGAGGAACCTTGCGGGACAGCTGGTCAATATCGGTCATGGTGAAGTCGATTTCAGCTTCTTGCGCAGCAGCCAGCAGGTGCAGAACAGTGTTAGTGGAGCCGCCCATGGCGATATCCAGCGTCATCGCATTTTCAAACGCCGCTTTGCTGGCGATGTTGCGTGGCAGCGCGGTGGCATCATCCTGCTCGTAATAGCGCTTGGTCAGTTCAACAATGCGTTTCCCGGCATTCAGGAACAGTTCTTTGCGGTCGGCGTGCGTCGCCAGCAGTGAACCGTTCCCTGGCTGAGACAGGCCCAACGCCTCGGTCAGGCAGTTCATGGAGTTGGCGGTGAACATCCCTGAACAGGAGCCGCAGGTCGGACAGGCTGAACGTTCAACCTGCTCGCTTTGCTCGTCAGAAACTTTCGGGTCCGCGCCCTGAATCATCGCATCGACCAGGTCCAGCTTGATGATCTGATCAGAAAGTTTGGTTTTGCCAGCTTCCATCGGGCCGCCGGAAACGAAGATCACCGGAATGTTCAGGCGCAGCGAGGCCATCAACATCCCTGGGGTGATTTTGTCGCAGTTAGAGATACAAACCATGGCATCGGCGCAGTGAGCGTTGACCATGTACTCAACCGAGTCGGCAATCAGCTCGCGGGACGGCAAGGAATAGAGCATGCCGCCGTGCCCCATCGCGATACCGTCATCCACTGCAATGGTGTTGAATTCTTTCGCTACGCCGCCGGACGCTTCGATTTGCTCGGCAACAAGTTTACCCAGATCGCGCAGGTGAACGTGACCCGGTACGAATTGGGTAAAGGAGTTTACGACCGCAATAATCGGTTTACCGAAATCGGCGTCGGTCATTCCCGTTGCGCGCCACAGAGCGCGGGCACCCGCCATATTACGGCCGTGGGTTGTGGTAGCGGAACGATACTTAGGCATGCTTTATTTACTCCAGTCTGTCAGGTAGCAGGCGGTCAGTTGCCGCCTGCCTGATTATATTTTTTGTTTAAGACTTATGGGTTTACCTGATCTAACCAGCCCCATTTGTCTTCGGTTTCGCCGGTGAACAGGCCAAAGAATGCCTGTTGAATACGTTTGGTAACCGGGCCACAGCGGCCTTCGCCTACCTGGATGCGGTCTACGCTGCGTACCGGGGTGATTTCCGCGGCGGTACCGGACATGAAGACTTCGTCAGCCAGGTACAGAGATTCGCGCGACAGCACCTGCTCACGCACTTCGATACCCAGGTCTTTGGCTAGTTTGATAATCGCGTCACGGGTAATGCCCGGCAGCGCTGAAGAGGTAAACGGAGGGGTATAGATCACGCCGTCTTTTACTTCGAACAGGTTTTCGCCCGCACCCTCAGACAGGAAGCCGTTCACATCCAGAGCAATCCCTTCCTGATAGCCGTGGCGGCGTGCTTCGCTACCGACCAGCAGAGAAGAAAGGTAGTTGCCGCCCGCTTTAGCCGCGGTTGGAATGGTGTTTGGTGCCGCGCGGTTCCAAGAAGAGACCATTGCATCAATCCCCTGGTCCAGCGCTTCGGCGCCCAGGTAAGCGCCCCACGGGAAGGCCGCAATGATCACGTCGGTGGTGTACCCGTCCGGCGGGTTAACGCCCATGCCTACGTCGCCAACAAAGACCAGAGGGCGGATGTAAGCGCTAGTGAGGTTGTTTTTACGGATAACCGCACGGCAGGCTTCCATCAGTTCATCAACGCTTTGCGATACCGGGAAGCGATAGATTTTTGCTGAGTCACGCAAACGCTGCATGTGTTCACGATGGCGGAACACCACTGGCCCTTTGTGCGAGTCGTAGCACCGGATGCCTTCGAAGACCGAAGTACCGTAGTGCAGCGCGTGGGACATTACGTGAACTTTCGCTTCTCCCCACGGAATCATCTCGCCATTGAACCAGATGTAATCAGCTTTCTTGGTCGTCATTGTTCTCTTCCTTTTGCGCTCAGGCGCGGATTTGTTGTGATGTTGGTTGCTGGATTTCAACGCAGGCAACGTCAACCAGCTTGCTTAATTGAGTAAACAGTAATTCGACAGGCCGCAGGCTCGCAACGGTCAATTCAATATTAATATTGTCGGTATTCCCCTCCGCAGCCATATTCATCGAGCAAATCTGGAAACCACGGTGGCGCACCACGCGTAAAACACGTTCTAACGTTTCCGGGCGGAAGCGAGCCTGCACTGAGAGCTGATGTTGCATCATGATAATTTCTCCAGCATTTGCGAGTTACTGGCACCGGGCGGTACCAACGGCCAGACGTTTTCGTACTCATCAATCGAGACGTGAAGCATGTACGGGCCGTCGCTGTTCAACAGGGCGTCTAACGCGGCTTCTACCTGGTCTTTACGGGTGATGTGCTGGCCTGGAATGCCGAAAGCGCTGGCCAGCGTGAGGAAATCTGGGTTGTCGGTCAGGGTTGTTTCACTGTAGCGCTCTTCAAAAAACAGCTGCTGCCACTGCCTCACCATGCCCAGGCGTTGGTTATCGAGCAGCAGGATTTTGACCGGTAACTGCTTGCGCTTGATGGTCCCCAACTCCTGAACGTTCATCATGAAGGAGCCATCGCCGGATACACAGATCACCGTATCTTCCGGCCTCGCAACCTGGGCGCCAACGGCGGCGGGTAAACCAAATCCCATCGTGCCCAGCCCGCTGGAAGTGATGAAGTTTTCCGGGCGAGTGAAGGTCATGTGCTGTGCGGTCCACATCTGATGCTGGCCTACGTCGGTGGTCACAACGGCTTCTGCTGATTTGCGCTCAGAGAGCTGTTTCAACAACAGCGGGGCATAGATAGCCTGTCCCGGATGATCATAGCGCCATTGGTGTTCTTCGTTCAGGGCCGCGATATGCTGCTGCCACGAAGCAATGTGCAACGGCTGTTGCAAGGCAGGTAAAAGCTGGTTCAGCGGCCCCTGCAACCCAACATGCGCCTGACGTAGCTTACTCAGCTCCGCAGGATCGATATCCATGTGGATAACTTTGGCATGGGGTGCAAAGGTATTTAGCTTCCCGGTGACGCGGTCATCGAAACGGGCGCCAACGGCCAACAGCAGATCGCATTCCTGAACGGCGAGGTTCGCAGCTTTGGTACCGTGCATCCCCAACATGCCGGTATAAAACGCATGGTCGGCAGGTACTGCACCCAGTCCTTTCAAAGTGACAGTGGAAGGCATACCCGTTACGGAAATAAACTCACGGAGCGCCGGCACCGCCTGCGCCATCCCAACGCCGCCGCCAACGTAAAGCATAGGCTTTTTGGCCTGAGCGAGCATTTCGCGGGCTTGCTGCAATTCAGCAAACGGCAGGTCTGTATCATCTTCAACGGCAGATAACCAGGCCTCAGGCTCACCGAGAGCCAACTGTATATCTTTCGGAATATCAACCAAAACGGGACCTGGACGGCCAGAATTAGCAATCTCAAATGCCTCGGCAAGTACGCGTGGCAATTCATCAAGGGATTCGACGAGGAAACTGTGTTTGGTGCAGGCAAGCGACAGGCCAAGGACGTCAACTTCCTGGAAAGCATCGGTGCCTATCAGAGGTGCGGCCACCTGGCCAGTGATGGCAACAACGGGAACAGAATCTAAAAGTGCGTCGGCAAGTCCGGTTAACAGGTTGGTCGCGCCGGGGCCAGAAGTGGCAATACACACGCCGGTTTTGCCGGTTGAGCGAGCATAACCAATGGCCGCCATTGCCGCACCTTGCTCATGGCGACACAGTAGATGTTCCACACCACCGTCGTACAACGCATCGTACACCGGCATAATCGCGCCGCCAGGATAACCGAAAACTGTTTCAACACCCTGCGCTCGCAACGCATGTACTACCCACTGTGCACCATTCATAGTTAGTTCCCCGTCTCATTACCGGAGAAACAGCATTTTATTCTGCAACACATACTCTGTTCCTCGCTTCACATTCTTCAGTCAACAAAAAACCCCCGGACCTTTCGGTGCGGGGGTTCTTTTCGATTCAGGCTTGATTTTTAAGCCTTTCTTTCTCCAAGTGCAGCCCCGCACGGTGGGATAATAATCACCACCACGCTAATCACGACCAGGCTAATCACTCGTAGAAGGGCTTTCATTTTCTGTATGTTCTAACGTCTAGTTCGAAGTAATGCCTACAGAGTTATCACAGAGTTTATGTAAAGCACAATATTTTTTTATGACGGAAAGATCGTCACCGAAAATAATTAGCATAAAAACTATTTAATTTCAGTGGATAACGAGAACGTGAAAATAATTCACAAAACTGGTCTGCTGAGGCTATTTCCTGCGTAATGCCAGTAAAAAGTTATTGTTATGCGATCGACTTCGCAGCCAGAGCTGCAAAAAAGAAAATGGATAAAAAAGCCATGGAGATGCTTCCCGGCACATCAAGAGAACAATATTTAATCTTTTATTGATACGGCAGAATGAAGTTTTTCACGGAGAAAAAATGTCACTGTCGGTTGTCTACACCAGAGCAGCACTTGGCGTTCACGCACCTCAAGTTACGGTTGAAGTGCATATCAGTGCGGGTTTACCAGGACTTACGCTTGTCGGACTGCCTGAAACCACCGTGAGAGAGGCTCGGGATCGGGTCAGAAGCGCATTGATCAATAGCGGCTACACGTTTCCGGCACGTAAAATCACCATTAACCTTGCTCCGGCAGATCTTCCTAAAGAGGGGGGAAGATACGATTTACCTATTGCTTTGGCGCTGCTGGTTGCCTCTGAGCAACTTAATGCCCCCAAGCTGGCCCAGCTTGAGTTTATCGGCGAGCTTGCGTTAACGGGAGAGTTACGCGGCGTTTCCGGGGCCATATCATCCGCTATGGAGGCCTTAAAAGCAGGGCGAGAAGTTGTTGTTGCAGCAGAAAATGAGGGAGAGGTTGGCCTGATAGCTGAACCGGGATGCTTTGTAGCCACACATCTGACCGAGGTATGTGCCTGGCTGGAAGGAAAGCACGATCTCCGCCCCCCGGTTAGCCCTGCACTGTGGCAAGCGGATAGCGTGGAAGACATGAACGAGATTATTGGGCAAAGCCAAGGGAAACGAGCGCTGGAAATTGCGGCAGCTGGCGGTCATAACCTGTTGCTGATAGGGCCACCGGGAACAGGTAAAACTATGCTGGCAAGCCGACTCAATACGCTTCTTCCTCCTTTGAACGATGCTGAAGCACTACAGAGCGCAGCTATTCTAAGCCTGGTACAATCCTCGCATCTTCATCGCCATTGGCGCCAGCGTCCGTTCAGAGCTCCCCATCATAGCGCTTCTCTAACTTCCATCGTCGGTGGAGGAGCTATCCCGCAGCCAGGGGAAATTTCATTAGCGCACAACGGCGTGTTATTTCTGGATGAATTACCCGAGTTTGAACGCCGCGTTCTGGACTCTCTCAGGGAGCCTATTGAGTCCGGAGAAATTCATATCTCCCGTACTCGAGCCAAAATTACCTATCCAGCAGATTTTCAACTTATTGCGGCCATGAATCCCAGCCCGACCGGGCACTATGAAGGCAACCATAATCGCTCCACACCGCAACAGACCCTTCGCTATATGAATCGCCTGTCTGGCCCTTTTCTCGACCGCTTCGATCTCTCCGTAGATATTCCACTTCTTCCTGCCGGGATGCTCAGCAAAACAAGTAATAACGAAGAGAAGAGCGAGGTAATAAGAGCAAGGGTCATGGAGACACGTAACAGGCAGTTCTTAAGGCAGGATAAGCTTAATGCCCGGCTCAGCAACCATGAGATCCGCAAACACTGTGCGCTTATTCAGGATGATGCTGTTTGGCTGGAAGAAACATTACTCAAGCTGGGCCTGTCGGTCAGAGCATGGCAACGCCTTCTGAAAGTCTCCCGTACCATTGCGGATATCGGGCATTGCGAGAGTATTACTCGGACACATCTCCAGGAAGCGCTCAGCTATCGAACAATTGATCGGTTGCTCCTGCATTTGCACAGGCTTGCGGAATAAAAAAGGGGCTTTCGCCCCATTTTTTAATCGTCACTATCGCTGTAGTCTTCAACCGTATCCATCTGCGGTTTGCCGCCAGACAGAGTATGAAAACGTTTTGGGCGCTTGATACGCGCCATGTACTTGCTCCAGACGCGTTCCGCTTCAGTAGCAGGCTCGCGCACACCACGGCATACGGCGACAAACTGCACTTCTTCTTCAGTGCCTGGTTCACGCTTGCCGAGATCCAGCTCATTGAACGCAAAACCATGGCGTTCTAATAGCTGTGCCTCTTTGATGGTGAAATCACCATGACGAGCAAACCCACGTGGATAATGTTTATTGTCGAAAAACCGATTAGTCGTCGTAAAGCTTTCCGCCATCCTACACGCTCCTGATTTTCTTGGCCGAGCTATTTATGGCGCGGAGTATTAGTTACGCTTGACAGAGTGTAAAACAAAACATTTAAATCATAACGACAAATTATTTTTTGGAGTAAGGCGTGGACACAGAATTACTTAAAACCTTCCTGGAAGTTAGCAGAACACGGCACTTTGGTCGCGCTGCAGAAGCACTTTATTTGACGCAATCTGCGGTAAGCTTTCGTATCCGACAGCTCGAAAATCAGCTGGGCGTAAACCTTTTTACCCGCCACCGCAATAACATACGACTGACAACTGCCGGAGAGCGCCTGCTACCCTACGCAGAAAATCTGATGAATACGTGGTTAGCGGCAAAAAAAGAGGTATCACATACTTCTCAGCATAATCAGCTAACGCTTGGTGCCAGTGCATCACTTTGGGAATGCATGCTTTCTGAATGGCTAATTGCGCTTTATCAACAGCATAACGGCCTGCAGTTCGAAGCACGAATTGCACAACGCCAGTCGCTCGTTAAACAGCTTCATGAGCGTCAGCTGGATTTATTGCTCACAACTGAAGCACCCAAAATGGATGAATTTTCCAGCCAGCTGCTAGGTTACTTCAGCATGGGGCTTTATGGTCCTACCGCTGAAAGCCGTAAAGCTTCACTCAACTATTTACGTATCGAGTGGGGGGCAGATTTTCATCAGCATGAAGTCGAGCTCATTGGGAGTGATGATATTCCGGTATTAACCACCAGTTCAGCAAAAGTAGCCTGCAAGCTGATATCTGAACTTAACGGTTGTACCTTCCTGCCGATTGAATGGGCAAAAGAACAGCCTGGGATCTGGCCTGTCCCTGAAAGCACGGCGCTTTCCAGACCCTTATATGCTGTTTGGTTACAAAACACGGACAAACAGAGCATTATCAAAGAATTATTAAAGACACCATTAATAGCGCAGTAATGCGCTTTTCATAGAAATGAGCAAAAAGGAGTGGAATTTTGGATAAAAAAAATCCTTTGCCTAAGCAAAGGATTATATATGGCAGGGGCGGAGAGACTCGAACTCGCGACACCCGGTTTTGGAGACCGGTGCTCTACCAACTGAGCTACGCCCCTAAATTTTTCTACTATTAAGCCTGCTTAAGTAGCAGGCTTAATTTTAA
>NZ_BCTL01000057.1 GCF_001571265.1 Cedecea neteri NBRC 105707 = ATCC 33855 | reverse complement strand
CCATCCCGCCTCAAGCGCCCTCTGAAAGGAGGGCGCTTTTCATTCTGGCTTCCGCCCCCGAGAGAAGTGTCCGAAAAATAAGCTACAATCTGGAAATAATATAGCGCGTATTTTTTTTAACGCTATCTTCCTTGCCCACAACTGCAGTCAGAAAACAGTCTGGATACTTTATGACATGTGAATGGCTACGCCTCTACTACCGGAGATAATATTATGGTGCTCATTCCATTTAAACCAACGGCATTGGCCATTATTACAATGGGTCTTGCCAGCACGCTTATATTCCCTGAAGCGTCAGGTGCAACCATCAGTGTATCACCGGGCGATACAACCCAACTGGATGGCACCGTGGACCATTCAGGGGATACCGTCGAAATGACGGGAGGCAATCTTCTCCTGAAGCAGAGCCTGCACCTGGGCGGTGACGGTATTTCTCCCCCGTCGATTTCTATGTCCGGCGGTAGCCTGATGATGGAAGGTGGGGCCAGTATGGCAGGACAGCTTCTCATCCGTGGGACCTCCGCCGCAAATATTGGCACAACCGGGGGGGGGCCGGCCGCATTCACTGATTTACTTGCGTCGGGTCAGGCTTCCATTGCGCTCGATAATGTGACGGTAGGCAGCGGCCACCCTGTGTTCACCCCTCCCGACTCCACCGGGGTCCTCATCCTGCATGACCAGAGCCACGTGAGCGCTACCAGCCGGACGGTGATAGCCGGCAACAGTGAGCAGACTGCGGTATGGCTGTTCGACAATTCGTCCGCGGACCTGAACGGGTCAACCATTACGTCGGGGATGGAAGGGATTGCCATACAGGACAACTCGAGAGCTACGCTAACCGGAGGAAGTATTGTGGCTGCCGGAGGCGGCGTGACGGCGGTCGGCAACGCACAACTGACCGTATCCGGCAGTTCCATCACCGTCACTAATACCCGGGCGGCGGGGACGGGTGTCGGAGCCCTGCAGGATTTTGATGCCTTTGGCGCCATTATCTACGGCGGGGATAAGGTGTCGGGTGAAGCGCCAACCCTGACCCTGTCTGATACCACACTCCAGGTAAAGGCGGGACTGAAAAATACAGGGCTGGGTCTTGTCGCCAGCAATGCCAGCCACCCGGTGATGAACGTTAATAACTCCAGCGTTCATGCGGATGGTTACGGGGCCGTATTCGATGCGGATCCGACGGGCACCAGTCCGGGAACGGGAACCAGCACCCTGAATGTGAACAATTCCACCATCCAGTCCGATACAAAGGCTGCCATCTGGGTACAACAGAACACTCGGGCGGTGATTAACCTGTCGGGCAAAGCCACCAGACTGCTGGCCGGTGCAGGGCAGAGCGCGCTGCAGACCGACGCGGGGAGCACCACCGCAGTCACCGTGAATAACGCTGATATTGCCGGTGATCTGGTCAATACCGGCGGTAACACCAGCCTGACACTGGGCAATGCCGGGAGCTGGACCGGGACCTTTACCGGACTGACGTCGCTGACGACGCAGGCCGGCGGTCAGGCCACGCTCACGGGCAATTCCAGTATCACGGGAAATGTGTCGAACAGTGGGACCATCGCCCTTAACAACGGCGGCGTCGGGAATACGCTGACGGTCAATGGCAACTATACCGGCAACGGCGGTGCACTGCTGTTCAACAGCGCGCTGGCCGGGGACAGTTCGCTCACCGACAAGCTGGTGGTGAAAGGCAATGCCGCCGGGACGACGAATGTCTCTGTCACCAACGCCGGGGGCACCGGGGCACAGACCCTTGACGGGATTAAACTCATCGAGGTGGACGGGACATCTGCTGCGGGCGCATTTAAACAGCAGGGGCGTATCGTCGCCGGGGCCTACGATTACACCCTGAACGCACACGGCAACAGCTGGTATCTGGACAGCCGGCTTTCACCGGGGCCAGTGCCACCTGTTCCCCCCAAACCGGTTATTCACGTTGTCCGGCCTGAAGCGGGCTCTTACATCGCCAACCAGGCGGCCTCTTCCATGTTCCTGACCACCCTGCACGACCGTGCCGGTGAAAACCGTTATATGAATACCCTCAACACTGACGGCAGCGTATCCAGTCTCTGGCTGCGTCAGGTGGGGGTGCACAATCAGTTCCACGACGGCTCCGGCCAGTTGCGTACCACAGGCAATACATACGTCGCCCAACTGGGGGGGGATCTGACCCAGTGGAGCAGCAATGACCGGGACCGCTTTCATCTTGGCGTAATGGCGGGCTATGGTAATAACCACAACAACACCCATTCCACGGTATCCGGCCATGGTTCAAAGGGCTCAGTGGACGGTTACAGTGTGGGCATGTACGGCACCTGGTATCAGAATGACCAGGCTGACACCGGCGCCTGGGTGGATGGCCAACTGATGTACAGCTGGTTTAACAATCACGTCAACGGCGAGGGCATCAGCGAGGAGAGCTACAAATCAAAAGGGCTGACGGCGTCCGTGGAGACCGGCTACACCTTCGCGCTGGGGGAGTCCGGGCCACAGGCTAACCGTACAGCGTACTTTATTGAGCCCCAGGCTCAGGTGACCTGGATGGGGGTGAAGTCCGGTGATGTGACCGAGGCGAACGGCACGAGGGTAAGCGCTGAGGGCGAGAACAACGTCCAGACCCGCCTGGGTGCCAGGGCTTTCCTGCGGGGGCATAATCAGATGGATAGCGGAAAAGACCGAAATTTCCAGCCGTTCGTGAAAGTCAACTGGCTGCATAACACGAAGCGTAATGGCGTGGTGATGAATGGCGTATCGCTGGAGCAGGCCGGGGCTGTCAATGTCGGGGAAGTAAAACTCGGTGTGGAAGGGCAGTTGAGCCGTCAGACAGCGCTGTGGGGTAACGTGGGGCAGCAACTGGGAGACAAAGGCTACAGCAACACGGCGACCATGGTGGGCATTAAGTACTCATTTTAATGAATGACTACAAAATTGCATAAACACTTATCTCCTATCGTCAGTCAGCATTAAAACGACGGTGGTTACTCAGGAACCCGCTTAAAATAAGCGGGTTCCTGTTAACCCAGTCTCTGAATCCTGCACAATCCTGAAACCGAATTACGGCATGATCTACACTCCCTGTGCGGAGGTGGTGCCGTTGAAAAAATCACAATTCAACGAAGAGCAGATTGTCTTTGCCCTGAGGCAGACCGTACTGTGTAAGCCATCCCCTGAGTACGTTGTAACTTCTGCTGGCAGGATGTTAACTTCCTGCAGCCTGATACCCGGTCTCATTTCCCAGCATCAATCAGATTATTCTCACGTTTTTGTTAGCGGCCGCCCGGTCCATTTATTAAATTTGCGCCGTTCCTTTCCCTGTTTAACCCACTGACTCATATATCCATTATTGTTATTCGTGGCACCCTGACGTCAGCGCGGGCACCATGAATAAGACGTGTCCGCAGATGCTTGTCGCTTTTTTCGTCATATTCATCAGTACCTGCCTGCTATCACTCGGGTGCTGGCGTGGAACCAGACCAGGCCATGCAGCAATGTGACGGCCATGCTTAAATTCAGTTTCTGTGCCAAGAACAACAACGGGCGTGCCTGTTTTAGGACCAATGCCTTTAACTTTGGCGATACGCTGACAGGTTTCTGATTACATGAATACGGTTTCAATTTCCTTATCAAAAAATGGATTCGGCGCCCGAGATCGTTAAAGAGATCATCGAGTCCCGCAATTATTCTGCGCATAGGGGACGTAGACCGTTTCCTGCATCTTCAAGGATAAAGGGAATAACCCGGCGAGCTATGAAGACAGCAATGCCAGTGGGGATCCCTTGGTCAAGTAACAACCCTCTTTAGCCGGATATGGTCAGCCATGAATGAATCAGGACATTACGCCTGCAGAACTTGACTGCAATATCTTCATCGCATCGATCATATCGCCGCCGTTCAATGCTCGCTAAGCTTTTTTCGCTGTTGGTTTTCTGTACCACCACCGACAGGCGGAGGGATTAAGAAAGACAAAGATCGAAGGAAAATATCTGGGCAGGGTGGCCGATGCGTAGAAACACAAATTAATACGCCCCCTCCGGCTGGGCCACGGAAAATCCCTGTGCAAAACTGCCTACCTGTCAGGCGTGTCTAAAATGACCGTGATCCGCGTTTGCAGTGATGTTGAAGATGACCGTCACACAACAGCCCGAACAGAAGGACATTGAGCCGGGTCGTATAGAAGGTATTCAGTTTGGTGAACAATGCGGTATAGAAAAGGGCGAACGGGAAGCGATGCTGAAAATTGCCCGTACCATGCTGCAAAACGGTATTGACAGCAGCATGGAGATAAAAATGACCGGCCTGATGGCGACGACCTCGCGCAAATCTGCCATTAATTCTTCGCCAGGACAGCCCTTGTCAGAATACATGGACGCAGAATTAGCCTGGAACACCGTCGCAGCACTCTCTTATCTGACGTTCTGCACCTCCGTTGTTTTCTCACTGGTCCGGCAGGGTGGCACCGTCGGTACACCCCGTGCTGAGAATCTGTTCCTCACCTGCTGGCTGACCTGTGCCTCGGGGGTGCGGAAGGACGACGTCTGGGCTGCCGGAGGGATATCCGACTTCGCGTAGGAGAACGGGGGTTGGACCGAAAAAGAGTCGCTGAATATGGCCTTTACCAGAGAAGGAGCCCTCCAGTCACCAGTAGTATTATAAATAATAATTTCACGTCCAGATTTAATTTTTATAATCAAAAAAATAACATCCAGGATATTTAATTAATTAGCCAGAGTACAATTTCGCCCTCTACACTCTAAACCATAAAGTCATTCGAAATGTTTATATCCCCACGTCATACATGATGGAGTGCGATATATCGAATTATTTTAACGCTACAGGAAATAAGATGCGGAGGATGCAGCTAGTACTTGCAACAAATGGGGTTCTTCTCATGTGGAGAGAAGAGGGTTTTTTATATATTACTATGGGAATGACACTGAAAATAAATCAAGTCATTAAGTCACAAGGAGTTTCCAAATTAAAAAACACATCCAGACATAAAGTATTGATATATTAAAAACATGTCATGCATCATGAGAGGTTGGAATAAATATACTTTTCACCGTGTTGTGTGGCAATAAGCTCCGCACGTTTATGATAGATGCCTGACGTTGACATTAACACTCAGAATACATTTTTAGATAAGGATTTTTAAATGAATACTATTACACGTAAATTATTTGGTGTGGCGATAACATTGTCTCTCTGTACCGGTGTAACACAGCAGGCTCTGGCCCATGGCTATGTTTCCATGCCAGAAAGCCGCTCTTTGTTATGTAACAAAGGCATTAATACGGGTTGCGGTGCTGTTCAGTACGAACCTCAAAGCGTGGAGGGGGTGAAAGGATTTCCCACTGCAGGCCCGGTTGATGGGGTTTTGGCCAGCGGCGGTAATTCACGCTTCCCGGAACTCAACCAACAGTCCGCTACCCGATGGTCAAAAGTCACATTACATCCGGGAAGTAATACCTTCGTCTGGACGCTGACTGCGCGCCACAAAACCACTAGTTGGAGATATTTCATCACCAAACAAGGGTGGGATTCATCCAAACCTTTAAGTCGTGGTGCCTTCGAACTGACTCCTTTTTGTCAAATTGATGGAAACGAAAATCTCCCCGGCTCATCAGTGAGCCATTCATGCGTTGTTCCGGCAGGACATACCGGTTACCACGTAATTCTGGCTGTGTGGGATATTGCCGATACTGGCAATGCTTTCTATCAAGCTATTGATACAAATATTGTCCGATAGTTCCAGCCCTGAAAGCACATAGCATCAGCGTGTATGAGGCGCTGATGCTGAATGCTGATATATTCGTTGCTCTGGCCAGTCTGGCTGTAGTTCCAACGACGCTTACTGTTAATGCGGCTCTTATGAAATGGACGCCTCCAACTTGAACGGCATCAGTGGGCGTTGGTGCATAGATGGCTAAATGGGTCGAATCAACACTTGCCCATTCTGAGATATGTTAAGGATGTCGCATAAACACAACGCCAGAAAGGGTTACCAACTGACACGATACGAAGCCGGCCTGAAGTAACGCGGCAGCCTGACTCTCTGGATAACACCCGGGGTTATTGCACTCTCGTCACGCCCGATGGCCAGGCACGCTACTCTGGCCTCTCCATCCAGACTGATGAATATCCCCCTTGCTGTACCCGATCAGGTACTGTTGCAAAGTTAGCGATAAGGTAGCCTTTTTCTTATTGAAAGGCTTTACATTTCAAAAACTCGGTTTACCAGATACATCTCGCCCCCACAGGATTATTTCACGCTGAAAATGCCGACCTTTGAATATGTTCATGAATACCGTCACTGGTTAAAACGACAGCAAAATTTATCAGCGCAGCGATCTGCGCAACAGTGCCGAAAGAGTGGGGCACCGGGTAGATACCCTGCTTCAGGCAGGAGAACGGGTTATGGATGGAAAAGAGGTGCTGAATACGGCCTTTAACGGGGAGGGTGTCCTACAGCCGCCAGTGTCCTTTCGGGTGACCGGTGATATCACGCCGTTTATCCGTATGATGGCGAATTATGACCTGCATGCCAGCGCCCCGGCCGTTCACGGCAGTATCACACAGTCATGCTGTCGCCTGCTGCTGGCTAAACCCGACCTCGCTCTCCGTCACTACCCCGGTGGGCTGGTCATCGAGACCAAAATGGGGACTTCCTGAGACCAGGGTTGCCACGTACGCTTCGCTGAGGGTGAGGCTCACCGCCAGCCCGGGGGGTTGACCCGGGCTGGCGGATGCGGCTTGTATCACCGTGTGGCGGACAGGCAATGCTGGCAGAGTAACGGTAGCAAAATATTGGTGGGCTGCTGGGTGGGCTTACTTGTCGTGACATCCTCCAGGCGAACTGTCCTGGTATATTGCTAAGTAATAGAAAAGTCCTGGTTTTTATACGGCTACTTTGAGTGCATCTATACTTTGTGCGAAAGAGCATTCCTGTATCTGTGTTAAATCCCGTTGTTATGAGTTCGTGACTGGTTTCTGATTGAGCCCTGTTTAAATTCAGGGCTTTTTTTTATTATTGTGGGCATTTATTCCGACGTTAATCTCTGACACATATTATGTTGCACCGGATGCTTAAAAAAGACAGATGAAAAGCGCAGAAAATATGGCCGCCTGGAAACAGTTTTATTCGTTAGCAATCTGACTACATCCGGAGTAAGGCTCCCCTCGATTTTGTACGGCCCCGTTGGCAAAACGGAAAATTTTGTACGTCAAGCACATTATTCAACCAGTCAAGGTACATAAGGGATTGGGTGGATATCAGTCGGCTGTCGATTTTAAGTTATCGTTGTTGCTATATCGCGTAGAGGTTGTCCGCTTAGACCAAATTCACACCTGGAACCGTATAGCGCGGGGGTTGACCCTATTACGATCGCGTAGCCTGCCCGAAAAACAGGCCATCCCTATAATAATTCCGATATCCAGACTGGCCCCTTAAATGACGATTCTGACGTTTTAAATTTGGACATAACCCGTTATTAATTCAACGTCATACAGATCAGGCTGTCTTTATCTTTGGTGACGGAATTTTCTGAGTTTCTGGCGTAAGCCCCCATTGGCCCTCAAACCCCTTTTGGGGCACGTAGTCTTTTTTGTCATCGCATTACCAAAATCCCTTAACGTGAGTTTTCGTTCCACCGAGCATCAGATCCCATACACAGCAAAATAGTTTTCCATTGTGATAACAACTAAGGCGTTGGTCGACTGCCCCACGTTTTATCATGCTCTCCTGGCACGCATTGAGTCTGATGTAGACATTCAACATATGCGGTTTTTTGCGAAAGAAAATCATTTGATGCCGCGGAAGCGACGAGTGCAGTTATTGTGAGCCGGTGAGATAGATTGCAAGCCGTTACAATTATTGTGAATATTTTCCCGGCTATGTCACTGAATATAAATATTATTATTTCCCCCAGTTTATTTAACATTTGAGGCTGATTCCTATGAGTTATTTGCACAAAGGCTTCTTTCATCTGTCCGGACTGGTTCTTGCGGGAGGTATGCTGATATCTCCCGTTCACGCTGAGGACACCGGCGATAAGGTTGCTAACGCACTGAATGAGCGGTGGGCATCCACTGTGACCAACTGTACTGACAGTAAAGGTCATGTGTTATCGGCGCTGACCTGCAGCGGAGTGTTGTTGAGACCCAAGCATACCAATGATACGGAGCACAGGATGAGCGCTGCTGATGTATTATTTTTACGCCATGACCTGAAGTATCCACCGGATAATATGACGGGAGAAATTCTCGGGGGTCAGTATGCGTTAGCTGACGGGAAATCCGTATCAGCAGCCTGCGTCCGTCCGTCTCCTGTGGACTACACCATTACAAGGGAGGCGTTTGGATGCGGCAAACCCGCTTCCGTTCCCCATAATAATGAAGATACGGATAATTCCACCTGCAACAGTCTGATCCCGGGGCCGGGTGAGGCAGGCTGGTCATGGGACGGAGAATGCTCGCTCAGCGTCCTTATTCATCGGGAATTTAAACTTGCGATGGATCTGAACAGAGCAAGCCCGGGTAACCTGCCGATGCAGATCTGGTATCGGTACTGGCCGACGTCAATTGCTGATGACGTAAATAATCTACACATGGAAGCACTGCTCTATCAGGATGGAGATAAAAAAGCCCTTACTGGACGACAAAATGACAGAGCCCTGTTTCTGAAAAATAATCTGAACATCCCGATTATTCGCTTTACAGCAAGAAATGAAAAACCTTTCAGTTACCATGCCGATGAGCAGGTCATGAAGTCCGAGTGTGCAGAAAAATCTGGAGGGGAGAAAATAGCCTGCCAGATAACTCAGGATTATAATAATACAGCAGAATCGTGCGGGAATGGTGATTATGATATCGCAGCTAAATGTTCCGGCGTGGTTATCCGGGGAACCAGTGGTAACCTCAATCGTACTTATCACTCATGGGAGGCATCTCCTGAAAGCCTGAAAAATGGCGGTATATCTTTCTCCTATTTGAGAAAAGATGCAAAATTCAAACGTCTTTCTTTTGATGATAGTACCGGTTTTATATTTTATCCGGAACATTTTTCTCATGGTCAGGCCAGCATTAATATCCTTTGTGGATACCCTCTTGACGCCGGAACCGGCAATCGGAGCAATAAAGGATGCGGGCCGGCAAGCAACTCCAGGCTAGACTGCGATAAACTGGAATTTAATATTAAAACCGGTAATGACTGGGTCAAAATGGTATATGAGAATGCTAAGACTGAGCATGACTTCTGTGGTTTTATACTTCATGATGAAATTAACTCCTTTCTGGGGGCGAAAAAAGGATTTACTGTAATGCTGGATGCAATGAAAGCATTGAACAGCCAGAAAGATAACAAATCATTTAGTGAACAAAATGAATTAAGGCTGGAGGCATGGCCAAAAATGAAGAAAGATATTCCACTGGAGGCTTTCTTTTATCTCCCCGGGCATCCTGATGCGCTGAAAAGCGCACAAAAGGATCAGTCTGAATTTAAGATTTTTTCAGGACGAATCGTGCCTGTTATTCGGTTAACGCTGCCACAGACGCCTGAAGCTGATGCTGTTTTTGAGTACAGAAAAGAAGACCAGCTGATGCTGATGCAGTAAACGCCTGTTCATTCAGAAATGAATAAAAATATTCACTCTCTATTTTATTGTTATTATCCGGTTCCCTCTATGGGGGGAACCGGACTGCGAAGGTATTAGCTATGATAAGAAGAAGGTATCTGAAAATTCTGTTTTCTTCACTTGTATTATTAAGTCTGTCGGCTCATGACGGGAGAGTACATACATAAAAATATTATTGATGGCTGCTATGTTCTATCTTTGACAGGATATAACTGCAGCCAATGTGTATTTATTCCGGGATCATATATGCGTTATTGAAAATAGAGGATAATAAATTTCAACATCACATGTTACCTCTTTCTGTTGTTATAAATTATGAGGATTAAATACTGTTGAAAAGGTTCTGTCGAAACCCTGTAAAACGCGTGATTACCATTTCAATTTTTCATATCCAGAACAAATCCTGAAAGGGTACCAATGAGATGGCTTTCCGAATCAGAGTGCGTGTAGATAGAATCTACTTCTTGTTTCATTTTCGTTATCACAACATGTTAAAACTCTGATGTGTTGAAGCGTTTGCCTTCCGCAATAATTTTCGCATCAATTTCAACATACCATGCACCGCCTTCATAAATATTGGTTTTCCTGATGTGGCTTGCATCATCTGGGTATAGTTTCTTCCGCTGGTTAAACCAAAATCGCACGTGATCCAGTCCATTTTGTTCTCCCCGCAAAGAAGTATATAAAGGCCGAATAATATTGCTAAGATAGAATCTGGGGGAAGTCTGAGCTGGGTAAGGTGTTGCCTGTGAATCATTATCTGGTGATGTTTTTTTCCATACATTCGTCGGTGCAAAAAAATGAAAATCTTCATGAGTGGCCACGTTAAACAGAGCTGGAACTGGTTTTGTCTCAGTCTGAAAATGTGCATTTTTTTCCGGTGGAAGAGTAGCCTCTAAACTAGCAGAAATTGTTGACCGACCACCAGACCCTTGAATTTTCATACAATGCATATATTCAAGAGGTAAATGACGTTGTTTCTCGCTGTAAGGAAGCTTCGTTAGGCTCTTACTGTCTATTGCCCAGGCATTATGGTTATCAGTAACAATGAGTCTGAGTTTTCGATGCACGTGCGTGTCACATACATTCTCGAGCACTGTCCATTCCTGACGGATAGCTGAGTAAATAGAATTTACATATACCTCAGTTACAATATCTTTACTGGGTGCCTGACCAGTTCCAGATAAACTGACAAGGCAAAAAATGCAGTTTCTTAATAAATTTAATTTCATAATGACTCCATTAATAATTATTGTCTCTCTAATGCAAGTGTGACAAAAAGTGCTAATTTAATATTCTCATATGAAATTAAAAAGAGAATTAAAATAGTGAATTTATAAAAATGATTGACTGGTTCGTTATCTTAAATGCCAATATTTAGAAACCAACCAACCAACCAACCAACAAATTAATCAGGATTGTATTTTATAATATCCCCAGGCTGACAATTTAACACACTGCATATTGCTTCCAGCGTTGAAAATCGTATGGCCTTTGCTTTTCCACTATTAAGGATTGAAAGATTGGCTTCAGTAATACCTATAGCCTGAGCCAGTTCTTTAGCTGTCATTTTTTTTGATTTCAACATTATGTCAAGTTTTATGATGATTGACATATTAGATCACCAATTCCTGTTCTTCTTTTATTTCTGTTGCCAGCTGAAGTACATAGCTAAGTATCACCAGCCCAATACCTATTGGTGTATAAATTAAATTATCAACCTGGAAATAGTATTGCCGATTTTCTTCGGGGCTTTGTAATAATGATAAAAACATATCGCTAATGATTGAATATATGGATAGCACAATAAAACACCATCCAGAAATGGAAATGCGTTTTATCTGTTGTTGACTGAAAACCACTCCCGCTCGGATATCTTTAAACACTTTATAAAAATGCCAAAACATTAAACTGAAAATACAATCCCTCAAAAGATTACAAATAGCTGATGCTGCTGTATTAGGATGACTTCCCGGAAATATCTCGAATTCTTTATGTATTACACCACCCATGACCGGAACGTCATTTCCGGCCTGAAGCCAGGAAAATACCTGACCGAGTATTGGTGTGGAAATCAGGCCGATCAATAATGCGATCTCCATAAATCTACACCAAAATATCATTTTTGATTTGCTAACCATTTTCTTCTTACCCATATAATTTGTAGATATTTTGTTCACAAAATTTGTCTGTAGCTGCTCAATTTATCCGTTGCCATACTTCCTGAAGGTCAATTTGCAACATGGATTATTATCGAATAACAATAATAGTGCAATATTAAATTATTGATAAACGATAATGTTATTTTAATTCATTAATAATCAAATGGTTAGGGTGGCGCGTGGAGTCAGGGAGTCATTTCAATCGATGTGCAAATGGGATGAGACTGTGATCTCCTCTTGATGTCCTCCCTGAAAATAGTACTAACGGGCACTCGCGTCGGGGAAGTCTGCAGAAGTATGGGCGTTTCTGAAGGGACCTTTACAGCAGGAAGAAAAAATTTGCCTATCCGGGCGTGACGGAGCTGCAGCGTCTGTCGCAAGCACGCTATTTCAGACGCCACCTTATGCAGCTGGCACAAGCAGTTTGACGGTATGGAAGTCCCTGAGGTGAAGCGGCTTAAGTCGCCAGACTCATTTTAGTGCAGGTGCAATGAATCCTGTCTGATAGATCAACCTTCTAATCTTAACAGGCTGCAGCATGTCGCCATCAGCCCCCTTCCTTTTCAGCAGGCACAAGTGCACGAAAGGTTGCCTTGTGTATCTGGCAGGCTTTTTCTTTAAAATCAGGACGAGATGATGATAGCCGGTTTAGTATCCCGGCTGGCAGGGCAATAAAACAGCAAACTCACTTTTTTCGCCCCACAGCAGTGTCTGAGTCGTTTTTAGTTGTGTAAAAAGACTTCCTTACCTTCCCCTCCAAATTCGAGATAAATTTTCGCCATATTCTGGTACTGATTAAACCGATTTTCGTTGAGCGCTGATTCTGTCTGCCGGCGCTGTTCCTGAGCATTCAGCCAGTCAGTGATGGTGACAGCCCCCTGGCGATAACGTACCTCATTCAGCCGTTCGGACTTGCGTGCTAGCGCCAGTGTCGTCTGGAGATGCGTTTCCTGAGCCATCAGTTGCGCGCGCAGAGACAGTGCATTATCTACATCAGACATCGCCTTATAGAGGGTTTGCGTAAATTCCAGAGCACGTTGTTCGTAGTCGTTTTGGGCAATATTGACGTCCACACTCATTTTTCGCCATTCCAGGAAGGGTAACGTCAGGCTGGCTCCGATGCCGGCGACGGGATTGCTCAGAAATGTCAGTAATGCGCTGCTGCTTGTGCCCAGCGTACCTGTCAGGGTGAATGACGGATAATATTGCGTGCGTCTGGCGTCAATGTCGGACAGTGCCGCGCGCAGGCGCATCTCTGCTGCATTCACGTCAGGCCTGCGGCTCAGTATGCTGACCGGAATTCCATTGTTAATCTGCGGCAGTGGCCCTTGCGACAGACTTCCCGGTTCAACAACTGTTTTTCCTGGCGGGGCTCCCAGCAGCACGGTCTGTTCATTCAGCGCCTGCTGGCGCTGGTACTGCTGCGTCAGAAGGCGATCTTCCTGCTTCAGGACATTTTGCTCTGCATTAACCACATCCAGGGGAGATATTTTACCCGCATGGAATCGGGCGCTGGCGAGTTGGCGCGTTTTCTTCGCGTATTCAAGACTTTCCTGGCTTATGCTGATCTGTTGATTGAGGTAGCCAATTCGCCAGTAGTTCGTGCTGGCGTTTGCCAGCAAGGTGAGTCGGGCTGCCCGTAAATCCTGTTCACTTGCCCGGCTTAGCCACTCTGCAGCATCCTGCGCTCGGGCAAGCTTACCCCACAGATCCACCTCATATCGGGTGCTCAGCGATGTACCGCTTTTATCTTGCCAGGATGATGACCCGTATAACTCGTGCTCCGCACCGCCGTTCAGTCTGAAGTTGAGGTCTGGTGTTGCGAGTATGCCGGTCCGTTCGGCATTAAGTTGCGCACGATAGAATCGCAGCATAGCCCGGGCCAGATCATTATTTCTGGTCATCACCTGATGCAGCCAGTTGTTGAGTGCAGGATCGCGGAAATCCTGCCAGATAAATGGGGCGGGCACGGTACCGACGGTTTCATTCTGCCAGTGGTCAGGATAGTGAATGTGTGGGCGTTGATACTTACTTTTTAACATATTGCCGCAGCCTGCGCAGAGGAGTACGGCGAGGCAGACAGGAAGAGGTAAAAGTTTCATTATTTACTCACTGGCCAGTGAAACGACGGGATCCATCCTGGCCGCTTTACGGGCAGGGAGATAGCCGAAAACCATGCCGATTAACGTTGAACAGAAAAATGCAATGGTGGCTGCCTGCCAGGACCAGATGGCGTTGAGCATGTTGCCCGCCATCAGAGAGAACAGTGGCCCAGTGGCGAATGACAGGGCAATGCCCAGTGCACCGCCGGTCAGACAGACCAGCACGGCCTCTGTCATAAACTGCTGCATAATATCGCTTCGTCTCGCACCCACCGCCATGCGGACGCCAATCTCGTGGGTGCGTTCCGTTACAGAAACCAACATGATATTCATAACCCCAAGGCTACCAATAATCAGGGAGATTGAAGCGACCATCAGGATTAGCAGGCTGAGTGTCATGGATGTGTGTTCGACCGATTTTCGAAACTGGTCACGGTTGAACAGCATAAAATCTTTTACCCCATGACGCTGAATAAGCAACTGCGTAATGGCGCTTATTGCGGCTTCATTGGTGACGTCGTCCCGCAGACGAACGCTGATGCTGCTTAACGTTGATTTTCCCGCCATGCGGTACATGACGGTACTCCAGGGCATCCAGACTGCTATTCGGTTAGGAGGATAATCACGGTTACTTTTTGCTACACCAATCACCCGGGCCGGAACGGATCCGAGAAACACAATCTGGCCCAGCGCATCGGCACCCGGATCGCCAAAAAGGGAGTGTACGGCGTTATCATTGATAATGACTTCCTGGAGGGCATGACGGTCATCGCGAAACGTAGCTCCCTGAATAATTGTGATGCCGTTTACGTGAAAATAGTCCCGTCCGACGCCGTTGACGGTGGCTGGGGCCGACTTTCCGCGAAAGCGTATAGTGTCCTGAGCGTAGATCTCCGGCGTGACGCTTTCGATAAAATTCTGCTGTGCGAGGGCATCCGCGTCGGCAGGGACCAGTGTGCGGATTTTGTCGGCGGCATCATCGAAGAAATCGCTACCCGGGAAAATACTGACCACATTGGTACCCAGCCCTTTGATGTTTTCCAGGGTTCGCTGTTTGGCGCCTTCACCCAGTGCGACAACAGTGACAACAGCGGCAATCCCAAAAATGATACCGGTCATTGTCAGTGCGGTGCGCAGGCGGTGAGCATTCATCGATTTCAGCGCCATATGCAGCGACTCACGGGTGCGATCCAGGAGAGTCTGCCAGCCTTTCTGCGACACCCGGGGGGATTGTGGAAACGGTTGTCCGGTGCCGGGGTTATGCCCGTTGTCCGATATGATTTCACCGTCCCGAAGTTCAATGACTCGCTGGGCACGTTTCGCGACATTCATATCATGGGTAACGATAACGACGGTATGACCGCGCTGGTTTAGCTCACTGAGAATAGCCAGGACTTCCTGGCCTGATCGCGAATCGAGTGCGCCGGTGGGTTCGTCAGCCAGAATTATCTCCCCGCCGTTGATAAGCGATCGGGCAATACTGACGCGTTGCTGCTGCCCGCCTGACAGTTGACCTGGCCGGTGGTTCTCCCACCCTTCCAGGCCCAGTCGGGCCAGCAGTTGGGCTGCCCGCAATCGGCGCTGGTCGCGGGGACGGTTGGCATAAATGGCCGGGATTTCCACATTACCCAGTGCGCTGAGGTCGGGCATAAGATGATAACGCTGAAAGATAAAGCCAATGTGTTCACGACGAATTTGTGCTAACGCGTCAGCAGACAGCAGCGCTACATTCTGGCCACCGATAGCGTAGTCGCCGCTGTCAGGTACATCGAGGCAACCCATAATATTCATCAGCGTTGATTTACCGGAGCCGGAAGCCCCGATGATGGCGACCATTTCGCCGGCCCTGATAGTCAGGTTGATATCTTTCAGTACGCTGAGGGACTGATTGCCGTTTGAGTAGGTCCGGTTGACACCTTTTAGTTCCATGACTGCCTTCACAGGAAGAATACTCCTTCGGCAGATTTGGCCTCTGGCTGAGACAGCGTAACGATTTCACCTGCTTTCAGTCCGGAGAGGATCTGCACATCAACATTGTTGGAGATCCCCGTTTTGACTTCACGCGCCTCAGTACGTCCGTCCGGGGTCAGCACCTGAACCTGCGATTTTTTATCCGCTGTTTTATGCACCGCCTGGACAGGTATCAGCAGGGTGTTTTTTGCTTCGCCTAGCACCATTGAAACCTGGGCGGTCATGGCAATGCGCAGGCGATTACCGGGGTTTGGGACGTCGAGGAGTGCGTTGTAATAAACGGATGCATTTGACGTTCCGGATCCCGATGAAGTGCTGTTGTTGGCCAGTGAATCGTCTTTCATTATCGATTCTGGTGCCAGCTCAACGGTGCGCAGTGTGGCATCGTAACGATGTTCAGGCTCTGAGAAGATAGTGAACCAGGCTTTCTGGCCCGGTCTGACACGCGTGATGTCAGCTTCAGAGACCTGGGCCTTAATGGTCATCACGTCAAGGCGGGCAAGTTTGATGATGGTTGGTGCGCTCTGGGTGGAATTTACGGTCTGGCCCTGCTGTGTGACAACCGCAATGACAATCCCGTCCATCGGAGCAACCACGCGCGTGTAGCTCAAATCGACTTTCTTTTTGTCGACGGTGATTTGCGCTTGTACAAGTCGGGCATTAAGCGACTTTATTTGCGCCCGCAAGGTGGCAAGCGTCGTTTCCGCATTCTCGTAGTCTTCCTGAGAGCTGGCCTCTTCACTGAGCATCCTGCGTTGGCGTTTGTATTTTGATTCAGCTTGTTTAAGCTGCGCCTGTTTTGCGAGCATATCGGCCTTAATCTCGCTCAGACTGGCTTCTGCAGTACGCAGGTCATTACGCTGGGGCAGATCATCTATTTCGGCGACAGATTGTCCTTTGGTCACATTGTCACCCACTTTAACTTTCAGTGATTTCACCTGGCCGGAAACCTGTGCACCGACATTGACGCGCTCCACTGCATCCAGCCGGCCGGTGGTCAGTACGGCATTTTCAATACTGCCCAGTCGCACCGGGGCCGTAATGTAGGCAGGCTGTGCTGGCTTATGCAGAAATAATGCGAGTAAAACAGTGGCAATGGTCAGCGCGAAGATGCAAAGCAGTACCGTGCGGCGGGAGGTGAATTTTACTGGCGACATAACGTAGTTTTCCATAACGTTAAATACGGGAAATTAACACTCATCATAGCCCTGGATATTAAACAAAGGGTGAATGAGAATGCTGAGGAGAATGCACGCTGGCAAATATGTCAGGCAGGCTCTTTTTATCGTCATTGCCGGGGTTAAAGGAATTTAAATTAAGCCAGATTATTATGATTTGCCATATGATTAACATCAATGGTCACTTCCATAATATCAGTAGCTCATGAAAAGTCAGAGTGACATTTTCGTTATCCGGCTGAATTTAAAAGTTATTTTTTTATGGCCTGTTTGATTGCAAACTGTTTTCTCCTTCCGTGGTTTGCAGTGTTTTTTATGCTCTGCGCATTGCATGGGGAGTATAAAGATGATGAGTGTAATTAATCAAGGAAGGTGCTATTGAAAAAATGGGCATGCGCAAGAATGGTCTTAAATGAAAAGAATTATCCTAAATATTGATGAAAAAGCTGTTCTTTATTTGCCGAAAATGCAGCTACAAAGTGAAAGTTAACTTCGTATTTATCTGGTCGTCGACAGCAGTATACAAATATTCCTAATAGCTTCAGGAAGAGCTTCCGCTATGGATTTTGTCGCGATTATCCCCGCTCACTATGCATCGATTCGACAGTCAGGTAAACCGCCGCATGATATCAGCGGAAAGCCTTCACGAGGCTCCGGTAACAGGACAATCGTTGATGTACTTGTGCCCGTACTGGCCCTGTACCGTGAAGAAGTTCCGTTGCCTGATGTGGCTGACGCGGCGCGTGCCGGGGCGGAAAATACACCTGCGTAATGACGAAAGCCAGAGCGGGCGGTTCATCCTGCTTCAGTTGCGATAACCTTGACGGAGTGAAGGATCCGGGGGCATATGCAGTCGAGAAGTTCTTTGCGGTGCTGGTGGATAAATTTTCTGAGCTTCGCCGTCTATCTGCATTGTGCTTTCATTTTTAATATCGTGTGACAGCTGCAAACAACCTTTTATGCCAACCTTGCCAGGAGATTATCTGTTGTTTTGTTCGTTCACAATTACCGTGTTCATTCTCAGGGACATCTCGCTACCACCTGTTATTTCTCTGTGAACTCTGGCCTTTGTTGATAGGGGGAGGCGGATAAAATATCGGAGCAATCTGGTGGGACAGGACCATCAGGGTATTAAACGTATTGCGAAGTCTGCACCCGGATTTAAATCATTGGGATCCGCGGAAGCGACAATTGTGGGAATAGCGTTGCACCGGATGCTTAAAAAAGAGCAGCATGGAAAATACAGGAGACACCTCAGCCTGGAGGCAGTTGTATACATAAGCAGCCTGACCATGTCCGGAATAAGGCTCCCCTCGATTTTGTAGAGTATTTTCGACAGAACCTGCCGGATTTCACTTCAGACTGATATATATCCCCTCTGCAAATTTTCTCACAGTATGGTCAGAATTTCCTTCTTGCCCCCCCCCCCTGATAATGGGGCGAATATGCCGTCGGACGCATTTAAACTTATAATTAATCTAAGGAATGAATATGAATAGCTTATCCACTACCGACGACTCACTTGTCGTCGGCAAACTCCCTGCCGGTATATCTGTTAACTCAATGGAGGTCGACTTTCCCGACGCGGTCTCACACCGCTCGGCAAAAATCTTCGGTAACGAGAAAAATAATCTCCCGGTCCGGGTTCGCTTTAAAATTATCCGGACCGATGAAAAGAATAATGTCACCGATGTCACCGATGAATGGAAAGACAAGGTTTATCTTTACGACACATCCTCAAAGAAAGCGCTTTCCGGTAGCGTCGGTATACACGACGGGACCAGCAATGAGCTGTTCTGCAGTCTGAGTAAAAATGATTACACCCTGGGGTTTTATGACAACGGGGGTGGGGAAACGCCGGTTTCTGCTGATGGTACGGCGGAAAAGGTATTTTATGTGAGTAGTCTGTCTGTAATGCACTCCACGAAGGAGTTTAAGCTGGGGGCATTTCTGTCGCCGGAGCACAGTGCCACCCCCATCGGTGACGGCAGCGATGCCTCCAGCCAAGAAAAGGCGACTGTCGCTCTGACCGTTATGGAGCCGATTGATTATACCAACGCCTCGGCGTGGGGGGGGCAACAAAGGGCGGTGAGACCGACATTTCCTTCCATGGTAATCTTGTGCTCGAGGCTCGTGGTGAAAAAGGTGTTGATGAAAATAAGGTGTCAGGGAAATATACCGCCTGGCAGCTCCGTCATTCCATGTTGAAGGATAATTCCCCTATCAGGCTGACTGTCACCAGCGCCGGAGGGGCAGAAGACGGTAAACTGGCCCCCAGCCAGGGCGCCGTGGCCTCATCTGAACAGACCATCAATCCTGAAACCCGCTTTAATGCCTGGGTCGTCCCTGTGCAGGGGAAAGCGTTAACCATCACTCCCCGGGAAACCGCTCAGAACCATACATTTGTGGAAGTGAAGACCCCGATAACGCTCCTCTCCTTCAGCCACGGACTGAATTATAACACCCAGGATATTTCTGTTATGCAGGCATCAGTGACGGTTAAGGATAGTGACTTTTCTGTTCAAACCAGTAACGACCTGACGGGCATAGTGAACATCCGTGACAATGTGGGACATCAACAGCGCCTCCGGGTGACCTGTAGCACCGACGGCCGACCGGCCGTCACCGGCAAAGGCTGACACCTGCTCCGTCCGGGCGCCGGCATGCCGGCGCCCCTTCCCGCCCCGGCGCCATGGCCGTTTCTGAGATATTCACCCCTGCATTTCCGTTAAACATGACCCGGCGCATCCTGAAAGATGTTATTGAAAAACTTTAAAACCAGCGATAAAGCGTGATCTGGTCAGCTGTCTGACCGTGCAGTTTGCCATGAGCTTACGTCAGGCATGCAGATTGTTATCACTGAGCAGGAACATGTATCTTTACCAGCCTTACACTCGCCGGGATGAACCAGTGATTCTGGCACCGACTGAGCTGGCAGCACGTTATACGCAATATGGTTTAAAGAAGCTGTTTCAGCTGCTTCGCTGGCAGGGCAGCGTCTGGAACCATAAGCGTGTTTACCGTGTTTACTGCCGGTTAAAGCTGAATTTTTGTCGGAAAGGAAAGCCTCGTTTGCCTGTGTGTAACCTGACACCACTGGCCACGCCGGAAGCGCAAAACCAGAACAGGTCTATCGATTTTATGCACGCCCGCTGGGCTGCGGCAGGCGCTTTCGGACCTTCAATATAGTGGATGATTTTAATCGTGAAGCGTCGGCGATAGAAATCGACCTGAATATCCCCCGTCCGGGTCCTGGACAGAATAGTGGCAAGCCGCGGCTACCCGCTGAAGATGCGAATGGATAACGGGCCAGAACTGGTCTCACTGGCACTCGTCACAATGGGCTGAAAAACATGGCGCGCAGCTCGAATTTATCAAGCCGGGCAAATCGACACAGAACGCGTTTATCGAACGTTTTAACCGAACTTACCGGACAGTAATCCAGGATTTTTCTCTGTCAGGCCCCTGGATGAAGCCCGGGAAATCACGGAATGCTGGCTGAATGAATACCACAGCGAGCGTCCCCATGAATCCCTGAAAAACCTGACGCCGGAGGAATACCGGCTGGTGGCTAAAAAACGGAACTCTCAAAAAGTACGTGGAACTAAAGCTGGGATACTTACAGGTGCAACTTCCTGCTGAGATACAACATAATCCAGTTTATATCCTGATGTTGAAGGGACGATGTGGGCAGTGCAACAGAAACTTATGAAGAAGCATGTGAACGGATCCGATTGAGGCCAAGAGAGAAGGGGGATATTTACTACCCCACTCTCAACACGTGTTGTTTGTCTCAGAAGGTATAGCTAATACCTACAGTGAGCTCGGTAACGTCGTGTTTATTGACCATCGGGCTATTGCTTATGGTTGAAGGATAAAATCGTCCCGTGATTTCTCCCCAAGTATTCCATTGGTTTGACCAGGCATAATTCATCGCCAGTTGTAAGTAAGGCACATAACTGTCGTTTGGGCGCCAGGTGGAAAGGCCGCTACGTTCAGACTCTTTATCTGTTATCCCATAATAATAACGTGTATTTTGCGTATTCGACCAGTCAACGCCCACCTCAGGGACCAGGGTAAAATTCCCCCACTGCTGCAGTAGAATATAGGATACATTCAATGTTACTCCCTTACTGTTATTCAGCGTGTCAGCGCCCACTGTTGTGCTGAAAGCTCCAACAGGGGAGATATACTGCCAGGTAAAGCCGCCCATCATCGTGCTGTAGCGACTATTGAGGCTGCGCATAGCCGAATTGCGACCATCGGAAGAACTATATTGGTTAGTGTAGTAATAGAGTTTTGCACGGAAAAGTTGAGTATCGGTATTGATAAAATTATATCCAGCTTCAGTGCCATCAATGTACCAATCTTTACCGTTGTAACCGATATAGGGCAGGGCCCAATGATCGGCATGACGCGTTTTATACGCGGTTCCGTAATAGCCCCCCTGAACGCCAAGAGAAAAATCAGCGCTGTGTGCAACTTCAACAACGAATAGCATAAAGGCCAGCATAAACTTAAGGTTTTTACACATCATTTATTCCTTTCCCGGGTAAAAGCACTCAAGACAATTCAACGGGTGCGGCGTATATCCAGTGAATATGTCGGGCCAATAGTCGTTACGTCAGATCTTGTAAGGTGGCTACGTTTCTTCAGTTCTTCAAAAGGAAGACTGTTATCAGGAGATTGTTCTTGTAGCAATAACGATCCGTATAACCACTTAGCAATATTCTCCAGTCATATTGAAGTGGTTTACTGAATTTGGCCACCTGAATAGAGGTGATATGCTCACCTCAGAACAACTGAAGTGGTTTACTGAATTTGGCCACCTGAATAGAGGTGATATGCTCACCTCAGAACAACACAGGTGCTCCAATGAAAAGAAGAAATTTCAGTCCTGAATTCAAACGCGAATCCGCTCAGCTGGTTGTCGATCAAAACTACACCGTCTCTGATGCCGCTAAGGCTATGGATGTCGGTCTTTCCACGATGACAAAATGGGTCAAGCAACTGCGTGAAGAGCGTCAGGGCAAAACACCAAAGGCCTCTCCGATAACACCGGAACAAATCGAAATACGTGAGCTGAAGAAAAAGCTACAGCGTATTGAAATGGAAAATGAAATATTAAAAAAGGCTACCGCGCTCTTGATGTCAGACTCCCTGAACAGTTCTCGATAATCGGAAAACTCAGGGCGCGTTATTCTGTGGTCACTCTCTGCCATGTATTCGGGGTTCATCGCAGCAGCTACAAATACTGGATAAACCGTCCTGAAAAGCCAGACGGCAGGCGGGCTGTATTACGCAGTCAGGTACTTGAGCTGCATGGCATCAGCCACGGTTCGGCCGGAGCGAGAAGCATCGCCGCAATGGCAACCCAGAGAGGCTACCAGATGGGGCGCTGGCTTGCTGGCAGGCTCATGAAAGAGCTGGGACTAGTCAGTTGCCAGCAGCCGACTCACAGGTATAAGCGTGGCGGTCATGAGCACGTTGCTATCCCAAATCATCTTGAGCGACAGTTCGCCGTAACAGAGCCCAACCAGGTGTGGTGCGGTGATGTGACCTATATCTGGACAGGTAAGCGCTGGGCGTACCTCGCCGTTGTTCTCGACTTATTCGCAAGAAAACCAGTGGGCTGGGCAATGTCATTCTCACCGGACAGCAGACTCACCATGAAGGCGCTCGAAATGGCATGGGAAACGCGCGGTAAGCCCGCTGGAGTGATGTTCCACAGTGACCAGGGCAGTCATTATACGAGCAGGCAGTTCCGGCAATTACTGTGGCGATACCGGATCAAACAGAGTATGAGTCGGCGTGGAAACTGCTGGGATAACAGTCCAATGGAACGCTTCTTCCGGAGTCTGAAGAACGAATGGGTGCCAGTGATGGGTTACGTAAGCTTCAGCGATGCAACTCATGCCATAACGAATTATATCGTTGGATATTACAGCGAGCTCAGACCACATGAATATAACGGTGGGTTACCACCAAACGAATCGGAAAACCGATACTGGAAAAACTCTAAAGCTGTGGCCAGTTTTTGTTGACCACTTCATATTTCACCGCAAAGGATACGGATTTTCCATGATAAAATATGTTGGACGTGCAATTGTTCAGCAGTGTGTTATGCCACTCAGGGTGTTGGTTAACTTTCTCAATTCTTAACAGATAACTGCAAAATAAATCCTGGCTTTGCTGACGTGTAATGTTTAAAGGGTAGAGATAAACACGCTCTTTTCTTACGTTGGCACGGACACCAATCAGATCCCTTTCATCAGCAATTACATAAACCAGGGGATAATTTTTCAAAAAACCACCAAAGGCAGACCAGGATTGATTTTGCCGTCTGCGAGTTTCAATTGATAATGCCAGCCATCGCCCATTTTCGAAGCCAAAACTTAGGAAGACATGTGCGATAGCGTTTCCTGCCCAATAAGATAAAACCAGGTCAGTAGCGATAACGTCACTCAGTTTCAACTGACAATCATACCAGTCCGGGGCAGGACGAGTTTCATTCCGATAGCTAAAATTTCGTATATGACTAATGTGAACATTATCACTGTCTTGCCATTCTATTGAGGCCACCCGGGAAGACTCTTGCAGCCAGGGAACCATCTTATCGGCGTCATTTCCTTTATTTTTCATTATCATGTTCTATCCAACTGTTGTCTCCAGCGATGCAACCACGAGTGCTCAGCAGGATGAACAAGAGCATGTAGCGCGCGTGCATAGTCCAGCATCAGACCTGGTGTCCAGGCCATGGTGGTAGCGCGTTTTCGTAACTGAGCGGCAATCCATAACTCCGGCATGAAAAATAAGCGGATGAAATGTAGCCATCCACGCTTGCCGGAAAGGATGCCGTCAAGCGCTGATTCGAGGGCGTAGGCAACGCTGCTGGAACAGTTACGCCACGTCAGGTTATACGTGTTGACCTCGCGGTAGCTTTCCCAATAACGGCGTAAGGCGTTGGCATTGTAATGATGAAAGACAATTTTCCAGTCGGAATCACACCAGTCGGCCGCTTCACGTTGATAGCTAGGTTTAAATTCACCGGGCACGTTATTTTCCTGAATAGCTTTAAGCGTTTGAAAAAATTCCGAGGGTGAACGGTCAATCTCCACAGCAGGATACAGACTGATGTATACATCAGGTGGCGATTCCAGTGCGGCATGTCCCGTTGAAATAACTCCGTCAATATCAACCGCGGCAATATAGCGATTAATCACCGGCCGTGGGACGGGCGAATTCTCGGAAGAGCCCTCCGGGGTCCAGATATGAACAATCAGCGGTCCTCCTGGGTGAGCGTCATGCATAAATTCCGAAGCTGGTGGTTGCGTTGCGTGTTCCATCAAGTTGAAGATGGTCGACCCTTCACGTAGCTGGAATGCACGGAATGCCAGCCGAAGGCACTGAATGCTGCCTAAAATCATAATCATGCCAAGAAATTGTGAAATGGTTCCATGATGATGGGTGGGGTAAGGAAAAAAGAGGAACAGAGAAAAAGCCAGTTGCGCAATACCACCAACAAAAACCTGTGGCCAGCGATCGTAACGAACGACCCAGGCTGAAGCCATGACAAACAACCCTGTAATGAAAAAAGCGAAACCGAACAAAATGGCCAATAGCAGATTGCTGCTTTCACGCCCGGAAAGGATTAGGATTGCAATAAAGCAAAAGGTTCCACCTTTGAAATAATATACTGATTTTTGCGCACCTTTAGCATTGTTGGCTAAAACCAGTGTCACAAGGCTTTCGATCAGTAGCAGAATGCCAAAGACGTGGAAAGGGAAATAGCGCATTCCTTCTATGCCATCCAGGAAGATAGAGATGCCAAGCCCCCCCCACAGTACACCCACAATCCCCAGTGCCGGGGCTGCTTTTCGCACAAAAGCCATGCCCATCAATAACAGTGCAACCTGCAGCATTGGTCACATCCCCTTGATAATTGAGTCGGGCTCCTGAAATTCGCCCGCCCAGTAGCCAATGAGTACGACGCCCTCCGGCTGCTGTAATGCAATGAGCTTCGTTTCTTGTAGATGCAACGTGTTACCCGGAGAAAGGATCAGTAAAAACCGAAACGCTCCCTTGATGGCGCCACCATTTTGCACAATGGCCCATCGTTCACGCATTATTTGTTGGTCATCGTGTGACATCAGAGAGAATAGCTGGTCGGTGTGATTAATCATCGAAAGGTGTTGAGTGAGTCTGCTGGGCGAACTCTGGTCCCAGGTCAGGTGTCCACTTCTGGGATCCAGATAATAGGATGATGCAGGACTGGTTCTCTGATGATGCTTGAGCAGATAGACAAAGTTCAGCAGGAGCGCTGTGCCTGACAGATAACACTGTGCCAGCAAAAGGGGCTCACCTGGGTGCAAACCGGGTATAAACAGCGGGCCGTTACGCTGCCATGAATAGTAAATCACGATGATGCAAAAGCTCAGAAATGCCATCGCCCCCATCTGATTCCCACTGAGCACCGGTATCATAATCATCACCAGGACGGGAATACAGGCCAGGCTGAACAGGAACGCTTCTCCCCGTGGCCCGCCAATAGGCTGATGGAAAACATAAATTGTACTCAGGCATAACACCAGCCACAGCGCACCACCTATCAACCATTTATGCGATATTTCTAGCTCTTGTCTCAAGAACAATCCCATCACGATAGTTGTCAACAGAATAGTGCCGACTACGTTGGCAGACCACCAAATCCATACCGTCTGAACGAAGCCCACTCCATGGTGCAACACAACCCACCCTCCGCCGAGCACTGCTGCAAAGGCACTGGCTATCAGAGTCGCAGACAACCAGATTACCAGGCTGTATAACGTGTCATGAGGTCGAGTGAAATGCCGTACGCACCAAGCGACAGATAAATCGGTACTTAAAGAAATAACAGAGTGCATCAGAGATATTTCAAGCGGATGCCGCATTGTCACATCAAGAAACGTTCTAACGAGAAACAGGCTCAGGAACAAATACGGCCAGAAACGACGAGGTGTCATCAGGAAAGCACTGACGGCAATACCTGCCGGAAACCAGACAAAAGACACCTGGCTGACGGGATCATCAAGATAAAGTGATATGTACCCGAGAAAAAAATAGAGAACACACCACAGCAATAGCTGCATCAAAAATCGAACTGAAGACACCATGCCCCCGGAGTAAAAATTTTCGAGATTAGTGCGATGATCTAAAGCGTAGTACAAAAATCATACTGAATGTGATTGTGTGTTCCCCACTGAGTAGACCGTTCGGGTAAATCGCACCCTTAATGGTTCTGTGATGCTTTGGCTGTGGGGGCGGAGGACATTATTTCAAAGAACAGAAAAGAAGGAATAAGCGCCCACTCTGCAGAGGAAAGATCCTGCGGTCACGCTCTGTACATATACTGAAAACAGCCAATAACCACAGATACAAAACAGTCTGTGTTGACATACTACATGGTGTTTAACTATATTCCCGGAAAGTATGTTTATTCGTATCAAGGCCACGTTACTCTTAAATATGTTAATAACTGGCTCGGTGCTCTAAATTAAAATGCCGCACAGTTTTACAGGTTTTATTATGTCTGAACCGATGACTTAATAATAATGCTGATCTCAACCGAATGACCAAAAAATACCGCTTTTAAAATCGGCTAAAAATAAGAGAGTCCTTATGTTGAAAATATATATCATTCTCGCTGTTTCGATCACGGCAGAAACGCTGGCAACCACAATGATGAAGGCATCACATGGATTCACCAGATTGATACCCAGTGTTGTTGTGGTTCTCGGTTATTCTATTTCGTTCTATGGGCTTTCGCAGGTTGTAAAAGTAATGAATATTGGAATTGCTTATGCAATATGGGCCGGCTTGGGGATATTTCTTGTTTCAGTAATGTCATTTTTGATATATAAACAACGACTCGACATTCCGGCACTCATCGGATTGGCGTGCATTGCAGCAGGTATTATAATTATTCAGCTCTTCTCTAAATCTATAACTCATTAAATAATGTGTCACATCTGATTATTGTGCCTTGATTCTGATTACCCCGCCATACTTCCTGAACCCGGCCGGCCGAGCTGGGGTTTCTGTTCTGTTGTCTGCGTACAGTGTACATGGTAAGCTGTGTTCATTACCCCTGAACGGGAGCTGATAAAATGAGAGAACGCAACAACGTGCCACCGTTGAAAATTGATTCCGCTGATTTCAGCAAAAATTTGGGGATGTACTCCAGAAATTCGGAGCACACTGAGCAATTTCTTGCCAGTGGTATTGAGGATTACCATATTGATGGCTATGTGCCACCAGCTAACTATAGCCTGGTCAAATCCCTGTTTGAGGATCAGTATCGAATCGTCACCACTGACGAAGGTAAGCCATATACCGCCTACGCCGTGAAGCTGGTGCACCATCGTGAAATCACATATCCGCATAGCGCTGTAACTCAAGTGATGGTCTGGCGTACCCCATCCAGCCGCCATTATTCAGCCATTCAGGGCTTCGCAAAGCTGTTTTTCCGCCATTTACTGGATATCACCAATATTGTGGTATCAGACAGCGAGCAAACAGGCGATGGACAGCGTTTCTGGCTGGATATGCTCGACTGGGCATATAACAGCGGTTACTCGCTTTACGTTGCTGATGGAACCGAAGGAGAGGACTGGCCTAAGTTTCCAATCACCTCACTGGATGAACTGGAAAACCGATGGCTTGAATATGCGTGGGGTTATGACCGTGATGTACATCCACACCGCCGCCTGATTATCAGCAAAAAGCCGCTGGAGGCCGCGTGATGGTAGATGTGAAGGAATTGCGCCTGTCACTGGGCGTTTCCCGCGCCGAATTCGCTGATGCGGTCGGCGCATCAACCGCGTTGGTGCAGAGCTGGGAGTTAGGACGCCGCCAACCTACCGGCGTTGCGTTAAAGGTGCTGGCGCTCCTGCAACGTAATCCGAAGCTATTAACAGAATTACGTCGTATAGAGGGTTAAGGACATTGTTAACCGAGCAGTAGTATAAAGTGGCATTGATAACCGTTGAGCCGTATTAACCTTTATAGGTACAAACAAGGCCTGATCAAAAGTCCTCGGGAAATAGTAGATACCTCACTATATAAGGGCCCGCCAGACTGAAGATGGGTCTCATCCTTAGAAAGCAGCGATCACTGTGATGATACTGTAGCGCGGACATGTCTATTTGGTCAGAGGAGGATGCGGACGAATTCCTGGACCTTCAGGGGTTAATTTATGCATTCATACGAGGACTGGATCCGGGCCGTCGAACTCTATTACCGGTATAGAAAGTAAGTCTCCGTTGTTGTCATGGAGCTGAGATATCCTTCCACAAAACAGTTGAGCCGTTGGGTTAGGATTTATGAAGAGAAGGGCGATTTACCCAGGGAATTAAAGCCAAGAGAACGCTATTCACGTGCACAGAAAATTGTTGCTGTTGAGCATTATCTTACTCACGGTGGTTGCCTGTCGTACACTCGCCGTGTCATCGGCTACCCAGTAGCGAAATTCTAAAGCGCTGGATTGAAGAGTTTTACCCAAATGTGCGTCCCCTGGCCATTCGCTCAGGCACAAACAAATGCTTCAGCCCGGAAGAGAGGTCTCAGGCCGTCCGGATACTGCCAGACATCGATGCATTTCCCCTGAAAACGACGGTTTTCTTCATTATCCTCAAGCAAATAAAGCTTCTTATCATACTGTAAAGTCAGGTTTTTTTGAGACCTTACGTTGTCCGCGCAAGGTAAGTGTCGCCTGCAGGTTTTCGCCATTCTCCAGCGGGCGATGTACGTCAAAATCGTAACATTGCAGACAACTCAAATTTGGCCTATATTTAGACTTCTATTGTCTGTGAGGTTATTATGAAAGTTGAAACCATCAGCTACGTGAAGAAAAACGCGGCATCGCTCGATCTGGAAGAACCGATACTGGTCACTCAGAACGGGGTTCCGGCGTATGTGATTGAGTCCTACACCGCGCAGCAGGAGCGAGAGAACTCAATAGCACTGCTTAAACTGCTGACGCTTTCAGAGAAAGACAAAGCAGACGGTAACGTGTTCAGTAAAGAGCAACTGCTGGCGGGTCTGTAATGGCGGTAATGATTCAGTACACCAAAACCGTCAAAACCTGCATCGATGACATCGCCAGCCATCTTCGTCGTATCGACACCGCACCCAAAGACGTGATCAGTGGCATCATTGAGCACTTCGAAAAGAGGGTAGGTGATTTTCCGTTGGGTTGTCAGATTTGCCCTGAACTACTCAAAATAGGCTGCGCAAAATATCGGGAGTGCAATACTCCGGATGGCTACAGAGTCCTGTACTCGGTTGAGGATGATGCAATAACGGCTCATGCAATACTGTCCCACAGGCAGGATATTCAGAACCTTCTCTTCAAACGCCTGATTAGCGTTTGAGTGGATGTACAAGAAATTCTGCCCAAACAGAGCAGCCCAAAATTTCTGATTGTTGTTAAGGCTACAACTGTCGCCCTATATCAAACCCGTTTCGGTAATGGTGCGTGACCTGGTTATTGAGAGGTATTCCGATCCTGTCTGGCGAGTCAGTATGCTGAACCCACTGGCTGATCCTTGAATTAGAACCGTCCCTGCCAGCAGGGGCAAAACAGAGAATAATAGACGGTCCTCGTGAATATCAAATTCGGCAAGCCTACGTTACCCAGTAATTTCCGGCATTATGTTGTTGACCGGTTATTTAGTTATTTTCTTATGGGTAAATATAACTGCAATCCCAGGTGGCCACTGTTGTATGTTTAACGGTTGGTTGGCTTGATAAGTCAACAACATCATGATTTGGTTTTTTTTTATAAGCTAAATGGAGGCTAAAAATGAATATTTGGACTTGGTCAGGAAAATATTTCGGCTACATATCCAATGACGATCTTTATACGTACAGAGGCAAGCATGTTGGCAAACTGAACGGCAATGAAGTCTATGGTGTTGATGGGCGCTACTTAGGCGAACTGAGAAACAAAAGGCTAATAGTCAATCGCTCCAAGCTGCACCGCAAAGTCGCCCGGTTCACCCCGAGGAACAGATCGGGAACAACAAGATATGTTAACTATGTTGGGTATGCCATGTACATGGGTTATCAGGACTTTCCTCAGTGGGACACCTTTTAATTTTGCTATCAGTGCCTGTCAGTGATTCTGTGTAACTGCCAATGTATTAACTACTAACAGCGTCGCCGTGGATTAGCAGCGAGGTGAAGAAATGAATGACGATAAAACGCCGTATCCACGCCTACCGCAATGAGCGGCCATAATGAGTTGGTTACAGGTTGTTGCGGGCTACCTCATTACCGGTGCTGCCAGTGCCGGTGTGGCCTGCCTGTTCGTACTGGCAGTTGCTCTGTTCTGCCAGGTTGCATAGCCGTGTCGCCAGAGGTTTCAGCCGAGGAACTGATAAAGGTGCTTGAACAGGCTGTCCTGCTGCACAAAACGAGGCACGACAAAATGACTCAAATACGACTACGCCTGGACACCTATGGTCTCCGTGTAACCCGTGCATATTGCGGCAGTGTCTGTCAGAGATCTCCAGCCGGCTGGCTGCAAGGCGTGTTGTCAGACGCCTGTCAATCACGTCCTGAAGGATCCTGAGTCGGTTCACATCGTTCATTGAGAAAAACTCCGTTCCGTATGCCGTCATGAATCTCATCCTTGGAAAGCAGTGATCGCTGTGGTGAGACTGTAGCGCGGACATGTCATTTGGTCAGAGACGGACATTTAAATTTAGCTAATGTTATTGCAAGCTTAAAATGTCACCTCATTTAGCCAGTTAGAAATGTCACCTTAAGTGATGTGAAGAGAGAGAAGGTGGTTTATGTCAGAGGAAAGCAGGCATGAATGACGTCCATGCCTGTGATGAGAGGCTATACCAATAAGCTGTTATTCGCCTTTTTTATGGTCGTGTTCCTTCAGTCCGGGATGCTTTGGTTTGTTTTCCGGAGTGACACGCCTTCTTTTATCTTCTTTGCCAGTTGATTCAGCAATCGGCTTTGGGCCAGGTTTAATACCCATAAAAATCTCCTTGAGTGACAAACAGATTCATATTTACGAACTGTGGCAGTAATGCCAAATATGAAATGAGGGTTCATGGTTATAAAACCAACTGACGTGTTTTCAGAAGCTTGCACTCCATCACACTGCTAAAGGTAAAAAAACAGAACAGAGCAGGGGGCTAGCGTTTCAGACTGGCTCGGAACTCTTCAGGATTAGCCAGTACAGGGTTGATGGCCTTGAGTTGCTCCTGAACCCGGGCCTGTGCACGTCGTTTGGGCATTTTTTTACTCCTATCTCGCTTTCCCTCTCGATCCAATTCATCCATCTTGTCCTGAGCCAGTTTCAGTACAGCACCGAGCCGTTTGTTATCAACGATTTGCCCCTGGTCGATGCATTCCAGTTTATCGAAGACCTGATAATTGAGTGATCGGTAGCCATATTTAAACGCCAGCGTACCATCTGGGTAGTCGTAAACTGTGATTTTTTCACCTGCAATTCTGGTATTTTCTTCCGTAGGTTCAACGAGATATATCATCTTATCGTAACGGAAAGTCAGTGTTTTCGAGAGTTTTCGTGATTCCTGCCAAGCAAAGATATCATCCAGATCTTCAGAGCTTTCAACCACCGGTCGATGCAGGTCTTTGGGATATTTTGCTGGTCTGGCAAAACGACGATTGAAGTCAATAATGAAGGAATCCAGCCAGGCATTGGCATCCTCGATGCTGCTGATGCCTTCAAGCCGCATTTCTTTGATAAGTCGATCCTGAAGAGTCTGGTTTGCGCGCTCAACGCGACCTTTAGCTTGCGGGCTGTTGGCGCATATCAACTCGATCCCCAGTTCGGAAAGCACCCGGCCGAACTGAGTGATTCCAGTTGTGGTAGTGCCACCATTATTGACCCTGAAAATGCCGTGCTTATCGCTGTAGAACGCCAGTGGTTTGCCATGCTGTTCAAGATACTCGCGGGTGGCCATCATGTAATCAAAGGCTGATTCAGTCTCGCCGAAACGGAGGTGCATCAGGCGCCCAGTAGCATCATCAATGAAGACGAGCAGGCAGCATTTGGGGGCACGTCCTTCAAACCAGTCATGCGGGGAACCATCGATCTGAACAAGTTCTCCAAGGCAGTCACGCCGGTATCTGGGTTGATGAACACGTGGCCTGCGACGTGAGTATTGGACCCAGAGCCCATCAGCCGTCATCCATTTTCTCAGTGTTTCAATAGACACCGTGATGTTATGGCGTTCGCGCAATTTTTCTGCGGCCAGCGTTGGTCCAAAGTCGCTGTAATGATCGTGAAGTAAAGAAAGTACACGCAGCTTCAGTGACTCAGGAAGTCTATGATTACCGGGGCGTCCTCGTCGAAGGTTTGCCAGACCTGCAGCACCAGATTCACGAAAGCGGTTCATCAAACGCTGTGTCTGACGTTCGGTCAAAGCAAGCTGATGAGCAGCATCGCGACGGCGCATGCGCTTTTCAACAACTGACTGAATGATGTTGATCCGACTGAGTTCTTTATCTGACATGGTCACAAGCATCCTGATGTCTCCATGGCCTGAGGATTGAATCCTTTATGCCAGAAAAAGTGACATCACTAAATGTGTTAAAAGTGACATCAGAATATTGGAGTTACAATCATGGTGCGCATAATCTATCTTATGTTAAATTTACTAAATATAATGTTCTAAATCAATTTGTTACGAGTTACCTTCCGCTCACCTTCTATTGAGGTAGCCTGAGGAACAGGGTCCGCGCCTGTGTCTGAGATACCTTAAAGCCATGATGAATATAAAAAGCTTTCGCTTCATCTGTCAGCGCGTGAACCATGATTGCCCGTACGCCAATATTCTCTGCAACCCGATAGCAGCGCAGCACGGCATCATGCAATAAATCAGCGCCAAGTCCTTGTCCGTGGAATGTGATGTCAACAGCCAGACGCGCAAGTATGATGACGGGGATCGGATCAGGCATATTGCGTCGGAGATTCCCCGTGGCTTCCACATGGTTAACACTGCCGGTGGCCAGGGAGTAAAAACCAACAACGCGCTTCGTCTCTGCTTTACAGACAACGAACGTGCGGGCCGCCCCGAGGGCCTGATTTTTTAAGCTTTTCTGTCTGAGCCAGTCATCGAGCACAACTTCTCCACTGATGAACTCCGCCACCTGATGATCGCTGGATAACGGGGCTGGCGCGGTTACACGTCCCACTGAGGTTTCCTTGTCAGCAGTTTGTTAATCGCGGGCTCATCCGTGACAGGGGCATCAAGCATATCGATAAACTCGACATACTGTTCATCGTTGAAATTGAATACACGACGGTCGAGGATCACGTTCTCTGCAGCCTGACAGGCCATTTCCAGAATGAAGTCTGTACGTGATTTATGGAGGATCTCTGCCGCAGCATCAATAAGCGCTCTTTGAGATTCCTTCGCTCTGAGGTTGAGCTGAACATCTGATTTCATGTGTGCACTCCTTGTATAGCAATTGCTTTACAATAATAGCACAAATGTTATGTATAGCAATCGCTATACGGCTGAGACAGATCTCCTCTCTGAGACTCCGGTCTGTAAGCCATTCTGTCGTCACTTCAACGATGAACGCCGGATGACTGACCGCTATCACAGATGGGATGATGCCGTTACAACAGAGAACCAGAGCGGTGGGAGCTATAAAAAAGCGCCTCTTCTGGCATTGTTCTGCTCTCCACCTGCTTATTGTAATTGACTATACTGATTGCCCTCACCTCTTACTTCTACTTCCGAAAACCTCCGGCAACAGGGACTAACATTCTGAAAAAAACACCTATCAAACTGATTTAATTGAATTATTTAAAATATTCTTATTGCGCACATTACGATCCGACTCCCCACGAAAACCCGTTTTCCCGGAAGGTTCTGCACTGAATAAAAGCCCCCAAAGGGGTAAATTTTGCTTCTTATGAGGTAGTTATTCTCATCTCCACGTCTAGCTTTTTTCGGATC
>NZ_BCTL01000056.1 GCF_001571265.1 Cedecea neteri NBRC 105707 = ATCC 33855 | reverse complement strand
AGGGGATGAACAAAATGAAAATCAAACAGGACTAATCTCATTAGTTATATAGGATAAAATTCGACAGGAGAAGATTATAAATATAGCTAAAACAATAATATATTATGATGACACATGACTATCAAAGAGGTGTATTTAGAAGTTCAATCTTAGCTTATGTTAAACGGAGGAAACTATATTTTGAAAAGTGGCTGGTTACTGGGATTTTCATTCAGTCAATGCTAGCGATGTACCGAAATTGTGACTACCGTATGACAAAGTTTATCCCAGTGTATACTACCAATAATGGCACCTTATAAGGTTCACTATTTTAACAAATTCGAGTTGACCACTAGTACTGTTAAGCTTATGCTGTTTTTGTTTTTGAAATTTAATATTAATTAAAGGAGCTATAGTTATGAGCAAGATTTTAGATCTAACATTTGAAGTAATTAAGCAAAATATTAAAGCTCAAAATAGTGCAGGCTGCAGGACTAACGGCACTAGTACTTGCTGTTCTACATATTGTACAGCAAAAAACTGTCGAGGCATTGAATCCGAGCCGGAACATGGTTCAAGCATGGATGCATGGGATCAATACTTGCAGATGAATGCAGGTGTATTGCAATACTAACCCTAAAAGCTCATTTTATAACTATAAAATGGGCTTTACTATAAACAGGCTTGTTATAAATACATCATGTTAAATAAAAAATTTTATTTGCAGCATACGATCGATGTATACATTACTGAATTAAAAGATGAAAAAGTGAGAATCACTTTTCATAGAATGACTACTCGTGAAAAAGTAGAAATCACGACATCAAAAGCAATAGCTAGATTTTTAGCTTTATTAGATGGACAAAGAACTGCCCAAGAAATATTTAATAAGCTAGGTTCCTTTGAAAAACATGCAGCTAATGATCTAATCAATTTTCTTTTGGAGCAACACCTCATTACAGAAGATGATGAAAAAGTTGACTCACATTCTCGTTATGCTCGCCAGATTGCTTATCTTGATGATATGTTATTGGAAAGAAAAGGAAGTGATACACAGAAAATAATTGAATCTAAAAAAGTCGTCATATTAGGCTGTGGTGCGGTCACAGGAAATATTGCCGAGAACCTGGTAAGGGCTGGAATTTTAAGCTTTATTCTTATAGACTATAAGAAATTTAAAAAAAACAACTTGAATAGACATCTTTTTTCTAGGCTTTCAGATATTGGGAAGAGCAAAGTTGATACTTTAGCAACTTATCTAAAAAGGATAGACTCAAGAGTAAATATTAAAATTCACGAGGAGAAATTATTACCTAATTCTGATTTATCAAAATGGATAAATGATGATATCGATCTTGTTATTAATGGTTGTGATGAGCCCTATATCGGTCACACATCAGTAAAACTGGGTCGTTATCTTCAATCAAGGAGTATTCCACTGTATGTTGCAGGCGGATTTGATGCCCACTTGATGAGCTCAGGTGAATTAGTCTACCCTCCTAAAACACCATGCATAGATTGCATCCAAAATACATTTAGTCAGGCCCTAAGTGATTGGAAGCCTACCTATATTAGAACTGGGGATACAAATTCATTAGTTAGTGATATTGTTTTAAAGAGCAATGACTTCTCTGACTATATTATTGGAGGCCCTGGTGGTATCGCTTCGATGAGTGGATATTCAGCTTTTTTTAGCAGTTTAAAGATAATTCATTTTTTAGCAGAAGATTCACAATATAATTACACGACACTCCGTTATGAATACCTTCCAAATAGTGGAGAATTAACTAGCTTTACATTACTAAAGCAAGGTGGTTGTAATGTCTGCAATAGATAAACTCAGATTAAGAGAAAGTGTTGGTATAATACCCCACGAGTCTGGTATTGAACTATTTAAATCAAATACGCGAGAGAACATCTCTTTGAGAATGAACTTTCCCGACATTATTAATCTGTTGAATTATTTTAATGGAAAAACATCCATTAAATCAATTTCAGAAAAATACGGTTCAATAGATAATGAACAGTTAAAAAAACTAGCTATTTATTTAAAAGAGCAATTTGTATTTATTGAACAAGATATAGTGTACCCTATCGATAGAATACAGAATGACTATCGTTTAATTAACTTACTGGAAGATTATTTTCATTCTACAAGCGAAGTAGTTCTTGCAATAGAAAGGCTGGAAAAATCGACTGTTATGATTATTGGATTAGGTGCCGTTGGCAGTATCATTTCTGCTTACCTAACCAAAACAAATGTTGGAAATTTGGTACTAGTTGATAATGACACTGTTGACTTAAGCAATCTTCATAGACAATATTATTTTGAAAACAATGTTGACTCAAATAAATCAGAATCCTTAAAAAATGAATTAAAGAGCATAAATCCAAACATTAACATAACAATTATTTCAAAATTTTTAAGTTCTGACTTTTTTGAAAAAACACAGTTACCAACAAAACCTGATTTAATTATAAACTGCTCGGATGAGCCAAGTGTAGATGTTACCAGTAGAATCATATCTAAATATGCCATGAGCTATAACATCCCGCATATTGTCGGTGGTGGTTACAACTTACACCTCACATTAATTGGCCAGACCATTATTCCATACAAAAGTGCTTGTTTCGAATGTTTTAAAATCTATTTAAATTCGATCAATGATAAAGATATAAAAAACGTGAAGGCTTTGGACAGGAACAATCGTAAGCTCGGTTCATTTTCTCCACTGTCCGGAATAGCAGCAAGCCTAGCTTCTCTCGACGCATTTAAAATACTTATCAGAAGATATGATACCTTACAGCAAACCAATAAAAGGATCGAATTTAATGCTCAAGACTTTAGTTTTCAGGTTATGGATATAGAAAGAAATCCTAATTGTGAATGGTGTGGGGGGCATAATGAATAGCATTAAACTAAATGGTGTTTCTACACATAATTTAAAAAACATTACTATTGAAATAAGTAAAAATAAAATCACCGCAATTTATGGTCGTTCAGGCGCTGGAAAGAGCTCTCTCGCATTTTCTAGTCTGTACAAACTTTGCAGTGATGAGTTTGATGCCTTAGAAAATGGCTATGGTGAAAATCACGAATACAAAATTGATAGCTATTCTGGAATAATACCTGCAATTGCAATTGCACAGGCCAACAAAAATAACAACCCCAGATCTACTTTATACTCTTATCTGAATATTGCACAAATTCTATCTTTTATTTCAAAAAAAAATAGCAAACATATCCCTGATTTCAAATATCTAAAAATAAATAAACCAGATAATGAATGCCCTATGTGTAGAGGATTGGGTGAAGTCACCCTTATTAATTTAAATACCATTATTAATGAAGATATGAGTATCGAAGAAAAACCATTCTCTGTTTGGAAGAATGGAACATTTTCAGAGATGTATCATAATTTACTACTATCTTATTGCCAGCTTGAAAATATCAATACTTCAATCCCTTTCAAACAGCTATCAGAAATTGAAAGAAAGAAAATACTTTATGGTGTAACTGAATCTAGGTTAGCTTTTAAATTTAAATACAAGGGCACCATACGACAAAGACGTGCGTTTTATGAAGGTGTCATGATTTCAGCCCAAAATATGATCGGGCAAAAATCATTAGGAAATGCAACAATTAGAGAAACTTGTCCTGAATGTCAAGGGTCAAGAATTAATCTTAATTCCTATCAAAATAAAAACATCCAAATACTGGGGTTGGATATCCTAGATTTTCTCACACACCCCTTTTCTGAACTATCAGACAGAATATCTAATAATTCTTATTCTGATGAAATCATAAGAGTCCTTAAATCATTTTGTGAAATGGGCATAGGATACCTTAGTTTTTCACGCTCAATTCCAAGTCTATCTGGTGGAGAATTACAGAAACTCAGATTTAGTCGATTACTCAATTCAAATATCTCTGGAATTTTGTTAGTCATAGATGAAATATCTTCACAAATTAACAGTAAAGATTTCCCTATGATACTTGAAAAAATACAAAAGCTATCAATTAATAACACTGTTGTTTTAATTGAGCACTCACCATACTTTATTGATAAAGCAGATTCCAAAATTCACATAGGTATTGAGGCCGGTGAAAGAGGTGGATATGTTTGCCCGAATGAAAAAATATTACCGATTAAAAAAAATGTACAACGGCACAAGACAAAAAATTTCATTCACTTCAAAAATATCAATAAAAACAATGTTTTCAATCAGGATTTTCAAATCCCTAAAGGCTGCTTAACCGTGCTAACTGGCCCATCAGGTTCCGGAAAATCATCGATAGCAAAAGTAATAGAGGAGAGAGAAGATGCTATTTACATTTCTCAGAAGAGTTCAAGTTTCAGCGGCCGCTCTGTTTTATCCTCCACAATAAAAATAAACACGCTTATAGCTGACTATTACTCAAAAAACACCGATATGGAATCTAAAGACTTCCTTCTGTCGAAAGATGCTGGCTGTAAGACTTGCGATGGCACTGGTATAATTAAGTATGAAAGAGGGTACGATAAAGATATTTATTTAACGTGCCCAACTTGTGAAGGTGACCTTTTTGACAAAAAAAATGAATCTGTGGAATTAAAAGTCAATGGATTAAATATCATTGAATTTTATAATATGGAGATAAAGGAATTATATTCGTTGCTAAATAAAACTGACACCCCATTTAACAAAACTCTCGAAACAATGGTCTCGTTAGGTTTAGGTCATCTGCAGTTAAAACGGAAAACCCAAACATTATCTGGTGGCGAACTGCGCCGCGTAAAATTATGTGAACATTTATCCAGACAAAAACAAACAAAAAAAATATTGATTATCGATGAACCTGTAGCCGGATTAGATCCTGAAACAGCAAGCAAGATTGCAGATTATATTCATCAGAAAGTTCCATTATTCAATGCCATAATTTTAATTGAACACAGGCAAGAAATAATCGATTATTCTGATTATGAGATTCAGATTGGACCTTCTGCTGGAAAATTAGGTGGAAAAGTACTATCTCAAAGATTTCTTGATTAGTACCCCCCTATGAAATTCGGATATTATAATGCAACAGAAATACAACCCCATTTTTCACCTCGTCAATTCTCATATATTAAATAGGTGGAGAATGAATGATTATATAACTCATTATTTAATCCGTTATGATATACCCTCCTAAATAATATCATCTAAGCAAAGGCTAACTCTCCGAAGCTCCGCTTCTCTGAGTTACCTAGTTTTCCTCCATTCTGTCTAAAGATAACGGAAAGACATAACAAACATAGTGATGCTGTTTTTCTTTTTAAAAAAGGCTAAAATACGTTAGACCGTTCTATCATTATCAACGCAAGGTAAATATTATGAGCGATAAAATCATGGCAACGCCAACATGTGAGAGTAAAAAAATAGGGGATGTTAAACTCAAAGGTAGTATTGATGGAATAGAGATACAGTGCAATGTTGACTTTACATATCAGATGGTTAAGAACGGAGAAACACCACCTCCAACAGAACTACCAAAGAAACTAAAAGCAATACATTATTTTATATATTTTGTATTGCCACTTCTTTTGATTATAGTTTTATTTTTTATTGATGCTATTTTTAAAACAAACTCAAGGCTTGTTTTGTTTTTCCTGCCAATTATCTTTGGCTTCATACTTTACGCTATGTATACAAACAGCCCCACGACTGACCCTATATATATAAAGAAGCTTATTGATGTAATAACATTAATCTCATCAACAATAACTGCGTGTTTATTGTTATTTAAAACAATAGAGATAAACAACCCTTGGTTAGATAGGCTGTGTGCCCTTAAAAATGGTAGTGTGCCTGAGGTTATACTATTTTTAATTGTTTTCGCTTGTGTTTACATGGTGATTTGGATTTTTGCAACATCAGCTACCATGAAATTTCTTTTTGGGATAAACGATCTAATCGCCTATAAAAAAAACAATTAAAAGCAAAGGGCATCTCGCCCTTTATTTTTAATATATATCGTAAGACTCAAACAATGGTAAAAATATCGGACTAAATACTATCCTCCTCAAGTTAAGCAGCCACATATAATAGTAACAATTGGAGTATCATTTAGTTGAAAGCGTTCGTTAAACGGGTAATACATGAAAAAGACCAAATACCATGATAAAACCACTAAAAATGTCAATGTAATATACAGAAGCATTTCAAAATTAAATTTCTTCATCATTTTGTAAGCATCCCCAAAACCCACTCCCCCACTCTTAATGTCCTTCAGGACCCCCAAAAATAATGCCTATCACCCCCCTCCTCACGCTCAAAAACAAAACCCTGAGAGAGATAAAATGCATTAGCCGGGCTTTCTTTTAAGGCGATCAACCGGATGGGTTTCGCTGAAGCGCTGGCTTGTGTCTGCAGGTCTTTCATCACAAGGCTTCCGATTCCTTTCCCCTGAAATTGGTTTTTAATATAGAAGTGATCCAGATAGAAATATTCAGGGTAGGTTCTGAGCACATAGAAACCCGCAATTTCATCTCCCAGGGAAAGGATGAAGGTATCATTTGCCTCAAACGTCGAAAGAAAGCGATCTCGCGCTCTGACGGGATCAAACCTGTTCAGCGCTTCCAGGCTGGGCCGCATTGATTCAACGCGTATATCAGCCAGCATCTGCGTATCATCGGGGCAAGCGGGGTAAATATTCAGATCTGTTAGCGACAAATTAACCAAGAATGCACCTGTTTTTATCAATGATTAACAAGGGCCGAAGAGAAGTAATAATAAACAAATAAAAGATAATTTCCCCTGTAAATCCATACATATTTTTTCTGCGAGCCGCATTCCATTTATCCCACCGATTTCCCAGCAAAACCAGCCCGCAAGGTATGATACCCACATGAAGTAAGCAGGTATCAGCAGTAAGAGAGCAGTAAGAGAGCAGTAAGAAAAGAAGCCAAAAGAAGCGCGATTAAGGCAGGCGGCAACCCGCCCTAACCGCTAATCACAACCAACTAAACGAGCGAGAGTTGATTATGACTAACGAGCATAGTAAGCCAGAGAAGCACATCCCCACAACAACAAGGGCTTATACTGTGGGCTACATTCGAGATTCGAAAAAATTCCAGCCCTCACCTGCCATAACGCTAAATGGGTTCTGGCTTGCGGAAGCGGGTTTTGATACGGGCACGAGCGTGGAGGTGCGGGTTCTGCCGGGCTGCCTGATATTAACGGCCAAAGAGCCGCTGCCGCCGGAGGAAGAGCCGGAGATCATGCAGACGCTGCGCAAGGTGTGTAAGTTTTCCGCCCGCAGGCAGAAGCAGGTCAAAGCCTTTATCGAGGACGTTATCGCGCCGAAGCCGCGCAGAGTCTAAAGGGTGACGCCAACCCCGGTTTCATCACCGGGGTTTATCGTCGGGTATAAGCCGGAGCATAAAGCGGGTTGCCCGCGAAGAGAAAGCCTCAGGCCCCATAGCGGTTCCCGGTGTGAGCCAGCTGCCGGCGCCACACGCCCGGCGCAATGCCGTACTGGCGCTTAAAGCTGCGGTTGAAAGACTGCTGCGAGTCAAAGCCCAGGGAGATCGCCACGTTCAGGATCGGCTCTTCGGTGCGGCTCAGGCGCTCGGCGGATTTTTTCAGCTTTTGCGCACGGATGTACTCCCCCAGGTTGTAGCCGGTGTGCTGCTTGAAGATCCGCTGCAGGTGCCACTTTGAGTACCCTGCCCGCTCGGAAACGGTGTTGATGTCGAGGCGGCTGTCGAGGTGGTTATCAATCCAGCCGAGTAAATCATGCATGAAGGCATCGGTGCTCATTGTCTCTCTCCCCTGCGGGTTTGTTAAAAGCATCTTTATCAGTTGCATTTAAATCTGACCTGCTTTGACAATAATTGCAAGTTTTATTGTTACATTAAATCCTCGTTACAAATGGGCCTTTTTCGAATGGCACAAATAGCACAGAAAGTGCAACAATTATTCTTGCACTTAGTTCTACGCCTTCCTACAATCGCCGCGATACTGTATTCGTAATTGATACACATTTTGTGCCGATGAGCGACACAAATGGCCTCAGGTCAGCCCGGACAAAGGAAGTGGCGCGGCACCCTCCGCTGCGTCTTGCCCGGTCGACTTCAACTATCGGAATAAGAATAATGAGCCTGCAAAAACATTGGGTTAGCCTTCATCTGTGCGTGTTGGGGCCGGTACTGCTTGCCGCGCTGCTCGCCGGATGCGACCGGGGAGTCGCACAAAACGCCGTGCCGCAGGCACCTGCCGTCAGCGTCGCCGACGTGGTGGTGAAACCCGTTAGCCAGTGGGATAGTTTTAACGGCCGCATCGAAGCGGTGGAAAGCGTTCAGCTCCGCCCCCGCGTCTCCGGCTACATCGACAAAGTGAATTACACCGACGGCCAGGAAGTGAAGAAAGGCGAAGTGCTGTTCACCATCGACGACAGAACCTACCGCGCCGCGCTGGAACAGGCGCAAGCGGCGTTGATGAGAGCCAAAACCCAGGCCAGCCTCGCCCGCAGCGAAGCCAGCCGCACCGACAAGCTGATCGGCACCAACGTGATTTCCCGCGAAGAGTGGGAACAGCGCCGCTCTGCGGCCACCCAGGCCGATGCCGATATTCGTGCGGCCCAGGCGGCGGTTGACGCGGCCCAGCTTAACCTCGACTTCACCAAAGTCACCGCCCCGATCGACGGCCGCGCCAGCCGCGCGTTGATCACCAGCGGTAACCTGGTCACGGCGGGCGACAGCGCCAGCGTGCTCACCACCGTGGTGTCTCAGAAGACGGTTTACGCCTACTTCGACGTGGATGAATCCACCTATCTCCACTACCAGAACCTCGCCCGCAGCGGCCAGGGCGCATCCACTGACCATAAGGCACTGCCGGTGGAAATTGGCCTCTCCGGGGAAGAAGGTTACCCGCATCAGGGCACCGTGGATTTCCTCGACAACCAGCTCACCGCCAGCACCGGCACCATCCGCATGCGCGCCCTGCTGGATAACGCCCAGCGTCAGTTCACGCCGGGGCTGTTCGCCCGCGTTCGCCTGCCGGGCAGCGCAGAGTTCCAGGCCCTGCTGATCAACGACAAAGCGGTGCTGACCGACCAGGACAGAAAATACGTCTACATCGTGGATAAAGACGGCAAGGCACAGCGCCGCGACATCACGCCGGGCCGCCTGGCTTCCGGGCTGCGCATCGTGCAGCAGGGGCTGAACCCTGGCGATAAAGTCATCGTCGACGGGCTGCAAAAAGTGTTTATGCCAGGCATGCCGGTGAACGCCAAACCTGTCGCCATGGCCGCCACCAGCGCTGCCGTTAACTGATCCCTTACCAGAGAATCCGACGCATGGACTTTTCCCGCTTTTTTATCGACAGGCCGATTTTTGCCGCGGTGCTGTCGATTCTGATTTTTATTACGGGGCTTATCGCGATCCCGCTGCTGCCGATCAGTGAATACCCGGACGTGGTGCCGCCAAGCGTGCAGGTCCGGGCGGAATACCCCGGCGCCAACCCGAAAGTGATCGCTGAAACCGTGGCGACGCCGCTGGAAGAAGCGATCAACGGCGTCGAAAACATGATGTACATGAAATCGGTCGCTGGTTCCGACGGCGTGCTGGTGACGACCGTGACCTTCCGCCCTGGCACCGACCCGGATCAGGCACAGGTTCAGGTGCAGAACCGCGTTTCCCAGGCCGAAGCTCGCCTGCCGGAAGACGTTCGCCGCCTCGGTATTACCACCCAGAAACAGTCGCCGACGCTCACCCTGGTGGTGCATCTGTTCTCACCGAACGGCAAGTACGACTCGCTGTATATGCGTAACTACGCCACGCTGAAAGTGAAGGACGAACTCGCGCGCCTGCCGGGCGTCGGGCAGATCCAGATTTTCGGCTCCGGCGAATACGCCATGCGCGTGTGGTTAGATCCCAACAAAGTGGCGGCGCGTGGCCTGACGGCTTCTGACGTGGTCACCGCGATGCAGGAGCAGAACGTGCAGGTCTCTGCAGGTCAGCTCGGGGCTGAGCCGCTGCCAAAAGCGAGCGATTTCCTGATCTCGATTAACGCCCAGGGCCGCCTGCACAGCGAAGAAGAGTTCGGCAACATCATCCTGAAAACCTCACCGGACGGCTCGCTGGTTCGCCTGCGTGACGTGGCGCGTATCGAGCTGGGTTCCGGCAGCTACGCCCTTCGCTCCCAGTTGAACAACAAAGATGCGGTCGGGATCGGTATCTTCCAGGCGCCCGGCGCCAACGCTATCGACCTGTCTAACGCCGTACGCGCCAAGATGGCCGAGCTGTCCACGCGCTTCCCGGAAGACATGAAGTGGGCGGCACCTTACGACCCGACGGTCTTCGTGCGCGACTCCATTCGGGCGGTGGTGCAAACCCTGCTGGAAGCCGTGGTGCTGGTTGTGCTGGTCGTTATTTTGTTCCTGCAAACCTGGCGCGCGTCGATTATCCCGCTGATTGCCGTCCCGGTTTCGGTGGTGGGGACGTTCAGCATTCTTTACCTGCTTGGCTTCTCGCTTAACACGCTGAGTCTGTTCGGGCTGGTGCTCGCCATCGGCATCGTGGTGGACGACGCCATCGTGGTGGTGGAGAACGTCGAGCGCAACATTGAGGAAGGGCTTGCCCCGCTGCAGGCGGCGCATCAGGCCATGCGCGAGGTGTCCGGGCCGATTATCGCTATCGCCCTGGTGCTGTGCGCGGTGTTCGTGCCGATGGCGTTCCTCTCCGGCGTGACAGGGCAGTTCTACAAGCAGTTCGCGGTGACCATCGCCATTTCGACGGTGATCTCGGCGATTAACTCCCTGACGCTCTCCCCGGCGCTGGCGGCGCTGCTGCTGAAGCCGCACGGCGCGCCGAAGGACATGCCCACCCGGCTGATCGACCGTCTGTTCGGCTGGCTGTTCCGGCCATTCAACCGCTTCTTCCACCGCAGTTCGGAAGGTTACCAGGGGCTGGTGAGTAAAACCCTTGGCCGCCGTGGCGCGGTGTTCGCTGTGTACGTGCTGCTGCTGTGCGCCGCCGGGGTGATGTTCAAAACCGTACCGGGCGGGTTTATTCCTACTCAGGATAAGCTCTACCTGATCGGCGGCGTGAAGATGCCGGAAGGCTCTTCGCTGGAACGCACCGACGCGGTGATCCGTAAGATGAGCGAAATCGGCATGAACACCGAAGGCGTGGATTACGCGGTGGCGTTCCCAGGCCTCAACGCGCTGCAGTTCACCAACACGCCGAATACCGGCACGGTGTTCTTCGGCCTGAAGCCGTTCGGCGAGCGGAAACATACCGCCGCGCAAATTAACGCCGAGATCAACGCCAAAATCTCGCAAATCCAGGAAGGCTTTGGCTTCTCTATTCTGCCGCCGCCAATTCTGGGGCTGGGCCAGGGTTCCGGCTACTCGCTGTATATCCAGGACCGGGCGGGCTTAGGCTATGGCGCGCTGCAGACCGCGGTGAACACTATGTCCGGCGCGATCATGCAAACGCCGGGGATGCACTTCCCGATCTCCACCTACCAGGCGAACGTCCCGCAACTGGATGTGCAGGTAGACCGCGACAAAGCCAAAGCGCAGGGCGTGTCGCTGACCGACCTGTTCGGCACTCTGCAAACCTATTTAGGCTCGTCCTACGTGAACGACTTTAACGAGTTCGGCCGCACCTGGCGCGTGATGGCCCAGGCCGACGGGCAGTTCCGCGACAGCATCGAGGACATCGGGAACCTGCGTACCCGCAACAATCAGGGCGAAATGGTGCCGATCGGCAGTATGGTGAAAATCACCACCACCTACGGGCCGGACCCGGTGATCCGCTACAACGGCTACCCGGCGGCGGATCTCATCGGGGATGCGGATCCACGCGTGCTTTCTTCCGCTCAGGCGATGACCAAACTGGCCGCAATGTCCGGCCAGGTACTGCCGAACGGGATGAACATCGAATGGACGGACCTGAGCTACCAGCAGGCAACCCAGGGCAACACGGCGATGATCGTCTTCCCGGTGGCAGTGCTGCTGGCGTTCCTGGTGCTCGCCGCGCTGTATGAAAGCTGGACCCTGCCGCTGGCGGTGATCCTGATTGTGCCCATGACCATGCTGTCCGCGCTGTTCGGCGTCTGGCTGACCGGCGGCGACAACAACGTGTTCGTGCAGGTCGGGCTGGTGGTGCTGATGGGCCTGGCCTGTAAGAACGCCATCCTGATCGTCGAGTTCGCCCGCGAGCTGGAGATGCAGGGCAAAGGCATTATGGAATCTGCGCTGGAAGCGTGTCGCCTGCGTCTACGGCCTATCGTGATGACTTCCATTGCCTTTATCGCCGGGACTATTCCGCTGATTCTGGGCCACGGCGCAGGGGCGGAAGTGCGCGGCGTGACCGGGGTGACGGTGTTCTCGGGCATGTTAGGGGTGACGCTGTTTGGTCTGTTCCTGACGCCGGTGTTCTACGTCACGCTGCGTAAGCTCGTTACGCGCGGCAAAACGCAGGCAAAAACTATCGAGGCGTGAAACGAAAACGGGCGGTGTATGGCCGCCCGATTAGCCCAACAAAAAACCGCCTTTCAAAGAGGCGGTTTCTTTATTTCTGCGGAAGATGATTGTGGAGCTTAGTGGCCTTTTTTATACAGCGCCTCAAGCTCGGGCACCGGCTGGCAGCCGCTGGTATCGCTCTTTTTCACTTTCTCCAGCGCGCTTGCCACGGTATGGCGAGCCAGCACCGCCAGCGAAGCCTCTTCAGCTTCTTCTGCAACCGTTTTGAAGTACCAACAGGCGTTGGCGCTGACCACGCAGCGGGCAGGCACGTCCGGGCGAGACGCCCAAATCTTTTTGTCTTCAATCACCGACAGGTAAATATCTCGCAGGGTTATCTCTTCGGCCGGGCGGCCAAGATGAATGGAACCGTTGCGCCCCAGCGTCGAGACAATAATGCCGTCACGCGTGAGGGGAACCATCAGTTTACGGATAAAGCTCGGGTTGGCTTCCAGGCCATAAGCCAGGATGGCGCTGGTCGAGCGTTCACCCATTTGCTCCGCCATCGCTACGCTGAGAACCATCTGCAAAGCTGTCGGGAAGCGGTAATCTAACATTTCATTTTCCTAGGTCGCGGTGAATCTTGTTCTTTTTGGCACCGCTAGGTGAATAATCAATGAGCAACAATATAACAAATGTAGCGTTTTTTTTGAAGCAATCTGAGCTTTAGCTGGGAGCCAGCTCAAAATAACCGAAAGCTCAATTTTAATAAGTTACGGAACTAAACTATTCAATAAATTAATTCAAGCGCTTGCCATATCAGCTAATAAGTTGTGTAGCTGGTGTTTAATAAAAATCCCCAGACCTGTTTAGCCTGGGGAATCTGTTTAGCCAGGATAAATAGTTAGCGGCATTCAGGTTTCCAGTTCAGAGCCTGCAGCGCAGTCATATCCGCATCGTTATCGGCCTTGATGCGTTTCACCATGTCGTTCTCGGCCACTTTAGCGTCGGCGGGATACTGGCGGGCAAACTGCAGGTTGACGATGCCGCCGCAGGCTTCACGGGCGATCCACACGTCAGACTCATAGCCGCCCTGCCTTGCGTCACCCGGCTTCGGCAGGTTGATAATTCGCACTTCTGAAACATCGCCGTGTTTCACCACGGAATAATGCGGCTTCGGCGTCGTGCGGTTTAGCTCCACTACCGTCGCCTGCATCCAGCGGTCAAGCGTGGCGTTGATCTTGAGCTGATTCACCGTAATCAGCCGGGTCCACGCCCAGTTTTCAGCCTTTTCACCGTCGGTGGTGTATTCCCACACTGCCTGCTGCGGCGTTGAGCGAGTGAAAGACTGGCCATAGGTTTTGCCCGCAAAGGCGATCGTCTGCGGCGCATTAAGATCTTTAATCTGCGATGTTTTTGCCGACTGAGGGCTGGTACAGGCAGCCAAAAGGCAGGCCGAAGCCAGAAGAGCGATGGAGTAACGGTTCAACGGTAAGTTTCCTTATTTTTGTTATTTAATCACGCCAGAAGTCGAGACAGAAAATAGCCTGTCGCTGCATAAAACGACATTTGTTGGCGATTTCCTGCCCTCTGAACATAGAAGGAAGCGGATGAATTTTCAATTCAGGAAGTCTGAAAATGACGGGCGATCAAATAGATCGATTATTGATGCTCAAATAATTTCTCAATCGAGCGGGTCGGATAAAAAAGCGAATTGTTGTTTTTCCCCACCAGCGGAATAAACCCTAATTTTTGATAAAAGCGCTTCGCATTATCGTTAATAGCATCGACAAAAATCCCATGAACACCCACCGCCTGCGATGCTAAATAAACCACCTTCATCGCATGCGCCACAAGCGTTGAACCCCATTCCTGGCCCTGCAGATCTTTGTGGATTGCCAGCCGCCCCAGCGTCAAGCTGGGGACATTGGCATAAGGGATTTTTCGCTTCTGGGTGTTTGACGGCAGCGCCTCTTTTTCAAAGCAGCTGCCGGACAAAGTGTAGTAACCCAGCACTTTAGGATTGACGTCCTTTGTCACAAGAAGATAGCCGCGTAAAAAACGGCCATTATGCTGCCGGACAAAGTGCTCGGTGAGAAAGGCATTCAGAGAAGCTTCACCGCAGTCAAAGCCGCAAAAATCATACGCAGTTTGTTCCGAAAATAATTCAATCATCAGGTCAGCCACGGCTTACTCCATGTCTTTCAGACGCCTTGCTGCACGTTTGAGCCTGTCATCCGGTTCAGGCGGGTTGCTGATAGCATCCATCACACGATTCCACGATGCTTCATTCAGCACCAGGCGGCGATGTTGTTCGATAACTTCCGCAGCGCGCGCAGACGCACAGGCAATCATAAACTGAGTGATCGTCTGGTTAGACATGGCTGCCGCCTCTTCGATCATGCTTTTGTCGTCGTCACTCAATCTGAGGTCGATGCGCTGTTTTTTTAAAACTGACATCCTGTATTTACTCCCGACCTGCCGCAGGTGTCAGCAGGACGATAAAATCAATGAACACCTTAAGGCTAGCTAGCCACTTAAAGATGTACGGAAAAATTCCGTACAATGACGGTATGCTCATTGGCGCAAATTTTCAACAAATAATCTCGACCGTCCTCAAATCCTGCCAGCTCGTCGCACCGAAAAATCCCGCCATCACCGCCCCACCTTCCCGCAACGGGCCTATACTTATCGGCGACACTTTTCCGCACGTTCTGTTCTGCATGCACCGATTTATGCGAGATAACGATATGGAATTAAAGGATTATTACGCCATCATGGGCGTGAAACCGACGGACGAACTCAAAACCATCAAAACCGCCTACCGCCGCCTGGCGCGCAAATATCACCCCGACGTCAGCAAAGAGCCCGACGCAGAAGCCCGCTTTAAAGAAGTAGCGGAAGCCTGGGAAGTGCTGAGCGACGAGCAGCGCCGCGCCGAATACGACCAGATGTGGCAGCACCGCAACGACCCGCAGTTTAACCAGCAGTTCCACCAGGGCGGCGAACAGAGCTACAACGCCCAGGACTTCGAAGATATCTTCTCTTCTATGTTCGGCCAGCAGGCCAGGCAGTCTCGCCAGCCGCACGCCGCGCGAGGCCACGATGTAGAGATCGAAGTAGCGGTCTTCCTCGAAGAAACGCTGGCCGAACACAGCCGCACCATCAGCTACAAGCTGCCGGTCTACAACGTCTTTGGCATCGTCGAGCAGGAAATCCCGAAAACGCTGAACGTGAAAATTCCGGCAGGCGTTGGCGACGGGCAGCGCATCCGCCTGAAAGGCCAGGGCACGCCGGGTGAAAACGGCGGGCCAAACGGCGACCTGTGGCTGGTGATTCATATCGCGCCGCATCCGCTGTTCGACATTGTCGGCCACAATCTGGAAGTTGTGGTGCCGCTGGCGCCGTGGGAAGCCGCGCTGGGCGCCAAAGTCGAGGTTCCAACGCTCAAAGACAGCATTTTGATGACCATTCCAGCGGGCAGCCAGGCCGGGCAGAAGCTGCGCATCAAGGGCAAAGGCCTGGTCAGTAAACAGCATACCGGCGACCTGTTCGCGGTGATTAAAATCGTGATGCCGCCTAAGCCAGACGAAAACGCGGCGGCGCTCTGGCAGCAGCTGGCAGACGCCCAGTCGGCGTTCAATCCGCGCAAAGATTGGGGGAAAAAATAATGGCTAACGTCACCGTCACTTTTACCATCACCGAGTTCTGCCTGCACACCGGCATTCCGGAAGATGAGCTCAATGAAATCGTCGGGCTTGGCGTCGTCGAACCTTACGATTTTGAGGTCAAACCGTGGCAGTTTGACGACCAGGCGATCAACATAGCGCAGCGAGCATTGCGGCTAAGACGAGAGTTAGCGCTGGACTGGCCGGGCATCGCCGTCGCGCTCACGCTGCTGGAGGAAAACGAACGCCTGCGCCAGGAGAATCGCCTACTCAGGCAGCGGATAGGCCGCTTCATCCGCCATCCATAAGCACATAATCTGGTGGATTATTCAGCAGAATATATCCACCAGCCGTGAACATCCTGATTCATTTAGGAATATTACCTAAGGCAACTTCCGCTTCGCTGTGCCAGGCTTATTCACGGTCATAAGGACTGATAACGTTTGTTGAGGATATTATGAAAAAAACGATCATCGCTTTATCTGCAATTCTGCTGGCTGCTCCTGTTTTTGCCGCGACCACCACACACGCAACCGATGAGACCGTCGCCGCGGCGCACGAAGGCGCTAACACCGCCAAAGAGAAGCTGCACGAGGCAGAAAACAAGGGCGAAGAGCTGAAGCTCAAGTCTAAACATGCCGCCGAAGGGAAGAGCGACAGCACGGGCAGCAAGATAAGCGAAGGCTCCCAGAAGGCATGGCATAAAACCAAAGAAGGCACCGAGAAAGGTTGGGACGCAACCAAAGAAGGCGCTGAAAAAGGGTGGAATAAAACCAAAGAAGGCGCTTCTGACCTGAAGAAAAAAGTCAGCGAGTAATTAGCCTTCTCTGAAGAAAAAGCCGCGAAAGCGGCTTTTTTTATGCCCGTTAGTTATGCAGCGTTACGCTCTCGTCCACGCTCTGACGCCACATGCGTACGCCAGCGGAAGGTGCATTCAGATCGGCATAACCGAAGGAGATGCCGAACAGCAGGCGATAGTCATCCGGCACGCCCAGAATTTTACGCGTTTCGTCAGCATGGAAGCCCAGCAGCGTTTGAGGAATACCGGCAAAACCACGCGCCGCCAAAGACAGCAGGAAGCTCTGCCCGTACATGCCGATATCGGACGCCACGCGCACGTTATCGCCAAACGACGGCATAAACAGGAAGGCAACATGCGGTGCCCCGAAGAAGTTGAAGTTACGCAGGTAGGCTTCGCGGCGTTTCTCTTTATCATCGCGGGCAATGCCTAGCGCATCATAATAAATTTTCGCCTGGCGCTGGCTGCGCTCGTAGTAATCGCCGTGAAAATCGTCATAGCTGAAGCTGAAGTCCGGCGTTACGTTGCCCGCAATGTCGTTCTCAATCATCATCTTTTGCAGCGCATCTTTGGTTACGCCGGAGGCGATATGCACGTTCCACGGCTGCGTATTGCAGTTGGACGGCGAATGCTGGGCATCCTGCAAAACATCCCGAATTTGTTCGTCGGTCAGCGGCGTAGGCAGAAATGCCCGGGATGAAAAACGCTGACGCACGGCCTCGTCAAAAGCCAAAACTGTATTGCTCATACCATCCTCTCTGTGCTTCCCCGGCGATGCCGGGCATCGTTACTTGCCGGGGAGGATAACGCTGCCGGGCGTAGCGAAAAACCGTATAATCCCTTAAAGACTTTTGCGGAATTTGCACAAATGAAAGATCTGAGCCAGATAAATGCCCGCTCGATGCGTCTCTTCCTCGCGGTGATCAGCGAAGGCAGTTTTTCCGAAGTGGCCCGCCAGGAGAGTCTTTCGCCCTCTTCCGTTTCCCGCACCGTGATCCAGCTTGAGCAGTCTCTGGAAACCCAGCTGCTTTACCGCAACACCCGAGCCGTGGTCGCCACCGATGCGGGAAATATTTACGCCGCCGCGTTCAGGGAAATGCTGAGCCAGCTTGAGCAGGCGCAAAATCAGATTGGCGAGCGCCGTCAGCAGCCCGGCGGCGTGCTTCGCTTCAACGCGCCGGTGTCTTTCGGCCTGCGTCATATCGCCCCGTGGATTGCAGAATTCAGCGAGCGCTATCCGGCGCTGCGGCTGGAATTGAACCTGACCGATAACTACATCGACCCGCTGGCAGACGGCACCGATCTGCTGCTGCGAATCGCCCCGGTGCAGGACAGTTCGCTGCACGGGCGCTTTATTACCCGCCAGCGCGCTTATCTGGTCGCCAGCCCGGCCTATCTCGCGCGCTATGGCACGCCGCAAACCCCCGAAGAGCTACACAATCATAAACTGCTGGCCTACCGCGGCCTGATGGGGCTTCAGCGCTGGTATTTCACGCAAGGGGAAGAAAAAATACAGCTAACGCCGGAGCCTAAAATCGTTTCTGGCAATGCTGAGATGCTGGTGAAAGCGGCAGAGGATGGCGCAGGTATCGTGCTGTTCCCGGACTGGCAAATCAGCGATGCGCTGCGGGCAAAACGGCTTATCCCGATGATGACGGATTACACCGCGTCCTACAGCGCCACCGACCATTCACTCTATATGCTCTACCCCGGTGGGCGTTTTCCGTCGCTTAACACCCGCACCGCGATAGATTTTTTTATGGCGAAATTCGGCTCCCCGCCCTACTGGCAGGACGTTTAACTCGTTTTAAGTTCATCGAAAAGTTCAGGGTGTTTATCCCGCGCTTTAAACAGCAGGATCAGCGCGTGATAAACCCCCAATGGATTTACCCTTTATTGCTAATCCATTGCATAAACTCGCCGACGTGATTAGCCCACAGATCCGGGCGCGTCATGGTGAAATGCCCCGGCGATGTCGGGGTGCCGGCCTGCACCACGTAGCGGCCCTGTTTTAGCTTCGGCACCTCGGTTTCCAGCACGCGCAGGCTGTCCGGGTTGAACTCGTCGTCCGAGAAGTTCAGCGCATACAGCTTAGTGGTGATTTTGCTCAGGTCAGGCTGCGGGTTATAGCTGAAGGAGGATTTGAGCGAATAGAGAACATCATTGGTGTCGATATGGTTGGCGGTGAAACGGTTGTTCGCCAGGAACTTGTCCGCAGCGGCACCGTCCGGGATAGTCCTTTGCAAATCCGGCGCGCTGTCGATCATCATTCTCAGGATGTTGTACCCCTGGAGCCAGCTCTCGGGCGCCTGAGTATAATTGCCGTCGTGCCATGTCGGATCGGCTCGCACCGAGTCCACGATCATTCTGCGCCACAGCAGATTACGCCCGGAGACCTTGATCGGCAGCGACACCACCGGCATCACGCCGTCCATCATGTCCGGATACGCCACCGCCCACTGCCAGGCGTTCATTCCCCCCATCGACATCCCTATCACGGCATGCAGGTGCTTAATGCCCAGCGTTTCGGTCACCAGTTTATGCTGCAAATCAACCATGTCGCCGTAATCGTAGTTGGGGAATTTTGCCTTTAAGCCGTCGCTCGGCTTGCTCGACTGGCCGTGGCCAATGCTGTCGGCAAAAATCAGATAGTAGCGGTTCGAGTCCAGCGGGCGTCCCGGCCCGTAAAGGGATTTGGTCCAGACTGGACTCAGCAGCGCGCGGCTGTCTGCCCCCGTCCAGTGCAGCACGAGAATCGCATTATCAATCTCTCCCTGCGCATTTCGGTGCGCCTTCCCAAGCGTGGCGTAGTGCAACTTCACCTGAGCCAGCGTTTCGCCATCCCGAAACTTATAGTTAGCGAATACGGCATCGGCCTGATGCGCCGCCGGGTTGAGCTGAGTGTCCCAGGGAGCCGCGGGTGCTGCGGCGGGGGCGGCAAATACGGGGCTGGAGAGCCCGGTACCGGCCAGCAGAAGGCTTAACAACAGACTGATTTTCGTAAGGGTACGCGTAGATTTCATTAAGGTTCACCTGGGTAAATGAGCGACGGTTCTCTGGCACCGGACTGTTTAAAACTTGCCCGCCTCACCATTAACTCTTATAATAAGAGTAACAATGAAAAGATCAACTGTGGCTTAACGATTAGCCGGAGGCTCGGATCCGGCTATACACTGTTACCGGCCCACGTTGATGAAAAATAAGGAACGCTATGCGCTCGAAAGGTTTTGAAGGTATGACCTGCTCCGTCGCCTGCGTGATGGGAGCCTTAGGTGACCGCTGGGGAATGCTGATTATGCGGGACCTTTTTTTAGGCCTGCGCCGCTACGATGATTTTCGCCGCTCCAGCGGTATCACCAATGCCACGCTGTCCGACAGGCTAAAAGCGCTTGAAGAGCAAGGGCTGATTACCCGGCAGCGCTACCAGACGAGGCCGGATCGCTACGAATATTTGCTCACCGAAAAAGGGCGAGATATCGGGCTGGTGCTGCTGAGCATGATGCAGATAGGCAGCAAGTGGAATATCCCTGACCTTGTCGGGCCGTCGCTTTTGATGGTGGACGGCAACAGCGGGCATAAAGTGAAAGTTGCCCTCGTGGATGTCGAAACCGGGCAGCAGGTTTCACCGCAGGATGTCATGGTGGAGTTGGGGCCAGGTGCCGACGACCTCACCCGCTGGCGTTCGGCGGGCCGTATCAGAAACCCCGAACCCAGCGAAAGCTAAGTCGGGCAACATCAACGTAAAACGCAGCGAGAAAAGCGATGAAAATACTGGTGGTTGGAGCAGGTGCAATCGGGGGTTATTACGGCGCAAGGCTGATTCAGTCCGGCGCTGACGTGACTTTTCTCGTTCGACCAAAACGGGCCGAGCTGCTGGCAAAACAAGGGCTGCGGCTGGAAAGCAGCCTGGGAAGTTTTAACTCGCCGGTTAACGCGGTGACCCGGGACAATCTACGCCCGGAATACGATCTGATCCTGTTGAGCTGTAAAACTTACGATCTGCAGGCGGCGATCGAGGACATTATGCCCGCCGTTGGCCCTTCTACCGCCATTCTGCCTTTTCTCAATGGCCTCTCGGTTTACGATGAACTCGACGCCCGTTTTGGCCGCGACCGGGTGCTCGGCGGCGCGGCGTATATTGCCACCACGCTCAACGCCAACGGCGAGATAAAACAGATGGGCGCGGCGGATCAGGTTGTCGTCGGCGCAAGATCGCCCGCAACGCTCGGCGTAGCAAAAGCGGTTTACGCGCTGTTAGCTTCTTCTTCTGGCGTGCGCGTGCTGTCAGATAACATTATGCAGGCGCTGTGGAACAAGTGGGTGATGCTGGCTTCCGGCGCGTTGATGAACTGCCTGATGCGCGGCACGGTGGGAGACATCATGGCGACACAGGACGGCGAAGCGCTGATGAAACAGGCGATTTCAGAAAGCTTGAGCGTCGCCGCAGCGGAAGGCTATGCGCTGCCGCAGGAGGAAATCGCCAGCATTGAAAAACGCCTGCTGGACCCAGAATCCGCCTGGGCCGCCTCAATGAGGCGCGACATTGCCAGCAACGCGCCACGCCTGGAAGGTGATGCCATTGTCGGCGATATGATTACCCGCGCCACCCGGCACGGCCTGAACGTACCGCTTTATCGGGCGGCGTACTGCCATCTCCAGGTTTACGCCCACCAGCACACGCCGGGCGCAGCGGCCCAGCAGCCGTTCAAATAACGAGGTCATATGGAGCTGCTTGCCAACGAGTGGACGCAATTTGTCGCGGCGCCGTCGCAGGGGCTCCAGGGCCTGCACGCCCATTTTAATAAGCACCGCTACGAACGCCATTCCCACGATTACTTTGTGATCGGCACTATGGACGTCGGGGCCTCGAAAGTGGGGCTGGGCCGCGGATCAATCATCGCCCCTGCAGGCAGCGCGATGATTGTGAATCCGGGGGACGCCCACGACGGCAGCGTTTACTCCGAGCAGGGGTACACCTACAGCATGCTCTACGTGCAGCCCTGGGTGGTGGACGGCATTGCTAATGAGCTGGAACTCAATCCCGACCGCAGCCTTTGTTTTACCCGCCCGGTGTTAAGCGATCCGGATATCGTAGCCGGGCTGCAAACGCTTCACCGCACGCTGTTTCAACAGCAAGACAGCTTAGCGCTGGAGGTGACGCTGATTGACGCGTTAAAACCGCTGCTAAGCCGCTATTCCACGCACCGTTTTACCCCGCAGGAAGAACACCATGAACCACGTATTGCTCGAGTGCGCGACCTGATTCACGCCAGCTTTGCTTCCACGCTGACCACGGAAGATATGGCGCAGGCCTCCGGGCTGAGCCGTGTTCGCCTGAACCAGCTTTTCCGTGCTGCTTATGGCTTGTCGCTACACGCCTACCTCAACAGAGTGCGCATGGATTCCGCCAGGCAAATGCTACGCGCAGGTTTGCCCGCTGCGGACGTAGCCAGCGCCGTTGGCCTGTTCGATCAGAGCCATTTGATTCGCCGCTTTAAAGGCTGCTTCGGCATCACGCCGGCACAATTTGTTAGCGCTCATTTTTCAGATATCCAATACGGTCGCCGCTGAGCTTTTCATACTCCTGCGCTTTAAGGTCTTTCTTTCCTCCGGAGCAGAGTATGTCTCATTCCACGCATTCACCGTCCGTCAGCCAGACCAGCGCGCGCGTGTCCGCCTGGGTCATGATTGTGATTGGCGCGGGAAGCGTGCTGTCGTCGCTCGACCTGTTTGTCGTTAACCTCGCTTTCCCGGCGATTCGCGATAGCTTTGCCGGCGCCACTAACCAGGCGCTGTCCTGGGTGATCAGCGCCTATTCCATAGCCTTTGCCGCGTTTCTGGTGCCTGCGGGCAGAATGGCGGATATTTACGGCCGCAAACGTATCTTCAAAGCAGGTCTGGCGGTGTTCTCGGTGGCGAGCGTGGCCTGCGCTTTTGCCCCGGACGTTATCTCGCTGATTTGCGCGCGGGGCCTGAAAGGCGTTGGCGCAGCGATGATGATCCCCACCAGCCTGGGGCTGCTGCTGGCGGCGTATCCAAAAGAGCGTCATAAGCCGATGGTCGGGATTTGGGCCGCAACCGGCTCAGTTGCCGCCGCGCTTGGCCCGATGCTCGGCGGGGCGCTGGTGAATATCGACTGGCGATTGATCTTCCTGATCAACCTCCCGGTGGCGATCCCGGCGCTGTGGCTGAGTAAGCACCTGACGGAAACGGAGGTGGTTAAAAGCCGCTTCCCGGACATTATCGGCTCGCTGATGCTGGTTGTGGGCCTTGCGCTGCTGGTGGCCGGGATCTCCTGGGCCAGCGACTGGGGCCTCACCAGCGCCAGACTCTGGACGGTGCTGGGCGGGGCGTTCGTCTTCCTGACGCTGTTCGTTCGTCGCTGCCTGACCCAGCCTGCCCCGGCGCTCGATCTGCGGGTATTTCGCGTGCCTGCGTTTACCCTCGCCACGCTGGGCATGGCCTTTTTCTACATGGGATTTGCCATCATGCTGCTGGGCGGGAGCCTGTTTCTGACCCAGGTCTGGCACTGGCCAGCCGTCGAGGCGGGTGCTGCTTTTGGCCTCGGCCCCGGCACCGCCGTGGTCGCCTCGCTGATCGCGGGCAGAACGGGGTTCTCCCCTAAAAAACTCACCATCGCCGCAGGTATTTTGTATGTGATAGCCGGTCTCTGGTGGCACAGCGCCCTGAGCGCCGAACCGGACTATTTGCTGGCCTACCTGCCCGCGCTGATGCTGACCGGAGCCGGAGCGGGTATCGGCCAGACGGGTTTTATCGCAGGCGGCACGGCGGCGCTACCGGCGCATCAATATGCCACCGGTACCGGGATCATTAACACTTCACGGCAAATTGGTGCTGCCATAGGCGTGGCCGTGTTTGTGGCCGTGTCCGGCAGCGCCATTGCCAGCGAGCAGTACCACACCGCGTGGCTGCTGATGTCGCTCTTCGGGCTTATCGCTTCGCTGTCAGCGCTGCTGCTGAGCGCAAGACGCCAGGGCTTATTTCTCCAGTAATCCCAGGCGAATAAAGCTTTCAGCGGTGGCGACAATAGCCACCTCCGGGGAGCGAGGCGACCAGCCGAGCAGGCTTACCGCTTTCGCATTGGTCACATTCATGTCGACGCCGAGCAGAGTCAGCGACCCTTTCATACCCGGATTTTTGTGCGCCGCCAGGCGCACCATCCAGTCGGGTAACGCGAGGGTGGAGACTTTGCTGGCGGCTTCGCCGAGATGCTTGCGCAGGATTTTCGCCACCTCAACCATCAGCAGGCTGTGGCCGGAACTGGCGAGGAACCGCTCACCGTTGGCTGCCGGGTGCGTCATCGCCAGCCAGTGCAAATCGGCCACGTCGCGCACGTCCACAAAACAAGAGTTGATGTTTGGGTTGCCTTTTTGCCCGTCCAGCATGTTTTTCACCAGCCGCGTGGAGTGGGAAAAATCCGGCCCCAATACCGGCCCCATCACCGCCACCGGGTTCACCGCCGACAGCTCCAGGCCACGCCCTTCTTTCTCCACGAAGTCCCAGGCGGCTTTTTCCGCCAGCGTTTTCGATTTCTGATAGGGCCACACTTTGCCGGACACGTCGCTCCAGTCCGTTTCATCAAACGGGCGGCGATGGCTTGCCGGGTGCCCGACGCCAACGGCCCCAAAGGCTGAGGTGAGTACGACGCGTTTAACGCCGGCAAAGCGCGCGGCACGGAGTACACGCAGGTTGCCGTCCACCGCAGGGTTGATCCAGTCCTCGTCGGTGGCGTGATTGCCGGAAGGCGTCGGCGATGCGCCATGCATCACATAGCGGCACCCGGCCATCGCGTCGGCCCAGCCTTCATCCGCCATTAAATCAGCGACGAAAAAGGAGAGTCGGTCTCCCGGCTCGCAGCCGCCCTCTTTCAGGTTTTTGAGCACGTCTGTTTTGCGGTCAGCGGAACGCACGGTGGTGCGAACCTCATAGCCTTTTTCCAGCAGGGTAATGATGCAGTGCTGAGCAATAAATCCGGTTCCGCCGGTAACCAATACGCTATCTTGAGTCATGCTTTTGTCCTCTGTGGCCTGGCAAGCAGCTGGCATACGTTCACTTGCTGCGCAGAATAAAACCGGACAGCCGGATTTTGAATGCTTGATAGTCCGTTCTACTTGCGTGATAGTACGGGAATGCACACCGATCCGTTTTCTGAAATCCTCAAGTTTGCCGACGCCGAGTCGCTGGTCACCGGCGGCTTTACCGCGGGCGGCGACTGGGCGCTTCACTTCCCCCCGCCGGATAAAATCAAGTTCTTCGCCATCGCCAAAGGCAGTTGCTGGGTGATGCTCGAAGGCCACCCGGAACCGATTCATTTTTGCACCGGCGACGTCGGCTTGCTGAATGCCAGACGGGCGTTTATTGTCGCCAGTTCACCGGAGATCAAACCGGTCGATGCCATGAGCGTTTTTAAGGCCGGAGAGCGGAATTACGCCGCTTTGGGGGAAGGGAAAGAGTTTGAGTATATGGGCGGCCACGTGCTGCTGGACCCCAACCGCGGGCAAATGCTTGCTCAGGTGCTGCCGCAGTGGATCCACATTCCTGCCGCGTCTCCACAGGCGACGTCTTTCCGCTGGCTGCTCGATCGGCTGATTGCCGAAAGAGAAACGGCCCAGCCCGGTACGCAGCTCGCCTCCGCGCAGCTTTCGCAGTTGCTGTTTATTCAGATCCTTCGTGCCCATTTGCAAACCAGCCATTCACTTCCGGCAGGTTTACTGCGCGCGCTGGGAGATGCACGTCTTGCCCCGGCGCTGCAGCGTATTCACGCCAACCCGGCTCGTCACTGGCACCTGGAAGAGCTCGCCAAAGCCTGCGCCATGTCGCGCACCACGTTTGCACAGTATTTCCGTAACGTATCGGGCATTACGCCGGGGGCTTACCTTACCCAGTGGCGTATGCGGCTGGCTGAGAAAGCTCTGCGCGAGCAGGCGGTTCAAATTGCGATGGTGGCCCAGTCGCTCGGGTATACGTCAGAAAGCGCCTTCAGCAACGCCTTTAAGCGCGAAACCGGCCTGTCGCCCAAAGCATGGCGTAACGCCGCCCGCAGTCCGGCCAGTTGAAAACAAAAAACGCCGCACAATGGCGGCGTGTGAGTGACCGTAAACTTCACGGCTGCTTTGTGTGATTTATCAGAACCCGTACTTCACGCCAATCATTGCTGACGTGTCATGGTAGCCTTTATCGCCGATCTGCTGCGCGACGCCGCCCCACATGTTGAGGTCATGGGAAATCTGCCCCTGCACGCCAAGCTTGAGTTGGCCGATGTTACGGGCCCCCTCTTCATTGAGCAGCGTATCCCCCATTTTCACACCAAAGTTTTTGCTGTTATGCAGCCAGTCAGCCTCTACATAAGGCTTGAACTCACGGCCTTTGCCGTCGTCCTCTTTGCGGTGACCACGCAGGTACAGCCGCACGCCCAGACGAGACTGCAGGTTGCCCTGGCCACTGTCCTGAATGCGAGTGCCGCCGGACTCGGTATGCTCAGGGCTGTGCACACCCATCCAGGTTAGCTGCGCCTGAGGTTCAAGATAAACCGCCTGGCGCTCACTTTCGCTAAGCAGCATGTTATAGCCACTTTCCAGCGACGCGGTGAAGCCCCGGCTCTTGTAGTCCTCGCTCGGCAAATCGTCACTGCTTACGCGGTTGTTAAACCAGTTGTACATCACCCAGCCATCAACATAGACCCCTTCGCGGGAGACGGCGTTCTGATACCAGGTACCGTAGGCGCCGACGCTGTAGCCATCCATCTCTGAATCAGAGCGATAGCCGGTCAGATTCGAACGTGAGCTGCCGCTAACGTTACCGTAACCGGCCATCAGGCCTGCGCCCCAGCGGTCGGTCTGATTGCTGGTGCCGTGTAAAAACTCGTTCCCCATCTGTGCAACATAGCGGTTTGCACTGGAGCTTATCTGGCCTTCCCCGGTATGGAAGCGGTTCTGCCCACCTTCCTGACGCAGCCAGAACGTACTGCGGGCCAAACCGCGCTCGTCCAGTGGCGCACGGTATTCGGTGGCCCCTTCACGATCGTCCAGCGTCAGGTTAAACAGCGTATTCGCCGCCGCCAGGTTCACCAGGTAGCTGCCAGCCTCAGGGCGATAAACCCGCACAGGATCTGGCTGCGTTGGCGGTGTAATATTGTCAATTGGTGGTTCAATCGGATCAACCGGAGGCGTCACCGGGTCCACTGGCGGATCCGGTGGCAGGTTGCTCATGGAGGTCAGATACCAGTTCTGCCCCTTCTGCACCAGGCTGTAATCCCATGCGCCGGCAACAATACGCCCGGACTGGGAAAACGCTCCCGCCGCAGAGTTCCCGTCAACGGTCACCACTTCAATGCCCTGCTCGGTTTGCGCGCCCTGGCCGCCAACGTTGTTGACCGTCAGAACGGTTGAACCAGAAGTCCCACCATGGATGACCAGTTTGTCGGTCAGCGAACTGTCGTCCCCCAGCACGGTGTTAATGTTCAGCCGGCTGTCAGCCCCACCGACATAATCACCGCTAACATTAAGACGGTTACCGGTAATGTTAGCGCTCCGGGAGAGATTAACGGTGCCGCTGTTATTCAGCGCGCCGTTCACGGTAAAGCTGGCTGCAGCATCGTTGTTCTGCAGCGGGCTGCCAACGGTTAAGGTGCTGCCGGTTTCCAGCGTGGCTGCGCCGATGCTACCGGTCCCGGAAAGCTCGGTCAGCATCTTAGCCGTAACATCGCTGACCAGAGACCCCGTGACGTCCAGGCTCCCTTCCGCCAGCGTAGTGGGGCCGGTGTAGGTGCTGTCGCCGGTCATTGTCAGCGCCCCGCTGCCCAGTTTGGTCAGGCTGCCGCTGCCGGTTACGCCCTGGCTGATGGTCGTGTTGAATGCCTGGGTATCCAGCGTGCCGCCCGCGCTTTCCAGCGTAATGGCACGTTCTAAATCAAAGCTATTGCTCAGCTGCAGCGTACCGCCGTTAAACGTCAGCAGGCTTGAGGTAGAGCCCAGCGCGCCGTTCTCAGCGACCTGTAGGATGCCATCATACAAAGTCCAGGGCGTTGTAGCAGCCGTGGTGTTGTTCAATACCCAGGTACTTGCCCCCGTTTTATGGAAGTGCTCGAACCCTTCATATTGCGCAGTGTCACCAATGCTGGACGCATCAAACTGGCTGTCCGCCGCGCCGCCCAGGATAAGCGTGTCGTCCCCGGCTGTGGCCTGCACGTTCCCCAATACGTTATAGCCGTCGCGCAGTTCCAGCGAGTTGGTTCCGCCGGTAAACAAAACGGCCTGAGAGCGATTTTGTCCGTCAAAATCCATCCCGCCGCTTAGGGTTCCGCTGTTGACGATGGTCATATCGCTACCGCTAATACCCACCCCGCCGACGCCTACGGATCCTACGCCGTTATTGCCGCCTGCCGTGCCCGGTTCGCCACCGTTGCCACCGGAAATGGTGCCGGTATTGACGACATTACCGCCGCCGGAGGTCATGCTGATCCCCGCGCCGCCTGCACCGCCGGCATCACCGCCGCCGCCGCCGCCTCGGTTACCCATGCCGCCAAGAATATCGCCGTGATTGACGACCAGGCCGCCTGCGCCAATCATGACGCCGCTTCCGCCTTCGCCGCCGCTGCCGCCCCGGCTGGCATCACCGCCGCTGCCGCCCCCGGTTCCCCCTAATCCACCGGTGATGCTGGCGCCGATGTCGTTGGTGAGGGTACCCCGGCCGTCAATGGACAAGCCATTACCGCCTTTTGCGCCGGTCCCGCCGTCTGATGTTGTGCTGCTGCCGTTGGCGCCCGCCCCGCCGTTACCGCCGACAAAAGAGCCGTGGTTAGTGATTTTCCCGGCGCCAAGAATGGAGACCGCATCACCACCGGCGCCCCCAATGCCGCCGCCGCCGGCGGAGTCATCGCCACCTTTACCGCCGGTCACTACGCCGGTGGCTTCGTTGACAACATCGCCGCCGCCGTTGATTTCAATCCCAATTCCCCCAGCACCGGAATCACCGCCGCGGGAGCTGCTTAAATTGCCGCTACCGCCACCGCGATTGCCAAGGCCGCCGGTCACTTCGCCGAAGTTATTGACCCTGCCGCCGCCTTCAAGCGTGATCCCGCTGCCGCCTTTCCCCCCGTCGCCGCCGTCGCCGCCGGTGAGATTATCCCCGCTGCTGTTGGAGTTACCGCCCCCGCCGGTTCCGGCGTTACCGCCCACGATATGGCCGCCGGCGCTGTTAATCACTTTGCCGCTGCCTTTGACGGCGATCCCGCTGCCGCCGTTGCCGCCCGCAGAACCATAACCCACAACGCCTGTCCCCTGGCCGGACTCAACGGCCCCGCCGTTACCACCGTCTCCGCCGTCGCCGCCGTGGATATTGCCGTTGTTAGTGATGGAGCTGGTACCACTCAGCAATACGCCGTTACCGCCCTCTGCAGCTTCGCCGCCGCGACCGCCAACGCCGGTGACATCAGCGTTATTTTTCGTGTCTGCATTTGCCGCCAGGCCGCCCGTAGCGCCACGTCCGCCGGTGATGGTTCCGTCGTTAGTAATACTTCCGCCCTGGGTTGACATGATCCCATCGCCACCGGCGCCACCGGCGCCACCGCTCCCACCATGTAACTCTGCACCCGGCGAGGTTTTACTGTCAGCCGTTGCGCTCCCGGTATTGCCCCCGGTACCGCCGTCGCCGCCGGTAATGGAGCCGCTGTTGGCATAGCTACCCGTGCCGTTGATCAGCACGCCTGCGCCACCTTCACCGCCGTTACCGCCGTTACCACCATGACCTGCGTCAGGGACATCGGTTGTGTTACTCCCGCCGTTGCCCCCGCGCCCGCCATTACCACCTTTGATGTCGCCGCTATTGCTACTCTGATTATTGCTGCTGAGAACTTCCCCTGCGGAGCCGCCGCCGCCGCCGCCGCCGGCAGAACCGCTGCCGTTGGTGGCCGCGCCGTCAGGCTGCTGACCAGTCCCTCCGGTTGCGGTACCCGGAGGGAGCGTGTTAGTCACGCCATCCACGCTTCCTGCGCCGCCATTTTCCCCCTGGCTGCTCCCCTGCCCACGGTGGCCCGAACCGCCGGCACCACCGTTACCGCCGATGCCGGTTGTGGTGTCCATTGTACCGCCCCCGCCACCCTGGGCGCTGTCAGAAGAGGTAGCCGAGCCCCCGATCTGGCCATCGGCGGCAAAGGTTAGCTGCGGGAAAGTACTTAATAAGGCGGCACCGATGGCGGTGGCAATCAAACGTCGCTTACCAGGGTTCTGTAATATATGGGGCATTTCCGTCCTCTTTAACTCTGCGGAGTCGTGTTGATTCGAAATATCAGAAACAGGCGCGCAACAATTTATTTAAAATTGCCTTCGGGTTTTAAAAGACGAGCGAAAACAACCATCAAATGAAAGCTGGGTTCATTTAAAAGTCACTCTCGTGTTAAAACAATGTAATTACAAAACACCCAAGCGGCGATAAAATTAACCTTTCACGGCCATTTCTTTCATGGATAAAATTCATTTCGGTGGCTAATTTTAACACCATGAAAATAGCCTTAAGTAAAAATAAATTGTATTACAATTTGACCTGGCGCATGGAATGAATAATAAGGGGAATTTACATGAGGATATAAACTGATATTTCCAGACCATAAGCACAACGCAATCAATTGTTTTTGTTGAAGTTAAATAAAAACAAAACTTACAGAGATGAAATATTAAAAAACATGAATTTACAGACTAATCCTATTAGAGAATTACCCTTAATTTTATTTTGAAAGTAAAAAATTAATTTTGTCATTGAAAAAACCACATGAAAAACCCTACTCCAGGTGCAACAAATAAGTCTTCAACAAGCTTAAACAGCATCAACAATCGCTTTCAGATATCACGTAAATGCGTCGCAATACCCCATTTAACCAATTGGATACATTCATCTTCGATATTCATGATGCTATAACCGCAGTTTTGATGACCATATTGTCTGAGATCGTCGGTAATTAAAGCACCTTTCAATTCCCAAATGGCAATCTCCAAAGCATGGCCATGGCTCACAATAATAACGGTATCCTTCTGGTGATGTATATTTAGCGCTTTCAGGCAAGAAAACAGACGATGACTCACGTTATTCAGGCTTTCACCCTGAGAACTAACCCGCAGAGGATCGCCCGATAGCAGGGCATCAAATAACTCAGGATGCTGTTTTTGCGCCTCCATCGCATTTATCCCCTGAAGCCGCCCAAAATCACGTTCTTGTAAACGTTCATCCACGCTTATCCGGCTGCCTAATTTGCTAGCCAGCACATTCGCTGTGCCCTGTGCACGCAGGGCTGGTGACGTGTAAATATGCGCGACGGTTAAATCAGCCAGCGCGGCAGCCAGCGCAAAGCTTTGCCGGAGCCCCCGCGCCGTGAGTTGGCTGTCCAGCCTTCCCTGAATAATGCCTTGTTGATTCCCCTCACTTTCGCCATGCCGTACCAGAATTGCCCGCATGCTCTTTCCTTTGTTGAAAGTTTAATTTAGTATTTACTAAATTTAGAATAACCTAAAGTAAAAATCATGACACCTGAACTGTCCCAGCTCCAGTCCAGTGCGGATGAAGCCGCAAAACTGCTAAAAGCCATGAGCAATCCCCGGCGTTTGCTGATCCTGTGCCTGCTGCTCGACTCCCCTGGCACCGGGGCCGGAGAACTGGCAGCTGCCGCAGGATTAAGCCCATCCGCGACCTCCCAACACCTGGCGAAAATGAAGGATGATGGACTCTTAGAGCACCAGCGTAACGCTCAGCGAGTCCTCTATTTCATCAAAGATAACGCGGTTCGCGAAGTGATCGCGACGCTGAAAACCATTTACTGCCCCTGAGGAACACCATGACCGTTTCAGCCATCTTGCCAGAAGAAGCGAAAAAGCTCATTGCCAGCGGCGCCGCGCTGATAGACATCCGCGAGCCGGATGAGCATGCCCGCGAAAACATTCCTGAAGCGCATCTGTTGCCGCTCTCGGCAATTGAAAACGGCGCCCGGCTGGGGCCGCTGGACCCGCACGACGTGGTGATTTTCCACTGTCAGTCCGGGATGCGTTCCTCCCAGCACGCTGAAAAGCTGGCGGCGCTTGCAGAACCGGCCCAGGTCATGCTGCTGGCAGGCGGCCTCGAAGCGTGGAAAAAAGGCGGGCAGGAGGTTCTGGCGGATAAAAACCAGCCTCTGCCGATAATGCGACAGGTACAAATTGTCGCCGGCGCGTTAATCCTGCTTGGGGTCGTACTGGGATTCGCAGTCAATCAAGGTTTTTTCCTGATTTCAGGCTTTGTGGGCGCAGGTTTACTGTTTGCCGGGATCAGCGGATTTTGCGGCATGGCGCGTTTGCTCGCCAGGCTGCCGTGGAACCGGCGATAGCGTATCTTGCTTTATCCGCCACGATTTCTGATCTATGGTTATCAGGCGGCAACACCGCATTAAATTCCCTTAGCATTCAGAGGTTTTTCTATGTTTAAACCAGGTGATGTGGTGCAGCCCAAACAGGGCGGCCCTAAGCTGCAGGTGGTTGAGGTTCAGGGAGAGGATTTGATTTGCGTCCCTGCCGCGACCTTAGGGGCGGATCAACTGACGCTGAAGGCAGATTCGGTTTCGCTATACCAGGAAGAAGGCGATTTCGGCGTTTGCTAATCAATAAAAAACGGCGTGAGGTTAACCACGCCGTTTTTCTAAATAAAAGTGCCCCTATCCTTGTCGTCGCCATTCATAAACAACCGGGCACGGCGGCAATCCAGGCCAGCAATCAATAGCCCTTCTCATAACCCGCAAAGAAACATCGAACCACAACGTCCGCGTTGACCTCTTTCAGGAAGTCAGCCACCGACTCTTTATCCAGCTGATAGCGGCGGGTCAGCACCCCAGCTTCCCAGGCGGCACGCTGGCGATCGCCGGTCTGCTCGGCCATATGGTGAGTGAAACCCAGCACAAAGCCGCGTTTGTAATCAGAACAAAAACGCTCAACGTTGACCGCGCTGTCGGCCTGCCTGGCTTTCATTCCGGCCATCAGGCCCTTACCAAAATGGTTATCCATCAGCGACTCCTTATCACTCGCTATATAAATAATTATATAACGATTATAAGCGTGAAGGGTATCCCTAAAACTCAGGGTTTTGGGGGGATTTCGTGCTTTAAAGCGAAGTCAGATCATCTTATTGATAATCAATAGAAAATTAAAAACAGAACCACAAAATCAGGAAATGCCAGCGGCAAAGTGTGTTTCAACGCACTTTATCGACAAAAAACCTATAAATAAAAATTTATAGCTAATTGATGAAATCAATGCAGTGACATACCCTACGCATCATAAATCACATGATTCATAAAACTGCCAATTAGCCAAAAAAGTAGCACAAGCGACTACTTTTAAACCGGAGTCAACATTATGTTTTCCCCTGAGTCACGCTTACGCCATGCAGCCGCAGATATTTTTGCGATGGTAGTGTATTGCTCGGTAGTGAATATGATGATTGAGATCTTCCTCTCAGGCATGTCCTTCGAGCAATCACTCTCTTCTCGCCTGGTCGCCATACCGGTCAACATTCTTATCGCCTGGCCGTATGGCTTCTACCGCGATGCTTTTATGCGTGCGGCACGCCGTATCACACCCGCGAGTTGGGCGAAAAATCTGGCTGACGTGTTGGCCTACGTAACCTTCCAGTCCCCGGTCTATGTGGTGATTTTATGGAGCGTAGGCGCTGACTGGCACCAGATTGTGGCTGCCGTGACGTCGAACCTGCTGGTGTCGATGCTGATGGGTGCCGCTTACGGCTACTTCCTGGATTTCTGCCGCCGCCTGTTTCGCGTCAGCGGTCAGATGGGTGTGAAAGCAGGCGCCTGAGTCCCGTCTTGCAAGGGCGACTGGCCTGAAAGCCAGTCGTTCACTTATTCAGTCTCACCAAATAACCCTGCCAGATACCTTTCCAACGCAATGCGGGAACTGAAACCGTGCGGTATGCCGTAGTGTTCGTGCGTTTCACCGGCCAGATAGAGCGGGAACTGCTGATAATGATCGCAGGTCTTCATCTCTGAAGCCGGATCGGCCAGCGACTGGCTGCGCTCTCTAAGAGTAGGATGAATAATCAGGGCGGTACGCCCCATGCGTGCTTCGCGGTTAACATAAACGTAATTCTCACCCCGACGATAGCCGTAGGTTTTTGCTGTTACCACATCCATGGTAAAACCCGATTTCTCAAGCACTCGGGCCACCTCGTCCGGTCGTAAATACATAGATTTTCCTCGTCATCATTTACTGCATCGCAACCATACATTAAGCAGCATCGGCAACGCTTTCGGAATTGTCCAGAAAGCCCGGCAATAGGCGTGAGCCGCCCCATAACTAAAATCCATGGTCTACACTTAGCCTTACATCTTAGAAAGGGAGACAACAATGGCTAGCCGAGCAAACAGAAATAACGTTGACGATCAGGTAGACGAAATCAATAACGATGTCAGCCAGCTTGCGGATACGCTGGAAGATGTACTGAAGTCCTTCGGTAGCGATGCGAAAGATGAAGTGGATGCCGCACGTAAAAAAGCCGAAGCCCTTCTGAAAGAGACCCGTGCACGTATTAACGGCAACCAGGGTCGCGTTAAGCAGGCCGCGCGTGATGCCGTAGGCTGCGCCGATTCCTATGTTCGTGACAAACCCTGGCAGAGCGTGGGGATTGGCGCGGCGGTAGGTATTTTCCTTGGGGCATTGCTGGTGTCACGCCGCTAACCCCAAGCGTTTAACAGTCGATAAATGAGACTAAATGCGCGTTACAACCCCGGTGTCTTTCGCCGGGGTTTTTACGTTATGGCTAGCCGCAGCTGTAACGCATAGCGCTGCGCCAGTTCATACGAGCTGATATTGGTAAAGCTCAGCAGTAAACCGCCCCGCCCGGCATGTTCTATTCGCCAGCGGCTAAGCGCCTGAACCGCAAGCCCCGCGGCTCTCGCCAGGCTTTCTACGGCCAGGTCGTCACCTTCAACTTCCATCACCATCTGAATGCCGCCTTCCTGCGGCACAACCGCAAACCCTTGCTCGCGTAGCGCCGCCTCAAGCCATAGCCGACGCTCGGCGTAACACTGACGCATTTTTTTTAGGTGCCGCCAGAAATGCCCTTCCCGCAGGAAGTCAGCAATAGCCTGCTGAATAAGAACCGGCGCAGTGCAAGGCTGCCTGCGAGCCTGTCGCTGAAAATCTTCCACCGCATGGGGAGGCACTACCAGCCATGCCACACGGAGTGCGGGAAACATCGACTTGCTGAAAGTGCCCGCGTAAATAACACGCTGCGGGCTGTCCAGGCTTTTGAGCGGCGGCAGCGGTTTGCCGTGGTAGCGAAATTCGCTGTCGTAGTCATCTTCAATGATCCAGCTTTGTTCCCGGCTGGCCCATTCCAGCAGCGCGTGCCGCCGTGAAAGAGAGAGCGCCACGCCCGACGGGCTTTGATGCGCGGGCGTCAAAAGCGCAAAACGGGCATCGGGAAAATGGTCAACGCCGTAATCAACCCGCATACCTTCATCGTCCACGGGGATCGCCCGGATCGCCATCCCGGCTTTTGCAAAATCGGGCCGAACGAAGCGGTAGCCCGGATCTTCCAGCCAGATGCCATCCCCCGGTCGCGCAAGCGTGGCGAGTACCAGGGCTAATCCAGCCTGGAAGCCTGAGGTGACAAAAATTTGCTCCGGCTGGCAGTCGATGCTGCGTGAAAAGCGCAGGTAATCCGCAATCGCCTGCTTGAGTGAGGCTTCACCGCCGGGCTCGGGAAGCATGAGGTCAAAACGGGTTTGCTGACGCAGACGCCGCCCCATAAGCCTTGCCCAGATAGCCCGCGGGAAAAGATCCAGCGCCGGAAGCCCCATCTGAAAAGGCTTCGGCGCGCCCTGCGGCCTGGCGGCTGAGAAATTTTCGCCGCTGGCGTCGCTTTTCACCGACGGGCTAACGAAGGTGCCGGCCTGCCCGCGCCTCTCCAGCCAGCCCTGGGCAACCAGGTCCCCATACGCATTTTCAACCGTGGCTCTGGCAACGCCCAGCTCCAGCGCCAAAGTCCGGCTGGAAGGCAGGCGGCTCCCTGCCGACAGTTCGCCGCTGTTTATCGCCTGCTTTATCTGGCGCGAAATCTGCTGATAGCGCGGCTGAGTGTGGTGAGATGCAACAACCGGTGGCACTGGCTTTTGTTTCATGGTCTGGTTTTTTAGTTAATTTATGGCTCTCTTTAACAGTCCATCATAGTGATAAATTTGCTTCACACCAACCTGAGGAGCCACACCATGATCGAATTACGTCAGCCTTACTATGAACTTTCCCCCAACGTGATCAAACCGATGCGGCAGGCGCTGCAAGGCCTGGAGAATGGCCCCCTGAGCAACGAGCTGATCGAGCTGGTGTTCCTGCGAGTGTCGCAGATTAACGGCTGCGCCTACTGCCTGGAGATGCATTCTAAAGCGCTGCGTAAATCCGGCGTTGAGCAAGTGAAGCTGGATTCCCTGGCCGGTTGGAAAGTCAGCCATCAGTTTACGGAGAAGGAGCGTGCGGCGCTGGCGTGGGCAGAAGCCATTACCCTGATTGCCGACAGCAACGCCGAAGACGATGTGTACCAGCCGCTGCTGCAGTTTTTCAGCGCCGAAGAGATTGTCGATTTGACGCTGGCGGCTAGCATGATGAATGCGTTTAATCGCGTTGCGGTTGGGATGCGGCAATAAGCGGGTATGGTCTTTTAGTCACTAATATCCGCGATTATGCATCGTCGGTGAATATTCCGTTCACTTCCAGTCCTGTTTTAT
>NZ_BCTL01000055.1 GCF_001571265.1 Cedecea neteri NBRC 105707 = ATCC 33855 | reverse complement strand
AAACCAAGGTTTGTGAGAGCCGAAGAAACCGCGGCGGCGCCATCGGCCTTAATATCCGCAAAAGGATTCTGGCGGCTGAGATATTGCTTCCCAAAGCCGGTGGTTAGCTTCGCGAGGAAAGCGGCGATATCGCCATCGTCCAGCACGTCTTGCCCGCTTTTATCGCTGACGAACTGAGCCAGCGCGGCGGCAATAAAGGACGTCTGGCGCAACGCTTTGTTCACCTGAGCGCTGCTGGCTTTACCGCCGGCAAAACCGCTTAACAGCGCGGGCAAATTTTCCCATTCATTTTGCGGCGTGACGTTGGCGTCAGGCCGGGTTGCAAAAGGTTTAAACTGATTTGTAGCCATTAGAGTTTCCTCTCCCATGCGCCGTCGTCAAAACCGGCGATATAGTGATTGTTGATATCAAAACCAAAGAATTTGCCGCCCTGCGACGGCGCTTCAACCGACGGCGTCTGAATATCCCCCGCCCAAACCCCAGCCGCTTTCACCGTCAGGTAGCCCTGTTTAATAGCCGCGAGAAGCTCAAGCGAAACGTCGGCGATATCCGTTTCCGGCAGAACCCAGACGGAAATGGTCATGTCCTGGTTGTCGACGATTTGCATTCGCAGCCCCGCCCCCACCGTGGCGGCGTCAAGGATCGCGGGCAGCGTGTCGTTCTGCCCGTCCCAGTTGTTCATTGCGATTTTTGCCTTGAGGATGATGCGGTAGGTTTCATCGCCCAGCGAGGTGTAGCCTGCATCAGGATCGTAAGGCCCCTGCCACACGCCCTGGTCGTAGCCCAGCCCGTCGGTGTCCCAGCTAAAATAGACGCCGGAAATAGGCTGGCTAACAACACGGCTTCGACCAATCCACTTCCCCAGCGCATCGAGCTGAACCCCAACAGCCGTGTCAATATCAAACGCGTTGATCAGGCTTTCGGTTGTATTTACGGTCTCAGTGAACGGACGGGTGCTCAGATCAACGTGGGCAAAAAACAGGGGCTTGCTGGCATGATAGCTGGTGATGCGCCCGGTATATTTACTCATGAGCTCACCGTGATATTGATGTTGTCCACGCTGCAGGAGGCGGCTTCGCTGTAGCCGATATTGACGTTAGCCGCCGCGACCGCAGAGGATGATTTACCGATCTGCAAGTCGGTGATGTCGTAATAACGCGCTTTCCCGCCGCTGACTACGCCGAGGTTGGCAGGGGAGTAAATGCGGCTCAGCAGCACGCTATCCCCAATGCCCAGGCCGTTGATGTAGTCGGCAATCGCCTGCTTCATCTGCTCGCCGATTTGCGACGTATAGCCGGTGAAAACTTTAAGCACGATGTCGACGTAAACCGGCACATTGCCGGGACGCGAAAATGCAATCGAGTGGGGATTACCGTAGAGATCGGGCACCACAATGGATGTCGCGCCGAAGGTTGCGACGCCCTGACCTTTTTTGCCCCTGATAGTCTGAGCAATTTCCGTCACATCCCCGCCGTCCACAATCGCAGCGATGGAATGCGGAGGCAGGCCATTGGCGTTGACGGCCCCGGTATCATTTTCGTAGAGCTTATGCCGGGTGACTCCTGCGATGTTGGCAATAGCCCCCTCGACCGCCTCAAACGGCGTGAGCGCAGGCAAGGCAACGCTCTGCGACTGCCGAATGCGTAATTCGGCATCGGTTTCAGCCGCAACGCCTGGCGTAGCAGCCTGAGGATTCGTGACCGCAGTCCAGCCGCGCGTTGGCGTGCCCATGATGGTAATGGATCCCGCTGGTGCCGCCATTACGCCGCTGCTGGCACAGGTGGCGGTGACGATTACCGATCCATCGACGCCAATCGATACCACCTCAGGCAAAAACCACGTCACGCCGCTGTCATCTCTGACAGAACCACGGGTTATGGTCGTGCCGGGAATGCCCGTCAGCAGTAGGTCGACCGTCGAGTACGTCGCGGCACGCCGGACAATACCGTTGATCTTAACGTTGCTTGATAACGCCCGCCCCATCGCCGTTGCAGGTGAAAAGCTGTTGTAGGCAGCAATCGCCGCGTTGTTGGCGTCATGAATGGCCAGCGCCACCAGCGAGATGAGCTGCCCGTCTTTACTGTCCGGCTCCAGGTACGCATCGGTGCCGTAGATTTGCCTGAACGCATCCATCAATGCCCCTAACAGGCTTTGATAATCAGGCGCGGTTATCCCCTGGGCCGTTACCGTTGCCGATAACCCCAGCGTTTCAGAATTGAGGGCCATTTATGCCTCGCTGTTTAAAGTGGTGGGACCGTAAACGGTGTCGATGGTGGCGTGAAAGGTTACCGTGCGTGCTTCAGTTCGCGCGGCGGTGACATCCAGCACGGACTTAACGCCCATGGTCTGGCTTACGCGGTCAATCAGCATTAATACCCAGGAATCATCCTGCTGTTTGCCGAGAACGGACTGGCGATATGGTGTCCCGGTACGGTTGTCCAGAAACCACTCCCCCTGCCACAGCTTGAGCCGGGTACTCACCGCCTGCGCCACGCACTCAGGTGAGTTTTCCAGGAAGGTGTTTTCACCCTGTCCAAAGGTATAATCCCCATCGCTGCTCTCTCTGCGATATTTCATACCGGCCCCCCCGTGTTCGCGCCGCCGGACTGTACGCCGCCGTGGCGGTGCTTCGTCAGGCTTATGCCGCTGGCCGTAACATCACCGCTCACTGTTACGTTACCGTTGATTTTTACCTCGCCGGTCAGGTCAATGCTGGCCGCCGTCGCGGTGAGTTTTCCCGGCGTAGTCAGCGTGATACCGTGGCTGCCGGGTTCCAGTTCAACAAAGGCTTTGCCATCTTCGCTGCGTAGCTGAACCGCCGTACTACTGATACCGCCGATTTTTTTCGCCTGCGACTGTGGGCCGGGCAGCACGAAGGCATCAGACAACGAGTGTTGACGAGCATCGACCGGCTCCTGAATACCACCGCTCTGCCACCAAAAGTCGATGGCGCGATCGGCAAAAATGACCAGGCATTCGTCTCCCTTTTTAAGCGGAAACGTCAACGAGCAGCCGCCACCGTGAGGAAAGACAACCGGCACATCCACCAGCAGCGGATAATTGACCGGAGACACAGATCCGTCTCTGGCAAACTGCGTGCCTCTGATCGCTGGCGCCACTTCACAGGTGACAGAAACGGGGTCGAAAGACTGAATAATGCCGGGTAACGCGACCCGTAGATCGTTACTTAATGCGGCCCGGCTGGCCGCAAGCGTATCGGCCAGCTCGCCGCTGAGAGCCGAAGTCGTCAGAGCCATGATTCCTCCAGGGATAAAAAACCCGCTGCTGCGGGCTTAGGCTTGTGGTTTAGAGGCCGGGCTTGATTGCCACTTTTCTTCAGCCTTGTCGACAGGCTGGCCAGCCGGGTAGCACATCATAGTCATATACCAGTCATTCGCGCGGGTATCTCCGCTGTAGGCAATGCCATAAATGTCATAAATACCGTCCGGAGAAGGCCGGATATAGTCATCCTTAGCAAGCAAGGCTGGCTTATAAAGCGTGTTTTGATCTAGCTTCACCTGTCCGTGGAGCAGGATTGTGGGGTTAATCAGGCATTTCAGGGTTACGCCAGCATTGGTAGACGTTTGCGGCCGCCCAATCAGGCCATTCTGGCTGTTAAGACTCACGGGCGGGTGCGCTTTTTCAGCCTCGTTGTAATAGTCCAGCCTGTCATTCGACAGCTTCCAGTTGGCCTTGCACAGCTTGCCGATTTGATCGAGATAGCTGCTGACCTTACCGTGGAAGGTATACCCTCTGGGAAACTTCGTTTTGGGGAAAGGTGGCAGCCTGCCGGGGAGAATCAAAAAGGGTTTCAGTGCGCCAGCTGCCAGCTGGTACATGTCATATACCGTGTAGCCTTTAGCAAGCGTGGCGCTAAGCGTCGCTGACATCAGCGCCTCATAGCCATCAATGGCCTGAATTAAAATCCAGTCATCAGGGGTATCCTCTCGCCCCGTCATCCAGATGCGAATGTCACCGCTGAAGATCACCCCAAAGTTCATGCCATCTCTCGGCCCCCACTCAACGGGTTCGACAACCCTGGTTTTTCCCACTTCACCGCTGCTTACAACCGGTTCTATTCCGTTGTAGCCCGCAATCAGCCGGATTTTGCTGTACTCCTTTTGTGCAATACGATTCACGTTGTCCGGCGCGAGATTATAGATTTTCACCTCGGCCGTTTTGGGTGAGCTGCCGGCGTGCCAGTCGACTTTAAACGTCACCTTAAAGCCAGAGAGCGCAATACCGCTGCCGTCTTCCTTCAAAAGCTGGAGCTCAAAGTGGCGGGACCAGTTATCACTCATTTCCCCCTCCTTAATCTGCCGTCACGAAGTAAAGATGGCTGCCGCGCCCGAGATCGGTTTTGCTCGGGTAATCCTGAGTCTCATTATCACAGCCAACCCATAGTCCTCCGCCAAAACCAAGCCAGGCATACGGAGCCAATAAATCAGCACCAGCCACCAGCGGGATACCGTTCACGATGGGCCGATTGTCGGCGTCGAGAATATCCAGGATCCAGCCTGCAACATCCCGATAAAGCAGCCGCATGCGCAGGGTCTGTCCGGCAAGTTGGATCGTAAATACCTGGTTATCCGCGCTGAGGGGAATTTCTGCAATTGACATTGTCTCTCCTCATTTTGTTTCAGGCTGAAGTGGCGTGATTTTGCCCGCCCCCTTGGGGGTGGTAACCACTTTTTCACCTTTATCGCCGACCGAAGTCGTCGTTACCCCTTCATCCATCGCCGTTTTAGGCGGCGCAGGGCGTGCTTCCGTGGCCGTCATTAATACTTCCGTCAACACCAGATTGCAGCCAAGAATGTTTTCCGATTTGGCGCCGGTCGTCACCGTCAACGTTGTGATAAGCATATTGTCGTAGGAGCGGCGGCGGGTGATGACCTTAAAGGGTTCTGCTTTTTTCTGTAGATCAAGCAGTTGCTGGTAAATTTGTGCCGGGCTGGGGCCCGCGTTTAGCCAGGAGCCAAGCACGGTCGTATTAGCAAAATCAACCAGTGAACCACCGGCTTTAAAGAAACAATCCATCGTTAACTCACCGGGTTCGGCCCAGGCATGGTCGCTGATATTCGGGCCAAACTCGACGGGATGAGAGGCGATTTTCAGCGTGTCCTTATGGACTTCGCTGACCACCACATCCGGCACCAGAAAACCGGAGAGGCTCGTGCGCGGCTGGAAGTAAGCGCCAAAAATATTCATTAGCTCATCCTCCTTTCATATTGCTGCGCCAGTTGAGAATGCACGTTGAACAAGCGCTGAGATGTCTCAGCCGCCGCCAGTTGAGGTTCAGAGACGCCATTAACGACGATATGGGTATTACTGTTAATCGTGGGAGAATGCGTAGTGCTGTTGCTCACCGTGGAGAAATCGCTCGAAGTCGCCAGTCGTTCGTGGTCGGCGACACCCGCGGGAAGCATCATTGAGACAGGCTCGGGTTGGCTGAGATTGTCGATCGCAACGGGAAGCCGTCGGCGAGTGTCTTTCTTTTCCTGATTGTTAAACCATTCTTTGAACGCTGAGGCACCAGCAACGGCCTTTTCGTCGAGAAAATTGAACGTACTATCAACCAGTTTATAAGCCGGAGATTGGGTCACACTGCTGACGACAAGCTCTTTGCCAATGGTCATTGCCTCAGACCACTTCCCTTCTTTAAGCGCATTTATCAGCTTGCCTACCTGCCTGAACATCTCTTCCAGCGCTTTGAATTCATGCATCAGCCCTTCGAAGATAGTGCTGATAGACCATTTACTGAAATCAATACCTAGCAAATCTCCCAGCGAGCTTCCGAGCGACTTTATCGTATTCGAAACCCCGCCGATCATGGTGGTGGCCAACTCAAGAACGGGTTTCTAGGCGCCCCAGTTAATCAGGCTTTCTCCTCCATCTCGCCACTTCATGTAATCGTCATAAAGTAGGCCAATTGCCGTTGCCAGCGCCAGGACAAAACCAACGGGAGAAGCCATGAAAGCCGTATTCAACCCATACCAAATCGCAATCATACCTGCCACGGTGGCTATCACGGTTTGTGTCGAGCCATCAAGCATTTGCCACCATTCAATCAATTGGGTAACCCAACCGATTGTGCCGTTGATGGCGCTACCAACAACGTTTGCTATATCACCCAATACGCTTAAGACATTGTTAACGGTGGGTTCAATTTTGGGAAAACTGACCAGGATTGTATTTGTCAGTGTCTCAAAAGGCTGTACCAGATTTTGTGCCAGGCCACTGCCCGCTTTCTCGCGCAAAATATCAAACACGGTTTCCAGACGATAAAGCGAAACCTGGTATCGTTCAGATTGTTTAGCCGCCGTGTCGGCATCAAAATTTAGGTTGCCTGCAATCTGGTGATATTCCTCAGCATAAAAAGGAACCAGTTCAGGCGTGGCCGCAGCCTGCCGCGTGGCATAGCCTTCGGCGCGATAGTCCTTGAGGTCAACGCCATCAAGTTTTGCTGAGATACTGTCGATCCGAAGATCTTTTGTTAACCCATCGAAGAACGTTCCCATCGACTCAATGAAGGAGCCCATTTTTTCTGTGGCTCCGGGGAGTTTCTCGATGAATTTATTGAGGGCATCAACATATGCGGGGCTAGCGCTCATTTTCCTCTCTCCAGCGTGCGATGCAGGCCTTATTATCGGCCTGCATCTCGAGATAATCGTTCATCAGCGCAATGTCGTAGAGATCCACCGCGCCGCTTTTTAGATCCAGCCAGCTGAGAGCGAAGACTTCCGCCGGGCGAAGAATGTAATCTTCCCCGCCCGGCAGCGTCTCCAGCATCAGGCCGCCGACGGGGCCGGGCAATCGCTGCCGGGGAGTTCTTGCAAAAAATTTCCCAGCGAGTCGGCCACCACCCGGGCCACCAGCTGCAGCAGCGTCATCAGGTCGATATCGTCAAAGGACAACGCCCCCTGACTAAAGACCGGCACCCAGCCCTTCATGTGCTCGCGCGTCACGACCGACAGACAAGGATACAAAATGGTGTTGCAGTCCTCATCGCTGAGATCGGCAAGGGTGCGGGCAATTTTTGGCAGCACGGTTTCGAGGGCGTTTCCGCCCTCCTTACCCTGCAAGCTGCGAAAATCACCCACAATGCCCGCCAGAACCGGCAGCAGTTTGCGCGCAACGCTAAGCTGCTCAAAAACGCCGAGCTTGCCAATGCGGTAGTTCACCGCTTTCAGGGTAATTTCCATGACTTAGAACTCCCCGAGCAGCTGGTCAATTTTCCCGCAGTCAAACTTCCAGTCCATGGTGCCAGCATCTTTACCGTTGGCATTGGCCGGTAGCTGAGAAAATGCCACGTCACGAGCCGTGACCAGATCGCCGGAGGCAGTATTGCGCACGACAAGCGTGTTCTTACCCCACAGTGCCGAGGAGAGCGTTTGGGCGTTGTAGGCCAGCATCAGCTTTTTGTTTACCGGTGAGGTTTTCATCAGCGTCACGGTGATAGAGCCGTTTTTGGCCGGAGAGAGGTTATGCATCACTTCTCCGTCAATCCCGACGGTCATGGTATTTTTTGTGGTCGCCATTTCCACTTTGATCCCGGCGTCACCGTTCGCGCTACCCGCGCCCAAATCAATCACGCCGCCTGGCCCCACGAGAGAGGCAGTAACATCCATAAAAGAATAAGTACCCATTTAAATCTCCTTAACGAACAACATTGATTTCGACGTCGGCAAAGTGCACGGCACCCGCCAGTTTGCAGGCCACCTGAATCACCGGCGCTTTCCGCGCTTCGCGGTCTGACTGCGCCTGGGTAGCCACCGCCGGAGCGTAGACGTAGTAGCCTTTCGTCAGCGTGTCACCGGAGGCCAACTGGCCAATATCAGAGCCATTCCAGACGCCCGGCGCCACCAGGCCATTGGTGACCGCCTGAGCCATGGAATGCTCGACGTTGCTAAGCAGACGGGTAACGCCGGCATCGGTTTGCGGGATTTTAGTGGTGCTGGTGTAAAGCAGGTTGTAGAGGTTGGTCTGGACATAGTTTTGCAGCCAGTCCAGGCCGTGGCGCTCATCGATGAAGCTGCCGTTGCTCATCACGCCTTCCTGAATAATGGCGGTGTCGTTGTTGTAATTCACAAAGACGTTGGCATTTTTCGCGGACAGGGCGTTGATTTGCGTTTGGGTCAGCGTTTCTGCGGCAATACCCGGTTCCTGCTTGAATTTCAGGGTAATGGTGGTGTTATTGCCGTTGAAGTTAACGGTAAACGCACGGCCAAACAGGGAAGCGGCCGCAAACGGCGTGGCGCTGGAGTACTGACCAAAAGTGCGGGCGAACTTAGCCGCTTTCAGCTTGCTGAAGATATCGGTGCTGTCGTTGACATCCAGCACTTTAGCGCTGGCAGAAGTATGGCCAAAGATACGGGAAACGCCGTCGCCTTCAATGACCGCTGCCACGGCTAGCACGGCTTCATCGGTAATTGTGTCGTCAGCAATCACCAGGCCATACCAGTCGGTCGAATGTGCACTTAGCGCGGAGATGCATTCGGCGATGGTTTCCCCGGCTTTGCCCTCGCTGCCTTCTTTTACCCAACGCCCGATATACAGGTCGGCGGGCTGAGGGGACTGCTGGTAGTAGAGGCTGGCGGCCTTGTATTCAGGGGATTCCAGGCCAAAGTCGGCGGCCACGCCGCTCAGGCTGGAATAAGCACGCATACGCTCTTTGGCGTCAATAACGTTGCTCGCGCCTACGACCAGCAGCGCACCATAGTTACGGGACTGCGCCGCTCGTGGCGCCATATTCACTGTCACGCTGACAATGTTAGATACAGGTAAACCCTGTGACATAGCTTACTCTCCAATGATTTTTACTGCGGATGAAAGGATGGAACGAATACCGTAGCGCCGGGCAATATTGCGCTTGAGCGCCACGGTGAGGGTGTAGCGGCGTAGCCACTGGTTATTGATAAATTCAGGGTCCGGCTTAATGCCACCGCACCGCAGAAACGTAAGATCCAGCCGGTTCAGCTCGGCGTTGTTTTGCGGCACGTTCAGACCATCACGAAAAAGTGCAGCAACGGCCTGAGCGCCGGGGCCATAAAAGCCACAGGTCACGTCAACGGACTCGATGCTCTGAAGCACGCTTTGGTCGCTGTCCTGTGAATGGAAGAAAGGCGTTTCCGTCTGCTTCACGTTGGTAAAAAAGTCACACCAGGTAATGCCGGCTTCCGGCGTGGCGGGCGGCGGATCGCTCCATTTCGCCATCACCATTTCCGGCGGCAGGCCCGATACGCCGACTATCCAGCCTGTAAGATCCGCATCAAGCGCATCGTCGTAATGTGGCGATGCCCCCAGCGGCGTCAGAAAGCCCGGACGCGTGGTGTCATTCATTGATTTCTCCAAAGAAAAACCGCCCGAAGGCGGTTAGGTTCAGGCTTAAAGCCCTTTAGCTTGCAGGCGAGCCAAATGGTCGACGTACAGTTTCACCGGGTCGGTGTTATTGGCGACCACGCCGGCCAACTGGTTGATGGCATCGACGTGATCCATCGAATAGTCGGAGCCAATCACCTTGCCCAGGTGGCTGCTGTAGCGGCCGACCAGGCCGTCGTTCTGGAAACGTTCGTTGGTAAACAGGATGGAAAATGCCAGCATGGCAACGTGCAGCGGGTCCAGGTTGTTCATCCCCTGATGCAACGGGTTGTAGTCAATGATCCCGCTCCACGAGTAGTAGTAAACGCCGTTATCCAACTCTTTACCCTGGCCGCCCCACTCTGCCGGAAGCCCCTGCGGGTACTTCTTGTTAAAAGCTGCCACGCCTTCGCTGGTCAACGCATCCAGAGCATCCACGCCGGATTGAGGCAAACGAGGGGCACCGGCCAGAGCGGAAAGCAGCTGCCCAAAGGCCGACAGAGCGGCATTAGCGATTGACTCTGGCAGGCGGCCAGGTTTCAGCGCCAGACGAACCAGATCTGCCACTTCTGAGCCGTGGTTAACACCGTTCACGGAAGTGACCGAGGCGATAAGTTCGGGATGGGTTGCCGCCGCATAACGACAGGCCAATGGCCCCTGGCTGTGGCCAATCAGGTTAACTTTCGCCGCACCGGTTTCGGCCTGCACTTTACGAACAAACTCAAGCAGCTGTTCACCGCGCATCTCATTGCTGTTCAGCGCGGAAATCGTGGCGATGTAGACCTTCGCTCCGGCTTTCTCCAGCGCCTCTTTGATGCCGTAGAAATAGGGATAGATCCCGCCAATTTTGTCGAAACCGAACAGACCGTGGACCAGAACAATCGGGTACTTCAGGGATGTAGACATAGGAATGACCTCTTTGACGTAGGAATAAAAAAGCCTCGCTTAGCGAGGCTTCAGGGGTTAATAAGGCACTGGTTGCGGATGTACTCCTGCAGCCCCGCTAGCTGCTTGTTGCTCGTTTCAATGCGCTCCCGGAGACGGAAATAATCCCGTTGAGCGGCGTCAGTAAGTCCGGGGGCGGCTGCATCATCCAGGCTGGAGGCGGAGGTGGAGCCAGGCACTGTGTGGCAGGTGGCGCTAATGCGCAGCCGCCGAGCGCCAGCAGCCACATCACGCTGCAGATTTTCAATGGTGAGTCTGGCATGGGTTAACTCCTCGCTATAGTGAGCATCAAGCCCAGCTACCGCCTTCTGGCGTTGCACAAGGTTTTTCAGCTCAGATTTCTGTTGAGCAAGCAGCAGCAAGGCTGAATCGGCCCTTTGTTTTTGCATGTCATAACGCTGATGAAACCACCAACAGCTGGCGATAAGCAGCGCAAAAACCGTCAGCGCCATCGTGGTTACCGGCTTCATTTCTCCGGCTCCGGCCAGGTACAAAGCTGGTACTCCACCTCGCGGCGGTTGATAAGCCCTTGCCACTGCCTCCTCCCCGCCCAGATCCATTTTTTCAGGCCAGCGCAGGCCTGTTCGTAATCGCCAGCATTTAGCGTTCTTAGCACGGAGGATCTTAAAAAAGCGGGGGTGCCGACGTTGTAGGTAAAGCTGATCAAAGCGGCACGTTGGTACTCACTTATCGGAACGGTCACCGCCCTTGAGACCACCTGAGCGGCAGGACGGAGATCCTGGTCAAGCCAGCGCCTGCACTCAGACAGGGTGTAGGTTTTATCGGGAATAATGTCTTTCCCGGTATGTCCGTAACAGACGGTCAGCACGCCAGCGACATCGTAATACGGCGTGTAGCTCACGCCTTCCAGTTCGGGCAGTAGCGTGCCTGCAATCGTCAGAGCGCCCGTCCCTGACAATCCGAATAGCGTTTTTCTGAGCCCGGGAGAAAGAGCCATCAGTTACCTGCCTTTTTCAGTACCTCGCTGACTGCCCTGATAATCTCAATCTGCTCGGCTCGGTTTAGGGTATGCAAGTCATCCACCAGCGTCTGGAGGATGCGGGTGCGCTTTTGGTCTTCGAGGTGCTGCCGGCGGGCATCCAGCCTGCCGCCCAGCCACGAAGCCAGTGAAATCAGTACGCTAAGCAGTCCGAATATCATGTAGACCATATCCTGTGTCGTGATACCCAGACCGGCGGCAAGCGCCGCCAGCCACGCAAAAGACTGCGTGACCAGATTTGCGGGTTGGTCGTTCATGGAAGAACCTTCGGTTAAGGTGTCGAACTGCCGTTGGGGTAAAGAAGCGGTGTTAAATCAGCGGAATAGATTTTCCGCGTTGGGTTTGCTTGCCGGTAGCTTCCGGTAAGCCGGATTCGGTGTGCGGTGCGGCCTGATAAACGCTTTTTTGCCTGGCGTCTAACCTCTGGCGCAACCGCTGATGATGCTCTGCCTGCTGGATGATTTGCAGGCCATAAATGTTAATGACCTCCAGCGCCTTGTCGGGGCGATGCCCGGGTTTACGGGCTAGCGAGAGAATAAGTCGTGCGTCAGGTTTCGCTCTTACCCCGACTAACAACGGGTTGGCAGCTTTCCAGACGGCCTGCTTAGCTTCCCGCCGCTGACGGCGACGTGCCTGTGCGTCCATACAACCTCCTGTCAATCAACTTTGGTGATATCTCTCTGATATCCCAAAGCTTCTTGCTTTGGTGTATGCGCCCTTTTTCAGGGCCTGATGTTAAGGAGCGTTCACTTGCCTTGTGAGTCGGTGCGTCCTGCCGATGAATTGATATTGAACCAATAGTACGATTTCGTCAAGAACCAAAAGTACGAATTATTTCGAAAAAAGTTCAGAACAATGGTTAGTCATTGATTAATAACACTATTATTGCAAAGAATTAGCCTTCTAGTTGTAGCAAGGCGACAAGGGCGCCAGCCTCAGGAGCTTACCTGGGTAAGCGGCTGGGGCTGGAGAGTGCAGCCAACACGGCTGCAGCTTGAAGGATGAGTTATCTCAGGCGTGACGGCGAATCGAATGGCTATACATCACCCGGCCAATGATTTTGAGGTGCTGCTCGTTCTCTTCGCTAATGCGCCAGTCGGCATATTTGGGGTTGTCCGAGCGCACCAGCAGGCAGTCGTGGGTCATTTGCAGGCGCTTAACCAGCAGTTGTCCCTTATAGAGGAACACGTAAATGCCGTCTCCGTCGAAATAATCTTTGCCGATGTCCACAAAGATATAGTCGCCCAGCTCAATGGTGCCGGACATGCTGTCGCCGGTGACGGTAATGACTTTTATCGTTGAAGCCGGACGGTGGCCGAACAGCTCCAGCGCTTCCTGGCTGTCGTAGACAATATGGTTAATGGTTTCAGTCACTTCGCTGGAAACCAGCCGCCCAGGCCCCGCGCTGGCCTCGATGTCCAGCACGTCGATGCGAAAGCCCTGCTCTTCACGCGGCTGGAAAGGATAAATGGCCGCATTTTCATGACTGACCGGGCTCTCACGCCCTTCGCTTTGATAGCCTGTTTCGCTGCCGTGCTGAAGCCAGAGCGCGTCAGCGTGGAGAAATGTCGCCAGCTCGTACATTTTGTCCTGCCGGGGGATCGCTTCGGCGTTAAGCCATTTGCTGACGGCCTTGGAGGAAACGCCCAGCGCGCGCGCTATCGCCATACCGCGCCCGAATTCATCGAGGTTTGCTTCGCTGCAGGCCTGCGCCAGCCTGCGGGAAAAAGCTTCGCGCAGTTGTTCTCTCTGTACCATAAGTACGATCCCACCGTGTTTATCGTGACCAATAGTTCAATGATAACACGTACTGAAAGTACACAAAGCACAAAACTTAAAGGCGCAGTATCATTGGGGATGATCTGCTTTTGTGGTAAAGTGCGCGCCATCGAAACGCCCCTGCCTTAGCCATTATCTTTAACCAGATTTAATACTGGTTAAATATACATACTTTTGCAATGTTCCGGGCGCGAAATGTGAATATATCTTTGGGTTCGGTAGGTTCAGGTAACAGGTTGAAATGGCGTTATTAATTACGAAGAAGTGCATCAACTGCGATATGTGCGAGCCGGAGTGCCCGAATCAGGCCATCTCCATGGGCGATGCTATCTACCAGATCGATACCGACCGCTGCACGGAATGCGTTGGCCATTACGAAACCCCGACCTGCCAGAAAGTTTGCCCGATCCCCAGCACGATAATCAGCGACCCGGCGCACATTGAGAATGAAGAGCAGCTGTGGGATAAGTTCGTGCTGCTCCACCATGCGGATAAACTTTAGCTTTCGATGATCACCGTCGCACAGGCGTAATGGCGCTCATCCGCCAGGGTAACGTGGACTGAGCGGACGCCCATTTTTTCGGCCAGACGTTCCGCCTCTTCCCAAAAGCGCAGCTGAGGCTTGCCAAGCGCGTCGTTAAACACTTCAAACTGATTGAACGCCAGCCCGTTACGAATCCCGGTGCCAAAGGCTTTCGCTGCCGCTTCTTTCACCGCAAAACGCTTCGCCAGAAAACGTACCGGCTGCTGGTGTGCCTGGTACAGCACCCATTCGTTTTGGCTCAATACACGCTTTGCCAGCCGATCACCGGAACGGGAAATTACGCTCTCAATACGCGCAATTTCCACAATGTCGGTGCCGAGACCGAGAATGGCCATTAGCGGCGCGCTTCCTGCATCAGGCGTTTCATTTCAGCCACGGCCTCTTTAAGACCGCTCATGACCGCACGTCCGATAATCGCGTGGCCGATGTTCAGCTCATGCATTTCAGGGATCCGCGCGATGGCCTGAACGTTGTGATACGTCAGTCCGTGGCCAGCATTCACCTTCAAGCCTTTAGCAGCGGCATAGCTCGCGGCTTCAGCAATGCGTGCCAGCTCTTTGGCCTGGGTCGCTTCGTTGTCAGCGTCCGCATAGCAGCCGGTGTGAATTTCAATGTAAGGAGCGCCCACGGCTACCGCAGCGTCAATCTGCGCGTGGTCGGCATCAATAAACAGAGAGACCAGAATACCTGCATCAGCCAGGCGCTGGCAGGCATCACGCATTTTATCCAATTGACCGGCAACATCCAGCCCGCCTTCGGTGGTCACTTCCTGACGCTTTTCCGGTACCAGGCAGCAGAAATGCGGCTTCGTCTGGCAGGCAATACCGATCATCTCTTCGGTGACGGCCATTTCCAGGTTCATGCGGGTATCGAGGGTTTCACGCAGAACGCGAACGTCACGGTCGGTGATATGGCGGCGATCTTCACGCAGGTGCACGGTAATGCCATCGGCACCAGCCTGTTCCGCAATAAACGCGGCCTGAACCGGATCCGGGTATGCCGTGCCGCGTGCGTTACGCAGGGTAGCGATGTGATCGATGTTGACGCCTAACAGTAATTCAGCCATGACAATCCTCAGAGTTCGCAGACAGATGCCGGGCAGTGTACACCTGCCGGGGAAATCCTGGCTACGTTCTGTGATTACTGTGAGCTATCCGAAGGTTCAGGTGGTGTTTTTTTAGGCACAAACTGGCGGAACAGCTCGCGGCTTTTGAGGGGCTTGCCCTGCAGATAAGGCTTGAGGGCCATACGCGTGAAACGCTTGGCGGCACGCAGCGTGTCGGCATCCGGAAATTCACGTTCGGCCAGGGCTCTGAGCTGGCGGCCAGTAAAGCTGCTGTTACCAATCACCACGCTGGCGATAAAACCTTTCTCTTCACGGTAGGTGTAGGTCATGGTGTCATCGACACTCGCTCCGCTGCCCGCACAGTGCAGAAAATCCACGCCATAGCCAAGGTGCCCCAATAGCGCCAGCTCAAAGCGACGCAGCGCGGGCTCCGGCGTGCCGGTGGCTCCCGCTAACGCCTGAATGCAGTGGAGATAATCAAAGAACAGTTCGGAAAAGCGGGTTTCCTGCTCGAGGACACGAGCCACCAGCTCATTAACGTACAGGCCGCTGTAAAGTGTGATACCGCTTAAGGGAAGTGCCAGAGAAACCGCTTCGGCGCTGCGCAGCGTTTTAACTTCGCCACGGCCGCCCCAGCGAACCAGCAGAGGGGTAAAAGGCTGCAGAGCGCCTTTCAGGTTTGAACGTTTGGAGCGTGCACCTTTGGCAATCAGGCGAACGCGGCCGGATTCTTCGGAAAACAGGTCGAGCAGAAGGCTGGTTTCGCTCCAGGGGCGACTATGCAGGACAAAAGCCCGTTGCCAGCCTTCCATAAATTTAGCTCAGGTCGTCGGTATAACCGAGACTGCGCAGCGCACGCTCGTCGTCGGCCCAGCCGGACTTCACCTTCACCCAAAGTTCGAGGTGAACTTTGGCTTCGAACATCTCTTCCATGTCTTTACGGGCTTCGATGCCGATGGTTTTGATTTTGGCGCCTTTGTTGCCAATCACCATTTTCTTCTGCCCTTCACGCTCAACGAGGATCAGCCCGTTGATGTCGTAGCCGCCGCGTTCATTGGTCACAAACTGCTCAATTTCCACGGTCACGGAATACGGCAGCTCGGCACCCAAGAAGCGCATCAGCTTTTCACGAATGATCTCTGACGCCATGAAGCGCTGGGAGCGGTCGGTAATGTACTCTTCCGGGAAGTGGTGAATAGCTTCCGGCAGGTGCTTACGAACGATTTCCGCGATGGTATCGACGTTCATTCCGGTTTCCGCAGAAATAGGCACGATATCGAGGAAGTTCATCTGGCTGCCAAGGAACTGCAGGTGCGGCAGCAGAACGGTTTTATCCTGAACGTTGTCGACCTTGTTAACGGCCAGAATCACCGGCGCACGGCTGTCGCGCAGTTTGTTCAGCACCATTTCGTCATCCGGCGTCCAGCGGGTGCCTTCGACAACGAAAATGACCAGCTCAACGTCACCGATAGAGCTGCTCGCGGCACGGTTCATCAAACGGTTGATGGCGCGCTTTTCTTCCATGTGCAGCCCTGGGGTATCGACGTAAATCGCCTGATACGGCCCTTCGGTATGGATGCCCATGATGCGGTGACGCGTGGTCTGCGCCTTACGCGAGGTAATAGAGACTTTTTGCCCAAGCAGCTGATTCAGCAGCGTGGATTTGCCGACGTTCGGACGGCCAACGATGGCCGCAAAGCCGCAATAGGTTTTTTCTTCGCTCATTCCAGCTCCAGCTTTTTCAGCGCCTGCTCAGCTGCAGCCTGTTCCGCTTTACGGCGGCTTGAACCTGTCCCTACGACCGGCTCAGGCAGGCCACTCACCTGACAGTGAATGGTAAATTCCTGATCGTGCGCTTCGCCACGGACCTGCACTACCAGATAGGACGGCAGCGGCAGATGGCGACCCTGCAGATACTCCTGCAAGCGCGTTTTAGGATCTTTTTGCTTGTCGCCTGGACTGATTTCGTCGAGACGGGTCTGATACCAGGAGAGAATCAGACGCTCAACGTTCTGAATATCACTGTCGAGGAAGACGCCACCGATCAGCGCCTCCACGGTATCGGCAAGAATCGACTCCCGACGGAAGCCGCCACTTTTCAGCTCACCGGGCCCAAGACGCAGGCACTCGCCCAGCTCGAACTCACGAGCGATTTCCGCCAGAGTATTGCCACGCACCAGCGTCGCACGCATGCGGCTCATGTCTCCCTCGTCTACGCGAGGAAAACGATGATACAGCGCATTCGCAATGACATAACTGAGAATGGAGTCACCCAAAAACTCAAGACGCTCGTTGTGTTTGCTGCTGGCACTGCGGTGCGTTAATGCCTGTTGCAACAGATCCTGATGTTGAAAAGTGTAGCCCAGCTTCCGCTGCAGCCTATTTATTACGATGGGATTCATGCGATACCAAAATTAATGAATGCGTCAACTATTCAGCACACGGAACAGACCTGAAAAAAGGAAACCAACGCTGTTTCGTGTGCCGTGGCTCCCTTTCGGGAGCCAATCTTTAAAGGCGGGAATATTCTATACACAACGACAGGGGATGTCGTTAGTTTGTGGGATTAATTGTTTAATGAATGCCGCCAATTCGGCTTAAACGAACACCCGTTGGCCATTCACCTTCTTGTTTCTCGAAACTCATCCAAATTGCTGTCGCTTTACCGACCAGATTTTGCTCCGGCACAAAGCCCCAATAGCGGCTGTCTGCACTATTGTCGCGGTTATCACCCATCATAAAATAGTGACCCGGCGGAACAATCCATGTCGCCAGCGGCAAGCCAGACTGCTGGTAGTACATTCCCACCTGATCCTGAGCGATAGGCACCGTCAGAATGTTATGGGTGACGGCTCCCAGCGTTTCTTTACGCTCGCTCAGGCGAACACCGTCTTCACGGGTCTGGTCTTTCGGCAACTGGAAGAAGCCGGAGGTGGCTTCACTGCCGTTGCGGCGGGCGAACGTCTGCACAAAATCACTGGCTTCCACGTTGGAATAGGTGATTGGCAGCGCGTTATCGCAAGCCTGGCCGGAACTGCAGTTTGGCTGCACGGTGACTTCTTTCGACTGTGGATCGTAGCTTACCCGGTCGCCCGGCAGCCCCACAACGCGCTTAATATAATCCAGGCGTGGATCTTCAGGGTATTTAAATACCGCAATATCGCCGCGTTTAGGGTGCCCGGTTTCAATTAAAGTTTTCTGATAAATCGGATCTTTAATGCCGTAGGCAAACTTCTCTACCAGAATAAAATCACCGATTAACAGCGTTGGCATCATCGAACCAGAAGGGATCTGGAAGGGTTCATAAATAAATGAACGCACCACCAGCACAATCGCCAGCACCGGGAACACGGACGCGCCGGTTTCCAGCCAGCCCGGTTTAGGGCCAACTTTTTTCAGCGTCTTTTTGTCCAGTGCATCACCGGTGGCAACCTGCGCTGCCGCCTGTTTTTCACGACGTTTTGGTGCAAAGATAAATTTGTCCAGACACCACAAAATGCCCGTCACCAGCGTGGCTACCACGAGGATCAAAGCAAACATATTCGCCATGCCAACTCCTTAGATTATTTGCTGTCTTTGCCGACGTGCAGAATGGCCAGGAATGCTTCCTGAGGCAGTTCGACGTTACCGACCTGCTTCATACGTTTCTTACCGTCTTTCTGTTTCTGCAGCAGCTTTTTCTTACGGCTGACGTCACCGCCATAGCACTTAGCCAGAACGTTTTTACGCAGCTGTTTCACCGTCGAACGCGCAATAATGTGGTTGCCGATGGCCGCCTGAATCGCGATATCAAACTGCTGGCGAGGGATGAGCTCTCTCATCTTCTCTACCAGCTCACGGCCACGGTAAGGCGCGTTGTCGTTGTGTGTGATAAGCGCTAGCGCATCAACGCGATCGCCATTGATCAGTACATCAACGCGCACCATGTTGGAAGCCTGGAAACGTTTGAAATTGTAATCCAGAGACGCATAGCCGCGAGAAGTGGACTTCAGGCGATCGAAGAAGTCGAGCACAACTTCCGCCATTGGAATTTCATAGGTCAGCGCAACCTGGTTGCCGTGATAAACCATGTTGGTCTGCACGCCGCGTTTTTCGATACACAGAGTAATCACGTTGCCGAGGAACTCCTGCGGCAGCAGCATATGACATTCAGCGATGGGCTCACGCAGCTCTTCGATGTTGTTCAACGGCGGCAGCTTGGAAGGGCTGTCGACATAGATAATCTCTTTGCTGGTGGTCTGCACTTCGTAAACGACGGTCGGCGCGGTGGTGATCAGGTCGAGATCGTATTCACGCTCCAGACGCTCCTGGATGATCTCCATGTGCAGCAGACCCAGGAAGCCACAGCGGAAACCGAAGCCCAGCGCCGTTGAGCTTTCTGGCTCGTAGAACAGAGAGGCGTCGTTCAGGCTTAGCTTGCCGAGCGCGTCACGGAAGTTTTCGTAGTCGTCTGAGCTGACCGGGAACAGGCCGGCATAAACCTGCGGCTTCACTTTTTTGAAACCTGGCAGCGCTTTATCAGCCGGATTACGGGACAGCGTCAGGGTATCGCCCACCGGCGCGCCCAGGATGTCTTTAATTGCGCAGACCAGCCAGCCTACTTCGCCGCATTTCAGTTCAGTACGGTCGATCTGTTTAGGCGTAAAGATGCCAAGGCGATCGGCGTTGTACACCTGGCCGGTGCTCATGACTTTGACTTTGTCACCTTTGCGCAGGGTGCCGTTTTTCACACGGATCAGAGAAACAACGCCCAGGTAGTTATCGAACCAGGAGTCGATGATCAGCGCCTGCAGCGGCGCGTCTGGATCACCTTCTGGCGCAGGGATATCACGAACCAGGCGTTCGAGTACATCAGGCACGCCAACGCCGGTTTTCGCCGAGCAGCGCACTGCATCGGTGGCGTCGATGCCCACGATGTCTTCAATTTCTTCCGCCACACGCTCAGGATCGGCCGCCGGCAAGTCAATTTTGTTCAGAACCGGAACCACTTCCAGGTCCATTTCCATCGCCGTGTAGCAGTTCGCCAGAGTTTGAGCTTCAACGCCCTGCCCGGCATCCACTACCAGCAGTGCCCCTTCACAGGCCGCCAACGAGCGGGATACTTCATAAGAGAAGTCAACGTGCCCTGGGGTATCGATGAAGTTCAGCTGGTAAGTTTCACCGTCGCTGGCTTTATAGTCGAGGGTGACGCTCTGCGCTTTGATGGTAATACCACGCTCGCGTTCCAGATCCATGGAGTCGAGGACCTGCGCGGCCATTTCGCGGTCGGACAGGCCGCCGCAAATCTGGATGATACGGTCAGACAGCGTCGATTTACCGTGGTCGATGTGGGCAATAATAGAAAAGTTACGTATATTCTTCATAGTTAGAGGTTTTATGCCTTACAAATGGCCTGTGAGCTCGGCGCTTCGCGCTGTACGGAGCAGGATGTCAGAGACTGTCTTCTGCCTGAAACGCCGCATTCTACACTACAACCAGAAAGTGAGGAAACTGCTCATCCTGCAAGCTTAGGTAAGCCATAAGCAGGATGTGCAAAGAGATGTCATTTGAAGGGAGTTTATTGATTTTCAGCCGGCGGCGCGGACGTGTCGACACGCAGTGCATCCGGGCTAAGCGCAACGCTAAGAATCACCGGCTGCCAGCTCTCGCGACGGCTGAAGTGCAGGGAAAAACCGCGAGCAAGCAGGAAGCCGCCCACGCCCCCAAGCAAAGCCCCGCACATTGCGGCCAGGTTGGTACCAAACAGCGTCTGGAAAAGGCCTGAGCACAAAAATAGCCCGACCAACGGCGACATGTACACAAGCAGCGCGGACCCTAACAGGCTACTTTCCGCAATACCCAGTTCCACTTTTTGCCCGGCCACCAGCGGCTGCTCGCTTGGCACGGACAGTAGATGGCTGGTTTGTGGCCCCAGTTTGTTTAGTACGCGAGTGCCACATCCCGAGCGTGAAGCGCAGCTGTTGCAAGAGGCTTTCACATCACAGTGCAGCAGCGCTTCACCGTTTTGCCAGGAGACGACTGTCGCCCATTCTTTGATCATTGCGTCGCTCCGTTAAACTTCACGCTATCGCCAATGCGTTTCGCCGTTTGTGGAGGCAACTCACCTACAACGGTAATTTCGGTTTTATCACGAATTTCTGTGCTAATAGTGCGACGACCGGTACGTACCAGCTGCTCGCCATTATTTCCCTGAGCCGGGGCCTGACTGATATTCACCGAGAAGCTGAACAGCCCGTCAGAATAAAGACGAGATTCGATGGGTACACCCACGGTTGGCAGTGGCCGACGGCTGCTCGACACTTCGCTAAAGCCTTGCGGCAGCCACGTCGGTGCCCATGTAAAACTGGCCTTTTCTGCACCAGGAACGGACAGCAGCGGAGGCAGCGTAGCCTTCGCTAAATTCTGCATCAGCCCGCTCACCTGATTTTCGACAGAGAACGAAACAACCCGGAACTGTTCAAGCGTTTCGCCATCGCGATCCAGCAAATCAACGCGCAGCGGGAGCTTGGTTTCGGTATCGATCCAAACAATGTAGTTGTAGCGAGTACCGTCCCGGGCAACGACGCGAATCACTTCGCATAGCCGGTCAGCGATACGCGTACGCCCGACGGAAATAAAGTCGTAGTAAGGCGTCAGACGCTTAAAGTCGGTATAGACGATGGAAGGCAGAGAATCGACGATGTAGTCCCCGGTCAGCGTAAATGGCTCGAGCCCGGGTTCAAAGTAGCTGATTTCATTGCCGCGCTGAACGACTTCGCGGCGCGGGCCGTCCATTTGCAGGAATTGCGCAAGCGGGCGATTATCAAGACGTGCATGACGATAACTAAGGGAGTCAATCCCTTGTTTGCTGATACTGATAAACGCCAACTCATAATTGAGTGACTGACTAGCCTGGTTCATCTGCTGCAACAACGCCCCGGACGAAACAGTGTCCGCCGAGGCGCTGGAGGTGAACAACAGGCTGCCTGCCACGAGAGACAGGGCACACCAAAGTTGCTTCATTACTGCGATTGCGTTCCTAAAGTTTGGTTTCCTGGCACTTGCACAGCGGCCTGCTGGGTTTGCGCCTGTTCAAACTGGAGCTGCTCGGAGTGTAAACGACGCTGCAATTCATAATCCTGCAGCATAGCGTTAATACGACGACGCTGTTCCTGTACTTGCTGACTGCTGTTGCTGGCGGTCGTGTCAGACGGCACACCAAGGCTTACCGGACTGGCTTTACCCATCATCGGCAGGGTGTTAAACACCGGTGCCTCTGGCTGCGTGGTGCTGTCAGACTGGCCATTATAGTGCTGCACGCCCACGATAACCGCAAGCGATACGCACGCAGCAACGCCCATTTGGGTCAGTTGGCTTGCCCACGGACGTACCTTGTGCCAGAACGGCATTTTCTGCCATTGCTGAGGCTGTGGCTGTGATTCGGTAATGAGCGGCGCAACGTTACGCACAGGTTCATTCGCGATAGCCGCCATCACGTTGGCAGAAATATCAAAATGGAGCACTTCGCTGGTATCTCCGCGCATTGTGTCGCGGATAAGGTGGTAACTCTCCCAGCTTTGCTGCAGTTCACTGTCGTGTGACAGACGATTGAGCAGCTCACTATCGAGAGATTCGCCATCCATTAAAGCGGAAAGTTGTTCTTTCTGCATGCCTAAATACCCTTCCAGTAATCCGCTATCGTCAACGCCTGATAAGCGGTTGAACTTTATTATCAATAGCTTCCCTTGCGCGGAAAATACGAGAACGCACAGTACCTACCGGGCAATCCATAATGGCGGCTATCTCTTCATAGCTCAGGCCATCCAGCTCCCGCAACGTAATTGCCATGCGTAAATCTTCCGGGAGCGACTCAATAGTACGGAAAACTATCTGTCTCAGTTCCTCAGACAACATTAAGTTCTCAGGGTTCGAAATTTCTTTCAATGCGCTGCCACTTTCGTAGTTTTCAGCGTCAATGGCGTCCACATCACTTGATGGAGGACGGCGCCCCTGAGCAACCAGATAATTTTTAGCCGTGTTGACCGCGATGCGATACAGCCACGTATAAAACGCACTATCGCCACGGAATGAATCCAGTGCGCGATACGCTTTAATAAAAGATTCCTGCACCACATCGGGAACATCTCCCGAAGGCACATAGCGGGAAACCAGACTCGCAACCTTGTGCTGGTAGCGCACCACCAGTAGGTTAAATGATTTCTGATCTCCCTTTTGGACCCGTTCGACGAGGACCTGATCCGTTAACTGCTCGCTCATCCGAGGTAATGTCTCCCCAAACCCAATTCCCACGCGTAATCGAAATGCCACTCGAACCCTGCATTTTTGAGCAAGCTTTGAGTTTGAGTGCCCGAGGCCAGCAAAGTTCCGTTACGCCTTTGTTTTTCTGTCATGTTTAGCGGATTACATCTTTTCATTATAAGTTCCGCTTCGCAAAACGGTAACGCCGATTCTTCTGAATCAATGCTCAAAAAGTTAGCGAGCAGAGTATCGCATGAATTCAGGTATTTCATCATCTAATCTGCCGTATATCCTTCCGTAGCGAGATTTATTTACGCAATTTGCTAAGTTTCTCGCGATCACTTTACCGACAAGCCTGTTTAGTCTGCGCAACGCTAAAACAAAAAAAGCGTGTTCAGCATCCCATCCGATGCTATGCTCCGGTCACTCATGTTTAGTAAATTAAACAAAATGAACACGAATAGCGATCTGGTCTGTGACGTATTAATTGTCGGTAGCGGTGCTGCCGGTCTTTCTCTCGCGCTGCGTCTGGCTCAAACCAGCAAGGTCATCGTGCTAAGCAAAGGCCCGATTAACGAAGGCTCAACTTTTTATGCACAAGGGGGAATTGCCGCCGTTTTCGATGAAACCGACAGTATCGCTTCCCATATTGACGACACGCTGATAGCCGGCGCAGGGATCTGCGATCGCGACGCGGTAGAATTTGTGGCAAGTAATGCAAAACACTGCGTCCAGTGGCTGATTGCTCAAGGCGTCATGTTTGACACCCACACGCTGGCAAATGGCGAAGAGAGCTACCATTTGACGCGTGAAGGCGGCCATAGCCATCGCCGGATTCTGCATTCGGCAGATGCCACCGGGAAAGAAGTTGAAACCACACTTGTCGGCAAAGCCCTCAATCACCCAAATATTCAGGTTATCGAACGCAGCAACGCCGTCGACCTGATTATCTCCGACAAGATTGGCCTGCCGGGCACGAGGCGCGTCGTCGGTGCCTGGGTCTGGAACCGAAACCTTGAAAAGGTCGAAACCTGTCGTGCGAAATCCGTCGTTTTAGCCACCGGTGGTGCTTCAAAGGTCTATCAATACACAACAAACCCGGATATCGCCTCCGGCGACGGTATCGCTATGGCATGGCGTGCAGGCTGCCGGGTCGCCAATCTTGAATTCAATCAGTTTCACCCTACGGCACTGTTCCATCCTCAGGCCCGAAACTTCCTGCTTACCGAAGCATTGCGCGGGGAAGGTGCATACCTGAAACGCCCGGATGGTTCACGCTTTATGCCGGAGTTTGATGAACGTGCCGAGCTTGCACCGCGTGATATCGTCGCCAGAGCTATCGATCACGAAATGAAGCGCCTGGGCGCAGACTGCATGTATCTGGATATCAGCCATAAGCCGGAAGCGTTTGTTCGCCAGCACTTCCCTACTATTTATGAAAAGCTGCTTGGGCTAGGCATTGATTTAACCAAAGATCCGGTTCCCGTGGTGCCTGCCGCGCATTATACCTGCGGTGGCGTGATGGTTGATGAACACGGGCGCACTGACGTTGACGGGCTGTATGCCATTGGTGAAGTGACTTATACCGGGCTACACGGTGCAAACCGAATGGCATCAAACTCTCTGCTCGAATGCCTGGTTTATGGCTGGTCGGCTGCAGAAGATATTCTTAAGCGCTTACCCTATGCGCGTGAAAGTAAAAATTTGCCCGGCTGGGATGACAGCCGCGTCGACAACCCTGACGAACAGGTTGTTATCCAGCATAACTGGCATGAGCTGCGGCTTTTTATGTGGGACTACGTTGGGATTGTTCGCACCACTCGCCGGCTGGAGCGTGCGCTGCGAAGAATAACAATGCTGCAGCAAGAGATTGATGAGTACTACGCCAATTTCCGCGTATCAAACAATCTGCTTGAGCTGAGAAACCTGGTGCAGGTTGCCGAACTCATTGTGCGCTGCGCCATGCAACGTAAAGAGAGCCGGGGCCTGCACTACACGCTGGATTTTCCTGAGCAGCTAGCCGAATCCGGCCCAAGCGTGCTTTCCCCGCTCTACATAAACAGGTAGAAATCCTGGGTCAGGCTGCAATAGCCTTCAGAGTAGGTTTGATCTGGCCCACGGATCACCAGCCGATCGCTGTAGTACTCGCCGTTGGTCGGGGAAAGCGCGAGCATAACCCGATGCGGCAGGCGAGTTTCATTATCGGCCACATCGGTACGGTAGCGAACGTACCAACCCTGTGATTTTGCCAGCTCGCTGAATGCCGTGCCGGCAGTTTCCGGCATGATCACACAAAAGAAACCGTCTTCTGTTATCAGTTGTTCAGCACTGCTGAGCAAGGCCTGATGATCCAGCGTCGTGGTATAGCGGGCCTGAGCACGTTCTGGTGATGCACAGTGGCTGCCCTGCTCAAAGAAAGGCGGATTGCTGACAATTAAAGAGTAGCGCTGCGTTGCCTGCTGAGCCCACTCGCGGATGTCCGCACAGTGAACGTGAATACGCGAAGCCCAACGGCAGCCTTTGGCGTTTTCTGCCGCCTGTTCTGCAGCAACCGGATCCAGCTCCACGGCTTCGATCGTGACGTCATCAGCCGTTCTTTGGGCGAGCATCAGCGCCAGCAAACCGCTGCCAGTGCCAATATCCAGAACGCTTTTTACGTTCACCACCGGCACCCATGCACCGAGCAGCGTCCCATCTGTTCCCACCTTCATGGCGCAGCGATCGTGTGCCACAAAGAACTGTTTGAAGGTGAAACCATCCCGACGTAATACCGCTTTTTGATCCGACATCTTATCTACCTTGCAAAGAAACCGCCGTAGCATAAGTGAAACGAGCGACCACGGAAAGACACAAACAGATGAAGATCGCAGGCATAACGTCTATAATCGGCGTCCCAAACAGAGGTAGACCATGACTGTAAGCACTTTTTCCGAACTCGAACTTGATGAAAGCCTTTTGGACGCGCTCCAGGAGAAAGGCTTTACTCGCCCGACGGCCATTCAGGCTGCGGCCATTCCTCCTGCACTTGAAGGACGCGACGTGCTGGGTTCAGCACCGACGGGTACCGGTAAAACCGCAGCTTACCTGCTGCCAGCGCTACAGCATCTGGTCGACTTTCCTCGTAAGAAATCTGGCCCGCCGCGTATTCTTATCGTCACGCCGACCCGCGAACTCGCTATGCAGGTCGCCGACCACGCACGTGAACTGGCAAAACATACCCATTTGGATATTGCCACCATCACCGGCGGCGTAGCCTATATGAACCACGCTGAAGTTTTCAGCGAGAACCAGGATATCGTGGTTGCTACCACAGGCCGACTGCTGCAATACATAAAGGAAGAGAACTTCGACTGCCGCGCAGTTGAAACGCTGATCCTTGATGAAGCAGACCGTATGCTGGACATGGGTTTTGCTCAGGACATTGAAACCATTGCAGCGGAAACCCGCTGGCGTAAGCAAACCATGCTGTTTTCCGCTACCCTGGAAGGCAACGCGGTGAAAGACTTTGCTGAGCGCCTGCTGGAAGATCCGGTTGAAGTTTCCGCCACACCGTCCACGCGTGAACGCAAGAAGATCCATCAGTGGTACTACCGCGCTGACGACGTTGAGCACAAAACAAAATTACTCGTTCATTTACTGAACCAGACGGATACCACCCGCTCTATCGTCTTCGTGCGTAAGCGCGAGCGTGTGCATGAGCTGGTTGCCTGGCTGCGCGAAGTGGGCATCAACACCTGCTATCTCGAAGGCGAAATGGTGCAGGCCAAGCGTAACGAAGCCATCAAACGTTTAACCGACGGCCGCGTTAACGTTCTGGTTGCCACCGACGTAGCTGCCCGTGGGATCGATATTCCTGACGTTAGCCACGTGTTCAACTTTGACCTGCCGCGCACGGCGGATATCTACCTGCACCGTATTGGCCGTACAGGCCGCGCAGGCATGAAAGGAACCGCAATTTCGCTGGTTGAAGCGCACGATCATTTGCTGCTGGGTAAAATTACCCGCTACATGAAAGAGCCGCTGAAGTCCCGCGTTATCGACGAACTGCGTCCAACGACGCGTGCGCCAAGCGAGAAGCTGACCGGTAAGCCATCCAAGAAAGTGCTGGCTAAACGCGAAGAGAAGAAAAAAGAGAAAGACAAAGAGAAGCCGCGCGTTAAAGTGCGCCATCGCGATAAGAAAAACGTCGGTAAGCGCCGTAAGCCAACTGCGGCCACCACCACAGAGTCGCCGAAAGTCGACGAATAACATTAACGCCGGGATAATCCCGGCGTTTTTTATGGCTCAGCCCCTGCGTTTTCCTGCAAACATTCCATAAAAATCTTCATCGCCGGACTCACCACCTTCCCCGCGTGGTGTGCGCAAATCGCGTTAAGCATTAACGGCTGCTCGCTGAACGCCAGCTCCACCAGCTCACCGGATGACAGCTCCTTTTCAACGGTAAAACGGGGCAGGAAACTCACGCCCAGGTTTGCCGCAACGCACTGCTTAATGCTTTCTATGCTCCAAAGCTCGATAGTATTTTCCAGCGTGATCCTCCGCTGCCTTAGCTGCTCTTCGAAGATCAGCCGGAACACGCACTGAGGTTCATTGATCACAAAACTGACCGGGATGTGCCTGTCCGTCTGCAAGAAATCGACATCTTTCAGCGCCGGAGACGCCACCAGCACCAGCGATGGCTCGCCGATAGCCTGCATATGTAACGCCTCATCCTTTCCTACCCGATAAAACACCCCCAGATCGACACGATCGTCCAGCAGCGCATCACGAATGATGTAACAGTTCAAAGACTGCAGAGAGAGTTTTACCCTCGGCGCCCTTTCCTTAAAACGCTGCAGCACATGCGGCATTTTGTACGCCAGCAATGTTTCGCCGCTGGCAATCCTGAGCTCGCCTTCTGGCTCCGAGTCCTGTCTGGCTGCCTGCCTGATGGTATCGATGACGCGCGTCAGTTCGTACACATGGGGCATGATCTTTTTGCCGCTTTCAGTCAGGCGCATCCGTCGGCCAATTTTCTCAAACAGCTGTAGCGAAAGCTCCTGCTCAAGCTGCTGAATGTGAAAAGTGACCGTCGACTGCGTGCAGCACAGCTTTTGTGAGGCCAGCAGGAACGAGCCTTCTTCAACCACCGTTTTTAACGTAACAAACCGACGTAAATCCATCTCGCCCCCAACACATCGAAACCATCGAATTAAGAATGTAGAAACATTCATTTTTTTAAATATTCAGCTTTGCGTACTCTCAGCCAAAACAAAGGAGAACTCAAGTGATCGCCATTTTCTTTAGCGCTTTTTGGACATACACCCTGATTACCGCCCTGACGCCCGGCCCTAACAACATTCTGGCGCTGAGCACCGCTACCAGTCACGGACTGCGGCAAAGCACCCGCGTGTTGGGAGGCATGAGTCTTGGATTTCTGATAATCATGCTGATTTGCGCAGGCATAGCTTTTTCACTCGTCAGCCTCGACCCGAGATTTACTCGCGTGCTTAGCTGGGTGGGGGCAATTTACATTCTGTGGCTGGCGCTGAAGATAGCCACCAGCCAGCCGCCAGGTTCGGCGACCGACGTTCAGCCAATAGGTTTCTGGGCCAGCTTTGGCCTGCAATTCTTAAATGTAAAAATCATTCTCTACGGCATCACCGCCCTGTCGACTTTTGTCCTGCCGTATACGACGGAAATAAGCGGCGTCGTGGCAATGAGCGTTTTGCTGGCGGCGATAGGAAGTTTGGGGAATCTTTGCTGGGCGCTGGCTGGCCACTTATTCCAGAAAGTGTTTCTGCGCTTTGGACGCTCGCTGAATATTATTCTGGCACTGATGCTGGTTTACTGTGCGGTGCGGATTTTCTACTAACGTGAAAGAGCGCCAGAAGGCGCTCTTTATTCATTACGGCAGGAACTGAATTACAGGCTTTCAGTGAAAGTACGGGTGATGACGTCGCGCTGTTGTTCTGGGGTCAAGGAGTTAAAGCGCACCGCGTAGCCAGAAACACGAATGGTCAGCTGCGGATACTTTTCTGGATGCTTAACCGCATCTTCCAGCGTTTCACGACGCAGAACGTTAACGTTCAGGTGCTGACCACCTTCAACGCGAACTTCAGGTTTCACTTCCATTGGAATTTCACGGTATTCAAACTGCCCCAGTTTACTGACTGCGACCACTTCATCTTCCGCATAACCCGCTTTCGCACACACGCAGCGAGCTTCGCCTTTTTCACTGTCGAGCAGCCAGAAAGAGTTCAGAAGTTCATCGTTTGCCGCTTTTGTAATTTGGATACCAGTAATCATTTTATTTCTCCCTCAGGGTAAAGTGCTGATTCTTTGGGCCAGCGCTCTGGCTCATTGGTAAAACCTTTGTTGCTTTGTTGTTCTTATATCAGTCCGCCAGGCGCGATTCTTTGACTTAAATCAATTAAATCCACACGTTAAAAATGGCTTTAGCTGGTTTTATTTGTTTTACATCAACTTAGACCGGCAGCGAGAAGCTAAAAATTTTGTAAATATTCAACTTTATTTAGGGTCGTAGCTCATTGATGCCACGCACTATTTTGCTCATGGGGCAGAAGCAGTTAAGCTAGCGGACATTACAGATTCGCGGGAGAGCGAGATGACTACCCACCTCACCTGGCACGACGTGCTGGCAGAAGAGAAACAGCAGCCCTACTTTATCAATACGCTCAGCGCCGTCGCAGCAGAGCGCGCTGCGGGCGTGACCGTTTATCCTCCACAAAAGGACGTTTTCAACGCTTTTCGCTTTACCGAACTGGGCGATGTCAAAGTCGTGATTCTGGGGCAGGATCCCTATCACGGCCCAGGGCAGGCGCACGGACTCTCTTTCTCCGTGCTTCCAGGCATTGCCCCCCCACCTTCATTGGTCAATATGTACAAAGAGCTGGAAGCCTCAGTGCCGGATTTTACCCGTCCAGCCCACGGCTATCTTGAAAGCTGGGCGCGGCAGGGCGTGCTACTGCTCAATACGGTACTCACCGTCGAGGCCAGCAAAGCACATTCCCACGCCAATTTTGGCTGGGAGACTTTTACCGACAAAGTTATCGCACTCATTAATGAACACCGTGAAGGTGTAGTGTTCCTGCTGTGGGGAGCACACGCTCAGCGCAAAGGCAGCATTATCGATCGCCAGCGCCACCACGTGCTAACCGCACCGCACCCTTCTCCACTTTCGGCACATCGCGGTTTTCTTGGCTGTGGGCATTTCGTTAAGGCGAATGAGTATCTTGTAGAGCGTGGAGAGCAGCCCATCGACTGGATGCCACAGCTACCACAGGAAAATGGCTAAGTTCTGGACGAAAAAAAACCAGCGATTAAGCTGGTTTTTTATAGCAGGAGAACGTGTTACGCCTTGTTCTGGCGCCACCATTCACCCAGCAATACGCCGGTTGCTACGGATACATTGAGGCTTTCAACATTACCGGTACCTTCAATGGCTACGCTCATATCAGCATTTTCAAAGGTGGTGTCGGAAACGCCATCGCGCTCCTGGCCCAGCACCAGCACCATTTTTTTAGGTAACTCGGCTTTATACAGCGGAGTCCCCTGATGGCTTGAGGTTGTCACGATGGTGTAGCCTGCTTTACGGAAAGCTTCCAGCCCATCGCCAAACGTCTCGCCGCTGATCGCGACAACGTGCTCTGCACCGCCTTCTGCGGTACGAATTGCCGCACCGGACTCCAGCAGAGAAGCATCCTGAATCAGCAAGCCTTTCACACCGAAGTGCGCACAGCTACGCATGATCCCGCCAAGGTTGTGAGGGTTGCCCACATCCTCCAGCGCCAGTACGCAGTCTTCTTCCCCGGCTTTATTCAGCCACGTCTGCACGCTGATACCGCTACGCTTTTTAATAATGAAGCAAACACCACCGTGGTGTTCCGTGCCGGAGGCTTTTGCCAGCTCGGCGTCATCCACTACGTGGTAAGCCTTGCGATTAGCAGCCATCCAGCGAAGCGCTTCTTTAAAGCGAGGCGTAACGCTCTGAATAAACCAGGCACGCACGATGCTTTCCGGGCGGCTCTGGAACAGCGCCTGGCAAGCATTCTCACCGTACACACGGGCTTCTTCGGCGCGCTGGCGACGAATCACTTCCGGATCAACGATGTGCTTAGTCGTACCTTCATTGTCAGAAGCCGACAGCGAAGTGTCTACCGGGGCACGGGAAACCGTGCGCCATGGAGAAGCCGCTTCACCGCGATCGCCTCTGTCGCTACGTTCATTACGATCGCGCCCGCCGCGAGGTTTATCATCGTGACGAGCCTGACGGCGACCGCCGCCTTCACCACGTGACGCACCGGCAGGACGCCCACCACCTTTCCCGGTACGCGGGTTTTGGCTGCGTTGTTCGCTTTCGTCGTCACCGCGGACATACATCACTTTGACCTTGCCGCTTTTACCTTTAAATTCGTCGTTCATTGTTCCTCCACCTGGCTGAGCGCGAAGCGCGCAGATTACCTGATGTGCCATGGGTTAGCCATTAACTTTGCTTAAAAGCTAAAAACTATTGTACTCATCGAATAAACCACTTTGTTGGCCTCCCCATCTTCGCTGATAATATGTAACATATTTGAAACATCCTCGGTGCCTGACACCAATTTCAATCATTCTCTTTGAGGTTAGTTATGAATACCGTTTGTGCCGACTGCCAGGCTGTTAACCGCATTCCTGACGACCGTATCGATGACGGCGCAAAGTGCGGTCGCTGCGGCCATGAACTGTTTGACGGTGAAGTCGTCAACGCCACGGCGGCAACCCTGGATAAACTTCTGAAAGATGAATTGCCGGTTGTGGTTGATTTTTGGGCGCCGTGGTGTGGCCCATGCGTGAACTTCGCCCCTATTTTTGAAGATGTTGCCGAAGAGCGCAGTGGCAAAGTTCGCTTTGTGAAGGTCAACACCGAAGCCGAGCAGGAGCTAAGCGCACGTTTTCGCATTAGAAGCATCCCAACCATTATGATTTTCAAAAATGGCCAGGTCGTCGATATGCTGAATGGCGCCATGCCCAAAGTCCCGTTTGATAGCTGGCTGGACGAAAATATCTGATTTTGAGGGGGCATTTTTTCAGCCCCCTTTCTCTATCTACGGTAGAATGACGTTTTTAGCCAAACATCCTTCATTAATGACAGAAAACGCCGTTCTCCGCCTTCGTGCTGCTCGCCTTGCTCGCGCAACCCGTCCTTTTCTCGCCCGTGGTAATCGCGTTCGTCGCTGCCAGCGTTGCCTGTTGCCGTTGAAAAACTGCCTGTGCGAGACGCTTCAGCCCAAAAATGCGCGCAGCCGCTTCTGCCTGGTGATGTTTGACACCGAACCCATGAAGCCAAGTAATACCGGGCGACTCATTGCCGATATTTTACCGGAAACCGAGGCATTTCAATGGTCGCGCACGGAGCCACCTCAGGCGCTGCTCGATCTAGTTGCCAACCCGGATTACCAGCCAATGGTGGTTTTCCCCGCCTCTTATGCAGATAGCGATCGGGAAGTCCTGACCACGCCACCGATGAGCGGCAAACCGCCGCTGTTTATCATGCTGGATGGCACGTGGACTGAAGCGCGCAAAATGTTCCGTAAAAGCCCTTATCTCGATGCGCTGCCGGTAATTTCCGTTGATTTAAGTATTACCTCGGCTTATCGCCTGAGAGAAGCCCATGCGGATGGCCAGTATTGCACCGCAGAAGTCGCCGCAGCCCTGCTTGAGCTGGCGGGGGATACGGTCGCTTCCAAAGGATTAACCCAGCATTTCACTCTTTTCCGCGAACGCTATCTGGCGGGGAAACCCCATCATCAGGGCAGCGTCACAGCAGAAGTAGAAGAAAACGTTTAGACTCTCCTGAACATCACTCAGGGGAGAGCGTCGTGAGTCAACGAGGCCTGGAAGCGCTGCTGCGCCCAAAATCCATAGCCGTTATCGGTGCTTCAGCAAAAACCGACCGCGCCGGTTATTTAATGATGCGCAACTTGCTGGCTGGCGGATTCAACGGCCCGGTAATGCCGGTGACGCCGACTCACAAAGCCGTGTGCGGGGTGCTTGCCTGGCCGGATATTGCCAGCCTGCCGCTGGCCCCCGACCTTGCGATTATCTGTACGCATTCCAGACGCAACCTTACGCTGCTTGAAGCGTTAGGCAGTAAAGGCTGTAAAGCCTGCATTATCTTATCTGCCCCGCCGGAGCAATTGCCCGAATTGCTGGCCTGCGCCTCTCGCTGGCAAATTCGTCTGCTTGGGCCGAACAGTCTTGGCCTTCTGGCTCCGTGGCAGGGGCTAAATGCCAGTTTCTCCCCAGTCCCTATCCAAAAAGGGAAACTGGCGTTTATTTCTCAGTCAGCTGCGGTATCCAACACCATCCTGGACTGGGCGCAGCAGCGCGAAATGGGCTTTTCCTGGTTTATCGCGCTTGGTGATAGCCTGGATATCGACGTGGATGAACTGCTTGATTACCTGGCCAGAGATACCAAAACCAGCGCCATCCTGCTGTATCTTGAACATCTAAGCGATGCCCGACGCTTTGTTTCTGCCGCAAGAAGTGCCTCGCGTAACAAGCCGATTCTGGTCATCAAAAGCGGGCGCAGCAGCAAAGCGCAAACGCTACTGAAAACCCATCCAGGTCTGGATGCGGCATGGGACGCGGCGATACAACGCGCGGGATTGCTTCGGGTACAGGATACACATGAGCTGTTTTCCGCCGTAGAAACCCTCAGCCATATGCGCCCTTTACGCGGCGAACGGCTGATGATTGTCAGTAACGGTGCGGCACCCGCGGCGCTGGCGCTTGATGAGCTATGGATTCGTAACGGCAAACTGGCGACGTTAAGTGAAGAAACCATGCTGGCTGTTGCTCAAGTGCTGCCCCCTGGCGTTGAGGTTGGAAACCCGATAGATCTGCGTGATGACGCGACGCCCGGTCGTTATCTGCTGGCCGTGGAAAAATTGCTGGATAGCCATGATTTTGATGCCTTACTGGTTATTCATTCTCCCAGCGCCGCCGCCCCAGGAACCGCAAGCGCTCTAGCCCTGATCGATTTGTTACAGCGGCATCCTCGCGGCAAATATCTCACCATTGTCACCAACTGGTGCGGGGAGTATTCCTCCCAGGAAGCCAGGCGCCTGTTTAGCGATGCCGGTATTCCTACCTACAGAACACCAGAAGGCGCGGTAACGGCATTTATGCACATGGTCGAGTATCGCCGTAACCAGAAGCAACTGCGCGAAACGCCTGCTCTGCCAGCTAACCTGACGGCAAACACTACCGACGCTCATCATCTGATTCAGCAGGCATTGCACCAGGGAGCAACGACGCTGGATACCCATGAAGTAAGGCCAGTGCTTGAAGCTTATGGCTTAGCTACCCTGCCAACGTGGATTGCAGGAGACAGCGCAGAAGCGGTACATATTGCCGAGCAAATTGGTTATCCGGTCGCATTAAAACTTCGTTCTCCGGATATTCCCCACAAGTCGGAAGTTCAGGGCGTTATGCTTTATTTACGCACGGCCAGTGAAGTGCAGCAGGCTGCCGAAGCTATCATCGACCGTGTAAAAATGGCCTGGCCCCAGGCACGCATTCACGGCCTGCTGGTGCAAAGCATGGCAAACCGCGCTGGCGCGCAGGAGTTACGCGTCGTCGTTGAACACGATCCGGTGTTCGGGCCATTGATCATGCTGGGCGAAGGTGGCGTCGAATGGCGACCCGAGCGGCAGGCGGCAGTTGCCCTTCCCCCGCTAAACATGAACCTTGCCCGATACCTTGTTATTCAGGCGATCAAAAGCGGCAAGATCCGAAGCCGGAGCGCATTACGCCCGCTGGATATCGCCGGGATCAGCGAAGTTTTGGTACAAGTCTCCAATCTGATCGTTGATTGCCCGGAGATAGTGAGACTCGATATTCACCCGCTGCTGGCGTCCGGCAGTGAGTTCACATTGCTGGATGTCACTCTTGAGTTAGCCGAGTTTACGGGTGATGCGGATGACAGGCTGGCAGTTCGTCCTTATCCTCACCAGCTTGAGGAACTGGTACAGCTTAAAAATGGCGATCGCTGCCTGTTCCGGCCTATCCTGCCCGAAGACGAACCTCAGCTGCAGCGGTTTATCGCTCAGGTAACAAAAGAGGATCTCTACTATCGCTATTTCAGCGAGATCAATGAATTTACCCACGAAGATTTAGCCAACATGACGCAGATCGACTACGATCGAGAAATGGCGTTCGTTGCCGTCAGAAGAATGAAAGGCAGTGATGAGATCCTCGGCGTCACCCGCGCTATTTCAGATCCTGACAACGTTGATGCCGAGTTCGCCGTGCTGGTTCGCTCCGACCTGAAAGGCCTCGGGCTCGGTCGACGTTTACTGACTAAGCTCATCGATTACACCAGACAACATGGCCTTCAGCGGCTGAATGGCATCACGATGCCGAATAACCAGGGCATGATTACTCTTGCACGTAAATTGGGTTTTAGTGTCGATATTCAGCTAGAAGATGGCATCGTGAGTCTAATGCTGCCGCTGGGTAAAAGCGCAGATTCGTGAGTAAGGTACTGGAAAACATACTCACTTTGCGTAGCAGTAGTGGTATTATCAGCAGGTTCTGACGTCTGGATTTTGCAGAGGGCCATCCAATGAAGAGAGAAGATAAGCACTGTGATGTTGTCTAAATTTAAGCGTAATAAACATCAACAACACCTTGCCCAGTTACCGAAGCTTTCTCAATCAGTTGATGATGTAGAAACCCTGTTCTCCCCAGCGGATTTCCGCGAGACGCTGTTGAAAAAAATCGCCAGCGCAACGCAGCGTATTTGCATTATTGCGTTGTATCTTGAACAGGATGACGGCGGCAAAGGAATTTTGTCCGCGGTTTATCAAGCCAAACAGCAGCGGCCGGATTTGGATGTGTCCATTCTGGTTGACTGGCACCGTGCTCAGCGCGGACGTATTGGTGTTGCCGCAGCCAACACCAATGCGGATTGGTATCACCGCATGGCCGAGCAGTTCCCTGGTGTGAATGTCCCGGTCTACGGCGTTCCCGTCAATACTCGCGAAGCCCTTGGCGTGTTGCATTTCAAAGGCTTTATTATTGATGACAGCGTCATCTATAGTGGTGCCAGCCTCAACGATGTTTATCTGCATCAGCACGATAAATATCGCTATGATCGCTACCAAATCATTCGCAACCGCTCTCTGGCTGACATCATGCATGGCTGGGTTAATCAGAATCTGGTGAATGGCCGGGCGGTTCATCGCCTGGATGTCGCCGAACGCGTAAAAAGCCCAGAAATTAAAAACGATATCCGCCTTTTCCGCCAGGAATTGCGTGACGCTAACTTTATCTTCCACGGCGATGCAGATAACGATCAACTGTCGGTTACGCCGCTGGTTGGGCTGGGAAAATCCAGCCTGCTGAATAAAACCATCTTCCATCTCATGCCTTGTGCGGAGCAAAAGCTCACTATCTGCACGCCATACTTCAACCTGCCAGCAGTGCTGGTGCGTAATATCATTCAGCTACTGCGGGACGGCAAGCAGGTAGAGATTATCGTTGGCGATAAGACGGCGAATGATTTCTATATTCCGGAAGATCAGCCGTTTAAGATTATTGGCGCGCTGCCTTATCTCTACGAGATTAACCTGCGCCGCTTCCTCAGCCGCCTGCAGTATTATGTGAATACCGGGCAGCTGATTGTGCGTTTATGGAAAGATGGGGATAACAGCTATCACCTGAAAGGCATGTGGGTAGACAACGAGTGGATGCTGCTGACCGGGAATAACCTTAACCCACGCGCGTGGCGCCTGGATTTGGAAAATGCCCTGTTGATTCACGATCCTAAAAGAGAGCTTGAGGGCATTCGCACCAAAGAGCTGGAGCTTATCCGTACTCATACTACAGTTGTTAAGCATTATCGAGATCTGCAAAGCATCGCCGAATATCCGGTTAAAGTTCGCAAACTGATTCGCCGCCTGCGTCGTATCCGTATCGACCGACTAATAAGCCGTATTCTCTAAATATTTAAGCCCTGCACTGCAGGGCTTTTTCTTTCTAGAGCTTAATCCCTTTCCCTTTGCGGTGCAGCAGCAGAGAAACAGCAAATGCCAGCGCCCCCATCCCAGAGACATACCAGAAGAAGGTCGTTTCGCTACCCATCGATTTCAGTGATAAGGCGACATATTCTGCGGAGCCACCAAACAAGGCGTTTGCAACCGCATAAGACAGGCCTACGCCCAGGGCACGAACTTCCGGCGGGAACATTTCCGCCTTCAGGATGCCGCTGATTGAAGTGTAAAAGCTGACAATCAGCATCGCCGCCATCACCAAAGCAAAGGCTGCATACGGTGAGCTAACATTCTGCAACGCCGTCAAAATAGGCACAGTCAGCACCGCTGCCAACCCACCAAAACAGAGCATAGAACTACGACGACCAATTTTATCCGACAGCGCACCGAAGAATGGCTGGAGTACCATGAAAATAAAAAGCGCAAAGGTCATCAGCGCGCTGGCCGTGTTAGCGTGCATCCCTGCAGTATTCACCAGATATTTCTGCATATAGGTGGTGAAGGTATAGAAAGCCAGAGAGCCTCCTGCGGTGAAGCCAAGCACCATAATGAAGGCTTTTTTATTTTTCCACAGCCCGGAAAGCGTACCGGCATCCTTGTGCTCGCGGGTCGCTTTATCCGATGTTTCATCCAGAGAACGACGGAGATAGAGAGCAACAATCGCCAGCACGGCCCCAATCGCAAAGGGAATTCTCCATCCCCAACTACGCAAATCTTCATCACTTAGCACTTGCTGGAGAACAACCACAACAAGTAGCGCGGCCAGCTGCCCGCCAATGAGCGTAACGTACTGGAATGAGGCATAGAAACCTTTACGCCCTTCGACAGCCACCTCACTCATGTAAGTTGCGCTGGTACCGTATTCACCTCCAACAGATAAGCCCTGAAACAGGCGAGCTAAAAGCAATAACGCCGGGGCCCACGTGCCAATGGTGGCATATCCTGGCAGGCAGGCAATCACCAATGAACCAAAGCACATCATACAAACGGAGATCAGCATCGAGTTTTTGCGGCCATGTTTATCTGCGATATAGCCGAATAACCAGCCTCCAATCGGTCGCATCAGAAAGCCAGCGGCAAAGACACCCGCCGTTTGCAGCAGTTGGGTAGTGGTATTCCCCGTTGGGAAAAAGATATGTGCAAAATAGAGTGAGCAGAATGAGTAAACATAAAAATCAAACCACTCAACCAAATTCCCTGATGAAGCACCAACAATGGCCCAGACACGACGACGGGTATCTGCCGCCGTCGATACAGTATTTGCTTCGCTTGTTGTTTCAATCATTTTATTTTCTTCTCCTGTCTTCCTGAATGGGTCTAATAGCCCAGGATCCAGTAAAGCAGGAGAAAGAAATTTTGTGAGGCAAAGTATCTTGTTGCGGAGTTGTTACATTAACTTTTGTGAGCAACTTGAGATTTTTGCGAAAAGGTATGGTTTAAAAAGCAAATAACCCCGGCCTTTCGGTCGGGGTTATTGCTAATTTGATGCCTGGCAG
>NZ_BCTL01000054.1 GCF_001571265.1 Cedecea neteri NBRC 105707 = ATCC 33855 | reverse complement strand
AATGACGGTGATTTCCCCGAGCTGTTCACCGGTACAGTGGTGACAGATGAAACAGGACTGGAAGTGAACGGAACCTTAGCCGAATTTCATGGGCGATATTTGTGGCTAAGAGCCGACGCCGGCAAGAAGAACGCCGGGATGATGGCAATCACCCAACCGCAAAAAAACTCCTATAAAAAAGTCCACCAATAGTGGGCAGACCATATCGGAGGACTTTTTTAGCTTACGCGATAATTTACGCGATGGTCACTTTCTCATTCAGGTAAACATCCTGCACGGCGTTAATCAGCTTCACGCCGTCAACCATCGATTTCTTGAACGCCTTACGCCCCAGAATCAGCCCCATGCCGCCCGCACGTTTGTTAATAACCGCCGTACGCACCGCATCCGCCAGGTCAGTTTCACCGCCTGCGGCACCGCCGGAGTTGATAAGGCCCGCGCGGCCCATGTAGCAGTTAGCCAGCTGGTAGCGCACCAGGTCGATAGGGTTGTCGGTGGTCAGCTTGCTGTAAACTTTTTCATCGGTATAGCCAAAGTTCACCGCCTTATAGCCACCGTTGTTCTCCGCCATTTTCTGCTTCACGATATCGGCCCCGATGGTCGCCGCCAGGTGGTTAGCCTGGCCGGTTAAGTCGGCGCTGACGTGGTAATCCACCCCATCCTTTTTAAAAGCTGAGTTACGCAGATAGGCCCACAGCACGGTGACCAGGCCAAGTTCGTGCGCACGCTCGAAGGCGGCGGAGATCTCTTCAATCTGGCGGCGGGATTCCGGCGAACCAAAATAAATCGTGGCCCCGACAGCAACGGCCCCCATATTGAAGGCCTGCTCAACGCTGGCGTACAGCGTCTGGTCGTAGGTGGTCGGGTAGCTCAGCGTTTCGTTGTGGTTCAGCTTCACCAGGAACGGAATGCGGTGGGCATAGCGACGTGAAACCGAGGCCAGTACGCCATAGGTAGAAGCCACGCAGTTACAGCCTGCCTCGATGGCCAGCTCAACGATGTTTTTCGGATCGAAGTAGAGCGGGTTCGCGGCAAATGAAGCCCCCGCCGAGTGTTCAACGCCCTGATCGACGGGAAGAATAGAGAGGTAGCCAGTCCCAGCCAGACGCCCGGTGTTGTACAGCGTCTGCATGTTTCGCAGTACCGCAGGCGGGCGATTGTTGTCCACCATCACCCTGTCAACGTAGTCCGAGCCGGGCAGATAAAGCTGGTCTGCCGGAATAGTCATACAACGATGCTGTAACAAGCCGTCGGCATCTTTGCCAAGCAACTGCGCAATATCAGTCATAATACGCTCCCGTAAAGGCAGCGAGCCCCCTGCCCGCTGCGCATGAAGAATCCTGTTCTGCCGGGTCGAAAAAACCGGCCGCACTAATCCTGGTACCGACGGCGGGGATTTGCCAGTTCGAGCGCACTTTTGCCTCCTTTCCAGGAGTAAAGCCAGGTGGCCACCCGGCTATTTTTGCAAGGGCGATCATAGAATCGACTCAAAGGTATTTAAAAGGTATTATTCATTGGTATGGTTAAGGCACACCCTACACCTGTCATGAAGGTCCTGAGCATGAAACGTACAACGATTAGCCTTTCGTTCATGATGTTTATGGAATGGTTTATCTGGGGCGCCTGGTTTGTGCCCCTGTGGCTGTTCCTCAACAAAAGTGGTTTTACCGCCGGTGAAATCGGCTGGTCCTACGCCTGCACCGCCATCGCTGCTATTTTGTCACCTATCCTGGTTGGTTCGTTAACCGACCGCTTCTTCGCCGCGCAAAAAGTGCTGGCGCTGCTGATGTTTGTTGGCGCCGGGCTGATGTATCTCGCCGCTCAGCAAACAGAGTTTGTCTATTTCTTCCCGCTGCTGCTGGCTTACTCGCTCACCTATATGCCGACCATCGCGCTGACCAACAGCATCGCGTTTTCCAACGTTGACGACGTGGAGCGTGACTTCCCGCGTATTCGCGTGATGGGCACCATCGGCTGGATTGCCTCAGGGATCGTGTGTGGCTTCCTGCCGCAGATGATGGGCTTCAGCGATATCTCGCCAACCAACGTGCCGCTGCTGATCACCGCCATCAGCTCGGTCGCTTTAGGCGTATTCGCGTTCTTCCTGCCGAACACACCGCCGAAAAGCACCGGCAAGCTGAGCCTGAAGGTGATGCTGGGCCTGGACGCGCTGGTGCTGCTGAAGGACAAAAACTTCCTGGTCTTCTTCTTCTGTTCATTCCTGTTTGCTATGCCGCTGGCGTTTTACTACATCTTTGCCAACGGCTACCTGACCGAAGTCGGCATGCACAACGCCACCGGCTGGATGACCCTCGGCCAGTTCTCGGAAATCTTCTTTATGCTGGCGCTGCCGTTCTTCACTAAGCGTTTTGGTATTAAAAAGGTTCTACTGCTGGGCCTGGTCACGGCGGCCATTCGCTACGGCTTCTTTGTTTACGGCGACGCGTCGCACCTGTTCACCTACGGCCTGCTGTTCCTCGGCATCCTGCTGCACGGCGTGAGCTACGACTTCTACTACGTCACCGCCTACATTTACGTAGACAAGAAATCCCCGGTGTATATGCGCACCGCGGCGCAGGGGCTGATCACCCTTTGCTGCCAGGGCTTCGGCAGCCTGCTGGGCTACAGCCTCGGCGGTAAAATGATGGAAAAAATGTTTGCTTACTCCTCGCCGGTGAACGGCCAGACCTTTAACTGGGCGGGGATGTGGGGCTTTGGCGCAATAATGATTGCCGTCATCGCCGTGCTGTTCATGGTCTTCTTCCGCGAGTCGGACAAAGAGATTGCTGCCATCGCCGTTGCCGGTGATGAATCTGAAAAAGTATTAAAGGAAGCGTAACAATGGAAAATCGTATTCTGGGAGCCTTTTACGGCCAGATGTTAGGTGATGCGATGGGCATGCCGTCCGAACTGTGGCCGCGCTCGCGCGTGAAGGCTCATTTTGGCTGGATAGACCGGTTCCTGTCGGGCCCGGCAGAAAACAACGCCGCCTGTTACTTTGCCCGCGCTAAGTTTACCGACGACACCTCAATGGCGCTGGCGCTGGCGGATGCCATCATCGAGCATCATGGCGCGATCAACCCGGACGCCATCGGTCGCCATATCCTGGCGTGGGCAGAAGGGTTCGATGCGTTTAATAAAAACGTGCTCGGCCCGACGTCGAAAATAGCCCTGAATGCGATTAAACAAGGCACGCCGGTGAGCGAGCTGGAAAACAACGGCGTCACTAACGGGGCGGCGATGCGTGCCTCCCCGCTTGGCTGCATGCTGCCAACGGCCAGTCTCGATGAGTTTGTGGCCGAAGTAGCGCTGGCCTCTAGCCCTACGCACAAGTCGGATTTAGCCATCGCCGGAGCGGTCGTTATTGCCTGGGCAATTTCCCGCGCCATTGACGGCGCCAGCTGGGCGACGATTTGCGATGAACTGCCTTCCGTTGCCCGTCACGCGCAGGAAAAAAAGATAACCACCTTCAGCGCTTCCCTCGCGGCACGCCTGGAATTAGCGCTGAGCGTGGCAAGAAAGGCGCGCGGCACCGAATCCGCCATGGAAGAGATTTATCAGTTGGTCGGCACCGGCACCAGCACCGTTGAGTCCGTTCCAGCCGCGATTGCGATGGTTGAACTGGCGAAAACCGACCCTAACCGCTGCGCCATCCTGTGCGCAAATCTCGGGGGAGACACCGACACCATCGGCGCCATGGCCACCGCTATCTGCGGCGCGCTGAACGGCGTGGAAAGCATCGACCCGGCGTTGAAACAGGAACTGGATGAAGAGAACCAGCTCGACTTCACGCGCTACAGCCGCATCTTCATGGCTTACCGCCAGCAGAGAGAGGCCAGCCATGAAGCCAAATGAGCTGCTAAGCAAGCTGCCTCAACTGCATGCCCAGCGCCCGGTTTGTGTGCTCGGTTCGGCGGTGATTGACGTCATCGCCGACGCCTACGCCCTGCCTTGGCGGGGCTGCGATATCGAACTGCATCAGCAGGGGGTGAACATCGGCGGCTGCGCGCTGAACATCGCCATCACGCTTTCACGCCTTGGCATTGGCTCGCAGAACGCACTGCCGATTGGCCAGGGCACCTGGGCCGACATTATTCGTAACAGCCTCGAAAAACAGCAAATTCGCAGCGAGATCCACACCGACGCCGGAGATAACGGCTGGTGCCTGGCGCTGGTTGAGCCTGACGGTGAACGTACCTTTATGTCTTTTCGCGGCGTGGAGCACCAGTGGAATCAGGCCTGGCTTGATGGACTGGTTATCGCGCCAGGCACGCTGCTGTCGCTTTCCGGCTATCAGCTTGCCGGGCCGTGTTCGGAACTGCTCGTTGGCTGGCTTGAGTCGCTGCAGACTATTACGCCCTTTATCGACTTCGGCCCGCGCATTGCGGATATCCCACAGCCGTTGCTGGCAAGGATTATGGCCTGCAGGCCGATTGTTTCGCTGAACCGTCAGGAAGCGGCGATTGTTGCCGAATGGCTTGAAGTTGAAGCGGAAAATATTGAAGCGATTTGCCACGCGTGGCTCACTCGTTACGGCAGCCCGCTGATCGTTCGGTTAGATAAAGAAGGCGCCTGGTTCGCCGACGGCAAACAAATGGGCATCGCCGCGCCGTTCCCGACCACCGTCGTCGATACCATCGGCGCAGGCGACAGCCACGCGGGCGGCACGCTGGCAGGCCTGGCTGCCGGCTGGAGTCTCGAAGAAGCGGTAAGCCTGGGTAATGCGGTTGCCAGCTATGTGGTCGGCCACCGGGGCGGCGACTGCGCGCCTAAACTCGCGCAGCTCGAACAGTCCCTACTCCTCGCAGACGAAAACGTATAAATCGCTGCGGCAGTGGCTGATGCTGTACTCAATGGGCCGGTTTTGCGGATCGAACGCCACCTGCTTGATGACCAAAACCGGCACCGGCGTTTCCAGTTTGATGTGTGACTGGAATTCGCTGTCCGGCATTCTGGCGCTCACCCGGCTGCGCGTGCGCCGCGGAATAATGTTCTGGCTGCGGAAGTAATCATACAGCGAAACGCCGATTTCATCCGGGTCGGCAATCAGCCCGGTGGGAACGTAAGACTCTTCGATAGACACTGCATCTTCATCCACATAGCGAATACGCTTAAGCAGAAAGACTTCGCTTTCAGCCGGGATCACCAGCTGTTCCGCCACGTCTGCCGGGCATTTCACCACGCGTTTGTTAACCCACAGCGTATTCGGTTTTTTACCGCGGAGTACAACCTGCTGCGAAAACCCTCTGGCCTCTTTCAGCGAATACTCTAACGTCGCATTAATTTGCGTGCCATAACCGCGCGAACGCGTGACCACGCCTTCATCTTCCAGCGCCTGCATCGCCTTGCGCACCGTAATCCGTGAAACCCCGGTGAGCTGGCTGAGATCGCGCTCGCCCGGCAGGATATTGCCCTGGGGCAACAGGCCCACGCGCACGGCGTTTTTCACCGTTTCGACAAATTTAAGGTACAGAGGGACGTTATCCGGGGCGGCAAAGCGCTGTTTGAGCTGTTCAACTAACTGGTGATGGGCCTGTTCCATGGTACGCAATTGTCCGGCAGGGAAGATGAAGCCAGTATAGTACCATTGGTATTATGCTGGCTAAAACTTCTCGCTTAACCGACAGTTACCACCATTCGTGGAAATGATGCACCGGGCCAATGCCGTGCCCAACCTCGAGAGAATCGGCCTGCGCCAGCGCTTTAGACAGCCAGATTTTTGCGGCGGCTACGGTGTGTGCCCAGTCGTCGTGACGAGGGCGCAGCGCAGCCAGCGCGGCAGATAAGGTACAGCCGGTGCCGTGGGTGTTTTTCGTCTGTACGCGCGGCGCGGTAAAACGCTGCACATCGTGGCGGGTAAACAGCCAGTCCGGGCTTTCCTCATCGTCCAGATGCCCGCCCTTCATCAGCACCGCCTCGCAGCCCATTGCCAGCAGGGCTTCCCCCTGTTCTCGCATCTCTTTTTCACTGCGCGCATGAGGCGCATCCAGCAGCGCTGCCGCTTCCGGGAGATTGGGCGTGATCAGCGCGACATGCGGCAATAGCTTTCGACGTAAACTTTCGACCGCCGACGGAGCCAGCAGCGGATCGCCGCTTTTCGCCAGCATCACCGTGTCCAGCACCACGTTCTGCGCCTGATAGAACGCCAGCCGCTCCGCGACGGCTTCGACGATATCGGCTTCTGCCAGCATGCCGATTTTTGTGGTGTCTATACGCACATCGCTGAGCACCGAATCGAGCTGCGCCGCCACAAACTCAGGCTCAATGCGGTAAACAGACTGCACGCCGCGGGTGTTTTGCGCCACCAGTGCGGTGATGACGCTCGTGCCGTAGGCGCCAAGCGCGGAGAAGGTTTTCAGATCGGCCTGGATCCCCGCGCCGCCGCTTGGATCGGTTCCGGCGATGGTCAGAGCATTAATTCGCTTCATGCCAGCACCTCCGCGTTCAGGTGATAAAGCGCGTCGAGAAAAGCGGGCGTAAAACTTCCCGGCCCGTGGCTGGCAGCAATGGCCTTCTCGCCGGCCAGCGACATAAACCGGCAGGCGCTGGCGACGTTTTCCAGCCTGTCTCCCGGTAAAGCACAGCACGCAGCAACTACGGCGGAGAGCGCACAGCCGGTACCCACTACGCGCGTCATCAGTTCTCCACCGCCGTTAACGGCAAGCGTTCTCTCTCCGTCTGTGACGTAATCAATTTCGCCGGTCACGGCAACCACCGCCCCGGTTTCGCGCGCCAGCTTTTGCGCCGCCGGGAGCGCCGAAAGCGCATCATCGGTGCTGTCTACGCCACGTCCCCCGGCCTGCTCCCCCGCTAACGCCAGGATCTCAGAGGCATTGCCACGAATAGCAGCTGGTTTCAGTTGAATTATCTCGCGGGCAAAGCGCGTACGGAAAGCCAGACCTCCGACAGCGACCGGGTCGAGCGCCCACGGCGTTCCGGCATTATTGGCGGCATGAATGGCAGCCAGCATCGCAGCCGAACGTTCTGATGTCAGCGTGCCAATGTTGATCAGCAGCGCGCTGGCAAGCCCACTAAACTGCGTCGCTTCTTCGGCTTCGATCACCATGGCCGGGGCAGCCCCAAGCGCCAGCAGCACGTTGGCGGTAAAGGTTTGCACCACGTCATTGGTCATGCAGTGAACCAGCGGCGAATGCTGGCGGAGGCGGTGTAAAACAGAGGCGGCAGTCGCGCCGGGTAGCAGGTCAGGTTGCATCAAGGTAAGGCTCCTGTCCGGCGTGAAAGAAGGGATACCGGACAGGCATCTGACTTCCCTACGCTGGCATTATCCAGATCAGGTGGTACGGGTATTTCTCAGCCTTCACAAAGAAGGGCACCCCGAGTCATTTACATCAATGTGTTGTGATTAATGCTGGTCATTAATCCGTGCAGAGAATGGTAATGCCAGCGGGAAGTCTTGTAAACGGCAAAGAGGTGCCTGTCGGGCTGTATTTGTACTGGCTTAGCCGGAGGGCAATTTGGTGAAGGAACCATTCCGTCGAATTTAACTGCCCTGCGCTATTTTTTCATCATAGAGCATCGGGCGTGACGACACTTTCAAACGTAAGTCATCCCTCCCTTTTCCGCCCCGATTGTAACAGCCGTGTGAGAGCCCTGGCACCGACATAAATAGTGAATGTGAACTGGATGTTTGATCGTGTTCAACCGCCCTCAGCTAAGAATTTTCTTATGACTCAGATCAAGGATTACATTATCACATTCCGGGATAGTTCATCGCCGTTATCAGTGAGCTAAATAATGCACTGGCGCGTTTAAATTCAGTATTTATGGCGAGAGAAAAATGAAATTTGTTAATGTTAGTAAATCAATAACCGTGGCACTGGGTCTTTTCGTTATATCGGCTTCGGCCAGAGCTGATATCGTGAGTGACTTCTATAATAGCATGGTGAATAAATCTATTACCTGGCAGGAAGCCAGAGCCAGTTTTGAAAGTATGGATCCAACGCAGCAACAGGCTATACGAGATTATGACCACGCCCAACATACAAACTACACCAACGATTTTGTGAGTGGCATTACTACCACACCGCATCTGGATGGAAGCCATTCAGAGCCTGTTACGCCACACCTGGATGCCCCCCATTCTATCGTTGCCAGCACGCTGACCCCTTCAACGAAGGCCGTCGATAATAGCTCACACCTGGACAGTACGGTGACAGATGCAGACCAGCAGGCCGCCAAAGATAAAGCGATGATCGAATACGTGCAGTCTCAGGTAAAAAACGGTGTTGATGGTAAAGATGGTGTTGATGGTAATAACGGCGTTAATGGCAATAACGGTGTTGATGGTAAAAATGGTGTCACAACCACCAGTAGTAAACTTGATACGGTAGCTCAGGCGCGCGTCGCCACTAACAGTAATCACATTCTGTTAAATACCGAGCTTGCTGAAAATAATACCCACATGATTCAACACAATAGCCAGTCGATCGACAAATTAAATAATGCATTCTCTGCATTAAAAGATGAAGTTAACAATAACCAAAAAGAGGCCAACGCAGGTATCTCTGGCGCGATGGCCATGAGCAATATCCCCCAGGTTATGAATAATCAAACCGTTGCTATTGGGGCAGGTATTGGCGGCTATGAAGGCGAAAATGCTTTAGCCGTGGGGGCCTCTGCACGCGTCAGTAATTCTATTGTTATAAAAGCTACCGTCAGTGATGATACAGAAAACAATGTGGGCTACGGCGCAGGCTTGTCCGTAGGCTGGTAACTTGTTCTGGGGGCAATATTTACTTCGCTAAAACCACTGCTAAGCTCTATTTCAGCGCCCTTGAAAAGGTGTGTTTATGAAAGTCTGGGCCTTTCGTCCGGCAGGGATATTCAAAATCATAGTGGTTAGATAAAACAATATGAAATATATCATTTTACTCATCATTATTATTTCAGTGGTCTATGTGCATTATCGTGGTCGGGTTCGCTTCCGCTTCTGGCGGCAGCTGTCGGACCACTCAACGTTTACCGCCCCGCTTAACGGTTTTATGTATCTTTTCTCCAGGGTGCCGAATACGCCCTATTTAACGCCGGAAACCTTTCCCGAGCTGACAACGCTGCGGGAAAACTGGGAAGTGATTCGCGACGAAGGTATGCATCTGCAACAAATGGAGCAGATAAAAGCCGCGGAGAAATTTAACGACGCCGGTTTCAACTCGTTCTTTAAAACAGGCTGGAAGCGCTTTTACCTGAAATGGTATGAAAACGCCCACCCGTCGGCCAGCCTGCTGTGCCCAAAAACCACCGAACTGCTGCGCACCATTCCGTCCATCAAGGCGGCGATGTTCGCCACCCTGCCCGATGGCAGCCGCCTGCCGCGTCACCGCGACCCGTACGCCGGTTCGCTACGTTTCCACTTAGGGCTGGCAACCCCCAATGACGATCGCTGCTTTATTGAAGTGGACGGCAAGCGCTATAGCTGGCGGGATGGCGAAGGCGTCCTGTTCGATGAAACCTATATTCACTATGCGGAAAACACCAGCGGCGAAAATCGCCTGATTCTGTTCTGCGACGTGGAAAGACCAATGCGCTACCGCTGGGCTCAGGCGGTTAACCACTGGCTGGGGCGCAACCTGATGAGCGCCGCGTCGGCACCTAACGATGAAAACGACCGCATCGGCGGTATTAATCGCGCTTTCCGCTACATCTATCAGATTCGTATCGTCGGCAAGAAGTTAAAAAGCTGGAATAAGACGGTGTATTACATCGTGAAATGGATCCTGTTTGGCGGGATTGCCGTGCTTATCTGGCGGGCGTTTTAATTTCAGCATTGACGAAAATAAACGGACCTTTGCCGCAATAGCAAAGGCCCGTATTTTTAAAATCAGGACAGTGCGGCAATCTGGCCTTTGGCATCGGCGAGCGCGGCATTCTTCGCTTCGTCGCCACGGCTCAGGTTTTCTGCACGGATGATGGTCACATCGGTCAGGCCGATAAAGCCCAGCACCGCTTTCAGATAGGATTCCTGGTGCTCCAGGAATGCCGCCGGGCTGTCACCGGTGTACTGGCCGCCGCGAGAAGAAGCGATAAAGACTTTTTTGCCTTTTGGCAGCAGGCCTTCCGGGCCGTTTGCGCCGTACTGGAAGGTACGCCCGGCCACACAAACGCGGTCGATCCACGCCTTAAGCTGGGATGGAATAGAGAAGTTGTACATCGGCACGCCAATCACAATCACGTCCGCGGCGAATAAATCATCAATAAACGCACCACCGGCAGCAAGGTCTGCGCCCAGCGCCGCGTCGGTCACTTCAGCCCCCTGGAAAGCGGCAATGTGTTTGTCTGACAGGTGCTGAGCCGGGGACTGCACCAGGTCACGGTAAATCACCGTGGCGCCGGGATGCAGCGTTTTCTGACGGGCAACAATCTCCGCCGACAGCTGGCGGCTGACGGAATAACCGCCCAGAACACTGGTATCAATATGCAGGATAGTCGACATAGTTTTAGCCTCGGAAATAGAGCTTTGTTTAGGGGATAAGCGCGTTAAGAGTTTTTTTAAAGCCGTTAACATAGGTGTGCTCAATCTTTAAGATTCGCTGAACATGGCTGCCACTATGCCATCGCCTTTCCCACCCGAATAGCCGTTATATTTCGATGCAACCCATCGTCTGGGCCGATACATTATCGTCAATGACAAAGGCATGCCGAAGGGCTATATTGCGCTTCACCCCTTCACAGTCAGGCAGGAACCACAATGCTGGACGGTATTTCGCTGGACCAACTTCGCACGTTTATTGCCGCCGTCGATGAAGGCAGCTTCTCTGCGGCCGCTCGCAAGATGTACCGCGCCCAGTCGGTGATCAGTGACTTGATCAGGGGGCTGGAGGCACAAATTGGCGTGCAGCTGTTTGATCGTTCCGGCCGCTACCCAAAGCTAACGTCCGAGGGTGAGGTGCTGCTGGCCGACGCCCGCGACATTGTTTCTCGCGTTGATTTTATGAAGGCACGAGCGCGGGGTATGTCGTCAGGGCTGGAGTCCGAACTGTCGGTGGTGGTGGACGTTTTCTTCCCGCTGGAGGCGATGACTTCGGCGGCCAAAGCCTTCCGCGAACAGTTTCCCGGCACACCACTACGCCTGTTTGTTGAGGCGCTGGGCGGCGGTTACAAACCTGTGCTTAACGGCAGCGCGGGGATTGGTATTCTAGGCTCACTGCCGGATATGCCGGCCTCGTTAACCGGGGAGCGCCTGACCGGCGTTTCGCTGGTGATGGTGGCCGCTCCCGACCACCCACTAGCGCAGTTCGAAGGCATCGTGCCAAAGTCAGAGCTGACCAAACACGTACAGCTGGTGCTGACCGACCGCTCAGAGCTTTCCAAAGGGAAAGAGTTTGGCGTGATGTCACCCTCCACCTGGCGGCTGGGCGATCTGCTGGCCAAGCACGCCTTTTTGCTCGATGGTCTGGGCTGGGGCAGCATGCCGTCACACGTTGTCGAGCGGGACATTCGCGAGGGGCGGCTGGTACGGCTGAACATTGAGGACGTGCCGCCCGGCGGACTCGCGTTGCCGATGTTTGGCGTCTACCCAATTGCCTCGCCGCCAGGCCCGGCGGGTCGCTGGCTGATAGAGCGCCTTAAAAACCTGTGTCCGGCTAAACTTGCCGCCAGCCGGCTTAAAGACTAATTTCATCCACGTATCAGTCGGAAATTAGTCGCTATCAATATCTAGCAGGTTATTTAAAGCATGGGCCCGCAGTTCATTGACTTTACTGATGCTTTTATCCGGCGAAGAACGGATCACATCGCGCGGATCGTTAATCAGCACGCGGCCATGACTATCGACTAAAAATTGCAGATCGTCGATATGTAATTCATGGTTTTTCAGCTTGTTAATAATGGCATTACAGTCCGCCAGCACGTTTTGATTGAACTTCTTATCATCCGGCAGGCTTTTCTTATTATTCACGATGTCTTCGGAATCAAACGCATTGTGGATGTAGTCTTTTTCCACGCCGACGTTGCCGCCATGTTTGACCAGGGCATGGGCATCCACCACGGGGAAGCCGAGATGCTTAAGCTGTTTGGTGGTTTCAAGTTCTTTCAAAGCGTACTGTTCTGCCGAAATGGTGCCTGTGGTGCCGGGTCTGAACAGACACAGGCACTTGCGCGGATCCTGCCGCGAGTGAAAGACATCTTTTTGACTTCCCGCACCGATTTTTTGCCCCAGCGACGGCACATCCTGAAACGCCGTGGTCGACGCCTGTACATTCGATGCATGCAAGTGCCGCCCCTGGGCTGCATTATTTGAAACTGTATACATGGTGAACTCTCCTCTGGCGGTACAACGCCGCGCAATAGCAAAGCCCTTGAGTGGCTCTGGCAACCCACAGGTTCCCGTCAGTCTTGCCCTTGCACCTTTCGTAACCAGAAAAATTCCCGCATCCCCATTCCAAACGCTATGAGATCGATTATCATTCCCTTCCTAAATTTTCCCGTTCTGAAGGTCATCCATGTTCACCGTGTTTACCGCCAAAGCTCGCTGGTTGCTTGCTGCCGTTGCCTTGTTGAGCTTCGCCGCCCAGGCCGCACCGATTGTTGTTACCGACGTAGCAGGCCGGGAAGTGACGCTGCCCCATCCGGCAAAGCGCGTAATGCTGGCCGATGCGCGAGCCCTGCTGGCGCTGAATATTATTCACCCGAAGGATCCGCTGGAAAACATCATTGCCTGGGATAACTCGCTGAAGACCAAAGCGCCCGACCTGGCGGACGCCTATGCGCGAAAATTCCCGCAGGTAAGCAAAATCACGATGTTTGAAAACCCGTACTACACGGATTTCAGCGTCGAAAAAGCGGTTACGCTGCAGCCTGATTTGATCATTTTTGATATCGGCGTGCTGGCCAAGCTGAAAAACAGCGGCGTTCTGAGTCAGCTGGAAAAAGTGGGCATTCCGGTGCTGATTATCGACTTCCGCCAGCAGCCGCTGACCAACACCCTGCCGAGCATTGAGCTGCTGGGCAAAGTGTTTGATGAGCAAAAAAACGCGGATGCTTTTATTCAGCACTACCAGCAGCGGATGAACCTGGTGCGTGAGCGCGTTGCCACACTCAAACCAGAGCAGCGTCCGAGCGTGTTTATTGAGCGTGCGGCAGGTATTCGCGGCGATGAATGCTGCCAGACTTTCGGCAAGGGCAGCTACGGCCAGTTTATTGATACCGCCGGTGGCAATAATATCGGCAGCAAGCTGTTCCCGGAAATGAGCGGCCAGGTGAATACCGAGCAGGTGATAACCAGCAATCCGGACTTCTATCTGATGACCGGCGCCGACTGGAACCGTGGCAACCGCGCGCCTAAAGCCGTACCGCTGGGTTATATGGCCGACAAAGCCGTGGCCGAGCAAAAGCTTAAAGGGCTGATGAACCGCACCGGGATTAACGTGCTGACGGCGGTCAAAGAGAAGCGCGTGATGGCAATTTACCACCAGTTCTACGACTCCCCGCTGAACTATATTGCGGTAGAGACTATCGCTAAGTTCCTGCACCCGGACCTGTTCAAGGACATCGATCCGCAGGCCGACATCGAGCAGGTTCACAAGCAGTTCACCGCGCTGGACTACAGCGGCGTCTTCTGGGTTACCCCATAAATCAAAAACATGCCGGGCTGAATCAACAGCTCGGTTTTTTTTTGCTTACTTTTCACCTCATCCCGAATTATTCCGCAATAAAACTATTTACTTGAAAATAATTATCATTAAGATTGTCATTTCCAAAAAAACTGATAACAACAACCCCATATTCTATAGGAATGATGATGCGCCCCCTTTTTCGTGTCTCTCTCCTGGCAAGCGCGATAGCCTTTGCGCTGCCAGCTCTCGCGGCTGATAACACCCAAACAGATAAAGCTCCCGCAGAAAAACCTGCTGACGACATTACCGTGGTCGGCAACTGGCTGGATAACCCGGACACCAGCACCGTGCTGCTTAACCATCCGGGGGCGCGATCAATCGTCACCGAGCAGCAGCTTCATGAGCAAGGCTCAGAAACGCTTGCCGATGCGCTGAAGGGCATTCCTGGCGTTCAGGTGCGTGACAGCAACGGCACCGGCGGCAGCGACATTTCTCTTAACGTGGGCATTCGTGGCCTGACTTCTCGCCTGTCTCCACGATCCACCATCCTGATGGACGGCGTGCCGCTGGCGGTTGCACCTTACGGTCAGCCACAGCTTTCTATGGCGCCGCTGGGCATGGGTAACATTCAGTCCGTTGACGTGGTTCGAGGCGGCGGCGCGGTGCGTTACGGGCCGCAAAACGTGGGCGGCGTGATTAACTTCGTGACCCGCGATATTCCAAAAGAATTCGGCGGCACGGTCAGCGCGCAGACTCAGGGCGCCAGCCACGGTGGCCTGAAGACGCTAACCAGCGCGTCCGTGGGCGGCACGGCGGATAACGGCTTTGGCGCAGAACTGCTCTACTCCGGCCTGCACGGCCAGGGCTACCGCGAAAGCAACGACAATACCGACATCGATGATTTCATGCTGAAGACGAAGTACAACTTCACCGATCGCGATGAGCTGCAGGCTAACTTCCACTACTACGAAGCTCAATCCGGTATGCCCGGCGGCCTGACTACCGCCCAATATGCAAAAGATCCGTTCCAGTCGGACCGCCGCTGGGACAGCTTTGAAGGCCGTCGGAAAGACATGTCCTTCAAGTACAAACACACCGAAGACGACAAAAAGCTGGAAGTCCTGACCTACTTTACCGACAGCTACCGCAGCAGCGACCTGGAGTACTTCAAGGGCAACAAGCGCACGCTGAACTCCGCGCCGCGTAACTACTCAACCTGGGCGATTGAACCCACTTATTCTCAGCTGTTCCGCTTCTGGGAGATGTCTCATGAGGTCACCCTGGGCTACCGCTACCTGAACGAAACGTCGGATGAGAAGGGCTACCGCACGCCAAAAGCGTATGATCCAGCGACAACCTTCACCAAACCGGACATGACCGAGTACTACCAGCACAGCTCCGGCGGTACCGCAGCCAACGCTTTCTATATTGATGATGCCATCAACGTCAGCGACTGGACGATCACCCCTGGCCTGCGCTATGAAAGCATCAAAACGCACACCAGCGATTCCTTCCAGAACATCGACCGCCAGAAGACCTACAGCCAGCCGCTGCCTTCTATTAGCGTGATGTACCACATGTCTGATGCCTGGAAACTGTTCGCTAACGCCAGCACTTCCTTCGGCAGCATGCAGTACTTCCAGCTGACCCGTGGCGGCAGCGGCAACCAGCCTGCAGCGGGCCTGACCCCGGAAAAAGCGCATACCTATGAGTTCGGTACCCGCTATGACGACACCACGCTGAAAGCCGAAGCCACGCTGTTCTACATCGACTTCAACGATCAGCTGCAGTACATCAACAACATCGTAGGCTGGACTAACCTCGGCGCAACCAAGCACCAGGGCCTCGAACTGGCGCTCAATTACGACCTGAGCGAAGTGAACCGCGCGCTGGACGGGGTGAGCGTATACACCACGTACACCTACACCAAAGCCACCAGCGACAAAGGCGACTTCGCAGGTAAAGATCTGCCGTTCTACTCTCGCCAGGTTTACACTGTGGGTACCCGCTACGCGACCGGCAATTGGGTGTGGAATCTGGACAGCTTTGCACAGTCTAAACAGAGCTCTCCGGGGACCGGGCCGAACTACATCACCGACGAAAGCGCGGACGGGCAGTTTGGTAATATCGCAGGTTATATGGTGTGGAACATGCGCGGCGAGTACGACTTCGGTCCGTCGCTGTCACACCTGAAGCTGGGCGCCGGGATTAAAAACCTGTTCGATCAGCGTTATTACACGCGTTCGAACGATAATAACTCCGGTAAATACGTAGGCGAACCGCGCACCTTCTTCGTGCAGGGTTCTCTGGCGTTCTGATAAAGACCCTCACCCTAACCCTCTCCCTGCAAGGGAGAGGGGATTAATAGAGAAAGCTTTCACCGTTGAGTCAGTTTTTTTGCCCTTTTCCAATCCAACCTTTTCGTCACGAATAACTGCGTTTATGCATGGTCGGTGAATATTCCGTTCACTTCCAGCCCTGTTTTATATGCAGCCCCGAACCTCGCTTTAAACCCGCAGCCACACGGAACGTTAATGTTGTTGCAAGTTCCACAGCCACGTCCTTGTCCCCGGCTCTCATCGCCCCCGATTATGACCCAACTCAGGCGGGGTTGCGCTGCCGGGCGCCGGGGCTGTT
>NZ_BCTL01000053.1 GCF_001571265.1 Cedecea neteri NBRC 105707 = ATCC 33855 | reverse complement strand
GAATGGGCTTAAGAGCTCTCCCGGAGGATTTTGAAAGAAAAATAGGTATAACAGACAGCCTCCGGGGTGAGGGAAAAATTACGCCAGATCCCCGCCGTTGCTGGCAATCACCTTCTTATACCAGTAGAACGACTTCTTCGGCGTACGCGCCAGCGTCCCCTGCCCCTCATCATCACGGTCTACGTAGACAAAACCGTAGCGCTTGCTCATTTCACCAGTTGAAGCCGACACCAGGTCAATGCAGCCCCACGACGTGTAGCCCATGACCGGAATACCGTCCTCAATCGCGTCGCCCATGGCTTTAATATGTTCCCGCAGATAGCTAATACGGTAATCATCGTTGATTTCCCCGTCGGCGTTCACCTCGTCCTTCGCGCCCAGCCCGTTCTCCACCAGGAACAGCGGTTTCTGGTAACGGTCGTACATCATGTTCATGGTGATGCGCAGGCCGAGCGGGTCAATGCCCCAGCCCCACTGACTGAAGGTAATGTGCGGGTTTTTGAGCGATTTAATGATGTTCGCCGGGTTGGTGTTGCCCTCATTCATGTCTGCCGAAGCGCAGCGTGAGGCGTAATAGCTGAAGGAGACAAAATCGACGGTGTTCTTGAGGATTTCGTTGTCGCCAGGCTCGGTGACAATCTCAATCCCTTTCTCACGGAACATTCGCGCCGCATAGGCCGGATAAGCCCCGCGCGCCTGCACGTCAATAAAGAACAGGTTCTCGCGATCTTTCTCCAGCGCCGCCCAAACATCTTCGGGTTTACAGCTGTACGGATAGAAATTACCGCCCGCCAGCATGCAGCCAACCTGGTTTGCCGGGTTAACTTCGTGCGCAATTTTGGTGACCAGCGCGCTGGCGACCAGCTCATGGTGCGCGGCCTGGTACATCACCTGCTCTTTGTTATCGCCTGCTTCAAACACCAGCCCGGCGCCGGAGAACGGGCTGTGCAGCATGATGTTGATTTCGTTGAAAGTGAGCCAGTATTTCACCAGGCCGTCGAACGCTTCAAAGCAGGTGCGCGCGTAGCGGCTGAAAAACTCCACCATTTTACGGTTGCGCCATGAACCGTATTCCTGCACCAGGTGCATCGGCACGTCGAAGTGGCACAGCGTCACCAGCGGTTCGATATTGTGCTTTTTGCACTCGGCGAACATGTCACGGTAAAACGCGATGCCTTCCGCGTTCGGCGTGGTTTCATCACCTTTAGGGAAAATACGACTCCACGCGATAGAGGTACGGAAAACGGTGAACCCCATTTCAGCCATCAGCGCGATGTCGTCTTTGTAGCGATGGTAGAAGTCTATGGCTTCATGGCTGGGATAAAACTCATCGTCGCGCAGCGCAAAGCGCTTTTCCACACCGAGTTTTACCCCGAGGCGGTTTTCGCCGTGCGGGATCATATCGACGGTACTCAGCCCCTTGCCGCCGGCCTGATACGCGCCCTCTGCCTGATTAGCCGCAATTGCGCCGCCCCATAAAAATCCTTTTGGAAAAACTGTCTCAGCCATGTCTACCTCTGCTTAAAGTGTTTTTACTGCATTATCTGGTCGTACAAACGCCGTGTTGCTGCCCTGCTCTTTGGCTTTCACTTCCTCAACGGGAATATCTTCAAACCCGAGAATAAGCGTAGTAATAAACGAGAGCACCACGGCCAGAATCATTACCGCTACCACCCAAACGATGCTCATCGGGTTGGCGGGATCGAAGAACTGCACGCTGGTGAATAGCCCCGGCGAGGCCATGGAATGGCTGGAAAGCCCACCGATACCGGCCACGGCACCGCATATAAAACCGCTGATAAGGCAGGCGATCAGCGGGCGTTTCAGCCGCACCGCTACGCCGTACAGCGCTGGTTCAGAAATGCCAGCCACAATGGCCGACGCGGCGGCAGCAAGTGCCGTCTGGCGCAGCTCCGGGTTTTTCGTCCGCCAGGCAACGGCTAAAGACGAGCCGCCGAGCGACAGGTTGGCGCCAATTTCAGACGGCATAACCATGCCTTCTTTGCCGGTTTCGGCGATGGTTTGGATAATCGTCGGGGTAAACACGCGGTGCATCCCGGTCATCACCAGCAGCGGCCAGATAGCCCCCATGATGGCGACGGAAAGCCAGCCCAGATAACCATGCACGGTATACACCAGCGAAGAAATCCCGCTGCCGATCCAGATCCCTAAAGGCCCAATCAGCAAAATCGCAATCGGCGCGGAAACCAGCACGATCAGCATCGGCTTAAGGAAGTTTTTGGTTACCGCCGGCGTAATGCGGTCAATCCACTGTTCGATATACGACAGCAGCCAGGTCATCACCAGCGCGGGAATAACGGTATAGGTGTATTTCACGGCGGTAACGGGCACGCCCATAAAATCAACCGCCTGCCCCTGCGCCGCTTTTGCCATCAGGTCAATAAAGGCCGGATGCACCAGCACCCCGGCGATAGCAATCGCCAGCGACATGTTGGTTTTAAATTTCACGGCAGCAGAGGCTGCCACCATCACCGGCAGGAAGAAGAAAGCGCCGTCACCGATGAGGTTAAGAATGATCAGCGTCGAAGAGGTTGTTTCAAATAATCCGGTCATCGCGAGGATCATCGCCAGCAGCTTCACCATCGACCCGCCGATAATCGCCGGAATAAGCGGCGACATGGTGCCAATCAGCGCATCGAGGATACCCGCCCCGATGCGTTTCAGGGTCAGTTTGCCTTTTGCCGCCGTCTGCGGCCTGTCTCCTGCCCCTTCCGGTAAATGCTTAAGCACTTCGGCGTAGGCCTGAGACACCGTGTTACCAATAATGACCTGGCATTGCTGGTCAGTTTTCACCACGCCCAGCACGCCGAAGATAGCCTTTAGCCGGGCGCTCTCCACCCTTGCATCATCCTGTAATACAAAGCGCAGCCGCGTCATGCAATGGGTTACCGCCACCACGTTTTCCGCGCCGCCTAAAGCCTCGACAATCTGCCGGGATACTGCCTCGTACTTGTTCGCCATGAGGTGAAACTCTCTTGTTATGATTTTGTAGGTAACCGGTTCCACATAATCATGTTGAGTTGAAAATAAGATCACAATAACTATTTTTATGAAGATCGGTTTTTGTGATGTAACTCGAAATACAGGCCACGCTGCGCCCTGGTCACGAAAAGTGTAAAATGGTCAGAAATGACGAACTTACGAGAAGCCTTTATGTCGACAATGCAGGAAGTGGCGAAAAAAGCAGGCGTATCAAAGGCGACCGTTTCGCGCGTGTTGTCGGGCAAGGGCTACGTGAGCGAGGCCACTAAAACGCAGGTTTACCAGGCCATTCAGGAAACGGGGTATCGCCCCAATCTGCTGGCACGGAACCTGGCGACCAGCAAATCAGGCTACATCGGCCTGGTGGTAACCAACACGTTGTACAGCGGGAACTATTTTAGCGAACTGCTTTCCCAGGCGGCGCTAAAGCTGGAAGCCAGTGGGCGTCAGCTGATTCTGGTCGACGGTAAACACAGCGCCCGCGAAGAGCAGGCAGCAGTGCAGTTTCTGCTCGATTTACACTGCGATGCGGTGATCATTTACCCGCGTTTTTTAAGCGTGGATGAGATGGACGCGCTGATTGAGCAGCATAAGCAGCCGATCATGGTGATGAACCGTAAACTGCGTAAACACCAGAGCCACTGCATTTGCTGCGACCATAAAGGTTCCAGCTTCAACGCCACGCGTTACGTGATTGAGCAAGGCCACCGGGATATCGCTTTTATTACCGGCGTTCTTGACTCCCCGACGGCAAGAGAGCGTCTTGCTGGCTACCGGGAGGCGATGGAGCAGGCGAGTTTGCCCGTGCGGGACGAGCTAATCGCCACCGGAAAATGGACGCCCGCCAGCGGTTTTGCCGCGGTAGAAACCCTGCTCTCAACCAAACGGGGCTTCAGCGCCCTGGTTGCCAGCAACGATGACATGGCCATCGGTGCCATCGGCAGGCTCGGTCAGGCTGGCCTGTCGGTACCCGGCGATGTGTCGGTTATCGGCTTTGATAATGTCCCGACCGGGGCTTTTCTCTCCCCGCCGCTGTCGAGCGTGAAAGAGCCGGTCAGCGAGATGATCCATGAGGTGATTAACCGCCTCACCGCGATGCTGGACGGGGGCTATTTTTCAAAAGATAACTTGTACAGTTCAGAGATGATCGTGCGCGAATCTGTAGCGAAAGGGCCCTATTTTCAGCAAAAATAAGATAAAGAAAAAGGAGCGAAATTCGCTCCTTTTTCTCATTTAAGCACGGCTACCGAACACCGCTTCCACCGCAAAAGCGGCGATTTGCCCGTCCTGCTCTTTGGTCGCGCCCGACACGCCAATCGCGCCGATTACCACGCCCTCAGCGTTTCGCAGCGGGATACCGCCGTCAATGCCCACCAGCCCACCGTTGCTGTTTTCCAGTGAATACGCCGGGCCGTTCGGATGCAAATTAGCGCCGACATCTTCGCTGTTGGCCTGGAACAGCACCGCCGTACGCGCTTTGCGCATGGCGATATCAATGGTGGCCAGGAAAGTCCCGTCCATACGGGCAAAGGCCGTTAGATGGCCTCCGCCGTCCAGCACCACGGCTGAAACGGGTGGAAAGCGGTGAGTTTCTACCGCCGTTTTTACGCTGGCGAGCAGCGCTTCTGCAAGAGCTAAACTGACCGTCACGATGAAAACCTCAATGTGCTAACGGGGGATGTTTTTTGGCGTCAATAACCGCCCAGGTGTGAATAAGCAGGCCGAAGACCGCCAGAATCGCACCTACCCAGCCGGTGGACTCCCAGCCAAATCCGGCTGAAATAGTCACCCCGCCAAGCCAGGCGCCCAGCGCGTTGGCAATGTTAAACGCCGAGTGGTTCATCGCCGCCGCCATAGTTTGCGCGTCACCGGCGACGTCCATCAGGCGAATTTGCAGCACTGAAGAAAGCGACACCATGGTGCCAACCAGCATCACGGTGACCGCACCCAGCCACGGGTAGTGCGAGGTGTAAACGTAAGCGCTGAGCACCAGAATTGCCCAAATCAGCAGCAGGCGAACGGTTTTCTCCAGCCCGCGATCCGCCAGCCGACCGCCAACGATATTGCCGACTATCATACCCAGGCCAAACATCGACAAGATAACCGGGATCATCCCCACCGACTGGTGCGCCAGCTCCAGCATCGTGGGCTTCACATAGCTGAAGACCGAGAACATCCCGCCGCTGCCAATAGCCCCGATAGCCAGCGTCAGCAGCACTTGCTTGCGGGTCAGCGCGGTCAGCTCGCGTAACGGACTGGCGTCTTTATCCCCGGCACGCCAGGGAACCCAGGCCCGAACCAGAATCAGCGTCAATACCGCGAGGCCACCGACGATGGCAAACGCGCTGCGCCAGCCGAACAGCTGGCCGATAGCCGCTACCGCAGGCACGCCGAGTAAGTTGGCTATCGTCAGACCCAGCAGTACCATCGACACCGCCTGTGCGCGCTTCGAGCGTTCAACGAGGCTTGCCGCCAGCAGTGCCGCGACGCCAAAGAACGTGCCGTGCGGGAAACCGGCCAGGAAGCGCGCGAGCATCATTGAGTAGTAGCCTGGCGCAAAAGCGCTCAGCAGGTTGCCAACGGCAAACATCGCCATCAGGGCAATCAGAAAATCACGTCGCGCCATGCGGGCGCCCAGCACCGCCAGCAGCGGAGCGCCGACCACCACGCCCAGCGCATAAATGCTGATCAGGTGGCCCGCAGAAGGAATAGAAACATGCAGCCCGTTTGCAGCATCGGGCAGCAGTCCCATGATGACGAATTCGCCGGTACCGATGGCGAAGCCGCCCATGCCGAGCGCAAACAGCGCTTTTAGCAGCCCCGATCGCGACAGGGAAACCGTCTCAGCCCCCTGTTCCAGGGTTTGTTCATTAAGTGATGACATAGTTTTTTTGACTTGTGCAGGTGAACAACAAAAACGCCCCGACGCGCTTCACCGGGGCGCGAGAGAGTATTAAAGCGATGTTTTCCGGTGCGGAGGTGCCATAAATTCGGCCCCCAGCGGAGTGCTAATGTGTTTGTCTAAAATCAGATCGATGTCGCGTTTATCTTCGGCGGTCAACGTCCAGCCGGAAACATCTTCCACCCCGTTTAGCTGTTCCGGACGGCGAGCACCCCACAGCGCGATGGTTGGGCCCGAATCGAGAACCCAGCGCAGAGCCAGCGCCATCACGCTCTTGCCGTAACGCTCGCCGGCAAAGGCCTTCAACGCGTCGACCGCGGCCAGATATTGCGCAAAGCGCGGCGGCTGGAATTTCGGATCAAAGCTACGTAAGTCGCCTTCGCCAAACACGGTTTCCGACGTCATGCGGCCGGACAGCAGCCCACGGCAAATCGCGCCGTAGGCCAGCACCACCATCTGATGATATTTCGCATAGGGCAGCAGATCTGTTTCGGTCGCGCCTCGTTCAAACAGGTTGAGCGGCGGCTGCATCGTTGCCAGCGGCGCGGCGCTGCGGAATCTGTCCATCTGCGCTGGCGAATAGTTACTGACGCCGAGAGCGCGGAATTTCCCCTGCTGATGCAGCGTTTCCAGCACCCGCGCGGTTTCATCTATCGCCACCAGATCGTCCGGCCAGTGCACCTGGTACAGGTCAATGTAATCCGTTTGCAGGCGGCGAAGCGAGTCTTCAATTTCCTGGCGAATGCGCTGCGGCGTGGAATTGCGCGTGACGCGGCCTGCATCGTCCCAGTCCAGCGCCACTTTGGTGGCAATAATCGCCTTGTCCCGGCGGCCTGCCAGCGCTTTGCCTACCACTTCTTCGGAGTGCCCAAAGCCGTACACCGGCGCGGTGTCGATCAGGTTGATGCCGCGCTCCAGCGCCTCGTGCAGGGTGGCAATCGACTGCTCGTCGTTACTGCCACCCCACATACTACCGCCAATGGCCCACGTCCCCAGGCCGATACGGCTGACTGGCTCAGAGATGCCCGCAATGTGAATCGTTTCGATTGCCATGATTTACCCCTGTCTGTTCTGTGAACTAATAGTAACTCATGTTAAGTTGAATTAATTTCAACGAACCCTTGATGACAGAGGCCCTTTTTATGCCCGCTCCGGTCCGCGGCGAACTCGCCGATCTCAACGTTTTTTTGACCATCTGCCGCCGGAAAAGCTTCCGCCTGGCAGCCTCCGAGCTGGGCGTTTCCACCTCGGCGCTGAGCCATACCATGCGTGGGTTGGAGGAAAGGCTCGGTGTTCGCCTGCTCAACCGCACCAGCCGCTCCGTCGTGCCCACCGACGCCGGTGAAGCGCTGCTGGGCCATCTGGAAACCGGTTTTTCCCACATCCGCATGGCGCTCGATGAGCTCGATCATTACCGTGAATCCCCGGTCGGGCGGCTGCGGATTAATATTCCACGAGACGCCGCCCAGCTGCTGTTTGCGCCGGTGCTGGCGAAATTCATGGCAATGTACCCCCGGCTACAAATGGAGATTACCGTCGATAACACCCTGGTTGATATTATCGGCAGCGGCTACGACGCCGGAATTCGCTACGGGGAGAGCGTCCCCAAAGACATGATCGCGATGCCGGTGACGCGCAAACTTAAGTGGATTGTCGTTGCCTCGCCTCAGTATTTAAAAAATACCGCGCACCTCCCGCTGAACCATCCGGACGATCTCTTTCAACATCAGTGCATTCGTATGCGGCTCGGCAACGGCACGCTGTACAAATGGGAGCTTAACCGGGGCAAGGAGGCGCTGGCGCTGGATGTGCCCGGCTCGCTAATCCTCAATGAAAGCGAAATGATCATTGATACCGCCTTAAATGGCTTTGGGCTGGCGTATTGCCTGGACGTACGAGTCCGACCTCTGCTGGAAAGCGGGCAACTGGTACAGGCTATTCCGGAATGGGTGTGTGAAGATGAACCTATGGTGATGTATTACCCCAGCCGCAGGCAGCTCCATCCCGGCTTGCGAAGACTTATCGAGATGATGCGTGAGGCCACGCTGTACTGACCGCCCGATAAAAATACTTCATTTTAAAAATCAATGAGTAAAAGCTTTTTTGCGATCGAACACAATTAAATAGCTTGCAATAACATAGCGCACTATTTAAATTCATCCGCAGTCACCGCCGCATCACGGCGAGTCAGCATCAATTAAATAGCACGCGATAAAATCGCAAAGGAGATAACATGTCACGCTCATTACTGATAGCCATGGGTTTAACCGCTTCCAGCCTTGCCTCTGCTTATGCCGCCGATGTACCTGTCCCCACGGTTGGGGTGAGTAAATTCCTCTCCGCTTTAAACAGCGGCGGCGGTAAACCCATCGAGCAACTCTCTCCGCAGGATGCACGTCAGGTACTGATCGGCGCCCAGAAAGGGGCCAAACTTCCCGCCGCTGACGTCTCTGAAAAGACAATTACCGTTGGCGGCAAGCCGCTGACGCTCACCATCGTTAAGCCGAAAAACGCCAGCGGTACGCTGCCGGTGTTTATGTTCTTCCACGGCGGCGGCTGGGTACTGGGCGACTTCCAGACTCACGAACGCCTGGTGCGTGATTTAGTCTCTGAGTCAGGCGCTGCGGCGGTGTTCGTCAACTACACTCCGTCCCCGGAGGCGCACTTCCCTGTGGCCATTAATCAGGCCTATGAAGCGACCCGCTGGGTTGCAGAGCACGGGGACGAAATTGGCGTAGACGGCAGCCGCCTTGCGCTGGCCGGTAACAGCGTGGGCGGAAATATGGTTGCCGCCGTCGCCCTGCAGGCAAAAGCGCAGCATACCCCGGCGATTCGCTACCAGGTCATGCTGTGGCCGGTGACCGACGCGCGCTTTGATACCGGCTCTTATAACCAGTTCTCAAACGGCTATTTCCTGAGCAAGAATATGATGAAATGGTTCTGGGATAACTACACCACGAAAGAGAGCGACCGTCGTAATATTCTGGCCTCACCGCTGGAAGCCAGCGCTGAACAGTTGAAAGGCCTGCCACCGACCCTGATTCAAACGGCGGAGCTTGACGTGCTGCGTGATGAAGGCGAAGCCTTCGGCCGTAAACTCGACGCAGCGGGCGTGCCGGTGACAGTGACCCGCTATAACGGCATGATCCACGATTACGGTTTATTGAATGCCATCAGCGAAGAGCCTGCCGTGCGTACCGCTATTGCGCAGGCCGCTGGCGAGCTTCGTGCCCATCTGAACTGATTTCAGGGCTGTATTGAGGGGGATAACGGCGGTTATCCCCTTTGGTCTCTCTCGCTAACTTCTATTCCGCTTTCGCAGGCTTCAGACGCTGGGTCAGGCCGCGCAGGAAGTAGCGCAGGAACTGATCGCCGCACTCGCGGTAGTTTTTATGATCCGGGTTACGCATCATGGCGGTAATTTCCGGCATAGAAATGCGGAACTGTTGGGCGGTCAGGATCTCGAGCACGTCGTCAGACTTCAGCTCAAAGGCGATACGCAGCTTTTTCAGAATAATGTTGTTGGTCATCCGGCGCTCGAGCTTCGGCTCCGGCTTGCTTTCATCTTTGCCGCGTTTGAAGTAGATCAGACCGTTGAGAAAGTTTGCCATGATCAGATCCGGGCAGGCTTTGAAGCCCTCTTCGTCCTCTTTCTTCAGCCACGGAACGATTTGTTCAGCGGGGACGTCGGTGCCGGTCAGGGCAAGGATCTTAACGATTCCATCGTTATTCAGGTTCAGCATATAGCGAACGCTTAGCAGTACGTCATTATTCAACATGGGGCAATCTCAGGATCCAAAAGCGGGCAGTATATAGAGAAGCGACCGCGTTGTAACATAATCCAGGCGGATTTATCCGCCAGAGACAAATTTGCTGGCGGTGAATTGGCACTCTTCAGGCTTAAGGGTAGACTCAATGGGCTAACTTTCATCCTAAAAGGCACTCATTTGATCCTACGACTTTGGCAAGAATCTGACCGTCCCTTCCTACGTACCCTTTATCTCCACGCCCGCCGAAAAGCCTGGCCCTGGCTCGACGGCAGCGCCTGGCAGCTTGAAGACTTTGACAGTTCCACTCAGGATGAACGCATCTGGGTAGCCGAAGAAAACGGCCACCGCATTGGCTTCGCTTCCGTCTGGGTGCAGGACAACTTTTTGCATAACCTGTTCGTCAGCCCGGAATCTCAGGGAACGGGCGCGGGAAAGGCGCTGCTGGAGAAAGTGCAGAGTGAATTTACCGGCACGGGAGCTTTAAAGTGCCTGGCGAAAAATGAACACGCGATTGAGTTTTATCGCCGTAATGGCTGGCATATAGAAGCGCCGGGAGACGGGCCCGATGGCGAATATTATTTAATGCATTATGTGCTGAGGTAGCCCCCTCACCCCGGCCCTCTCCCAGAGGGAGAGGGGGAAACAAGAAACGGAACCGCGGCTAAATTTTACACCGCTCTGAAGGCTATTTCGCTTGGGATCACTTCCCCGTTCCAGTACAGCTGAGCCGCCACGCGACCGGCTAATTCACGGTACAGCGTGGTGATGTCGCTTTCCGGACGGTTGATGACCGTCGGCTTACCGGCATCCAGGTCTTCACGCAGCGTAATGTGCAGCGGCAGTTGGCCCAGCAACGTCGTGTGATACTGCTGCGCCAGCTTTTCAGCGCCGCCCGTGCCGAAGATAGGCTCCTGATGGCCGCAGTTGCTGCAAATATGAATGCTCATATTCTCCACAATACCCACCACCGGCACCTCAACCTTCTCGAACATCACTATCCCTTTGCGGGCGTCAATCAGCGCGATGTCCTGCGGCGTGGTGACCACCATCGCCCCGGTAACCGGAATGTTCTGCGCCAGCGTCAGCTGGATATCACCGGTGCCCGGCGGCATGTCGATGACCAGGTAATCCAGGTCAGGCCACAGGGTTTCCTGCAGCATCTGCATCAAAGCCTTGCTGGCCATCGGGCCACGCCACACCATGGCGTTTTCGTCGGTGACGAGGTAACCGATCGAGTTAGTCGCCAGGCCGTGCGCCACGATCGGCGCCATGTGCTTGCCGTCCGGGGACGTTGGGCGTTCGTGCTCCGCGCCCAGCATGGTTGGGATCGACGGGCCGTAAATATCGGCATCCAGAATACCAACTTTGGCCCCTTCGGCCGCCAGCGCCAGCGCCACGTTTACCGCGGTGGTCGATTTCCCCACGCCGCCTTTGCCGGAGCTAACGGCAATGATGTTTTTTACGCCGTTAACGCCGGGCTGGTTCTTAACCCGCTTGAGCGTGGCAATGTGGTGCTGCAGCTTCCAGTCCACCGCTTTTGCGCCGGTAATACGCAGCAGGTCTGAACTGCAGGTCTCTTTCAGGGCGTCAAATCCGCTTTGCCAGGCGAACGGCATCTGCAGCTCAACGTGCAGCGTGTCGTCAAGCATGGCGACATGGTGCAGCGCTTTCAACGCGGTGAGGTTGTGCTTCAAGGTAGGGTGCTGAAAATTAGCCAGGGTCCCGGCAACCATCGCGCGTAGCTGTTCCGGGGACTTGCTGGACGGGGATTGCGAATTCATCCCGACTCCTTATGTTTTTATCGGACATTGCAATCCACTAAGCATACCAGAAACCACGCCGCCGATTCATATACGGTTATTGCGGGCTTTGGGGTTACTAAACAATTGCCAATCCGGTAATATCAAATCCCCTTTTTTAAATCAGAAGATGCAATTCCCACTATGACTCAACCCGCGAAAAAAATATTGGTAACGTGCGCCCTGCCGTACGCAAACGGCTCAATCCACCTCGGTCACATGCTGGAGCATATTCAGGCTGATGTCTGGGTCCGTTACCAACGAATGCGCGGCAACGAGGTTAACTTCATCTGCGCAGACGACGCCCACGGCACGCCTATCATGCTGAAAGCACAGCAGCTGGGTATCACCCCAGAGCAGATGATTACCGAAATGAGTCAGGAACATCAGACTGATTTTGCAGGCTTTAATATCAGCTATGATAACTATCACTCCACCCACAGCGACGAGAACCGCGAGCTGTCGGAGCTGATTTATGGCCGCCTGAAAGAGAACGGTTTTATTAAAAACCGCACTATCTCTCAGCTCTACGATCCGGAAAAAGGCATGTTCCTGCCGGACCGTTTTGTCAAAGGCACCTGCCCGAAATGTAAAGCCCCGGATCAGTACGGCGATAACTGCGAAGTGTGTGGCTCAACCTACAGCCCAACCGAACTTATCGATCCTAAATCCGTGGTGTCCGGCGCGACGCCAGAAATGCGCGATTCCGAGCACTTCTTCTTCGACCTGCCGTCCTTCAGCGAAATGCTGCAGGCGTGGACTCGCAGCGGCGCGCTGCAGGAGCAGGTGGCTAACAAGATGCAGGAGTGGTTCGAATCTGGTCTGCAACAGTGGGATATCTCCCGCGATGCGCCTTACTTCGGCTTCGAAATCCCGAACGCGCCGGGCAAATATTTTTACGTCTGGCTGGATGCGCCAATCGGCTACATGGGTTCCTTTAAGAACCTGTGCGATAAGCGCGGCGACACCACCAGCTTCGACGAATACTGGAAGAAAGATTCCACCACCGAGCTGTATCACTTCATCGGCAAAGACATCGTTTACTTCCACAGCCTGTTCTGGCCAGCCATGCTGGAAGGCAGCAACTTCCGCAAGCCAACCAACCTGTTTGTTCACGGCTATGTGACGGTCAACGGCGCGAAGATGTCCAAGTCTCGCGGCACCTTTATTAAAGCCAGCACCTGGCTGAAGCACTTTGATGCCGACAGCCTGCGTTACTACTACACTGCGAAGCTTTCTTCCCGCATCGACGATATCGACCTTAACCTGGAAGACTTCGTGCAGCGCGTGAACAGCGACATCGTCAACAAAGTGGTTAACCTGGCGTCGCGTAACGCCGGCTTTATCGCCAAGCGTTTTGACGGCGTGCTGGCCGCAGAGATTGCCGATGCAGAGCTGTACAAAACCTTCACCGACGCGGCAGAAAGCATCGGCGAAGCGTGGGACAGCCGCGAGTTCGGCCGTGCGATCCGCGAAATCATGGCGCTGGCGGATATCGCTAACCGCTATGTGGACGAGCAGGCTCCGTGGGTTGTGGCTAAGCAGGAAGGCCGCGATGCCGACCTGCAGGCTATCTGCTCCATGGGCATCAACCTGTTCCGCGTGCTGATGACCTACCTGAAGCCGGTTCTGCCGTCGCTGACCGAGCGTACAGAAGCCTTCCTGAATGCCGAACTGAGCTGGGACAGCATCGCGACGCCGCTGCTGAACCACAAAGTGAACAGCTTCAAGGCGCTGTATAACCGCATTGAAACCAAACAGGTAGAAGCGCTGGTGGAAGCGTCCAAAGAAGAAGTGAAAGCGCTGAATGCTGCGCCGGTGACCGGCCCGCTGGCGGACGATCCAATTCAGGAGACCATCACCTTTGATGACTTCGCGAAGGTGGATATGCGCATTGCGCTGATTGAGAAAGCGGAATTCGTAGAAGGCTCCGACAAGCTGCTGCGCCTGACGCTTGACCTCGGCGGCGAGAAACGCAATGTCTTCTCCGGCATTCGTACCGCTTACCCGGATCCGTCGAAGCTGGAAGGTCGCCTGACCGTGATGGTGGCCAACCTCGCCCCGCGTAAGATGCGCTTTGGTGTCTCTGAAGGGATGGTGATGGCCGCAGGTCCTGGCGGGAAAGATATCTTCCTGCTGAGCCCGGACAGCGGTGCCCAACCGGGCATGGCGGTTAAGTAAGTCAATAAAAACCCCGGATTTCCGGGGTTTTTATTTATCAGGCGTCTCGCGCCTGGCCGACGGTTTTATCCTTCAGGAACAACACCATCAGGCCAAGCCAAACCACCCCGCCCAGCAGGTTAAACAGGCTGAACAACCCATTACCGCCGAACTGGTAGATGTGCTTGCTCAGCTCAATACCGACGGTAAAGATCAGCATTTGCAACATGCCCATCGCCGCCGACACCGTGCCTTTACTCATTTCGCTGGCAAACAATGTCAGACGCACCAGGCCCGCATTCGCCAGGCCGATGCCAAAGGCGTAGAGGCTGAGGCCTGCGGTCATCCACAAATAAGCATGAGAAGAGACGACCGTAGCCACCGCCGCGACAATCAGGCCGGGCACAATCCACCAGCCGCCCATGATGATCAGGCTGCGCACGCTGCGGCGGGAAGTCAGTTTTGCCAATACCAGGTTACCAAGGATCAGCGCGCCAAAGATTGGCACCTGCAGCAGGCCATATTCATAGGTACTGAGATTCTCCCCGCTGATGATAATCACCGGCGACTGGGCAATCCACGCCAGCAGCGGCAGGCTAACAAAGCCCGTCGCCAGCGCCCCCGAGACAAACCGCAGGTTTTTCAGCACCAGCTTATAGTCATGCCCTAGCTCTTTCAGAGAAAGCTTTTCGCCAAGCCGCGTCGCAGTTTCCGGCATCGCTTTGTGCAGCCCAAAGAATGAGATAGCGGCCAGCAGCGCAAAAAGAACGAACATCGTTTCCCACGGGGCAACGTGGATCCATGCCGCGCCCACCAGCGGCCCAAGCAGGGGCGCTATCAGCGCCACGTTCGCCATCAGCGCGGTTATCTTGATACAAACCGATTCTTCGAACGACTCCTGAATAGCGGCGTAGCCCACGGCGCCAATAAAGCACAGGCTGACGCCCTGTAGGAAGCGCAGGAAAGTGAACTGCTGAATATCCTGGGCCAGCAGCGTCGCAAGGCAGGTGACGATAAACCAAACCACACCGGTTAGCATCACCGGGCGGCGGCCAATACGGTCAGACAGCGGCCCGAGCAGCCACTGCAGGAACATCCCGCCCGCCAGGTAAGCTGTCATTGAGGTCGGCACCCATTCCACACCCGCCTGGAACTGATCCACCACGGCCAGCATCCCCGGCTGGATCATGTCATTGCCGATATAAGTTGAGAATTCGTAGAGCACCAGGCAGAGCGGGAACAGCAGCGCCTGACGGCCTAACGATTTGTTAGCTATCGTATTATGTTGCATTAGGAACTCAGAAGATAAAGAAACGCGCAGAGTGTATTCAATTGCCCGTGCCAGCGGTAGTCAACGGCTGACAAATAGCACGGGGTGTAAAGCCGCGCATATCATACCTCAATTCTATTAAGGATTTCTTAATCTGTGGTGAATATTCTGCTGCCATGAATTTAAGGTCAGCATGGTCTTTGGCAAATACAGGATGAAATATTTTCCTAAACCAACGGTAAATAAGACAAAACTGCTTTACCGTCTGCCGCCCTGGTTCTATCTTTTCCCGCTTTGCATCCTGATAATGCTGGCTGCAGTTTTTAGCCAGTTTTACCAGGATGAAGGCCTGGGGTGGCTTTTCTCATTGCCTGTTAAAGGATGAGTAATCGCCGTGGCTTTGCCGCGTTTCTCGGCCAGATGATGCCCAGGGCGCATTTTTTCAGCCACAACCTGTGGACAGGTTGGTGGATTAGATTCACCCAGGTGGCGCTTCGCGGCGCGATACTCGCCTGGTCAGTTAAAGCACAGGACAAGTCATGATGGAAACGCTCAACCAGAATCTGTTTTTGCTCATTAATGCCACCCCGTCGTCGCCAGAGTGGATGATAAAGCTGGCGATATTCTTCGCCCGCGATCTGATAAGCATCGTGCCGCTGCTGATCGTCGCGCTCTGGCTGTGGGGCCAGCGTAAGCAGATGCCAGCCCAGCGCCAGGTAGTGATCAAAACCGGCATGGCGCTGGTGATTAGCGTGGTGCTGTCGTGGGTTATCGGCCAGTTGTTCCCGCACCCTCGTCCTTTTGTGGTCGGGCTGGGCTACAACTTCCTGCACCACGCGCCGGATGATTCTTTCCCTAGCGACCACGGCACGGTGATCTTCACCTTCGCCCTGGCATTTTTGTGCTGGCACCGCATCTGGTCCGGCGTGATGCTGTTTGCTATCGGCTTCGCAATCGCCTGGTCCCGCGTTTACCTCGGCGTGCACTGGCCGCTGGATATGCTTGGCGGCCTGCTGGTCGGCATGAGCGCCTGCCTGCTGTCGCAGATTGTCTGGAACCTGCGCGGGCCTCAAATCCATCAGCGCCTGCACCAGATTTACCGCTACTGCTTCGCGCTGCCCATCCGCAAAGGCTGGGTGCGTGACTAAGCGGTGCACCACAGGTAAGATGCGTTAACTAAAGCCCTGCCTTAGCGGGACTTTTTAATGTTCAGAGGCCGCTATGGAAACCCGCCGTGAAGAGCGCATTAACCGCCTGGTACAGGCGCTGAAGCGCAGCGATAAAATTCATCTCAAAGAAGCCGCTCAGCTGTTGGGCGTCTCCGAAATGACCATCCGCCGCGACATTAACAGCGAGCCTGGTCAGGTTGTTCTGCTGGGGGGATACGTGGTGCTGGAGCCTCGCAGCGCGGGGGCCAGCTACTATCTGTTGAGCGATGAAAAAACGCGCCAGGTTGAAGAGAAACGTCATGCCGCCAGGCTCGCCGCGCAGCATGTTCGCCCGCGCCAGACCGTGTTCTTCGACTGCGGCACCACCACGCCTTACATTATCGACGCCCTTGACGACGATCTGCCTTTCACCGGCCTGTGTTATTCCCTCAACACCTTTCTGGCGCTCCAGGAGAAGCCGAACTGTCGGGTGATTTTAAGCGGCGGAGAGTTTCACGCCAGCAATGCGATTTTTAATCCGATTAACTTTCAGGAATGCCTGGGGAATATCTGCCCGGATATTGCCTTTTTATCGGCGGCAGGCGTCCACCTGCGCTACGGCGCAACCTGCTTTAATCTTAATGAGCTGCCGGTGAAGCATTGGGCGCTGAGCATGGCCCAGCGTAATATTCTGGTGGTGGATGACACCAAGTTTGGCAAGGTACGCGCCGCCTGCATGGGGCCGCTGACGGCGTTTGATACGATGATTACCAACCAGCCTCCCGCCGCGGAGTTTATAGATTTTGCCGCGGTGGAAAACCTGACGCTAACGTGGTAAGCGCTTAAGCGAACCAGCTCCCGAACCAACCGTGGAGCTTCATCAGCACAAAGTCCCACATGCGGCTAAAGAAGCCGCCCTCTTCAACCGGCTCCATCACCAGCAGAGGTCGCTGTTCAATGGATTTGCCGTTAAGCTGGAAGTCGATGGTGCCGACTGCCTGGCCCTTTTTCAGCGGCGCGGTTAGCTGAGGTTCGTTCAGCGTAAAGCTGGCTTTCAGGTTTTTCAGCTGACCACGAGGAATGGTCACCGAGCCGCCTTCCCCCGCGCCAAGATTGACTTCGCTCTTATCGCCAAACCAGACGCGCTGGGTCACGAAGGTAGCGTCAGGCTTGATAGGCGTCACGGTTTCGAAGAAGCGGAAGCCCCAGGTCAGCAGCTTTTCGCTCTCGTTAAATCGAATGCGGTCGGTTTTCGTGCCCAGTACAACGGAAATCAGGCGCATATCGCCGGACGTTGCCGACGCGACGAGGTTATAGCCCGCCCCCTCAGTGGTACCGGTTTTCATGCCATCAACGTTGAGATTAGAGCTCCACAGCAGGCGGTTACGGTTCGGCTGCTTGATGTTGTTAAAGGTGAACTCTTTTTCTTTATGCACCGCGTACTCGTCCGGCACGTCGTGGATCAGCGCCTGCCCCAGCAGCGCCATGTCACGCGCGGTGCTGTACTGCCCCGGTGCATCCAGGCCGTGCACGGTTTTAAAGGTGGTGTTGGTCAGCTTGAGCTTCTGCGCGTAGTTGTTCATCAGGCTGACAAACGAATCCTGGCTGCCCGCCACATAGTCGGCAATCGCGATGCTGGCGTCGTTTCCGGACTGAATAATGACGCCTTTGTTCAGGTCTTCCACCGAGACTTTATCGCCCGGTTTCAGGAACATCAGCGAAGAACCACGCAGCACCGGGTTACCGGTCGCCCAGGCATCTTTCCCGACGGTCACCATATCCGTCAGGTGAATCTTGCCTGCTTTCAGCGCCTGCCCTACCACGTAACTGGTCATCAGCTTGGTCAGACTTGCCGGATCGAGCTTGTCGTCGGCATTTCCTTCCGCCAGCACCTTCCCGCTGGCGTAATCCATCAAAATCCAGGCTTTTGCATCGACCTGGGGAGCATCTGCGGTCTGCTCAGCGCTCAGCGCAGGAGCCGCTATCAGCAGCAGGGTTGTCCCTGCGACTAAACCACGTAGTGTTGCAGGCATTTGCAAGATCTTCATAAAACCACCTGAGTATCCATTCTTAAAAAATTCACGGTGCGCACCGCCGCCCAAAAGTCAGGGTGTGAGTAATAACGCACGAATCCACTTAAAGAAACATAGAGTTGGTAAAGTTTTTTAAGTTTATTCGATATCTGCACGAGTTGCCGCCGTCACGCCATTTTTTTTAGCTTCGGTTGAGAAACAGTGGTGTTTTCGTCACCTGAGCCGGGCATACTCGATGTCCACCTGCAAAAAAAAAGGAACCACCATGATTACCGTTTGGGGCAGAGATAACTCCACCAATGTTAAAAAAGTGCTGTGGTGTCTGGAAGAGCTGCAACTGCCTTACCGTTCCGTGCCCGCGGGCGGAAAATTTGGCCTGACGCATGATGCCGAATACCTGGCGATGAACCCGAATGGCCTGGTGCCCTGCATTCATGATGACGCACACGGGCTAACGCTATGGGAATCCAATACCATCGTGCGTTACCTGGCCGCTGAATATGGCCGTGATTCACTGTGGGTGAATGCCCCAGCAGAGCGCGCCAAAGGTGAAAAATGGATGGACTGGTCCGCCACGGCAGTGTCCGGCCCTTACCGCGGCGTGTACGCCAGCCTGGTCAGGACTCCACCGGAAGAGCGCGATCACAAGCTGATTGAGCAAAGTATTGCGACCTGCAACAAGCTGTTTGCCATTGCAGATGCGGAACTGGCAAAACAGCCGTGGCTGGGTGGCGAAGCTTTTGGCCTTGGCGACCTCGCCTTTGGCCCACAAATCTACAGCCTGCTCAACCTTGATATCCCCTGGGATGCGGTGCCTAACCTCCAACGCTGGTATCAGCAGCTGACCCAGCGCCCGGCATTCAAGAAAATTGTGATGACCCCGCTGACCTGATTTAGCTTTCCGTCGGGCTGATTTTTAGCAGCTCGCCGTCAGATTCGTCGGTCAGGACATACAGATAACCGTCCGGGCCGACGCGCACATCGCGAATCCGCTTCTTGCGATCGCCCAGCAGCCGCTGTTCGTCCGTTACCTTGTCGCCATCCAGCGTCAGCTCAATCAGGTTCTTTTCTTTCAGCGCGCCGATAAACAGTTTGCCTTTCCACTGCGGGAACGTATCGGCCTGATAAAACGCCATGCCGCTTATCGCCGGGGAAACTTTCCAGTAATGCGTCGGCTGTTCAGTGCCTTCGACCTCCCCACCCTTCGCTTCTGGAATTTTAAGCCCGCTGTAATTAATGCCCCAGGTTGCCAGCGGCCAGCCGTAGTTTTTCCCGGCTGCCGGGATATTGATTTCATCTCCACCTCTCGGTCCGTGCTCGTTTAGCCACAGCTCGCCGTTGGCCGGATTAATGGCTAATCCCTGCGGATTACGGTGGCCGTAAGACCAGATTTCAGGCCGGACACCCTGCTTGCCGACAAACGGGTTGTCCTGCGGGACGGAACCATCGGCATTAAGCCGCACCACTTTTCCCTGCAGCTTATCGAGGTCCTGGGCCGTGGCACGCTCGTTGTTTTCCCCCAGCGCGATAAACACATGGCCTTTCCCGTCGAACGCTATACGCCCGCCGAAATGGTTGCCGGTGGAGAGTTTTGGCGTCTGGCGGAACACGACCTTGAAGTTTTCCAGCCGTTTCAGATCCTGGCTTAACGTGCCATACCCAACGGCGGTGCCGGCTTTATTGTCGGGACCGCCTTCGGCAAAGCTCAGCCATACGCGGCGGCTACTGGTAAAATCAGGGGCCAGTACAACGTCCAGCAAACCGCCCTGCCCGTGGGCCCAGACAACGGGCACCCCGCTAATCGGCGCGGATAGCCCCTTGCCCTGCTGCCACAAATGCAGCTCCCCGCCGCGTAAGGTAATCAACACTCCCTGATTATCAGGTAAAAAATCCAGCGCCCACGGATGAGACAGGTCGGTTTGCAGGACTTCAACGTTGGTTTTGGCGGCCAGAGCATAAGAGGCAGAAAAAAGCAGCGTGGCGGCGATAAGCGTACGAGACGGGAACGGCGGCATGGCAATCTCCTGGTTTTAGCTATCCGTTAAGGGTAGCCGCCGGAGATAATCTAACGCCCGGTTTTACATAACATTAAGAACGGGGAGTGTGGCAGGCTCCCCGCGCTCAGGTCAGGCTTCGATCGCCTGACCACGTTTTGCCAGCGCATTCAGGCTCCGGGAAAGCAGCATCAGGCTGGCCTCAAGTTTCACAGCATCAACCGAGATGTATTGCGGGCAGTCCTTGCGCCCGCTCATCAGGCAAAGCGCGGCGGATGAACACGCCTCAATGGCATGGCGAAAATCATCTTTTTCATCGTCAGGCAGGCTCGCCTGCAGCACAAAGGCAGCATCGCGGCTCCGGTGACAGACATCAAGCAAGCGGGTACGCAGCTGTTCGCTTTCGCTGACAGACATATACCCTTTGGCCTTTCTCAACGCCAGGTAGGCGGCGATCTCTACCTTCGCGACCTTCATTTTTTTCAACAGGTCGTGTTTAAGCGTACGTCCGGACATAACGCATCCTCCTCGTGGGTTAACGATTAATCCACAGCTAAAGTATGGTCAAAAGCTGGGAAATCGCGGTCAATATCTTTCGCATTTGATGCTGTTTAGTGGGCAAGCCACGGCACGCGGTGGTTAAGCCGAAGCGGAATAAATCACCTATTACGCAAACTGCAATTCTCCAGTACAAATTCCCGCCCAACCTCTGTAGAATCCCTGCCCTAATCTTTCTAATAATTGAACACTTTTTAAGCTATGAGCAATGTAACCCAACAGCCCCGTATCGGGTTTGTCTCCCTCGGCTGCCCGAAAAACCTCGTGGACTCCGAACGCATCCTGACTGAACTGCGCACCGAAGGTTATGACGTGGTGCCAAGCTATGACGACGCCGACATGGTTATCGTCAACACCTGCGGCTTTATCGACAGCGCCGTACAGGAATCGCTGGAAGCCATCGGCGAAGCGCTGAACGAAAACGGTAAGGTGATTGTCACCGGTTGCCTGGGTGCAAAAGAAGATCAGATCCGTGAAGTGCACCCGAAGGTGCTGGAAATCACCGGCCCTCACAGCTACGAGCAGGTTCTGCAGCACGTTCACCACTACGTGCCAAAACCGCAGCACAACCCGTTCCTGAGCCTGGTGCCGGAACAGGGCGTGAAGCTGACGCCACGCCACTACGCGTATCTGAAAATTTCCGAAGGCTGCAACCATCGCTGCACCTTCTGCATTATCCCGTCCATGCGTGGCGATCTGGACAGCCGCCCTATCGGCGACGTGCTGGCAGAGGCAAAACGTCTGGTTGAAGCGGGCGTGAAAGAGCTGCTGGTGATCTCCCAGGACACCTCCGCTTACGGCGTAGACGTTAAGCACCGCACCGGGTTCTGGAACGGCGCGCCGGTAAAAACCAGCATGGTCAGCCTGTGCGAGCAGCTGGCTAAGCTGGGCGTCTGGACGCGTCTACACTACGTTTACCCGTACCCGCACGTCGACGATGTGATCCCGCTGATGGCGGAAGGTAAAATCCTGCCGTACCTCGACATCCCGCTGCAGCACGCCAGCCCGCGCATTCTGAAGCTGATGAAGCGTCCAGGCTCTGCGGATCGTCAGCTACAGCGCATCAAGCAGTGGCGTGAAATCTGCCCGGATCTGACCCTGCGTTCGACCTTTATCGTCGGCTTCCCGGGTGAAACCGAAGAAGACTTCGAAATGCTGCTCGATTTCCTGAAAGAAGCGCGTCTGGATCGCGTAGGCTGCTTCAAATACAGCCCGGTTGACGGCGCGACCGCCAACGAGCTGCCGGATCAGGTGCCGGAAGAAGTGAAAGAAGAGCGCTGGAACCGCTTTATGCAGCTGCAGCAGAAAATCTCCGCCGAGCGCCTGCAGGAAAAAGTGGGCCGCGAGATTCTGGTGATGGTTGATGAAGTGGACGAAGAAGGGGCTATTGGCCGCAGCATGGCTGACGCACCGGAAATCGACGGCGCGGTTTACCTGAATGGCGAAACGAAGCTGAAGCCAGGCGACGTTGTGCGCGTGAAGGTTGAGAACGCGGATGAGTACGATCTGTGGGGAACGGTGGTTTAATTTTTTCTGCCCGTCGGAACCGTGACCGCAAACCTTCTATGAGGGCTCAGTTAAGGTTCCGTTCACTTCCAGCCCTGTTTCACATG
>NZ_BCTL01000052.1 GCF_001571265.1 Cedecea neteri NBRC 105707 = ATCC 33855 | reverse complement strand
AAATACAGCTCTTATAATTTCGACAGCGCTATACGATCCTGCAAAGTTTCTCTATAACGACACTGAATACAGAGACTCTGATTTATCACATGCTACAGCGTTGGTTAATCACAATGGGAAGAATTATTTTTTTGATATAAATAAAGGAATTTTTAAACTTCCGGGTAATTATTCCATTGTTGCAGAGGAGTTATGTGAAACGATATTAGAGAATTTTGACTTTGAAATGAGTTATATACCAGGCAATCCCTATGTGTTTTCATTTGGTTTCGAACATTTGTTTATAGAATTAGAGAAAGTGTCAACACCGAAATAAAACACAATATTACTCAATATAAATAACACCAAATGATGTGCATGATTCCGTAACAAATTGATTTCTGATACGGAATTACGGCATATTCCCGCTTCCTCTTAACCCTTCATCAATAACGCCCCTATTCCGTGGGGCGTTAACGCCAACGGCGATTTTATCGCGGCGGGCTGCTAGTAAACCTGCTCGATCAGAACAGCGAGAACAACAGCGCGACCGGGAAGCTCATCGGCCAGGTCGCCCCGACAAGGACGGAGCAAAGCAGCTTAATACGTTTGGAGTCTTTGGCGAGCAGCCAGGTGATCCCGGCGCAGATTAACGCCATCACGGCGTAAAAAACCAGCATGTGTTGATAAAGCGTCATACAAAGCATTACTACTTGTTAAAAAATTTTGCAGAATATGCTCTTTTTTATGACGCAGATCAAGTTTAGAAACTTACTTTACTCAGTAATAGCTGACATCCGTCGTCACATGCTGATGCTGGGTTTGCTGCGTGTTTCCGAGCCCGGTGACCAGCGTCATGTCGCAGGCAACAGGCGTTAATTGTTCGTCATAACGGCAGTGGCTTTCGGCGGTTAAAAAAGCCACGCCCATCGTCTCGGTCACTAATTTGTAGTCGAAAGGCCGCTTTTCGGCATCTTCGTAGCTGACTTTGGTTTGCGAAGCCACTTTGTCGCTCATGTAAAAATCAACCTGCCGCGGAAGCCCGTTGGCATCGTACTCGTGATGAGCAATCCGCTGACCGCCCGGCATGAAAAAAATATCCTTCAGCAGCCCGCTCGGCCAGTAGGCATATTTCACTTCGCCCAGCTCATCTTTTCTCTTCTTCACCAGGCACTTTTCATCGAGCTTGAGGGATAACGGTTTGCCATTTTGGGTCCCTGTCAGCACGTTACCTTCGCGATGAAGCTGTAGCACCATTTTTTGCGTCGAGTCCCTGATATCAAGGCTGGTAACGCACCCGGCACGATCCACCTTTAACCGGTTCTCATAATTTATTTGCCCTGACGGATGCTTCATTACGGTATACATTTCGCGCACATTTCCTGCGGGCGCATTGAAATCAAACATCGTCGCCAGGTTGGCGATAACCGGGTTTCTTGCCGCCTGGGCATAAGAGAAGGAACAGAAAAGGAGTGGCACCGCCAGCAGAATGGCTCTTTTTAACTTCATACATCTTCCTTGAAAGCGGGCCAACACCTCGTCGGCAACTAGCAGAAAATAAACAGATCAATTCTGGGGTTTAGCGAAACACTTTACGCGATCTGCCAGACAAAACCCACCGAAGTGGGTTTGCAGGGCACTTACAGCTTAGGAATAATCAGCACCTGTCCAGGATAAATTTTATCCGGATGGGTCAACATTGGCTTATTCGCCTCGAAAATAGTGTTGTACTTGTTGGCATCGCCGTAGACATGTTTAGAAATGGCGCTCAGCGTATCGCCCGATTTCACCGTATAGTAAGTCGCCTCCTGCGCCGCATCCGTTGCCTGAATATTATTTTCAACGCTGCTGATACCGGCCACGTTCCCCACCGCCACCTGAATTTTCTCTTTCAGCGCCTGGGTCAACCCATCTCCCCCGGAGATCACCGCTTTGCCGTTTTCTACGGTGACATTTACTTTGTCGGCACCGGGAATGCCGCTGTTTTTCAAATGCTCCTCAAGCTTGCTGCCCTGCTCGCCTTCGTTCCCTTTCAGCGAATCCCAAAGTTTCGCCCCCGCGTCTTTGACAAAATCAAATAATCCCATGGTTTTTCCTCCTGTTGACTGGTCCCAGTAAGCCTGGCAAAAACGGAGGAATCCGCCAGTCGCCCGTTTCAGCAGGTCAGTGTTTTATCATCACATGCCGAATCACGGTGTAATCCTCCAGCCCGTACAGCGACATATCTTTGCCGTAGCCTGAGAGCTTTTGCCCGCCGTGCGGCATCTCGCTGACCAGCATAAAGTGCGTGTTGACCCAGGTGCAGCCGTACTGCAGCCGCGCGCTCAGGCGATGCGCGCGGCCAACGTCCTGCGTCCACACCGAGGATGCCAGGCCGTAGCTGGAGTCATTGGCCCACTCAAGCACCTGCTGCTCATCCTCAAATTTTGTGATGCTGACCACCGGGCCAAACACCTCTTTTTGCACGATCGCATCGCCCTGCTTCGCTCCGGCCAGCAGCGTTGGCTGATAGTAATAACCGTCGCCAGCCACCTTGCTGCCGCCCGTCACGACTTTGATATGAGCCAGCGCTTTGGCGTCCTCCACGGCTTTGCTCACGCGTTCAAGATGCGCCTTTGAACTCAGCGGCCCCAGCTCGGTGCTTTCGTCCTCGGGCGGCCCATATTTGAGGCTGGCAACGGCTTTGCCAAGCTGCTCAACCAGCCTGTCGTAAACCCCACTTTGGGCATAGATCCGACACGCGGCGGTACAATCCTGCCCGGCATTGTAATAGCCAAAGGTTCGCACGCCTTCAACTACCGCTTGTAAATCCGCATCGTCGAACACGATAACCGGCGCTTTGCCACCCAGTTCCATGTGGGTGCGCTTAATCGACGGCGCGGTGTGGCTAATAATATGTTCCCCGGTAGCAATGGAGCCGGTCAACGACACCATCCGCACTTTTTCATGTCCGGTCAGCGCATCCCCCACGGTTTGTCCGCGCCCAAACAGCACGTTGATTACGCCCGCAGGGAAAATATCCTTTACCAGTTCAGCCAGTTTAAAAGCTGTCAGCGGTGTAATTTCAGAAGGTTTGATGACCACGCAGCTCCCGGCGGCCAGCGCCGGAGCCAGCTTCCAGGCGGCCATCATCAGCGGGTAGTTCCAGGGCGCAATAGAAGCCACCACCCCAACCGGATCGCGGCGGATCATTGACGTGTGCCCGCTCAGATATTCCCCGGCGGCCAGGCCGCTCAGGCAGCGGCTTGCCCCGGCAAAAAAGCGGAAAATGTCGACAACGGCCGGGATCTCATCATTCAGCACGCAGTGGAAAGGTTTGCCGCAGTTTTGCGACTCAAGCCGCGCAAAGTCATCACCGTGTTGCTCTATGGCATTGGCCAGCGCCAGAAGATGCTCCGCACGTTCTTTCGGCGTCGTTTGTCCCCATTCAGCAAATGCCTTATCTGCCGCCAGGACAGCGTCGTTGACCTGTTCAACCGTGGCTTCTGCCACTTCCAGCAGCACCTGGCCCGTGGCCGGATTGAACACCGGCTGTTTTTCCCCGAGGCCATCCACAAGCTGGCCGTTAATCAATAACTGGCTTTGCATCCCGTTCTCCTTTCCCGTTCTGATATTGAGGCCTGCAGAGGCGCGTTAGCGTAAAAGGACTGATTAAAAAGCATAGTTCCGGCGATACGGTGACTGCGGCATAGCATGGGGATTTTCATCAGGTTGTGATGCACCACGCAGTAAGCCGGTGAAATTGCCTCACTCTCTTTGGTATAACAGGCGGGAGAGAAAATTAGGTATCTATTGAAAATTAATATGAATAGGAAGCGGCGCGCCCTATGCTTTAGGCAGCCCTTTTCTTAGTTAACCGCCAGGAGGCACAATGACCATTTCAGCCCGTAATCAATTAACCGGTACCATCAGCAACGTCACGGCCGGCGCAGTTAATGACGAAATAGAATTAACCCTGAACGGTGGCGGCAGGCTGGTCGCCGTCGTCACCCGCAGCAGCAAAGAAGCGCTAGGCCTGGTCAACGGTAAAGAAGCCCTGGCCCTGATCAAAGCCCCGTGGGTGGTGCTGGCGAGCGAAGATTGCGGATATGCCTTCTCCGCCAGAAACCAGTTCCCCGGCGCGGTGAAAGCCATCGCAGAAGGTGCGGTGAATACCACCGTGCACATTCAGACCGACGCGGGTTTTGCATTAACCGCCGTGGTGACTAACGAAGCGGCCGATGAGATGGCGCTTAAGGTGGGGTCTCGCCTGCTGGCGCTGGTGAAAGCCTCATCCGTGCTGATTGCGGTGAAGAAGTAAAAATTACGCTTCCGGCAGCCCCTTAGGCTGCCGGTTTTAACTCGCTTACTTGTAGCGCACATCAAGCTTACTGTAGGCCACCACCGCTTCTGAACCGTCCTTGTTTTTGTCCTGGTTGTAGTTGCCCGCCTTGAAGTAAAGCTGGATCCCTTCCCAACTCTGCTTTGGATAGTCAAAGGTTTGACTGGCCTTTTTTCCTCCGGCGCTGGCTTCAACCGTTACCTTCATGCCGCTCTCCGTGCCTTTGGCTTTAATGCTGTAGTCAATTTTTTCTTTCAGCCCGACGCCTGAAAGCAGCGTGGTGCGCTTTTCCGGATCGCCGTAATGTTCTTTCACGCCCGCCACTATCGCACCGTCTTCCCAGCGCAATTTCAGCATCTCTGAGCCGCCGGGCTTATCGCCGTGAATTTGAGCAAAAATAATCGATCGTGTGGACGGATTTTTGACGATATACACCGACCCGCGCTGCTCATTGTCAAACTCGCTGCCGTTGACAAAATTGTGCGTGGCTCTCAGCTCGACGCGAGGAAATTCACTGTGCGGCGTAGAGCCAAAACCGGACGGCGCTTTAAATACCATCGCCCCTGCCGGAATGGCAGAATCACAGCTTTTGTCCCCGCTGCAGTTACTGTAGAAATAGCGGTTATGCAGCCCCGACGTTATCGTCACCTCATTCGGCTTTTCACTGCCGTCAAAGGATTGCAGCAAATAGTCCTTTGTCAGCACCGGATAATTTTCTCCCGGTGCGTTTTGGCCGCTTTCGGCCCACGCGCTGCCGCTCAGCGCCGCCAAAAAAAGACTTACAGGCAGCCCGTAACTTACTGTTTTACGCTTCATCTTTAACCCCAATACAAAATGTAAACCCGCCCGAGCAGCTAACCATTAATCAGCGTAGATGCTTTACTTAAAATCTGTTGCTGTGGCATGTCAGTAGTAACAATGGGTTTCCGGTAATTAACCTGATGCATAAAGGGAACAGTAATGATCAAAAAACTGCTCGTTTCGGCGCTGTTTGCAGCCAGCTACTCCGCCTTCGCGCTGGCGGATAACGCGGGTGCGGCGTTTAAAACTTTTCCGCTCGGCAAGCTTGAGTTAACCGCCCTGCACGATAAAAACAACGCCCTGCCTAACGATGGCAAAGTGATGGGCGTCGACGTGGGAGAAAAAGCCGTGGCCGAAGTGCTGTCTGCGGCGGGCGCCCCGACGGACAATATTAAGCTCAGCGTCGACGCACTGCTGGTCAAAGACGGCAGCAAAGTCATTTTGCTGGATACCGGGCTTGGCCCCAACGCTCAGGGGCAGCTGATTTCGAGCCTCGCAAAGTCGGGCTATAAGCCAGAACAGATTACCGATGTGCTGATCACCCACGTTCACGGCGACCATGTTGGTGGGCTGCTCACCGCAGACGGCAAACCGGCATTCCCCCAGGCCACGGTGCAAATCTCTGCCCCGGACTGGGCCTGGCTGCAAACGTTGCCCAAGATGAAGGCGCTGGCGGAAGCTATCCAGCCGCAGGTGAAAACCTTTAAGCCTGGCGACCAGGTGCTGCCGGGGATTACCTCTGTACCGCTGCCGGGGCATACGCCGGGGCACGTTGGCTACCAGATTGCCTCCGGCAAGCAGCGTCTGTTAGATATTGGTGACTCGGCGCACAGCTCGATTGTGTCGCTGACGAAGCCCGAATAGGCAATTGCCTATGATAACGACCGCCAGGAAGGAATAGCCAACCGCAAAGCGCTGCTGGCGAAGCTGGCCGCCGATCGCGAGCTGATTTTTGCCCCGCACTTCCCGTTCCCTGGCGTCGGTCACATCGTAGCCAAAGGCGACCATTACGTCTTCCAGCCGACAGAGTAACCGTGCTACAGGCCGGTTCGCCGGCTTTTAAACCTTCTGCCGGTGAATCTGATACCAGACATGCCGTAACAGCGGATGCTGCGCCGGCACCATCGGATGGTCAAACTCACCGCTTCGGCGCATGCCCAGTTTCTCCATCACCCGCTGAGACGGCAAATTTGGCAGCGCGGTAAAAGCCACAATGCTGTCCAGATCGTACTCGTCGAAACCAATGCGCAGCGCTTCCCTCGCTGCCTCAGGCGCGTACCCTTTGCCCCAAAATGCTTTTCGCAGCCGCCAGCCTATCTCCACGCACGGGCCAAACGGCAGCGAGTAGCCAGGCCGATTCAGGCCCACAAACCCCACCAGCTCACCGCTCCGTTGTTCTTCTACCGCCCAGAAACCAAAGCCGTTTTCCGCCAGACGCTGACGGAATGTCTCGAGGTAACTTTGGCTTTCTTCCGCCGTCAGGGGCTGCAGGAAATAGCGCATGACTTCGGGGTCGGCGTTCATCTCAGCAAACGGCGCTGCATCGTCATCGCGCCACGGCCGCAGCAGCAATCTTTCAGTCTTGTACATGTTGTTCCTCAATCAATTCCTTGATTAAACGTGACAGCGTCACTACCGCCTGACGCTCCCTTTCGCCCCAGCTCCACGAGGCGTTGAAGCGGAAATAGTTATCCCAGGCTCTGCCCGTAGTGAACATTTTCCCCGGGGCGATGCTTATCTTGTGCGCCAGCGACCGCTCGTTAAGCAGGCTGGCGTCCAGCCCTGCCGGCAGTTCAATCCACAGGAAATAGCCGCTTTCGCTGCGGTGGATTTTTACCTCCGGCGGGAAGAGATCGTTCAGCGTCTGCCACGCCTGCTGTTTCCGTTCTGCCAGCTGTCGCCGCAGGCGGCGCAGGTGCGTGTCATAGCGGCGGGTAGCCAGAAAATCGACCAGCGCCAGCTGCATCGGCGAACTGGTGGACAGCGTGCTCATCAGCTGCAGCTGCTGAATGCGACGGGCGTGTTTCCCGGCGGCCACCCAGCCGATGCGAAACCCAGCCACCAGGCATTTAGAAAACGAGGAGCAATGCAGGGTCATGTCGTGGGCGTCATACGCCCGGGCAGGCAGTGGCCTTTCGCGTCCGTAATAAAGCTCGCTGTAAACGTCGTCTTCAATCAGCGTCACGTTATGAGCCTGCAGCAACTTCACCAGCTGCGCTTTTTTCTCCGGTGGGAGCGTCACCCCCAGCGGATTCTGGCTGTTGGTCATTAACCAGCAGGCTTTAACCGGGTATTCCGCCAGAGCCTGCGCCAGCGCGTCGAGATCGATCCCGCTTACCGGGTCTGTTGCAACCGACAATGCTTTAAGCCTAAGGCGCTCCAGCGCCTGCAGCGCACCGTAGAAGCAAGGGTTTTCGACAATCACCCAGTCACCCGGCTCGGTGACCGCCTGCAGGCTGAGGTTGAGCGCCTCCAGCGCGCCGGCGGTGATAACAATTTCGTCGGGTGAAACGTGCATCCCCTGCTGGGCATAGCGCTGGGCGATGGCGTGGCGCAGCGCTTCGTTACCGGGCGGGAGACTTTCAATCACGCTGATGGCGGTGGCCGTTTTGCTGACCGCCGCCATTGAACGGTGGAGGGCCTGAAGTGGAAACAGGCGTGGATCCGGGAACGCGGAGCCAAACGGCACCACGGAGGCATCAGTGCTCGCCTGCAGGACATCGAAAATATAAGTATTGATATCGACGGTTTCCGCGCGGGTCACCTGCACCGCAGGCGGCGTGGTGCGGGCTACGGGCCGGGGCGCAACGTAGTAGCCAGACTGTGGCCGGGCAACAATTGCTCCCTGGCTTTCAAGCATTTGGTAGGCGTGTCCGACGGTCATAAAGCTCATCCCGCTGTGGCCGACCTGCTCGCGCAGCGACGGCAAACGATCGCCCGGCTGCCAGACGCCGAGGGCAATCTGATCGAGGATCTGCTGTGCCAGCTGCTGGTACTTTTTCATGCGCTGCTCCCTGTCTATAACACAGTGCTAAAAATACGCTGTTTTGTACAACTGTTATAGTCAGAAAGTGATTTTTAACACGGAAAAACGGGCGGCAAAGCCGCCCGTGAGGAGGGAAACGCGAGGATTTTACTTCACGTCGGCCAACGCCGTTTTCTCGACGTAAGGCTTCATCAGGCTGTCTGCCGTTTGCTGCGCAGATTTCGCTGCGGCTTCCGGCGTCACTTTCTGGTCATTCACCACCGCCGCCAGCTGGTTTTCCATCGCCTGACGAACGGCAACCGTTTCATAAGTCGAATACCAGGGATGGGCATATTGCAGCTGATCCAGCGCGATTTGTGCGCGCGGATCTTTCTGCAGGTACTCTTTCATTTCCGGCGTGTCATAAGAAGCTTTCAGCGGCGAGAAATAGCCGGTGAAGCGGCTCCATGCGCCGTTGACCTGCGGGCTAACCAGATAGGTCAGGAACTGATAAGCCGCTTTTTTCTGCGCATCGGAAATACCTTTGAAGCTCACCAGGCTTGCGCCGCCGATAGGCACCGCGCGCTGTTCTTTGGCGGGCATCATCGCCACTTCCATATCAAAGTCTTTGCTGTTTTCTCGCATAAAGCCCAGCGCACCGGTGCTCAGCATCGCCATGCCCAGCTTGCCGCTAAAGAAGGCGGCGCTGATTTGCTTCGAATTCAGCACGCCAGACGGCATCACTTTGTCGCGGTAAACCATATTCTGCCAGAAGCGCAGCGCGCCGATGGTGGTCGGTGAATCGTAATACACTTCGCCAGGATAGTTTTCGTTGAAGTAGTTGCCGCCGTTGGCGCGAACCAGCGAGGAGAAGATCCAGCCGCCGTAATCGTCGTTGGTGGACGGCAGCATGATGCCCCACTGCCCTTTGCTGGCGTCGGTTAGCTTCTTCGCATCGGCCAGCATTTCGGCCCAGGTCTGCGGAGGCTGCTTGATGCCCGCCTGGTCGAACATCGTTTTGTTGTAGTACAGGATTGGCGTGGAGTTATGGAACGGAATCGCGTAAGTCACGCCCATCACCTGCGCATTCTTGTGCATGGCCGGCCAGAAGTCGTTCATCAGGAAATCGCCCGCCTTGCGGTTGCCGTATTTAAACAGCTCGTCCATCGGCAGGATTTCGTCTTTTAGCGCAAGGTCAGTGGTGAAGTTGGCCGACATAATGACCAGCGCCGGCGGCTGCCCGGCTTTCTGTGCGGATTCCGCTTTAATTTTGGTGGTGTCGTAGCTGCCGGTGAAAATACCGCGCACCTCAACGTCCTGCTGAGAATCGTTAAACGCCTTGATGACGCGGGTCATCTCCATCGTCAGCTTGCCGTCAACCGGCGCCGGGAACATAAAATCAATTTTCTCTTTTGCCAGCGCTGCGCCGCTCACGGCCAGCGAACAGCAAACGGCAAGCGCCCGCCATTTATGCATCAGGGGGTTAAACATGGTCAATCTCCTGGTGTAAGTTGTGGTGAAGGTCTGTGTGGAAAAGGTGAATATCCGATGAGGAAAAACCGAGGGTAAGCGTATCGCCTTTTTCTGGTACCGCCCCGCGATGGCGGCGGGTGTAGCGTAACGTCCCCAGGGGTGTGCTGACATGGAGCAGGTAATCTGCGCCCATCAGTTCTCGTTGCAGCACCGTCGCGCTCAGCGTCAGGTGCCCTTCCTCTGGCCTGTCGGTAATATGCTCCGGACGGATACCAAACCAGACGTTCTTTTCCGCGCTCGCCGGGGACGGCAAAGGCAGATTCAGCGTCGCGGGCAGGATGCGGCCGTCTTCACAGGGCAGAGAAACCAAATTCATAGCCGGGGAGCCAATAAAACCGGCGACAAACAGGTTGGCGGGCCGGGCATAAAGATGCTCCGGCTTGCCCACCTGCTGCACCACGCCCCCGTTCATTACCACAATACGGTCCGCCATCGACATGGCCTCCGTCTGATCGTGGGTGACGTAAATGGTGGTGGTTTTGAGCTGATGGTGCAGCGCCATGATGCTGTCGCGCACCTCGGTACGCAGGCGAGCATCCAGGTTTGAGAGCGGCTCATCCATCAGAAACAGGCGCGGATTACGCACAATGGCTCTCGCCATCGCCACGCGCTGGCGCTGGCCGCCAGAGAGTTTGGCCGGTTTGCGGTCCAGCAGTTCGCCGAGCTGCAGCATTGCGGCCACCTGTTCCAGGCGCGGCTGCCAGCTGGCCTTGTCTTCTTTGCGGATCTTCATGCCAAACGTGATGTTGTCGCGTACGGTGAGGTGCGGAAACAGCGCATAGTTCTGGAAGATCATCGCGAAGTTGCGCTCGCGCGGCGACATCGACGTGATGTTCTCACCGTGGAGCCAAATCTCACCGTTGCTGACCTCTTCCAGCCCGGCCAGCATCCGCAGCAGCGTACTTTTACCGCAGCCGGAGGGCCCCACCAGCACCACAAATTCACCTTCTTCGATGCTGAGCGACAGCGCGTTCAGCGCCGCTTTGCCTTCGAACTGCTTGCTTACGTGATTCAGTCTTAACATGGCGATTAATACTCATCCGTCGGGCAGCTGATCGCCGCGTCATACAGCCACGGGCCAGCATAGTGTGCCAGCGAATGCTGATAGCTCACCCACTGGTCACCTACCTGGCGGTGCATCAGACAGGACGGTGGGGACAAATCGTAATACGGGCGGCTGTCCTCAAAGTGATACGGCACCTGGTGCACCGTGCCGGGAATCGTGGCGATGGTCACCTGCCGATATTGCGTCATCGTCAGGCAGTGGTTGTGGCCACAAAAAATGCGCACCAGCGACGGGAAACGGGCGACTAAATCGAGCAGCAGATGGCCGTTTTCGCAGGCGATTTTGTCCATTTGCGCGTTGCCAAGCGGCAAAGGGGGATGGTGCATAAAGACGGCTGTGGGCCTGTCGCCGCCCGCCGTTAGCTGTGCTTCAAGCCAGGCCACGGTGTTTTCGGTCAGCCAGCCTTTGGAATGCCCGGCCAGACTGGAGTCGATAAACAGCAGCCGGGTCGCAAAATCGTCCACCGCATAGCGGATGTTTTCCGGATCGTGACCCAGCTGCGGGCAAAGCGGGCGCAGGTACTCCAGAAAATGCGCCTTATCGTCGTGGTTGCCGGGGATCAAATAAAGCGGCGACTTGATGGTGCCCAGCACCTGGCGCGCGACCTGGTACTCTTCCGGACGTCCACAGTTGACGATATCCCCGCTGACGATTACCGCGTCCGGGCGCTCACGCAGGGCGTTCAGCTGCGAGGCTACGTCAGCATTGCCGCCGTTAATATCAATAAAGCCGTACAGTTTCTGGTTCTGACTGCGGAAATGGGTGTCGGAAATATGGGCCAATAACATCACTCAACTCCTTACTTGATACCTGAAAAACCAAAACTTCGCAGAAACTGCTTCTGGAAGGCGATAAAGGCGAGCATCAGCGGCAGGCAGACCATAATGGTACCCGCGCTGATGGTGCCCCACTGGCCGCCGGACTCGGCGCCCATAGCAAACGAAACCAGCCCGACCGTCAGTACCTGTTTGTCCGGGTCGTTGAGCATCATCAGCGGCCACAGGTACTCGTTCCAGTGATAGGTAATGCTCACGGTGGCGAAAGCCAGCACCGACGGCCAGCACATCGGCAGCAGCACGCGGTAAAGCACCTGCCACCAGCGGCAGCCTTCCATCAGCGCGGCCTCCTCCAGCTCTTTCGGGATGGCGAGAAACGCCTGACGCATCAGGAACACCCCGAACGCGGAGGTGAAATACGGCATCATCACCCCGGTCAGCGTATTGAGCAGCCCCAGGGTTTTGAGCGTCATCATGTTCGGCACCATCATCACTACCGGCATGATCATTAACTGCACCAGAAACAGCAGGAACAGCGTCTGCTTGCCGCGAAATTCATGGCAGGCAAAAACATATCCGGCGGTGGTAATGGTGATGAGCTGCACGAAGAAAGTACCGAAGCTGAAAATCAGCGTATTGGCGTACAAACTGAGCCAGTCGGCGCTCTGCCACGCATCGCGGAAGTTATCCAGCGTCAGGGGAAAGCGCGGCAATATCGAGGCCATGCCTTCGCCGAAGGTACTGGCGCTAAAGGCTGAAGAAAGCATCCAGACAAACGGGCTAACCCACAGCAAGGCCAGGCAGCACATCAGCACGGTGAGCGTCACGCCCTTTGATTTCCGCAGGCGCAACCACAGCGGCTGCGGGACGCTACGCGCGTTGACAACGGTCCCAGAAAACTCAACGCTCATGGTGAACCCCCCTTTCCAGCAGCTTGAGGTTAACGAACGAGAAGACAAACAGGCCGGCCAGCGTCAGGAAGGTGGCGGCGGAAGCTTTGCCTAAATCATGGGTGTCCCAGGCGAGGCTCTGGATGTAATACAGCAGTACGGTCGTAGCGTTATCCGGCCCGCCGCGCGTCATCACCGCGACATGATCGATCTGGGTTATGGAGTAAATCAGCGCGGTGGTAATGACAAAGCTCAGCGTCGGGCGCAGCAGCGGTAACGTGACCTTGAAGAACACCTGCGTTGAGGTCGCGCCTTCCATGATCGCCGCTTCACGCGCCGAGGCAGGCAGACTTTGTAATCCTGCGAGGAAGAACAGCATGTAATAACCGGCAAACTTCCAGACGCCAATCAGCGCCAGGGCGTACAGCGCGCTGTTGCTGCGCCCGAGCCAGTTGTTGTTCATCGGCCCGAACAGCTTCGCCAGGTAGTAATCCAGCATGCCCATGCCTGGCATAAAGATAAACAGCCACAGCGCCGCCGCGCTAACCATCGGTATGATCATCGGGAAGAAGAAAGCCGTCCGCAGCCAGCGGTTAACGCGGTGGTTTTCCCACAGCGCAACCGCCAGCAGCAGCGCGAGCGCCACGCCCGGGATTACGGTCAGCACGATATAAAACAGGTTATTCACCAGCGATTTCCAGAACACCGCATCGGCGAACAGGCGCACATAATTGCCTATGCCCACGTAAGCGCCAGCATCGCCCGCTATACGCGTATCAAACAGGCTGTCGTACACCGAGCGGATCAGCAGGAACCAGGTAAAGAGCAGTAAAAAGATCAAAGATGGCGTAAGGATCAGCCACGGAAGCCAGGGGCGTTTTGCCATTGTCTGCAAACCTGTCAGGGGTCAGAAGTCAGTCAGTATGGGAGGGGTTTATGGCAGAAACGTGACGGAAAAATGGCAGTTTTGCGCCAGATAAAACAGGCAACTTTCCCGCTGAGGGGTAACTGCCTGTCGCTCAAAGAGATTGTCTTTGCTGGGATATATTCTTTAACCGTGCTCAAATGCTACTGCATCTGTTCCAGACTCGCCTTTTTACTTTTGCGGTTATAAAGGCACAGCTCTTTGCCCGGCACCGGCTGGCTGTTCTTAAACTTGTAGTTGCCTGAAATCACCACCGCCGAGTAACCAACGTCGTCGCTGAAGTCGGTACGCTTCCCTTCTATTTTTTTCTCCTGCAGCGCGCTAATGGCGAGGCAGCTTTTTTGTACATCTTTGTCCAGTTGCTGCCAGGCCGCCTCCGAGGAGGCCAGACTGCTAAAGGTCACCAGTAATACCGGGATTACAGCGAAAGCATATCGTTTCTTCATAGAGGCCTCGAAACCAGGGGAATAACGGGGTTTAATAACCCTCAGGCTGATAATCTAGAACATTATCAGCCCGGAATTATCTGTATTGTAGCCAATACCCGCTATCACTTGCCCATCTTCGACAGCATCTCCGGTCGCATAAACTTATGGATAACCAGCATGAACAGCAGCGAAGGCACCAGTAAAATCAGCGCGGTAATCGACGATACCTGGTAATTCCCGGACATGCTGGCGTTGTAAAGCAGCAGCGGCAGCGTGGTGATATCCGGCGCACCGACGAAAAAGGTGCCGGTAAACTCATCCAGCGATTCCAGGAACACGAAGATCCCGGCGGCCATGATCCCCGGTAAAGCCTGCGGCAGCACGATGCGCCAGAAGGTAAACAGCGGCCCGGCGCCAAGGTTGCGGGATGCCCGCGCCTGCAGCGGATCGATGGCCGAAAAAGCGGCCACACAGATCCATATCGAATACATCAGGCCATGTACGCTGTGCACCAGCACCACGCCCGCCACCGTGCCGTTCAGCCCCCACTGATAGAACAGCCGGGCGATGTTCATATACACCGTCAGGTTTGGAAACGCCTGCGGGATCAAAAACAGCAGCATAAACATCACCCGAAACGGCATCGCCCTGCGGGAAAGTGCGTACCCTGCGGGAACCGATATCAACAGGCAAACCAGCACCGACAGCACGGCAATGAACACGCTGGTCAACAGCGAGCCGGAAACATCGCTGTACGGGCTAAACACCTGATACCAGTACTTTAATCCCCACTGGCTCGGCAAGGTATGCGGATAAAACCAGCTTTCCGCCACCGTCCAAATCAGCAGGTTCAGCAGCGGGCCGAACATCGCAAACAGCATAAAGGCCAGCAGCAGCGCCTGCAGTGGCAGGCCGAGTCGTCCTTTCAACAGTTTCATGCCTCCCCTCCTTTCTGGCGCAGGCTGTGGCGCAGATAAAACCAGGACAGCGCCCCACATATGAGCAGGGATATCACGCCCAGCGCGTTAGCCACCGCATAATCGCTGTAGGAGTTCACGCGGAATGCCATGTCCACGGTCAGCATCGTTGGCGTCCCGGTGCCAATCATCAGCGGAACGGACAGAACGGACATCATCACCACGGTCGAAAGCACCAGCGCGACGCCAACGGCCGGTAATACCTGCGGCAAAATAATGTCGAACAAAATGCGAACTCGCGAAGCCCCTAAATTTCTGGCAGCCAGCACCTGAGAAGGCTCCAGCGCAGCCATCGCCCCGCAAATAAGCAAGGTGGCAAACGCCAGTTGCTTCCAGACAAAGGTAATGATGATCCCCTTCCAGCCGAGCCAGGAAATCGTGTCCAGCGGCTGTACCAGATCGCTGGCAACCAGCATGTTATTCATCAGGCCGTTTTTGGCGAGAAACGTGCGCATCATCTGCGCGGCAACGATAAACGGAATAAACAGCGGCAGCCGGTATAGCACGCCCAGCAACCGGACAATCAGGCGGCATGAAGACAGCGTAATCACCGCCGAAATCGTAATCGACAGCACCGCCAGCAGCGCAACCGACACCAGCACGATGAAAACCGTAAACAGAATATCGTTCGAGTAAAGCGACAGCACTTTGGCAAAGTGCTGTAACGTCAGCGCTCCGGCGTCCGAGGTAAAAGCGGCAACCAGCGAAAATCCAAGAGGATAGAGAAACAGCACTACAATCATCAGCGCGGCGGGACTCACCAGCAGCAGATAGTTTAGCGAAACGCGCATAGCAAACCTTTGAGCTTGAGCGTGGCGCCCGACCTGAGCCGGGCGCCGGGAAAGGATTAGTTGGACACCTGGCTTTCATACCCTTCTTTGATGTCGTCAAAGTAAGGGGCTATCGGGAAGCTTTTGCCGTAGTCGGCGAGCGCTTTCGGGGAGATCTCGGCAAACAATTTGCTCCAGGTCGCGTCGTCCAGCTTTGGCTTGACGTACTGCGCGTCGATACCCGGATACCAGTTGAACTGCTTCACGATCCCGTCGGCCTGCACTTCCGGGCTGGTTGCCAGCGCAATAAACTCGCGCGCCAGTTCAGGCTGTGCCGCTTTGGCCGGCGTAACGTAATACATCGGCTGCCCCGGCATTCCCGGTGAAAGTAAGGCCAGCTTGATGGACGGCGGCAGCTTGCCCTGATCTTTCCAGGTGTAGAACATATCTACCCAGACCGGCCCCATGGCGATTTCACCGCGCGTCAGCATATCCAGCGTCCCGGCGTTACCCGGCGTAAAGGTCACGTTCTTGTTAAACGCTTTCAGTTTCTCAAAAGCCTGTGACCAGTTTTTCTCTACGCTCTTGTCATACGGCAAAGCGGATAAACGCTGGGCGTCGGTACCGTAGGCGTAAATCCAGCCGACGACAAAACTGACGCCTGACATGCCGTTTTTAATGCCGTTGTAGCCAAACGCCTGCGGATGTTTCGCCGCCCACTCAACCAACTCGTCGTAAGAGGCCGGCGGCGCTTTCATGGTTTCGCTGTTCCAGGCGATGGCCGTCTGGCTCAGGAACATCGGCATCACATAGCCGTCGACGTTCACGCCCAGCGCATTTTTGGCGTTGTCTGCGGTGACCATGCTGCCCGTTTTTATTTGCTGGCGGTACTTTTCCAGCAGCCCTTTTTCCACCAGTTCGCCACCCGCCTTCTGGTGCACCACCGCCACGTCGATATCCCAGGTTTTAGCCCCGCTCTGCTGCTGAGCGCTCAGTTTTTCGATGATTTTATTCGAGCCTGCGTCCCCCGGCCCGGTGCCGACCACGCGCACTTTCACCCCCGGATGCGCGGCCTCAAATTTTGGCCCCAGCCAGGTTTTGACATAATCCACCATATTCTGGTCACCTGCGGTGGCCACATTTAAAACGGTTTCCGCCTGTACGCCATAACTTAAAAACAGCGCCGTGACGGCAGCAAGCCTGGTTTTAGTAAACATAATTACCCCTCAGAGAAATAGAATGGTTCAAGCCGTATGGGACGAATTAAAAATATGTAGAGCCGACTCGGGCACGTGCAGCCTGACCGCAGAATTCAGCGGTAAATTATCGGTAGAATCGGCATGAAAAAGGCGCTGCTGGCAGCGAATAGCGTAGCGGTAGTTGTGGCCAATAAAAGCATTTTTCTCAATCACACCCTCTAGCGTTAATCCGCGTTCCGGGAGCGTGTTATTTAATAATGAAAGCGCGGCATCCGAGCTTCTGAAATAAATCTCCTGGTCGCCGTTATTATTCAGCGAGGTCAACCCCAGCGGCTGTATTTCTTCTGCCGTAATACGGTTATCGGCCCCCATAAAATCAGCCACAAAAGGCGTGGCAGGCTTTTGGTAAATCTCTTCCGGTGTCCCCGTTTGTTCTATTTGCCCGTTATTCAGCACCACGATGCGGTCAGCCATCACCAGCGCTTCCTGCTGGTCGTGGGTCACAATCACCGAGGTGAAGCCGAGTTTTTTCTGTAGCTGTTTGATTTCATGGCGCACGTTCAGCCGGACTTTAGCATCCAGGTTTGAGAGGGGCTCATCCAGAACCAGCACGTCTGGCTCAATGGCCAGCGCGCGCGCCAGGGCAACGCGCTGCCGCTGCCCGCCGGAAAGCTCGGTAATTTTCGCCCCGGCAAGACCGTTCAGGTTCACCATCTGCAAGAGTTCAAGTACCCGGGCCTGAATGGCGTCCCGCCGCCACTTGCGTAGCTTCAGGCCATAACCAATATTTTGTTCCACCGTTAAATGCGGCCATAGCGCATAGCTTTGAAAGACCATAGTGATATTTCGCTGTTCCGGCGGGCTTTGGGTAATATTATTTCCGGCCACAACAATGTGGCCCTGCCTGACAGGAATAAATCCACATAACGCGTTCAATAACGTTGTTTTCCCGCAGCCAGACGGGCCAAGCAATGCGATCATCTCGCCTTTCTTCACGGCAAGATTAATCTCTTTTAGCACCACCTTCTCGCCGTAACTAATTTGCAGGTGCGCCATTTCCAGGTAGCTCATAACGGTATCCGGGATGTCTGTTTATGTCTTTTTGCCCTGAATGAACACGTGTTCATTTCGCTGTAAAAAAAATGAAACGCCAGTCAGAGATGATGTGCGCCTACTGTGGCGTGTCTTTGTGACACTTTAATTAACCGCGATAAATTTTTAGCGAGGGGCAATGAAAATCGACGTGCTTGGCTGCGGCAGCGCTTTCTCCCGCTGGCAAAATACTTCCGCGCTGCGGATTATTGATGACGAAAACCGGCAATGGCTTATCGACTGCGGCCCTACCGTGCCCCGCGCGCTGTGGCAACGCGGCGGCGGTATCAACGATATCGATGTGCTGTTTTTCACCCATGTTCACCCCGACCACTGCACCGGCTTAACCGCCCTGCTAAATCACTGGAAGAGTTTCGCTCGCGAAAAGCCGCTGGTGATATACAGCCAGCTGGCACAGCGTGAGGTGTTGATGCAGCTGGCATCGCTAGCCAACTGGCCAGAACCTTCGCTCTGTTTCCCTATCGAATGGCGCGATAGTGAAGCGGATTTTCACTGGCAACACTGGCGGATACGCACCGCCCCTACCCGCCATGAAATGGCAAATCTGGCGCTACGCGTTGATATCCGGGAATATGCTTTTTTCTATAGCGGCGACGGGCGGCCAACCGATGATTCCATCGCGCTGATGGCCGGGGTGGATCTGGCGTTTCAGGAGTGTGCTTCGCTGTCTGAACTGGCGAAGGACGCTTCCCACGGTGATTTCCCCGGCTGCCTGAAGCTGTTTACTTCGCTGGGGCTGCCGTCCCTGGGGTTGTACCATTGCAACGATGCCATTTTGCCCGCGCTGAAGCTGGCCTGCCGCCCTCACGCGGGGCTGTTCGTCAGCCACGATGGCCTGCAGTACGATTTTCAGCAGCAGCGGTTTTACACTGAGGACTATTTGCCTTGAGTTCATCGATGCATAAACAAAGCGTCACCGCCGAAGACGTGGCCCGGCGGGCGGGCGTTTCGCGCGCCGTGGTCTCCCGCGCGCTGAGCAACAACGGCAGTATTTCCCCGGCCACGCGTGCACGCGTGCTTCAGGTAGCCGAAGAGCTTGGTTATCAGGTCAATTTTCTTGCCCAGGGGCTTAACCGCCGCCGCAGCCATCTGATTGGCGTCATCGTCTCGCGCATCCACGATCCTTTTCGCAGCAGCCTGCTCGACGGCCTGCTCAGTGAAATTCAGCGTAACGGCTTTCAGGCTCTGGTCACGGAGATCCGCTCTGAGCAGGAGCTGGCGGAAACGCTGCGTCATTTCACTCAGTTTCGCGTCTCCGGCGTAATAGTCACCTCCGGCAAGCCACCCGAAGCGCTGGTGAATGAGTGCGTGCAGCAGCATATTCCGGTGGTCGGCATCAACCGCCAGCCCGACATCCCCGGCGTGGATTATGTCTGCTCGGATAACGCCGCCGGAGCGGTGCTCGCCGCTGAACAACTGGTCAACAGCAGGTGCAAAAATTTTGGCTGGCTCAACAATCATTCTTCGACCTGGGCCGGCAGAATGCGCGGCGAAGCGTTCCGCCAGGCCCTGAACGAACGCGGCGTGGACGTTGAGAAAAATCTTGTTTCTCTGCTCTGTGCTGAAGAAGGCTATGAAGGCGGCTGGCAGGCGGCGGCTGAACTCGAAGAGATCCCACTGGGCATTTTCTGCGCCAACGCTCAGCTAGCCTGTGGCTTTCTCGACGGAATGCGCAAGCGAGGCAAAAACGCGCCGCAGGATTTTCAGCTGATCGGCTTTGACAATACGCCGCAAACGGCACAGTTCAGCTACCGGCTAACCACCCTTAACCAGGACGTGGCGGAAATCTCGCGGCTGGCGCTGGCTCACCTACTGGAGCGTGCCCGAACACCTTCCCAGCCTTCACGCACCAGTTGGGTGAAGGTCAGCATGATCCACCGACATACGTCGATTTCCCTTACCTAAGAGCAAAACATGACCGAACAACAGCAACAGGCGTTATGCACTTTAATCCGCGAAGCGGGCGCACGCGCCCAGGCGCTGCGCGATGCAGGCTTAAGCGTGGAGAAAAAAGGCCGTCAGGATTTCGTCTCGCAGGCGGATATTCTGGTTGAGCAAGAGATTAAAAACTGGCTGAAGGCCCACTGCCCGCAGGACGGTTTCCTCGGTGAAGAAAGCGGCCTTGTTGAGGGCGATAGCGGCGTCTGGGTGCTCGACCCGGTAGACGGCACGACTAACTTTATTCTGGGCATGGACTACTGGTGCATCTCCCTCGCTTACGTCAGGCAAAACGTCATTGAGCTAGGGATTATCTATGCGCCCGATCGCGATGAGTTCTTTTTTGCCCGACACGGTGCGGGTTCATACCTGAACGGCAAACCACTCAAGCTGCATGACCCGTCTCCGGAAAGCGTGGTCATCGGCCTGGGCCGCTCTAGCCGCGCCCCCGTTCCACTTTATGCACGCACCATAGAGGATGTTCTGAACGACGGCATGGAGTACCGCCGTTTTGGCGCAGGCGCACTGATGCTGGCGCACGTTGCCGCAGGCCAGGTTCACGCTTACTACGAGGAGCATATGAACAGCTGGGACGCGCTGGCCGGCCTGCTGCTGATCACTGAAGCTGGCGGCAGCAGTAATGCGTTTCTCACCAATAGCGGCCTGTTGAAAGGCAATCTGGTGCTGGCGGGCTGCACCAGTGTGCAGGAAAGGTTAATGGCGCTGCTGGCAGGCGCGGCTGATTAATTTGATTTTTAATGGCCGCTGCTTTAATTCGAGTGGCGTCCATTATTATTTTAAATAATGCCATGAATTATTATTTAAAAAAACCCATCAAGGCCAACATATAAACCCCATCAATAGATAAAAAATGAACATAAAGCTTAAGTTGCGGCAGCTCACTTTTAATTCATCTTATGAAACAAAAAACATGACATTTGAAAAATAGCATGTAGCCTATCCGCCATCAAAATATGGATATGGGCGATTTATGGCTTTACATGGAAAGTTTACTATCAGCGATGCCGATTGCCCTCCTCTTAGTTTTCCCGTCGTGGGCATTTTTCTCGCCTTTTCGGGTTATGGTGTTTATCTCAATCGAGGTGCTTACGCAATGTTACCGACCCCCCCCCCTTTGGCGGAACAACGAATAAAAGGATGATATTTTAAATGAAAGAACATTTAACCGCTGATGTTAATATTGAAGCATCTTTCTTAGGAACTGATGGAAATCTTACTTATAACCGAATTGACAGAGCACTGGAAGTTACTATGCATGGCATGATATTCAATGCTAACCATATGTCAGGTTTAGCTCTCGCCAATGGCCTTAAGAATTCAATAGCGAAAAGTGCAATTCGAGATGGCATTGACTAGCCGATGATTAATGAAATCAGATTTTATTGCTGTGCAGGGGGTAATGGTGGGATGTTTTCAGTTGCAAATGTATTAGCTTCACATATCAACAAACCCGTGAGAGCGTATACTACCCGATACTCACCCTCAGGAACGTTTGGGGGTTACGATAATAAAATGAAATGTTTCCAGCCTAAAAGAAAAAACGTTATGATCGACGGCGTGCACAAAATGTTATATTTCACTTCTGAGTATTTAATACTTCCCACCCGTCGAGCATTAAGATAAACATATATAAATATGCCACATACTTTATCAATAAGAGAGAGGATGAGGCACAACTGGAAGCTTAACCGTAAAACCCGTAGCCTGACGCTGCGGGTTTTTAGCCATTTAACGCTCAATCACAAAATCTTCATCATTGGTTCGCCAGCGCAACGGCGGCGACAGGCTGTAGTTATCTTCCTTGAGAAAACGGCGCTGTTCAAGCTCAACCCGCGACGTCTCTTCGTGAGCCTTTTCTTCCCGCATGATCTTCACTCGCGCATCTAAAAACGCGTTCAGCCAGGCTTTCTCGCCGCCCCCCTGCGCGGGTGTTTTGGCGACCGCTCTTGCCGCCGCCCGAATGCCACCAAACGCCTCCCGCTGGTTACCCGGCCCATGCATCACCAGCGCATCATAGTAAATAAATTGCCCCAGCGTGTTCAGCCCGTCTTCTTTCGCTTGCTTAACGGCGGGCTCAAGATACTGCTCCGTCAGGATGTTATCATGCGCGGCCCTGAACGCGGGATCATTTGCCGCCTGCTTCCAGGCACTAACAAAGTCAGGATCAAGCCCGGTATGGGCGCTGCTTTCTTCTTCCGCGAGCGTTTTCAACGCTGGCAGATAACCTGCAAGCGGGTTGGCCGCCCGCTGCGCGGTGTAGCGCTCCACAACATCAAGCATATCTCCATTGGCAGAAGTAAAGCCGATAAGTCCGGCGGTATAGCCGCGATCGTCGTCAATATCTTCTATATAGGCATACTGTTTTCGCCAGTCCAGCGAGGAGTTTTCCGCGCTGGACACCAGCTTCATGGCTATCTCTCTTTTGGCGGGAGAAAGCAGATCCTCTGCAGATGCCTGTGAAACCAGGCAGAGACCAACCAGTAAAAATACGCCAACCCTCGGTAACAACATCGTTTTCTCCTGAAAAGAACGCTCGTGATATAGACCCGCGCGTTCAAGGTTGGTTCTCGGAAAAACGGTTATCTTTTCAAAATACTGGCTTCTATTTTATTCGGCTGATTCATAATCCTGATGAATACCTACCAATGAAATATATTAATAAAATATAAAATATCGACGAGTGGATACATTTAATAACCATGATAAATATATACAAATAAATTAAATTACAACTCAAACCCATAGATACAACAAATACAATAGATGATATTCCATTCAACTTTTAACGGCGAACAAAAAATAACCTCTTTAATAAAACAAGCACTTTAATGACAAATATCATTAAAACATCACTGCAAAGTTGAAATGGCGTTTCACAGTGGCAATTTAATAGAGGCACTAATCATGGCGTTTAATATGGACTTCGAGAAATGACAAGTAAAACATTAAACATGTCTGGCCCTTATGCCTTTACCCGTGACGAAATTGGCAAACAAGTTACATCCACATCAGCAGGCAACTATGCTCTTGGCTATATGGACAAAAACACGTTCATAGTTTGCTATGTGGGTCGTTCAGACTCTGACGTTTGTACTCGACTGCAATCACATATCGGTAATCATCCTAAGTGCAATCATTTCAAATATTCATATGCCAGCTCGGCCAAAGCTGCCTATGAGAAAGAGTGCCAGAACTACCACGACTTTACCCCGCCAGAGAATAGTATTCACCCAGATCAGCCTAGTGGAAATACACGTCGATGGGCTTGTCCTGAAGGGTGTCAGTAATATTCAAAACCCAGCTATAGGATGGGTAAGTTAAACATTCTGAGGAGCCACCCGGCTCCTCAGAATTCCAAATTTCATTCACAGCTGCCAACTGTTATCCCTTTTTCCCGCCAGTCTGTTTCTACAACCCAGACGTGGCGCGGCCTACAATCGAGCCGAATAATTTGCTATGCGGAGTTCTGCATGTTCGGTTTAGACGCTTTTCACCTGGCGAGGATTCAGTTTGCTTTCACTGTCTCCTTCCACATTATTTTTCCTGCTATCACCATCGGGCTTGCCAGCTACCTCGCGGTACTTGAGGGACTTTGGCTCAAATCTAAAAACCCGGTTTACCGCTCGCTGTACCACTTCTGGTCGAAGATTTTCGCCGTCAACTTTGGCATGGGCGTGGTCTCCGGGCTGGTGATGGCCTACCAGTTTGGCACCAACTGGAGCGGGTTTTCCCAGTTCGCCGGCAGCATCACCGGCCCGCTGCTGACCTACGAAGTGCTGACGGCCTTCTTCCTTGAAGCCGGATTTCTTGGCGTGATGCTGTTCGGCTGGAACCGTGTTGGCCCAGGCCTGCACTTCTTCGCCACCTGTATGGTGGCGCTCGGCACCATCATCTCCACTTTCTGGATCCTCGCCTCAAACAGCTGGATGCAAACTCCGCAGGGCTTTGAGATCCACAACGGCCAGGTCGTCCCGGTTGACTGGCTGGCGGTGGTCTTTAACCCCTCTTTCCCTTATCGCCTGCTGCATATGTCGGTGGCGGCGTTCCTGAGCAGCGCCTTTTTCGTTGGGGCTTCTGCCGCCTGGCATCTGCTGCGCGGCAACGGTACACCGGCCATTCGCACCATGTTTTCAATGGCCCTGTGGATGGCGGTTATCGTCGCGCCTGTCCAGGCGATGATCGGCGACATGCACGGCCTCAATACGCTCAAGCATCAGCCGGCTAAAATCGCCGCCATTGAAGGGCACTGGGAAAACCGTCCCGGTGAGCCAACGCCGCTGCTGCTGTTCGGCCTGCCGGACATGGAGCAGGAACGCACCCGCTTTGGCCTGGAGATCCCGATGCTGGGCAGCCTTATCCTCACCCACAGCCTGGATAAACAGGTGCCTGCCCTAAAAGAGTTCCCCAAAGAAGACCGCCCTAACTCGCCGATTGTCTTTTGGTCGTTTCGCGTGATGGCCGGCTTAGGCATGTTGATGATCTTGCTTGGCGTCGCCAGCCTGTGGCTTCGCTACCGCAACCGGCTGTTTGAGAGCCGCCCGTTCCTGCGCTTTGCGCTGTGGATGGGGCCATCGGGGCTGATTGCTATTCTCGCCGGGTGGATAACGACGGAGGTTGGCCGCCAACCGTGGGTGGTTTACGGCCTGCTGCGAACCAAAGATGCCGTTTCTGCCCACGGTACGCTGCAAATGAGTCTCAGCCTCGCCGCTTTCTTTGTGGTGTACATGTCGGTATTTGGCGTCGGCTACGGCTACATGATCCGGCTAATCAAAAAAGGCCCTCAGCCGTTTGACGACCATCCCGCTGAAGGAACACCGTCCCGTCCGCTGTCTGCGGTTGCTGAATCACTTGAGGAGACGCGCTAATGGGCATCGATTTATCCGTTATTTGGTTTGTGATTATCGTCTTCGCCACCCTGATGTATATCGTGATGGACGGTTTTGATCTGGGCATTGGCATTCTGTTTCCGTTTATTCGCGGGGTTGAAGACCGCGATGTGATGGTCAACAGCGTAGCCCCGGTCTGGGACGAGAACGAAACCTGGCTGGTGCTGGGCGGGGCTGCTTTGTTTGGTGCTTTCCCACTGGCGTATGCGGTTATCGTCGACGCCCTGACTATCCCGCTCACCCTGATGCTGGTGGGGCTGATTTTTCGCGGCGTCGCCTTCGAGTTCCGCTTTAAGGCCACGCCGGCGCACCGCCCTTTCTGGGACAACGCGTTTTTGGGGGGATCGATTCTGGCGACGTTTTGCCAGGGCATTGCCGTGGGCGCGGTCATTTCTGGTTTCTCAGTGACCGGTCGCCAGTTTGCCGGCAGCCAGCTCGACTGGTTGACGCCGTTCAACCTGTTCTGCGGCCTGGGTCTGGTCATTGCCTACGCTTTGCTGGGCGCCACCTGGCTGGTGATGAAAAGCGAAGATCCTCTGCAAAGGCGGATGCGGAGCCTCACCCCGGCGTTACTGCTGGCACTTTTGGTGGTCATCGCGGTGATTAGCCTCTGGACACCGCTTCGCCACCCGAACATTGCTGAACGCTGGTTCACCCTGCCAAATCTGCTGTTCCTGCTGCCGGTTCCGCTGCTTGTGGTGCTGTTCAGCCTGTGGCTTTGGCGTAGCGTTCGGTCGACGAACAGCCTGCACGCCACGCCGTTTGTGCTGACGCTGGGGCTGATTTTCCTGGGCTTTAGCGGGCTGGGCATCAGCATCTGGCCAAACATCATCCCGCCCGGCATTACGCTGTGGCAGGCCGCCGCGCCGCCGCAAAGTCAGGGCTTTATGTTGGTAGGCGCGCTGTTTATTATTCCGATAATCCTGGTTTACACCTTCTGGAGCTATTACGTGTTCCGCGGGAAGGTGCAGCATGGCGAGGGGTACCACTGATGAAAGAAACCGCTAAACGCGTCATGTGGATGGTTATTTTATGGAGCGCCAGCGTATTCGCGCTGGCCGCAGTAGGGATGGGATTTCGCCTGCTGATGACCGCAGCAGGCTTTAAATCTTAGTTATCTGAACCGTACGCCGGGGAAGGGAATATTCCTCCCTTTCCCATTAATGCGCCATAACCCCACACTGAGCGGCCCTTAATAAAGGACCTTTTTAGTTAATTACCGTTCCCCGAAATAGCGCTCTGCCGCTTTCATACCGCGCCATTTCGCCTTCAAGTCTCGCCAATTGCGCTTTTCAGCCTCAGAGGTAAACCGGGGATGATGGCTGGCAAGATAAGCACTCAATGCCGGGTAGGCTTTTCTTTCGGCCAGGGACTGAGCATAGGCCAACTGCATGCCGGGGGAGTTCATCACGCCTTGCCGCTGAAGATCGAGAATACGCCGGTCGCGCCCCAGGTGCAGCAAAATAGCGAACCACTGCTGATACTGCTCCTCGCTCAACGTTGCCAGCCGATCGTGCATCGCAAATCCCCGGTCAGCAAAGTGCCATTTTTGCAGGTCAATAGCCCGCTGGGTCAAACGGTTAATCAACGTCTGGCCCTGTGACGAGGTGCGCAGCACTTCATCATTAAGCTGCTGCAAGGCGATATCCAACGCCCCCAACCTGACGGCATAGTTGCCGACCTCGGCCCGGCACACCACCGACGGAGAACCCGCACATTCTTCATCAAGCGCCAGAAGCTGTTCGCGGGTGGTGATTTTTTTTTCCGGTTGTGGAATAGCATCAAGCGTCTGACGGATCTGCGCATTGCCGGGCGTTTTACGTAACTGTTCGCTTAATAGCGCAATCGCTTTATCGTTGTGGTTGAAATGGATATAGGCTTCAGCAAGCCAGAGCGTCAGTCGGATACTTTCCGGCGCCAGTTTGTGGGCATGCTGAAAACTGTCGATCGCCTGCGGCTCGTTATTGGAGAGAAGCGCTTTTTTCGCCCTTGTGATATGCGGATAAACTTTAAAGTAGCGGTAATCACTTAACCCGAGGTCATCCCTGGAACCTTCCGTCGTCGCCAGCGCGTATCCGGCAATCATCAGGCCACAGGCCAGCGCCATCAGCCATTTCAGACACGGCCTCACGATAATTCTCCAATAAGGCTGGAGATTTGCAAGCTGCTCAGCCCGGCGGTGTGCATCAGCCCGCTCAACGAAGGCTGCAGTTTTTTCTGCTGTTCCAGCGCGTGATCGACCGCGGACTGCCCGACGACGCCTTCCTGCACCAGAAAATCGCCAAATTGCATGTCGCTGCGCTCATAGCGCAGCAGAACGGCTTTCAGCACGGCCGCATCCAGATAGCTTTCGGTGATCAGTACTTCCGCAAACAAGATTTGCCCGGAGACATACTCGTGCCATAGCGCTTCTGCCCGCTTCGGGCTCAGCATTCCCGCTGCTGCCGCTCTGGAAAGCAACGCAAATTGCTCAGTATTTTGCGCTTCGCCATATCCGTGTCTTAGCCCCACCACAACCTCACCACGAGGCACGATAACATAGCGCACAGGTCGGCCAATCTTACGTGCCAGCGCTGCCAGCGAAACGGGATCCAGCAGGCTTTCACTGGCGAGAACCAACCTGTCTGGCTCTTCTCGTAGCGGCAATACGGCGTAATGACGTGCCACCCCGGAAGGTAACTCAGCGATGAGTCGCTTATCGAGGCAGCGGCAATCCATGCGCTCCATGGGTACACCAGCCTGTTCTGCCAGCGCCTGGGCAAGTTGCAGCACGTTGATAACACCACTTCTCAGTAAACGTCCGCCAAGCTTCAGGCCTGGAATGTGCTGCTGTATGGCCTCATCCAACTGAGCCTGGCTAATCATGCCGTGTGCCATCAGTATTTCACCCAACGGGCGCAGGGCCGGGTTCCGGGGCAGCACATGAGGAAAGTCATGCCGGGTTTTATCCCAGGCCACACGGCGCGGATCGCCGTGCAGGAGCACCTGGCGGATAGCACGGCAATTAGCCATAAAATTGATCAGTGCCCCCCAAAATAGCCGCGGAATACTGAGCAATCCCTGCCTGAGTCCGTAAAAACCGGTGACGAAAATAATACGCTGCAGAATGCGGTTGGCCATCAGGCCAAGGTTGATCCACAGCAGGATGACGAACCATTCGTCACAGCAAAAAATCGACATGAATTGCCAGGCGTCATCCACGGTATGCTCATATATCCCTAGCCCCCCCAGCTGAATCGCTATCAGCATCACGCCAAAACCCACAAAATTTACCAGGCCACTTTTCCTGTCTCGCCAAAGGAAATAATTTAGCCTCCAGCTCGACGTCCAGCGGTGGGTTTTGAACCCCTGGAAGACAGTGCCGATGATCCAGCGTGATTTCTGCCGTACCGCCTCGCGAAACGTATCCGGGAAATATTCACGGACGCAAACCACATTAGCCATTCGCCGTCGTGCGCCAAACGGCCTCTTCCGCTCATCGGCATCGTCCACCACCTGAAACCGGCAGAAAGTCTCCGTCATGCCTTTTTTTCGCAGGCGGAAACTGATGTCGTACTCTTCGCTCAGGCTTTGTGCGTCGAAAGCCCGGCCCTCACCGTCGGCAAGCAAAGCAAGCACGGCCCGGCGACTAAAACAGGTTCCTACGCCAGCGCTGGGCACTTGCCCCGCCAGGACTTCACGGACGGGCACATCTTTACCCTGCAGTTCGGAATACTCGTCCAGATAACTCAGGCTGGTGAAGTGCTTCCAGCTTCGCTCAAGCGGGTAAACAGGCAGCTGAATGAGGTCGTAGCGGTCGACAAGCGAGTTAAACAGGCGCAGCTCAAGCGGCGAGATAACATCCTCCGCATCATGGAGGACAAAGCCGGAAAAGCTAAAACAGGCGTTGCGCTCAAACTGGAAAACGGCATCCAGGATGTTGTTCAGACAGTCAGCTTTGCTCGTTGGGCCAGGCCGGGCGCAAACGACTTTATGCACGTTGGGAAAACGGGCGCAAACGTCTTCGACGTCGCGTTGGGTTGTGGCATCGTTCGGGTAGACGCCAATAAAAATATGGTAGTTTTCGTAGTCAATCGACGTCGCCGCAAGGCGGGTCATTTTGCCTACCACGCCCGTCTCATGCCAGGCTGGCACCAATATTGCTAACGGTTTTTCCTGGAGCTGAGGCAACGTCTTGCGGCTGATATGCGGATGTTGACGATAGACGGTACAGGCGCGCCACAGGCGACGCAGCCAATACACAGCATCAATAAAAAGGTCATCTATTCCACTGATAAATATCAGAATAGACAAACCTATCGCGATTACTTTGACCCCATAAAGATAGCTCGAAAAGTAATCCACCCACCCGTCCATGCCTCACTCCAGAGGTTAGTTGCCGTTTATCTGACCGCGGTTTTTCGTCGCCACCAAAAATGTTACCAGTATCATAGGGGAACAGAATATTCTGATAAAGCGCAATACTTCATTTATTTTTAATTTAAACCGCAAATAAACTGGCAATTAACTTTTAAACCAGTGAAAGACTCTGAAATTAACAAATTAAACAGCCCATACACATCAAGCAGGATGGGGGAGCCTTTTTGCTTTGCCGTCTTTCGAAAACGAGGCCGCCAGGTCAAAATAGCGCTCCGCAACTGCCGTTTACCACTGGATAAAATCGAACATGACCTATAGCTGGCTTATTCTCGCAATCGTCGCCGAAGTGATTGCTACCACTGCGTTAAAACTTTCCGATGGTTTCAGCCGCCTGTGGCCCAGCGTCGTGACGATTCTGTTCTATGGCGTGGCGTTTTATGCGCTGTCTATCACCATGCGCACTATCCCAACCGGGATCATTTATGCGATCTGGTCGGGTGCCGGGATAGTCTTGATAGGCATGATTGGCTGGCTTTTCCTGGGGCAGAAGCTTGACTGGCCGGCGCTGGCGGGTATGGCGCTGATTATTCTTGGCGTACTGGTGATTAATCTCTTCTCCAAATCCGTTGCCCATTAATGAAAACGGGCTGTCTTAAAAAGGCAGCCCGCGTCCGTCGTTAATTCTGCTCCGCCACCATGATGGCCATTGTGTCCGGCTCCAGCGCGCGAAAAATATGCGGCTGATCTGCCGGGTAACAAATATAGTCCCCAACGCCCAGCTCAGCAGCAGACTCCGTCAGGCCGACCAGCGCCCGCCCCTGCGTCACAATCATATGCTCCACCGACCCCGGCGGATGCGGTTCCGACAGCCTCGGCGTTCCGGGTTGAGCCTCCACCAGATAGATATCCCGACGCACACCCGGCGGGCAGGTTGCCAGCAAAATAGCCACATAATTTGCCTGTTCGGCGGCAATGCGGCTGCCTTCGCCCCGGCGAATAATCTGCGTTCTGGCACTTTGCGGCTCCAGCAGCGTGGCAAACGGAATATTCAGCGCCACGCACAGCGCCCAAAGCGTTTCCAGGCTAGGATTACCGTTTCCCGCTTCCAGCTGCGAGAGCGTGGATTTTGCAATGCCGGCCCTGCGGGCCACTTCCGCCAGCGACAGCCCTGTACGCCCGCGTTCCCGCACCAGACTTTTGGCGATGGTGTCTATTGGCTGAGTCATAAAACTCCCCCACTGTTCGGTAAAATGAACGATTCGTTCGCTTGATATGGTAACAGATTGCGGTCATTATAATGGCGATTTCGTTCGATATGGAAACCATTAGATGATGCGTGAACATCTCCGCACCCTGCCCGGGGACACCAAAAAAGCGATATTTCTGGTCTGCCTTGCCGTCGGCGTCGTGGGCGTGTCCTACGGCTCCCTTGCGATGGCATACGGCTTTCCCCTCTGGCTGCCGGTTCTGGCCTCTTTTGTGGTGCTGGCAGGAGCATCCGAATTTATGTTTATCGGCATTATCGCCAGCGGCGGTAATCCTTTTGCGGCCGCGATGGCTGGCCTGCTGGTCAACGCCAGGCATATTCCGTTTGGCGTCGCCGTGCGGGAACTGGTGGGCACGCGCCTGCTAAGCCTGCTGGGCTGCCATATCATGAACGACGAGAGCGTCGTTTTCGGCCTGTCACAGGCCACGCCTGAAAAACGCAAAGCCGCCTACTGGCTCTGCGGGGCGGGCGTCGCGCTCTTCTGGCCCGCAGGTACCCTGCTCGGCGCAGGCGTGGGCAGCCTGCTTCCCTCCCCGGAGGTTATCGGGCTGGACGCGGTTTTCCCGGCGATTTTGCTGGCGCTGGTGATCCCGGCCTTTAAAAGCCGTACGACCCTGGTTCGCGCCTCAACCGGGGCCGCCATTTCACTTGCCGCCACGCCTTTCGCCCCCGTCGGGCTGCCGGTGCTGCTTTCAATGTTAGGCCTGCTGGCGAGGAAAAAATAATGACCAATACATTTACAGTGCTTGCCGGACTGGCCGTACTTTCAGCAGGCACCTGGCTGATGCGCTTTAGCGGCGCAAAGCTCGGCAGCAAGCTGGCGCTCTCCGACCGTGCACAAAAGCTGCTTAACGACGGGGCAACAACCCTGCTGTTTTCGGTGGCGCTGGCAACCACCTTTTTTGAAGGCTCTCATTTCGCAGGATACGCCAGGTTTGCAGGCGTGGCCGTGGCGGTGTTCCTCGCCTGGCGCAAAGTACCGCTAATCTTCGTGATCATCGCCGCCGCGCTGGTGACGGCGCTCCTGCGTCTGGCCGGTATTCACTAATGGGCTGCCGCCTTTACGGCGGCCTCCCTGCATACATCATGTTAACCACAGCGCAACAAAACATCTTCCTTGCCCGTTTTTACCTTGCTGACAAACCTTTAACTCACTTTTGATAAGTCGAATAGTTCCGCGCCGGGATTATCGCTAGAGTAGCCACGTTCCGTGCTGAAGCTGGAAAGCCCCTCACCCCAGCCCTATCCCCTTTGGGGAGAGGGGGAAAACAGGCAGCACCTTACGACTAAAAAAAACACACACGAGGCGTGGCAAGATGGCAATAAAAAACCAGCTGAACATTATCCTGTTATTAATTGTGACCGCCCTTTTCTCCGGCCAGACCCTGGCCGAGCGCCACGGACATGAATACTTCGTGGTGAAAGATATCGATATTCAGCTTAGCCACCAGGCAGACAGCGATGAACTTCGCCAGGCGGCAGAAGATTCCGCTGATGATTTCCGCGAACACCATCATGCGGTCACCCACAGACGGCCAGCCACCTATTTGCGTTAAGTCGATTTTCAACAATCGTTAGTAGATTTTCTTCGTTCTCATCCTTTATTGCCTGAGTTGTTATGAGTTTCAAGGCGCTGCGGGCGCCGCTAACAACCAAACAATAAAGGATAACACCATGTCATCATCGCCTCGCCAGACCGCTATCGCTCGCGGGCTGGCATTAGCAGCAGCCTTTGCTGCTTTCAGCACCAGCGCCGCCCCGGTTAAAGGCGGGGAATTGGTCTACCTGGAACAACAGGCTCACACCAACCTTTATCCTCCGGCCGGGGGCTTCTACCCCAACGGCGGGATCCTGAACCAAATCACCGACAAACTGACCTGGCAGAACCCTAAAACGCTGGAAGTTGAGCCGTGGATTGCCGAATCCTGGACCAGCAATGCCGACAAAACCGAATACACCTTCAAGCTTCGCCCTGGCGTGACGTTCTCCGACGGCACTCCACTGGACGCCAACGCGGTAGCCAAAAACTTTGATACCTATGGCCTGGGCAATAAAGCCCTGCGCCTGCCGGTTTCCGAAGTCATCAACAACTACGATCATAGTGAGGTTGTTGACCCGCTGACCGTGAAATTCTTCTTTAAAAAACCCTCTCCGGGCTTTTTACAGGGCACGGCAACCATCGGCTCCGGCCTGGTTTCCCTGAAAACGCTGGCCCGTACCTTTGATGAGCTGGGCGATGCCCGCAATATCATCGGCTCCGGCCCGTTCGTGGTGCAAAACGAAACCCTGGGCCGCGAAGTGGATTTAGTCGCCCGTAAAGACTATCAATGGGGGCCGAAAAACAGTCCGCAGCAGGGGCCAGCCAACCTCGACGGCATCAAGATTCTGGTCACGCCGGAAGACAGCGTACGCATAGGTGCGCTGCTGGCGGGACAGGCCGATTTTATTCGCCAGGTACAGGCCTACGATGAGAAGCAGGCCACCGACCAGAAGTTCCCTATCTACGCGGCCCCCACCCGTGGCGTGAACGACGGCATTGCGCTGCGCCCGGATAACCCGCTGGTAGCCGACGTTAAAGTTCGCCAGGCGCTGCTGCACGGCACCAACGCGCAGCAGGTTGTTGACACTCTCTTCTCCGCCAACTATCCGGTGGCTACGTCGGTGATTGCCAGCACGGCAGCCGGCTATGTTGACCTGCGCGATAAGCTGAAATACGACCCGGCGCTGGCAAACAAGCTGCTCGATGAAGCTGGCTGGCAAAAAGGCAGCAACGGCATTCGCCAGAAAGACGGCAAACCGCTGGCGCTGACCATCTACGAATCTCTGCCGCAGCCGCAGAACAAAGAAGTGCTTCAGCTGGTAGCCCAGCAATGGAAGCAAATAGGCGTGGGCCTCAGCGTGCGTGCCGGAGATGCCGGTAGCCGGGTGCTGGATACCAACAATCCGCAGAAAACCGGGGTTAACGTTATCGAAGTGGGCCGCGCCGATCCGGATGTGATTAAAAGCCAGTTCCACCCGGCCAACCGTGATGCCCTGCTGCAAAAAGGCGGCCTCAGCGCTACCTCGCAGTTTAGCGACGACAAGCTGAATGCCCTGCTCGTAGGGATCTCTTCCGAAGTCGATCCGCAGAAACGCCTGGCGCTGGCGGGAGATGCCCAGCGCTATCTGATTGACCAGGCCTACGTGATCCCAATTTTTGAAGAGCCGCAGGTCTTTGCCGGTGCACCGTGGCTAAAAGGCGTGGCGTTTGAAGCCGTAGGCCGCCCTTCGTTCTACGCCGCCTGGCTTGAAAAACACTAAGGAGCAGCCATGACACGTTATCTGGCCGGGCGTGCTGCCCAGGCGTTGCTAGTACTGTGGGCGGCCTATAGCGTGTCGTTCATTCTTCTGCAACTCTTGCCGGGCGATGCCGTCCTGATCAAATTCCAGAACCCGGATCTCGGGCTTAGCGCCGCGCAAATTCAGGAGATGCGGGTGATCTACGGCGAAAGCACCCCGCTTTGGCAGCAATATTTGACGACGCTAGGCCATATGCTGCGCGGGGAGTTTGGCTACTCCATCGAGGCTGGCGTGTCCGTCAGCCAGCTGATTGCCGCCAATCTTCCCTCGACGCTCCGCCTGGCCGGGCTGGGGTTTGCCGCCGCCATTATTCTCGCCGTGAGCATTTCAGCGGCCTCTACGCTCGCACCGCTTCGCTGGCTTCGAACGGTATTTGCCAATCTTCCGGCTCTGTTCATCGCCGTACCGACCTTCTGGCTCGGCATTGCGCTAATCCAACTTTTTTCCTTCCAGTGGCGGCTAATTCCGGTGATCAACCCCGGTTTCTGGCAGGGGCTGATTTTGCCGGTCGCCACGCTTGCGGTGCCCATTAGCGCCCCACTGGCCCAGTTGCTGATGCGAAACATCGACCAGGTGCTGACTCAGCCGTACGTCGCCGTTGCCCGCGCAAAAGGCGGCAGCCGGGCAGGTGTCCTGTGGCGACACGTCGCCCGCAACGCCCTGCTGCCGGTGCTAACGGTGGCCGGTTTGCTGTTGGGTGAACTGATTGCCGGGGCGCTTATCACCGAAACTGTTTTTGGCCTTAACGGCCTGGGACAGCTGACTCAGCGGGCGGTGAATAATCAGGACGTCGCCGTGTTGCAGGCGGTGGTGATGATTTCCGCCCTGAGCTTCGTGGTCATTAACCTACTGGTGGATGTGATTTATCCCCTGCTCGATCCGCGCCTTAAGTCTATTCGGGGAGTAACCGCATGACGACCGTTGATATCAATACCCCGCTGCCGCGAAGGACGGAGCGCCGGTTCTCCGGCTTTCGCGCTAACATTCAGCCCGGGCTTTGGCTGGCCTGGTGCACGCTGATTATCGTCGCGCTTTGGGCGCTGTTCCCGTCGCTGTTTACTCAGTGGAGCCCTACCGAAGGCGTGCCGGGTGCGCAGCGTCTTGCCCCCCAGGCCGGGCACTGGCTGGGCACCGACCAGCTTGGGCGCGATCTCTACGCACGCATTGTCTGGGGGGCATCTCACTCGCTTTCCGGCGCGCTGGTGGCCGTAGTGCTTGGCCTGGTAGTCGGCACCACACTTGGCGTCCTGGCCGGGGCAACCGGCGGCAAGACTGAACACGCGCTAATGCGCGGCGTCGACGTACTGCTGGCAATCCCCGGCCTGCTGCTGTCGCTCAGCGTTATTATTCTGCTTGGTTTCGGCACGGTGAATGCGGCCATCGCCGTCGGGATTACGTCGATTGCCAACTTTACCCGCCTGGCCCGTGCGGAAGTGGTTCGCATCCGCCATAGCGATTACGTCGAAGCCGCCGTCGGCAGCGGCGGCACATTCCTGCAGGTGCTTTGGCGGCATATTTTGCCGAACGCGCTGACCTCGGTGTTCGCCTTTGCCGCACTGCAGTTCGGCTCCGCTATTCTGGCGCTGTCTACGCTGAGTTTTCTGGGTTACGGCACCCCGCCGCCGACCCCGGAATGGGGCTTACTGATTGCCGAAGGCCGGAACTACCTGGCAACAGCCTGGTGGCTATCCACGTTCCCAGGCGTTGTAGTCGTGGCCGTGGTGTTGGCCGTCAACCGCGTTAGCCACCATTTTGCCCGGAGGTCGTCATGAGTACGCCGCTATTGAAAATCACCGATCTGAGCATCGCCTGGCGCCAGCGCGGCGGTAACAAACGCGTGGTGCACAACGCCTCCTTTAGCCTGCACGCTGGAGAAGTGCTGGCGATAGTCGGTGAATCAGGATCGGGGAAAACAACCCTCGCCCAGTCGATTATTGGGCTGCTGGGTGAAAACGGCATTATCGAATCTGGCGTAATCCAGCTCAATGGGGAGGCCATCAGCCGCTGGTCAGAACGCCAGCTCGACGCCCTGCGCGGGGCCAGCATCAGCCTGATCCCGCAGGATCCTGGCAGTTCGTTAAATCCTGTAAAAACCATCGGCCAGCAGGTGGCCGAGGTGCTGAAGCTTCATACCCGCCTGCCCGGAGCCGAGCGGGAAAGCCAGGTGGTTACGCTGCTCGAAAAAGTGGGGCTCAGCCACCCTACACAGCGGGCCAACCAATACCCACATCAGCTTTCCGGCGGGATGAAACAGCGGGTGCTGATCGCCATGGCTATCGCGCTTAAACCCGCGCTAATTATTGCCGATGAGCCGACCAGCGCCCTGGACGTTACGGTACAGAAGCGCATTCTCGATTTGCTGGATACCCTGCGTCGTGAATCCGGTACGGCGGTGCTGTTCGTTACGCACGACCTGGCGCTGGCCGCCCAGCGTTCCGACCGTATTCTGGTGTTCCGCGACGGGCGAATCCAGGAGTCAGGCCCAACCGCTGAAGTGGTGAAGCACCCTAAGAATCCTTATACCCGCCAGCTGTTTGCAGATGCGCCTGGGCTGTCGCGCACGCTGCGGGCCTGGCCTTTACGCGCCCCGCAAACGGCGTCCATCGAAATTCGTAACCTAAGCCAGCACTTCTCCCTGGGAAAAGGCAGCGACCAGACGCTGCGGGCGCTGGACGACGTTTCATTTACCGTGGCCAAAGGCACCACCCACGCGCTGGTTGGCGAGTCCGGGTCGGGTAAATCGACGCTGGCGCGTATTCTGCTTGGCTTCCAGAAACCGGATAGTGGGCAAGTGCTGATTGACGGCATCGACACCACCGATCTCAGCCCGGAAGCGCGCCGTCAGCTCCGGCAAAAAATTCAGCTGGTGTATCAGAACCCTTTCGCCTCGCTGGATCCGAGCCAGACGCTCTTTCGCATTATCGAAGAGCCGCTGCTTAACTTCGGCAAACTGTCGAAGGCCGAGCGGCGCGCCAAAGTAGAAGCGATTACCGAACGCGTGGCGCTCCCGCTGGAGGCGTTGACCCGCAAACCTCGCGAACTTTCCGGCGGGCAGCGGCAGCGCGTGGCGATTGCCCGCGCGCTGATTCTGCAGCCGCAAATTCTGGTGCTGGATGAAGCCACCTCCGCGCTGGATGTGACGGTGCAGGCGCAAATTTTACGTCTGCTCGACGACTTGCAGCGGCAGCTCGGCCTGACTTACCTGTTTATCTCGCACGATCTCGCCACCGTCCGCCAGCTGGCGCACAGCGTTTCCGTTTTGCGCGCCGGTGAGCTGGTGGATAACGGCCCAATTGCCGACGTATTTAACGCCCCGGCCAGCGATTACACCTGGCAGTTGCTTAACGCTATTCCCGATATTGGCTCCGGCCATAAGGACGTTGCATGACCTTCAAACGACTGGGCTTTTTTACTCGCCTGCTTGACCACGCCCCGGCCGCCGAACGCTATCGACTGGCAACGGAACAAATTATTCACGCCGAATGGCACGGCTTTGACGCCGCCTGGGTCGCACAGCACCACTTTCACGAAGCCGAAGGCGGCCTGCCTGCTCCGCTGGTTTTTCTGAGCCACGTGGCGGCGCACACCCGGCGCATACGGCTTGGCACAGGCATTATTACCCTGCCGATGGAGTCCGCGCTGCGCGTGGCAGAGGACGCGGTTGTGCTGGATTTGCTCAGCGGCGGACGCTTTGATCTTGGCGTCGGTTCTGGCGGCACGCCGGGTTCTTTCCCGGCTTTTGGTCTGCAAAGCGCGGAAAGGGGAAAAATTTACGCAGACAATCTCGCGCTGCTGCGTTCGGCCCTGAGCGATGAGCCGCTTGCGGGCACGGATAACCACCTTTACCCGGCCTCCCCGCAGCTAAAAAATCGCATCTGGCAGGCAACGTTTTCCGTCGATGGCGGCGCGCGGGCAGGAAAAGCAGGTGACGGGCTGATGCTTTCCCGCACTCAACCTCGTCCGGTCGACGCGCTGGATACCCCGCTGGATGAGATTCAAAACCCGATCATCGATGCCTATCTGGACGCCTTGCCCGAAGGCATTGAGCCTCGCATCCTGGGCTCAAGAACCGGTTTTGTCACCGACGACGGCGAACTGGCCAGGCAGCTCGCGGCCAAAGGGCTGCGCCAGCAGGCAGAACAGCACCGGGCGCAGGGGCATCCGGTTTTGGGCGATACGCTGGATAGCCATATTGCTTCGTTTGACGTTCACCTGGGCACGCCGCAGCAGGTTATTGCCTCCCTGCTCCGCGACAGAACGCTCCAGCGCGTGACCGATCTTTCGTTCCAGGTGCATTCCATCGATCCGCCGCACGCCTACATTTTGCGTTCCATCGAACTGCTCGCGCAGCAGGTTGCCCCGGCGCTTGGCTGGGTTCGCAGCAGCGCCCGCCCAACCTCTACCTCGTCATTGTCTAAGGAGTCATTATGAGTCATTCGGATTTGCTCAATCATCTGGCGGACATAATTCCCGGCACCGCGCTTGCAGAAGCGCGGGAAATCCGCGAAGCCGCCACAGTCCACGCCCAGGGCAGCTATGAGGCGCTTTTCGGCGAAAGCAACGCAAGTGGGCTGACATTAGTGGAAAGGCTTCATCTCGGCAGACGAGTGGCGGAATGGCACGACGATGCCCGGCTCACGGACCATTACACCCAGCGTCTGGCTGGCCAACCCGCCAGCGAGCGCTTTAGCACTCTGCTCGATCATGCTGAAAGACTGAGTTTCCAGCCGGTGCAGGCGGGCCCGCAGGACGTTCAGGCCCTGATTCAGGTGGGCTTTAGCGAAGAAGAAGTGGTGACACTGTCACAAATTATTGGCTTCGTGGCCTTTCAGAGCCGCCTGCTGCGCGGGCTGCGCCTGATTGGCAGCCAGCCGGTAGACGGCGAGCAGGTGCGCATTCCCGCCGCCGGAGAGTGGCACCGCCAGCCGTTAACCGCCAGCGGCAAATCCGCCCCGGTGGCGTTTACCCAGGCCGAGCTTAACTGGGAACCGTGGATAGCCGCCCTGCCTTATGCGGAATACGGCCCGGAACAGCAAGAAACGCTCAAGCGTTTCGGGCACCAGGACTCCGATTATTTTCGCCTGCTGGGGCGCAACCTGCTGGTGCTGGAGCAGCGTACCCTTACCGACAAAGGGATTTTTTATACGCCAGGCGGTTTGCCCCGCGCCGAGCGCGAACTTGCCGCCACCGTTGCCAGCAAGGTAAACGGCTGCATTTACTGCGCCTCTGTTCACGCCCGTAAGGCCAGCCAGCTTTCAAAACATAACGAAGCCATCGAACGTCTGCTTGCCATCGAACCTGGCGGGACGCTGAGCGACGGGCAGTCCCCCCGCTGGCAGGCGGAAATTAACTTTTCAGCGGCGTTATCCGCCACCCCGGCAAGCGCCAATGCTCAACAGATACACGCTCTGAGGGAACTGGGATTAAGCGAGCTTGAGCTGCTGGATTTGGTGCAGTCCACGGCCTTTTTCGCCTGGGCAAACCGTCTGATGCTGACGTTGGGCGAGCCGTTTAACTGAGAGATAATGTTGAAAGGAAAATCCCCCACCTGAAGAGGCGGGGGAACAACACACGGCTACTGCATAGATCTGCTCGGATGTTTTGCCAGCAGCCGATCAACGTTTTTGCCACCCAAACTCAATGCCGTTATTGCCAAATGATCGGCATTATGCAGGGCAGTTTTCAATCTACTCAACTTGAGGCGACTCTTTTCAGTGACTTTGTTTCGGTAAGTTTCATCCTTAATTTCATTATGAAAACGTTGGAATGAAGTTATTGCGGCCTTAACGTAGTCTGAGGCAGAGTCCTCCATATGCCCAGGCCTGTCGGCATAAACATAATCTTGTGCATGACGCCCGAATGTTCCTGTATATATTTCCTGGAAGGCGTCATTCCGTTGAACCCCAAAAACATGTGAACTTTCATGCATCAAGGTCACCACATTTTCAACGTAACCACTGGTAATAAAATAAGAGCTGGTGAAGAAGAACATTGGTTGCCCATTACGGATAAAGGCTTGAGCTTCTTTAGGATTCATTTTAGGATCGTAAACAGTAGGGCTAGTCGCCAGTTTGTCCCGCATATGTTCAAAGTTCGCCAGAAGCTCATTTTTGAATCTTGAGGTTTTGATTTTTTTCCGGCTCGAACTCCCTTCAAATATGGCTCTGATTTTTTCTTTGGTATCTTTGTCGAGATTCTTCTGTTGCATTTTTTCTATCGCAATATCAAGCACGTTTAGGGCAACCTTTCTTTCATACTCAATTCTTTCGTCGTTAATTTGATAAGGTTCGTCTGGGGCCAGACCATTCTCATCTCGCAGAGAAACGGGATTGTTTCGCACCATCCGGAACAGATTCAGCCCGTCCACCGTGCCCGCCGGATCAGCGCTCAGCCAGCGGCCCGCCCACGGCTGGTAATAACGGTAGCCG
>NZ_BCTL01000051.1 GCF_001571265.1 Cedecea neteri NBRC 105707 = ATCC 33855 | reverse complement strand
CATATGATACAGAATTGGAAGTGAACGGAACCTTAGCAGATTCTTCATAGAGCATATTTCTGACTAAGAGACAGCTCCCAGGCTAACTCCCTATCCCCGCAAATGCTCCGCATGAAAACGCAAATGATCCTCTACAAACGTCGCAATGAAATAGTAGCTGTGGTCGCAGCCCGGCTGAATGCGCAGCGTCAGCGGCCAGCCTTTCTCCTGCGCAACTTTCTCAAACTCTTCCGGCCTTAGCTGGTCGGCGAGAAACTGATCGTCATCCCCCTGATCGATAAGCATTGGCAGCTGTGCCGACGGCGAGGCTTTATCCAGCAGACAGCAGCTGTCCCATTCTTGCCACAAAGATTCATCTTCACCGAGATAGGCCCTGAAGGCTTTTTGCCCCCACGGCACGCGGGTTGGGTTAACAATCGGTGCAAAAGCCGATACCGACCGGAAGAGGCCGGGGTTTTTCAGCGCCATGATTAGCGCGCCGTGTCCGCCCATGGAATGGCCAAATATCGACGCTTTTTCGCTGACGCTAAAATTCTCTGCAATAAGCTGCGGCAGTTCATCGCGCAGGTAATCGTACATGCGGAAATGCGTGGCCCACGGCTGCTGGGTAGCGTTGAGATAAAAGCCTGCGCCCTGGCCCAGGTCATAGCCTGCGTCGTTTGGCACTTCTTCGCCGCGCGGGCTGGTGTCCGGCATCACCAGTACAATGCCAAGCTCGGCGGCTACGCGCTGTGCGCCTGCTTTAGTCGTGAAATTTTCATCGTTGCAGGTCAGCCCGGAAAGCCAGTAAACCACCGGCGGTGGCGTGGCGCTTGCCGGAGGTGGGAGAAAAATACTGAACGTCATTGGGCAGTTAAGCACGGTGGACGGGTGGCGCCAGCGCTGCTGCCAGCCTTCGAAACATCGGTGTTCTTCCAGTAATTCCATCCAGAGGCTCCTTACATATTTTCAATAGTTATGAACAACTTTCACTTCACCTGAGTCTAGCCATCCCGCATTATGGCCGCAACGGTATTGTTCCGCCCGCTCAGGCGATGAACGGTTATTTCGATTTCAATAATTATGCCCGGCACTACTGGATTCTAAGCACGTGCTGCCGCACAATAAGCGGACACTTTGCCCCATGAAGGGCAGGGGTCAGCCACACCTGCAGGAGAAAACAGCATGTCATCACTCTCAAAAGAAGCCGCCCTGGTTCATGAGGCGCTGCTGGCGCGCGGTCTGGAAACGCCGCTGCGTCCGCCGTTACGTGAACTGGATAATGAAACTCGTAAAAGCCAGATTGCCGCTCATATGACGGAAATCATGCAGCTGCTTAATCTCGATTTGAGTGACGACAGCCTGATGGAAACGCCGCATCGCATCGCCAAAATGTATGTCGATGAGATTTTCTCTGGCCTGGACTACGCGAACTTCCCGAAAATCACCGTCATTGAAAACAAAATGAAGGTCGATGAAATGGTCACAGTGCGCGATATCACCCTGACCAGCACCTGTGAGCATCACTTCGTGACCATCGACGGGAAAGCCACCGTGGCGTATATCCCGAAAGATACCGTTATTGGCCTGTCCAAAATTAACCGCATCGTGCAGTTCTTTGCTCAGCGTCCGCAGGTTCAGGAACGCCTGACCCAGCAGATCCTGATTGCGCTGCAAACGTTGCTGGGCACCAATAACGTGGCGGTGTCCATTGATGCCGTGCATTACTGCGTGAAAGCGCGTGGCGTGAAAGACGCAACCAGCGCGACCACCACCACGTCACTCGGCGGCCTGTTTAAGTCCAGCCAGAATACGCGTCAGGAGTTCCTGCGCGCAGTACGCCACAATTAATTCCCCAGGCAGGTATCCGTGGAGAGAAATGTCACCCTGGACTTCGTCCGCGGTACCGCCATTCTTGGCATCCTGCTGCTTAATATTGTCGCCTTTGGCCTGCCGAAGGCGGCTTATCTCAACCCGGCCTGGTATGGCGAGATAACCTCCCGTGACGCCTGGACCTGGGCGGTAATGGACCTGTTTGCCGAAGTTAAATTCCTCACGCTTTTCGCGCTGCTGTTTGGGGCGGGCCTGCAAATGCTGCTGGCTCGCGGTTCACGCTGGATCCAGTCGCGGCTCACGCTGCTGGTATTACTGGGCTTTATCCACGCGCTGCTGCTCTGGGACGGCGACATTCTGCTGGCTTACGGCCTGACAGGGCTGGTGTGCTGGCGGCTGATTCGTGACGCAACCGGGCAAAATCAGCTCTTTAAGACCGGCGTCGTGCTGTACCTCATCGGCATTGGCGTGCTGGTGCTGCTCGGCGTGATTTCAGGTGATGGTCTTAACCGTTCCTGGGTGCCGGATGCGGCCAATTTGCAGTATGAGCAATGGTGGAAGCTGGGCGGCGGCGTGGAGGCCATCAGCAACCGCGCGGATTTACTCTCTTCAAACCTGGTGGCGCTGGGCGCGCAGTACGGCTGGCAGCTGGCGGGAATGATGCTTATCGGCGCGGCGCTAATGCGCAGCGGCTGGCTGAAAGGGGAGTTTAGCCTGAGGCATTACCGCCGAACCGCCGCAATTTTTATCGTCATCGGGATGGCCATCAACCTGCCAGCGATTATTGCCCAGTGGCACCTTGACTGGAATTCCCGCTGGTGTGCGTTGCTGTTACAGGCCCCGCGCGAGCTGAGCGCACCGTTTCAGGCTATTGGCTACGCCGCGCTGGCGTGGGGATTCTGGCCGCAGCTTTCGCGCTTCAGGCTGGTGGGCTGGATTGCCTGCGTCGGGCGGATGGCGCTGACGAACTACCTGCTGCAAACGCTCATCTGCACAACCTTGTTCTATCGCTTTGGTTTATATATGAAATTCGACCGTCTCGCGCTGCTGGCCTTTGTGCCCGCCGTGTGGGCGGTGAACATCCTGCTGTCGGTGCTCTGGCTGCGTTACTGCCGCCAGGGGCCGGTGGAATGGCTCTGGCGGCAGTTAACCGCTCGTGCTTCAGGGGATGCGTTACGCAAAGCACGGAGATAATGATATTCGTCACAAAGGTTAACGAATTGTATGTAACCGCTTTCATCGCTGTGATCGACTTCACGCCACGCCGCCCCTCACTCCCCGCAAAATAGCCACCTTGCCTAAAACAGGGTGCACCTATGAGACCGACTCCCCCAACGCCGATTACCATTCGGGACGTTGCCCGTATCGCCGGGGTTTCAGTAGCGACAGTATCCCGAGTATTAAATAACAGCGCGCTGGTCAGCCCGGAAACGCGCGAAAACGTCATGCAGGCGGTTGCTGAGCTGGGCTACCGTCCAAACGCCAATGCGCAAGCGCTGGCCACCCAGGTGAGCGACACCATCGGCGTGGTCGTCATGGACGTCTCCGATCCCTTCTTCGGGGCATTGGTCAAAGCCGTGGATGTCGTAGCCCAGCAGCACAATAAATATTTGCTGATCGGGAACAGCTATCACCAGGAAGAAAAAGAGCGTCACGCCATTGAGGTGCTGATTCGCCAGCGCTGCAGCGCGCTGATTGTGCACGCCAAGGCGCTGAGCGACGAGGAACTGGCTACTTTTCTGGAACAGGTGCCCGGTATGGTGCTGATCAACCGCCTGGTGCCCGGCTACGCTCACCGCTGCGTTTGCCTCGATAACGTCAGCGGCGCAGTGATGGCCACCCGCATGCTGCTGAATCAGGGGCATTCGCGCATCGGTTACCTGGCCTCCAGCCATCAGATTGAAGATAACGACCAGCGGCATCAGGGCTGGCTGCAGGCGCTGGCGGAGCAGGGCATCGTGCCGCCGGAAGCGTGGGTTGGCATGGGGACGCCGGACATGCAGGGCGGCGAAGCGGCAATGGTTGAGCTGCTGGGGCGCAACCTGCAGCTCAGCGCGGTCTTCTCTTATAACGACAGCATGGCTGCCGGCGCGCTAACGGCGCTGAAAGACAACGGCATTGCCGTGCCGCAGCATGTCTCGATTATCGGCTTTGACGATATTCCTATCGCCCGTTATACCGACCCGCAGCTGACAACCGTACGTTATCCGGTAGTTTCGATGGCTCGCCTCGCAACCGAACTGGCGTTACAGGGCGCGGCAGGCCAGCTGGATCGTGATGTAACGCACTGTTTTATGCCGACTTTAGTCCGCCGTCATTCGGTGGCGATAAAGCAAAATGTGGCGTCGATCACTCCGCTGTCAAAGAGTTAGATGTAACCGGTTTCAATCTGTGAGTAAATTCACAGTTAATTAACATTGCGCTGACTATTATGTCAGCGTTTTATCAGCTGAAACACGATGTAACGGTGACTACTCACTTTTAGCATCGTGATAAGGCCAAAGACGACCATAAAAACGCAGTATTGGATTGTTACCGAACACGGAAGTGCACATTTTTTAGGATAACTTCGGCATTCAGTAACCTCTTCATAACATTACTGTCCTGCCTGGTTTCGAACGCGAACTACCCTGCAAAATAAAAACCGGAGATACCATGAATAAGAAGGTTTTGACCCTGTCCGCCGTGATGTCCTGCATGCTGTTTGGTGCCGCTGCGAACGCTGCTGACCGTATTGGTGTGACGATTTATAAATACGACGACAACTTCATGTCAGTGGTTCGTAAGGCCATCGAGAAAGATGCGAAAGCGTCACCTGACGTACAGCTGCTGATGAACGACTCCCAGAACGACCAGTCCAAACAGAACGACCAGATCGACGTTCTGCTGGCTAAAGGCGTGAAGGCGCTGGCCATCAACCTGGTTGACCCGGCCGCAGCGGGCACCGTAATCGAAAAAGCGCGCGCGCAAAACGTGCCGGTTGTGTTCTTCAACAAAGAGCCATCCCGCAAGGCGCTGGATAGCTACGACAAAGCTTACTACGTGGGCACCGACTCCAAAGAGTCCGGGATTATTCAGGGCGACCTGATTGCAAAACACTGGGCGGCTAACCCGGCCTGGGACCTGAACAAAGACGGTCAGGTTCAGTTCGTACTGCTGAAAGGCGAACCCGGCCACCCTGATGCCGAAGCGCGTACTACTTACGTTATCAAAGAGCTGAACGACAAAGGTCTGAAAACTCAGCAGCTGCAGCTGGATACCGCCATGTGGGATACCGCTCAGGCTAAAGACAAAATGGACGCATGGCTCTCCGGCCCGAACGCTAACAAAATCGAAGTGGTTATCGCCAACAACGATGCGATGGCAATGGGTGCGGTAGAAGCGCTGAAAGCACACAACAAATCCTCTATTCCAGTGTTTGGCGTAGATGCCCTGCCGGAAGCGCTGGCGCTGGTGAAATCCGGTGCGATGGCCGGGACCGTGCTGAACGACGCCAACAACCAGGCGAAAGCCACCTTTGACCTGGCGAAAAACCTGGCCGACGGTAAGCCAGCCGCCGAAGGCACTAACTGGAAAATCGAGAACAAAATTGTACGCGTACCTTATGTAGGCGTGGATAAAGATAACCTCGCACAGTTTATCGGCAAATAATACCCGTCATACTTTTGTTGTACACGGGCGCAGATACCTGCGCCCGGCTTTAGGCAGGTTACTCAGCGACACAGGTATAATTATGGTCGACAATAACTCAGCTACGCCGTCGGAATTTTTGCTGGAAATGACCGGCATTAATAAATCCTTCCCCGGCGTTAAGGCACTGGATAATGTTAATTTAAAAGTACGACCACACTCTATTCACGCCCTGATGGGTGAAAACGGTGCGGGCAAATCGACATTATTGAAATGCCTTTTTGGGATCTACAGCAAAGATTCCGGCAGCATCCTTTTTCAGGGGAAAGAGGTCAATTTCAGCAGCACGAAAGAGGCGCTGGAAAACGGTATTTCTATGGTGCATCAGGAGCTTAACCTGGTCCTGCAGCGCACCGTGATGGACAACATGTGGCTCGGGCGTTACCCGACCAAAGGCGTGTTTGTCGATCAGGATAAGATGTACCGCGACACCAAAGAGATTTTTGACGAACTGGATATTGATATCGACCCGAGAGCCCGCGTCGGTACGTTATCCGTTTCTCAAATGCAGATGATTGAAATCGCCAAGGCTTTTTCCTATAACGCCAAAATCGTTATTATGGATGAGCCAACGTCCTCGCTGACGGAAAAAGAAGTTAATCATCTTTTTAAAATTATCCGCAAATTAAAAGATCGCGGCTGCGGCATTGTTTATATCTCCCATAAAATGGAAGAAATATTCCAGCTGTGCGATGAAATTACAATTTTGCGCGACGGGCAGTGGATTGCCACCCAGCCGCTGGAAGGGCTGGATATGGACAAAATCATCGCCATGATGGTTGGCCGCTCCCTGAACCAGCGTTTCCCGGACAAATCCAACGTACCGGGGGAAGTGATACTCGAAGTACGCAACCTGACCTCGCTACGCCAGCCGTCGATTCGCGATATCTCCTTTGATTTACATAAAGGTGAAATCCTCGGCATTGCGGGCCTCGTTGGCGCGAAGCGTACCGACATTGTGGAAACGCTGTTTGGTATCCGCGAAAAATCTGGCGGCACCATTAAGCTGCACGGCAAAAAGATTAATAACAGCAACGCGAACGAAGCTATAAATCACGGTTTTGCGCTGGTCACCGAAGAGCGCCGCTCTACCGGGATCTACGCCTACCTGGATATCGGTTTTAACTCACTCATTTCCAATATTCGTAACTACAAAAATAAGGTCGGCCTGCTGGATAACTCCCGCATGAAAAGCGATACCCAGTGGGTTATCGACTCCATGCGAGTGAAAACGCCGGGGCACCGAACCTCCATCGGCTCGCTGTCCGGCGGTAACCAGCAGAAGGTGATCATTGGCCGCTGGCTGCTGACTCAGCCGGAAATTCTGATGCTGGATGAACCGACGCGCGGCATTGACGTTGGCGCCAAGTTTGAGATTTACCAGCTGATTGCTGAACTGGCTAAAAAAGGGAAAGGGATCATTATCATTTCGTCCGAGATGCCGGAATTGTTAGGGATTACAGACCGTATCCTGGTGATGAGCAACGGGCTCGTGGCCGGAATTGTAGACACCAAAACAACAACGCAGAACGAAATCCTCCGTCTTGCGTCTGTGCACCTGTGATGATTTAGGGGCTATTAAAAATGAGTGCGTTAAATAAGAAGAGTTTTCTAACTTATCTAAAAGAGGGCGGCATCTACGTGGTGCTGCTGGTGCTGCTGGCGATCATTATTTTCCAGGATCCGACGTTCTTAAGCCTGCTTAACCTGAGTAACATTCTGACCCAGTCCTCGGTGCGTATTATTATCGCGCTGGGCGTGGCCGGGCTGATTGTCACCCAGGGGACCGACCTTTCAGCAGGGCGCCAGGTTGGCCTGGCGGCGGTTGTGGCGGCCACACTGCTGCAGTCGATGGACAACGTCAACAAGGTGTTCCCGGACATGCACACCATGCCAATTCCACTGGTGCTGCTGATTGTTTGCGCCGTGGGCGCGGTGATTGGCCTGGTGAACGGGATTATTATCGCTTACCTGAACGTGACGCCGTTTATCACCACCCTGGGCACCATGATCATCGTCTACGGGATTAACTCCCTGTATTACGACTTCGTTGGGGCGTCACCGATTTCCGGCTTTGATTCTCACTTCTCTACCTTTACGCAGGGCTTTATTGCCTTGGGCAGTTTCCGCCTGTCGTACATTACGTTCTACGCCTTGTTTGCGGTGCTGTTTGTGTGGGTGCTGTGGAACAAAACCCGCTTCGGGAAAAACATTTTTGCCATCGGCGGCAACCCGGAAGCGGCGAAAGTCTCCGGCGTTAACGTGGCGCTGAACCTGATCATGATTTATGCCCTGTCCGGCGTGTTCTATGCCTTTGGCGGGATGCTGGAAGCGGGCCGCATCGGCTCGGCGACCAACAACCTGGGCTTTATGTACGAGCTGGATGCGATTGCGGCCTGCGTGGTGGGCGGCGTGTCGTTCAGCGGCGGGGTAGGTACGGTTGTCGGCGTGGTGACCGGGGTGATCATCTTCACGGTTATCAACTACGGCCTGACCTATATCGGCGTGAACCCTTACTGGCAGTACATCATTAAGGGCGGCATTATCATCTTCGCCGTGGCGCTGGACTCCCTGAAGTACGCGCGTAAGAAATAATCTAACCATACTTTATCTGGGGCGCGGCTTCGATTTTTAGACCGAAGCTGCGCCTCCAGTATCTCAGTGTTAATGGTTTTAACACCCTGATTCTCAGGTTTATCCTTCTCAGCGGTGGCGTAAGTGAAGAGGAGTGAGTGTAGTTTTGCTACATGGATATTCTTGACGCTTTCTTAAAATCAGGTTGATTGTGGAGCTACTGTAAAACGTGGGATCTTAAACTTAGTATTGGTAACTTCATCGGTTTCCTGATCTTCTCTCAAATAGGTATTGAATTCTTTCGCATGCAGGGTGATAAGCATATGCATTTTACCTTCCCCAATCGAGTATTTATTATCGAGGCCACGAGAACTACGAGAATCCCTGAGGCAACTGATATTATATATTGTGCGATTTATTAGGTTATTATAATTAAATCCTTTATTCGCATCTAGATTATAAATACCACCGTTCATTTCAAAAAAAACACAGCCGTTACCGTAATTGCTCAACGTGGCGGCATGTGCGGCTTGTTGTAGATGATCATTTAACGGTTTTTCTAAATGCATGCCAAATATTAACGACCGATGTCGGCTGCCAGCGTCATTTTTTAACATTGAGTTTGCTACGACCATTGCCATTTTTCCATCTATCCACTGATAGTGAAGGATGTAAGAGGGCGTTCTCTTGATTTTTTTTCTCTTTTTCGTTTAAAAATTTAGTTATTATCTCTTGGCCGTTTACGTTTCCGTATGTATTTATTATGCTGGCATAATCGCGTTGAGCAATCTCTCCATTGATGATAAATTTTTCAAATGCTCGGGTATTCTTGTAAATTGGTAATGAACTTTTGTCTTTCGCTAAATGTTCTAAGAAGTACATTCCCCAAGATAATGATATGCCAAAACATGAATCGCTATTATCTGGTGGAAAATACTCGGCGTATTTTTGTTTTATTGGTTGCCTTTTGCTCCAAAGTTCGAAACGTTTTTGTCTTATTGGATAACACATTTCTTTTTGCGTGATTTCTGGCATGTTATTTCCTCAGTGAATGTACCAGGCAGCTTGTGTTTGCTATAAAAGCTACCGATAATGATCGGGTAAATAAATATTGTTGTCCTGAATTTAAATTTACGCCCTGCGGTTCAGGGAAGTGTCCGTAACGTGTCGGCATATTATATTACTGGCTCTAATATCACGCTCACCGAACCTTCATAAACTTCAGGGCGCTCTGGAGAGTCAAGCATTTTGCTCACGTCTGACTGCTCAACAAAAAAGTCAAAGCTGCCTTTCTCTACCCTGAATATTCTTGGTGTGAGAACTCTGGCTGAATCTTTATCTACTGAAAGCGGTATATTCTCCGCATTGGTAATGTTAAATGACGAGGCTAAAGACAGGCTGGTTTTAACCGGCACAAGCTCGCCCGTTTTGGTGCTCTTAATGGCACAGTTCGGGCCAATTGACTCGGGGCAATCAAGCCAGGCGATAAACTTGGTAGACGTCGAAAGGTTAAAGTTACTTCTTCCGGTCAGTACCGGCGGGATCCTGCTCACCATCCAGCGTTCCCAGTTTTCCTCCCCCTGAACCGGTGTGCATATTTGGCCTTTGGGGCAGGGCTGAAGCGTCACGCTGAGGTCGTCAGGCGATACTGGTTCCATTTTTAATTGATGGTTAACGTTAATCATGACGGCAATAACCAATTCATTATTATTCCCGTCCAGACGGCGGTAATTGTCGCCAAAGTCAGCGGGAATGCGTATCTCCCCTCGATAGAGGCCGCCATGCAGCTGCAGGGCAGACAGGTTAAACATGGATTCGAACAGAACTGACTGAAAAATGGGCAACTCATCTACCGGCGTATCCTTCTTTAATGACCAGCCACACTGATTACCATCTACCGCAATGTAATTTCCCTGGTACATTTTAGCGTTGATGCAATCAGGTGACGGCCGGCCATTATTTCTGATGTCGAAAGGTCTGTCTTCTTCAAGCGTCATTCGGTACAGAAAAAACTGTGTCTCATAGGTATGCCCTGTTTCCTCATGACGTAACGTTAACGTAGGTAATTGCGGAAAAGTAAAATTAATAGCCTGGCGTGCCTCCGCGCCAGCGGTTATATCGTGTTGCGGTGCCAGGTTTAGGGGGATACGGATAAAAGAACCATCAACCTGGCAGTTTGACCAGATTGCGCACTGAAGCTGCTGGCTGTCATCGGTTATTAACTGAATCGCAGCAAATTGATTATTTATTGTTGGCTCGAAAGTGCCTGTAACCTCAACGTCGTAGGCCATTGCCGGTCGCCAAAGAAAAACAAAAAACAGGATAATAAATATTTTCAACTTCATCGGTTACACCTTTTTACAAAGAAGGTTCGGGATAAAATTAACGTCATCGTGGGTGTTGTTTGAGGGCAGTTCACACTTCATCTCCACTTCTCCATTTTTATTGGTCACCCTGATGAGTTTATTTTTTACGCCTGTCTTTAGCGTCAAAATACCGTCCTGATTAATAATGCTGCTAGAAACATCACTGGTGACATTTCTATTTTTAATGATGTTGCCATTTTCGTCTTTTAACATGCTAACGAGGGTAATGGTTTTTATGGCTTTAATATTGATATGCTGCACGCTTCCTCGACTCATTTGCGCATTGATATAACGTGGGTGAATGCTAAGATTATTGCCGCGGCTAGCGCTGAATTGAATATTGTTCTTTTTCCACAAGGAGACAGGAATAACGTTTCGGCCCGGTGATAAACGTACCTCAGTCATTTCACTGGAGGCGGCGACGCTGGCATTTTTATCATCAGATTCAACGTCAACGATCAGTGCCGATTCCATATTGCGATTGACTCCACCATTGACGCTGGCAAGCTTGCCACCGCCCAGCACCAGGACCTGCTCAAGGTTACCGCCCGCGGTGTTTGTCCCGCTGCGGGATTCGTGCTGAGCATACATATCGCCGCTAAGGTACGGGGTATCAATGGCGGCATTTCCGCTAAAGACCACGCTGTCAGCGCTGTATGACACACCGCCGCCGAGGTTTCTGATACTGCTGTCATGGGGCTGCCACTGATAATTAGCGCTGGCGTACATCTCGTCACGGTTAAATCCTGTTTCGGCTGAAACAATGTGCTGAGTCGCTGAGTTAAGCGATATGCTAACCCCAAGCGACACGCCGTAATCCCGTGCACGTCCGCTGTAGCCCGGTCTGCTAAACGCGCTTAGCCGGAATCTTGCGTTGCGCGATAAGAACTCACGGTTAGCCGTGGCGGATACATCAACGCCAAGGCCTTTGCGTGCGGCACTCTCGGTATACTGGAGATTGGTGATTAAAGAAGACATGCCGGATAATCTGAATGACATCGAGGCACCGTAAGTGTCCGTAGTGCTGTGGTATCGACGGCTTCTGTATTTCGATTTTCTATAAAAAAGACTGCCAGACCCCAGGCCAGAAATCGTTTTGTAATAGCGAAAGTCGGTATTATTACTGGCGCTATTTTCATTGTTGCTCCATTGGCTCTGATAAAAAAACGAGGAGCCAGAGCCTGCCTCGATATTGGTTCGGACGCTTAATTTTTCGGCGTTATCGGAGGTGTAGCCACTGAGTCCCAGCACGACGCGTGGGTGCACCAGGAAATCAACGGCACCGCCTATGGCAAGCGATGATTTCTGATTATTGCTGTCGTCCCCGCTCAATATAATGGTGTCATTTTTACCGCCCCAGAGATTAAAGCGAAAACGTTCGCCGTTATTCGCCCACCCCTGCGGTTTGTAAATCTGCGCCTGCTGGGTTTCAACCACCTGGCCTGATTCAATAATTCTTAATTCAACATCGTAAATACCAAACGGCAGACGGCGGGTATCCAGTGCCTGAATCCCCGTTTGCAGCTGCTGGGTATACACCAGTCGCTCATCGCGCCAGACTTCAACGATAGACTGATTTCGGCCGGTCACATACACAGGCCAGGCGCTCACGCTTTCGGCGTCTAAAGAAAGGGCATCAGAACTGCCCCACATCGCGCCCATAATTGAACTGCTGTTGGAGCCCGGCGTCTGCACGCTGCCAGAGTCATAATCAGGGGAAAACATACCCATGCGAAGAAAATACCCTGCCAGTTCTTTTTGGGTATACAGGTTATAAATGCTCGCATTGCTTTGGCTATATTTTCCACTGTTTACGTTGGACTGGAATGAAACACGCTGTGACCAGTTTGCAAACGATGAGGTTAATTCCGAGGTTAACGCCATATTACGATATGAGGATGCCTGCATTGCCGAAAGGTTATTGGCTATAATGGCACCGGACGGAATTTTATCTGGCAGTGTGATGTACTCCTTTTGGACTTTTTCTGTTTCATATTGCCGGGTGTAAATGTTTACCTGTGAACGTTCCAGGTTGAAATCAACCTTCATTAGCCCATTCAGGCAATTGTTAACACACTCACCAATAGCCATGCCTTCTCTGAGAATCGCTTCCCATTGACGGGTTTTCGCCACATCAATTTCACCTGAGTCAGCGATGATTTGAACTAATTTTACCTGTTCTCCATTTGAAATGCTGACAGAGGCATCAAATAATTTTTTATCGTTAAGGTTAATCTGAGTAATAATTTCTGAATTATAGAAGTATTGTTTAAAATCATCGGGCAACCCGTTGAGCATATTGGAGGCGGTAGGATTATTTCCATGCGCAAGAAACGAAGGGATTAGCAATGCTAATAAACACTTTTTCATTATTTTATCACGCTACGCTGAGTGACCAAAAAGATAGCTAACTAAGGTCAATGAAAATAGAGAAATACATTCAGAAGACCTTAGTCAGCCACACTTATGCTTTAAGGGTTACCACCGGCGGCTACAACAGGTTCAAAGGTAATGGCAACGACGCCCGTAAACTTACCGGTAACCGTTAACGCTGTGCTGTCTTTCTGTGAAATGCGAAGGGCTGTACGTCCCCCCACTTTGGCTGCACTTTCGGTGACGACCGTTGCTGCCTTGTCGGTCACTTCGATATTGTTAAACATCACCTTTAGAGGAATGGCATCTGTACCATTAGACATCTGAGGTACACCGGCATTTAACTGATCGGTTAATGTCGCCTGAATTGCGCCACTGGTGTTTTTAAACTGAAACTGTTTTTCAAAGGCTTTTAACGAGCTTGAGCCAAAGTCATATCCCATCTCTTGCTCTTGATCGATCCAGCCTGATTCCACAGGGATCACATGAAAGTTCTCAGTAGGAATTTCGGCCTTCAGGCTGATGTCATAGCTGGCATACGTTGGGTCCGCCGCCGCCAGGACTGCTGAGCTACAAAAAAGCGATGAGATAGCCATTGCCGCGGCAAATTTGTTAAAACGAGTCATGAACATTTCCTTCCTTGTTGAATCTACTTACGGTTTTTACGGTGCTTAGAAAAACTAATTTTTCGACATTTTTTACAATGTCATTTTTTTACTGCTATTACCTTCAAATAAATCCAGGGTTATCGAATCCCCCTTTTCTTTTTTGAGAGTAAATTCAGTATTTGGTAAAACAAGCTGCTTTGTCGGTGGGCTACATTTTTTTGTTTTAGCGGAACAAATGCGGATTTTATCCAGAACAATTGTTGCATTACCGTTATTTTTAACGCCAACTTCTATGTTCATCTTGTTTTGTATTTGGGTGTCATAAAGTGGCTTTTCGGGTGGGATAACCACAATCGTGCCATAACCTGTCATGACGTTTAATCCTGCAGAAACTTTTTCATTTTTAGATTCAGCAATGGTACTGTCATCAAAGCCATTTTCTTTTGTCGGCATGACGGGTTTATATCTAATCCGAAAATATCGCTCTTTATCCCGGCTACCCGCCCAAAGCATTCGCGATGTCTGAAAACCACCGGGTGGAATAATCATTCGTAGGGGGGTGACAATGAGTGAGTTTTTATTCAAAACGTCCTGTGCATTATTTTCCAGCTGTACCTCTGGTTTGCTTTTAGTTGCAGGAATGATTTCAAAGTGCTCGACACGTACAAAGGCCGTTGAGTCCCCGGTGTTGTAAATACGCTTGATGCGTGTTTTTTCATCGGGCTTTAACACATCATACATATCAGAGATGCCAATAACAGGCGTTGCTAATGCAGGTAGCGTATTTAAAGAAAACACGATCGTGCATAAGCATAATGCAAAATTTAATTTTTTATTGGTATCCCGCATTTTTGAGGTCGTCCTGGACTTGGTCATTAATTGGAGGGGGATTATGATAAAAAAAATAATGGAGGTATATTTGATGTGGTTTAATTAAGATCTTTTGATTTAACTTGATAATTTTTATATTTATTTTGTGATTGCGTGTGTTTTTTTTAGTGGCGCGTTAATTAACTTTTGGATAAAGTGTTGTTGGTAAATAGAGGTACGGTTTAAAGTTATGTATAAATTTGTGGTTTTATTGTTAAAGTGATGTGTTTATTTCTAACAATAAAACCCAAATACTTGTTTTCTTATGAGCAATCTATCCCGTGTATCTTGTGCCAGGAAACTGTTTATTGATGTTACCTTTAACGACTTTATAGGCCTGATCCCTGTCTCCTTCTACGTATTTTATGAAAGGATTATTCCAGACTACGCGGTTGGTGGGGCCTGTCATGTAAGCAAAGCTTATGCCCTTACTGATAAAGATATCTCGTGCTCTTTCTAGCCAGTTTCCCTTTCCAATATAACAAGCCTGAAACTTGATTACCCCGACGCGGCGTAGAGACATTTTTTTCAAATCATCCGCCAGCGCTTCGGGGCTGTAGTGGCCCAGCATATGTTCACTGGCGTGTGCGAAAATATCTATGCGGTCGTTTTCTGTTACGGACTGAAGGTAATGAAAGTTGTTGTAAATATACTTTTTTTCTTCGCTTTCAGACTCACGACCAACCAGTTCAAGCATGTCTTTATATTTTGACTTCAGGTAAGCATATTCATGAGGCCGGCGTTTTTTAAAATTATAGGCAAGCACGACTTCTATCTTGCCAAAAGGCCATTCATGCGACCTTAATAACGGTATTTTACCTGCGGTCCTGAACAAGCTGTTTGTAAAGTTCATGTGCTTTGGTTCCATGTGAGAGTGAGGCTGGGGGAATAAAATCCACGGCATACGCCCTGCAGTAATATGTATTTCCTGACATTCGCCTAAATGACTTCAAAAGAAAAGGCCTTTGGTCTTAACTCATTTTATTAATGGACTTAACGCCAGGGATTAACGCTTAAATTATTGAATGCGGATATTGAGCGCGACAAAGAGCGGATGGGGTGGAAGGATCGGCCCGGAGGAAAATCAGGGCGTTTGATTAAGCATAATAAGAGAACTTCAGGTAAGGAATGAGGAAAAGCGGCGACGGGAGAGGTTTTCCCGAAATCATATGAGAGAGCGATAGTCTATATCACTTTTTCTCTTTTTTCTGTATTTCCAACAGCTGTTCCGGCGTGACGGCCGGGTAGGCCTGCGCGTCTTCCGGTACTTCCTGTTGCGAAGGAATCGGCACTAACGGACCGAGGAAACGTGGTTCACGTTTGAAGAGATAGAGATCTGCTAATGCGCCCAGACGGGCACCAAATTCACGCGTGCGCACGGTAAGCATATTTTTCGGGGAAGGTACCGCATAGCACTGCGCCTGAATCCCCATATGCAGGGCAATAAATAATGCCCGTTCGCAGTGGAAGCGTTGGGTAATGATGATGAAGTCGTTGGTATCAAAGACCTTACGGGTGCGAACAATCGAGTCCAGCGTGCGGAAGCCTGCGTAATCCAGCACGATATCCGCCGGATCAACGCCGCCGGCAATCAGGTCTTTGCGCATGGTCATTGGCTCGTTGTAGCTTTGCTGCGCGTTATCGCCGCTGAGCAGCAGGTAGTTCACCTTGCCGCTGTTATAGGCGTTCAGCGCGCCCTGAATGCGGTACAGGTAATACTGATTGATGACGCCGGTGCGGTAATACTTGGCGGTGCCGAGCACAACACCCACCTGACGATAGGGCAGATCTTGCAGTTCATCATAGACGTAGGGCGCGGTTTTCCAGCTGATCCAGCGGTCGAGCCCGAGCGCAGCCGCCATCGTTAAGCCGATAATAATAAGCAGGCCGTAAAACACGCGCTTCAACATGAACTTGCAGACTCATTCTCGGGGTGAAATTTCATCCAAGGCTACTTTACCCAGCCTTCAAGAGCAAGAAACGCGGGTTCAGTTGGGGCAAATTTCAACAATGCGAGTGTGGGTACACCCGCAACGGAGAATTATTGAACAATATTAACGCGTTCAACGGCTTCACAGCCCAGGGCTTTCAGCGTGGCGGAGGTGGCATCCCACTGTAGCAGCGGCGCATCGAATTTTTCTGCCAGCACGGTCCGCTTAATTTGCGGGTAGTCATAACCATTGAGAGAAAGCAGGTTAAGGGCAGCCTGCAGCGGCGGCAGGGAAGGGTTGAACGCGGCGTTTTCTGCATAACAGCCGGTAAAGATTCTGCCGTCGATCATTTCCAGCGCAACGCCCGCCGGAGCTTTGCTGTATGGCGCATGGCTGCGGTTGGCCGCTGTAATAGCCGCCTGAATGAGGGCATCACCTTTTAGCGCAAAACCGTGGTTCTCTTCATCCAGCAGCAGCGTTTTGATGTCCAGGTCGCGTGGGCCAAAGGCGTCGGGCAGGTATTCACCAAGCGTGGAAGGCTGGCGGCCCGGCAGATGAATGCGCAGCGCGGTGCCGCTGTTCAGTTCGTTCATGAACTGGCGACAGTGGCCGCAGGGCGTGTAGTTGACGGTGATATCGACCAGGCCTTTTTCACCGCGCATCCACGCGTGGGTAATGGCGCTTTGTTCGGCGTGCACGGTTTGCTGCATGGTGGCGCCAAGAAACTCCATATTGCCGCCGAAATAGAGGTTACCGCTTACGCCGCGAGCCACGGCCCCGACGTTAAAATGGGAGAGGTCTGCACGCGCGCAGGCTGCGGCCAGCGGCAACAGGGCGAACGCCAGGTCGTCGTCGCCCAGCCCGCTTTGATGTTTTAGCGCTTCAACCTCGGCCGCTGTAAACATTGCCGGGAAGTGCTCGTCGGCAAGCAGGGGTTGCAAAGCGGTTTGCAGCGCAGGGGAGAGTTGCACAACGGCAGCATCAAAACGTGAACGCATGTTAAAGCCTCATAAAGGGTAACGGAAACGTAGTTTACGGATCTGTATAGGCCAAATATGTGATCAACTTCTAATTGTTTGTGCAACTTATGAAAACAAGCATGGAAATGCGCGATCTCTCGCAAGTTTTAGCCGAAAAGCTTCAGCAGTACCGGGAATAAAAACGGGGCGATAAGTGAGGTCATGACCCCGCAAATGACCAGCGCCAGCGAGCTAAAAGCCCCTTCCTGGAAATCGAGCTCCGCACAGCGGGCGGTGCCCAGCGCGTGAGAAGCCGTCCCCATTGCCAGGCCGCGTGACGCCTTGGTGCTGATGCGCATCATGTTCAGCAGGGTGTGGCCAAACACGGCGCCAAGAATACCGACGAAGATAACGCATACTGCGCTAATGGCCGGGATACCGCCAATGCCGCCGCCTACCGCCATCGCAATCGGCGTGGTAACGGATTTCGGCAGAACCGAGGCGGCAATTTCCGGGGAAGCGCCCATCAATAATGCAATGGAAGTGCCGGTGGACATCGCCACCATGCTGCCAATAAAGCAGATGGTGATAATGGACTTCCAGCGGGCGCGAATCTGGTGAATTTGCTCGTAAAGCGGGAAGGCCAGCGCCACGACGGCCGGCTGCAGCAGGTCGTTGAGCACTTCGCTGCCTTTAAAATAGTGGTCGTAAGGGATCCCCGTGACCAGCAGAAAAGGAATTATCACCACCATGCAAACCAGCAGCGGGTTTAGCAGCGGGGATTTCAGCCGGGCAGCCAGTTTGCGGGCGGCGAAAAATACCACCAGCGTTAACGGTAAAGACCACCATATATAGTGCATCATTTTTTCTCTGCCTCGCCTTCGCCAATCACTTTTCTTTCGCCGTGGACCAGGTGCGAGCTCCAGCTCACGATCACCAGCACCACCAGCGTACTGATTAAACAGGACACCACCACCGGGCCAAACTGGGCTTTCAGCACGTCGTAATATTGCATCACGCCGACGCCAATAGGCACGAACAACAGGGCCATATAACGAATCAGCAGGTGACAGCTGGGTTTTACCCATTTCGCCGGCAGGATTTGCAGCGACAGCAGCACAAATAAAATCAGCATGCCGATAATACTGCCGGGAATGACGATGGGCAGCAGCGAGGCGACAAAAATACCGGCGTATAAGCACAGGTAAATTAAGACAAAAGCGCGAAGATACTGCCAGATTATCGTGAACGAGTTACGCATGGAGGTTACCCTTTAAGAAACGCATTCATCATACAATTAAACTCAAAATTGTGCTATCCATCACATCATGAATTATCAGCATAACAAACATTCCCTGCGTGAAGGTTGCCGGGCGGATTTCAGGCAATAAAAAAGCGGCCCGGAGGCCGCCTTTATACAATCTGCTTTGGCTTAATTCAGACGAACCGGCATCCCGGAACGGTTCTGAATCGCCTGGTCAACAACGGTGGTATCAACGTCGGACTGAGCGGTGACTTTCTGTACGCTGCTGGTCAGCTTGATTGGCACGATTTCACCGGAGTTGAACTGCGCTTCTGTAGTAGAAAGCGGGTTGTGAACTTCGATGTAGCGGCTGCCGTCCGGCTCGGTGGTAGCTTTTACCGGCTCATCAATAAACTGAACGCGGGTGCCGACCGGCACGTTGTCGAACAGGAACTTGATGTCTTCGTTACGCAGACGCACGCAACCGTGGCTGACGCGCAGACCGATACCGAAGTTGGCGTTGGTGCCGTGAATCGCATACAGGTTACCAATGTACAGCGCGTACAGACCCATTGGGTTATCCGGGCCGGCTGGCACAACGGCCGGCAGCGGCGTACCGGCAGCGGCGTATTCGGCATGCATCTTCGCGGTAGGGGTCCAGGTTGGACCATTTTTCTTACGCTCTACCTTAGTGGTCCAGTTAATCGGGGTATCTTTCCCCAACTGGCCGATACCGATTGGCAGCACGATAACGGTGTTAGTGCCTTTCGGGTAATAGTAGAGGCGCATTTCGGCGCTGTTAATCACAATCCCTTCATGCACGGTGTCCGGCAGGATCAGCTGCTGAGGAATGTTCAGGATGGTCCCGGCTTTTGGCAGGTACGGGTCAATCCCCGGGTTAGCTTCCAGCATGTTAGACAGTCCCATCTGGTACTGTGCGGCATACTCTTCCAGCGGCGCGGTGCTGCCTTCCGGAATAGTGATAACCTGGTTTTCACCAACCAGGCGGCTGCCGTTAGTCGGTAACGGATAAGTCACGGCGGAAGCAGAGAAAGACGCGACAGCCACAAAAGCCAGTAAGAGCGAGCGTAAGTTCATAGTCATGTTGTGCGAAGTGTTATGCCAGACGGGCCAGCTAGTGAGTGTTCATGGACGATTCAGCCGCGCATTATATGTGCATTACATTCATCTGGGAAATCAGATGTGGATGAAATCACAATTTTTTCACACTGATTAACTATTGTACGGTGAAGATGCGGGGCGACCCTTTATCATAGTTATGGCATAATGTGGCCGAAATCACATTCCAAAATCTCGACAACTTATTTCTCCAGGACATACCAGTGCTTGTATCCAGCAACGTTACCATGCAGTTTGGCAGCAAACCGCTGTTCGAAAATATCTCCGTCAAATTTGGCGGCGGCAACCGTTATGGCCTGATTGGCGCTAACGGAAGTGGCAAATCCACGTTCATGAAAATTCTCGGCGGGGACTTAGAGCCGACGCTGGGCAACGTTTCTCTCGATCCAAACGAGCGCATCGGTAAGCTGCGTCAGGATCAGTTCGCCTTCGAAAAATTCACCGTACTCGACACCGTCATCATGGGCCACGGCGAGCTGTGGGAAGTGAAGCAGGAACGCGACCGCATTTATGCCCTGCCGGAGATGAGCGAAGAAGACGGTTACAAAGTTGCCGACCTCGAAGTGAAATACGGCGAGATGGACGGCTACACCGCAGAAGCGCGTGCGGGTGAACTGCTGCTTGGCGTGGGCATTCCGCTGGAGCAGCACTACGGCCCGATGAGCGAAGTCGCGCCAGGCTGGAAACTGCGTGTGCTGCTGGCGCAGGCGCTGTTCTCTAACCCGGACATCCTGCTGCTCGATGAACCGACGAACAACCTGGACATCGACACCATTCGCTGGCTGGAACAGACGCTGAACGAACGCGACAGCACCATGATCATCATCTCGCACGACCGTCACTTCCTGAACATGGTCTGCACCCATATGGCTGACCTGGACTACGGCGAGCTGCGCGTTTATCCGGGCAACTACGACGAGTACATGACGGCGGCGACCCAGGCTCGCGAGCGCCTGCTGGCGGACAACGCGAAGAAGAAAGCGCAGATTGCAGACCTGCAATCCTTCGTGAGCCGCTTCAGTGCCAACGCATCCAAATCTCGCCAGGCAACCTCTCGTGCCCGTCAGATTGATAAAATCAAGCTGGATGAAGTGAAGGCCTCCAGCCGCCAGAACCCGTTCATCCGTTTCGAGCAGGATAAGAAACTGTTCCGTAACGCCCTTGAAGTTGAAGCACTGACCAAAGGGTTTGAGAACGGCCCGCTGTTTAAAAACTTCAATCTGCTGCTGGAAGTCGGTGAAAAGATTGCCATTCTTGGTGCCAACGGCGTGGGTAAATCCACCATGCTGAAAACCCTGGTCGGCGAGCTGGCCCCGGATAGCGGCAGCGCGAAATGGTCTGAAAATGCTCAGATTGGCTACTACGCGCAGGATCACGAATATGAGTTCGAAAACGATCTCACCGTGTTCGACTGGATGAGCCAGTGGAAGCAGGAAGGCGACGACGAGCAGGCGGTACGTAGCATCCTTGGTCGTCTGTTGTTCAGTCAGGACGACATCAAAAAGCCTGCTAAAGTGCTGTCCGGGGGCGAGAAAGGCCGCATGCTGTTCGGCAAGCTAATGATGGAAAAACCAAACATCCTGATCATGGACGAACCGACGAACCACCTGGATATGGAATCCATCGAATCGCTGAACATGGCGCTGGAGATGTACCAGGGCACGCTTATCTTCGTGTCCCACGACCGTGAGTTTGTTAGCTCGCTGGCAACCCGCGTGCTGGAAATTACCCCAGAACGCGTGATTGACTTCACCGGCGGCTACGAAGATTACCTGCGCAGCAAAGGGATCGACGGGTAATTTTACCCTCACCCTAACCCTCTCCCTAAAAAGGGAGAGGGCCAGAATGAGGGGCGATTACAGCCCCCACACCCCGCATTCCACGCCATTCACCAGCAATCGACGCTTTTCTCCATCAGGCAAAGACAGCTTAATCTCACGCCAGGCAGGCTGATAATCCCCCTTGCGGCTAAAGGCTACGTTAATCTCATTGGCCGAACAGATGATTTCCCAGCTAAGCCAGAGCGCGTTGCCTTCTTTATATCCCCAGGATTCTCCATCATCCTCAAATAGCGAACCGTGAGAAACACCCGCGCCCTGTAGCGGGTAAATCTTCAGCTCACGAACGGTATCATCCTGCGGGGAAACGTGGCTGATGCGTTCGCTGTGGGGCAGCGCAGCCCCGGCGCGTACCAGCAGCAGCAGGCGTTCAAGCGGGGCGGGCAGGGTGATTGCCTGGCCGCCGCTAAACCACTGACCGGTATAATAGTCGTACCAGCCGTGCTCATTGGCTGGCAGCCATAAAGCGCGCTCACGCTGCCCAGGCTCCACCACGCTTGCCACCAGAAGATCCCGGCCCAGCAGAAACTCATCGCACTCGTCAAATGTCTTCACGTCGTGTTCATGATCCAGGAATGTAGGCCGCAGCATGGGTTCATCATCCGCATGGGCCTGCCACAGCAGCGTGTAGAAATAGGGCAGCAGACGATAGCGCAACTCGATGGCCTGGCGGATCGCCGGAGTGACCGCCGGATACATCCACGGCTCATTCACGGTGTGGTCATCATTCCATGAATGAATGGTAAAGCGCGGGTGCATCACGCCGTTCTGAACCCAGCGAACAAAAAGCTCGGCGTCGGGTTTATCGCCGGAAAAACCGCCGACGTCATGCCCGACGTTAAACAGGCCGGAAAGGCTCATGCCGACGCCCATGCGTGTGTTGTAACGCAGTGTTTCCCAACTGGTGCGGTTGTCGCCGCTCCATGTCTGAACGTAGCGCTGCATCCCGGCACAGCCGGAGCGGGAAATCAGATACGGGCGCTTTTCCGGGGCAAACTTCTGCTGAGCCTCCATCGAGGCGCGCATCATCAGCAGCGGCATAACCGGGCGAATGTGCTTGATGGCTATCGGCTGGCCGAAGCCGTGGCAGCGTGCTTCCCCGTCCCACACTTCGTATTCGTTGTTATCGTTCCAGGTTGAGCCGATACCCATTTCCAGCAGCTGCGAGGTAACGCCTGCCTGCCACCATTTCACCGTGGCCGGGTTGGTGAAGTCCAGATGAGAGCCTTCATCGTCCCAGAAACTGGAGCGTTCCGGCGCATCGGATTCCGAATCTTTGATAAACAGCCCGCCTTTGGCGACTTCTGCATAACGCGGATGATCCTGCAGCAGACAAGGTTTGATGTTGGCCGCAAGGCGGATCCCGGCCGCCATAAACGTCTGGCTCATCACCTTCGGCTGCGGCACTTTTTCATAGTTCCAGTTAAACACGTAGCGCTTATTATTGATGGAGGTGTAGCCCGATGAAAGCTGGAATGAGTCGCACGGAATGGCGAACTGCTGGCTCAGGCGGATGAAGTTCATCAGCTGATTTTGGGCGTCCGACGCGTCGGTGTAATGCATCGTTGAGCCGCTGTATCCCAGGCTCCATTTTGGCCCAAAGAAGGTTTTACCTGTCAGCCGCACGAACGCTTTGGTGACGTCCAGCACGCGCGGGCCGAGAAACAGGTAGTAGTCCAGGTCGCCGGCTTCCGCCTGCCAGCGACGGTAGGCCAGGTGATAGTTGTCAATCTCGTTGCCCAGATCCAGCCAGCAGCTGCTCAGGTTGTCATAGAACAGGCCAAAGCTAACGCCGTCGCGTTGCGTAATGGTGAAGGGGATATGCTTGTAAAGCGGGTCGGTGGACGCCGCGTTGTACCCCATCGCATCCAGGTTACGCATCTCATAGCGCCTGCCGGTGCGGTTAAGCGGCCCGGCTTTTTCCCCCAGGCCGTAAAAGCGCTCGCCGACAAAACGCCGCTGATAGTGCGCCACGCCATCGCCGTGGGCGTTAAGCTGGTAGGCGCTGGTGGGGCGATCGCAGGCGAGAGGCTGCCATTCGCCACGCTCAGTTTTGTATTCCCACTCCAGGTACAGTGGTTGATGCACGGTCACGCGCAGGCTTTCGCTACTGATGATGAGGCAATTTGCCTGCTGTTCCAACGTGAAGCCGGGCAGGGTAAACCCGGCGAGGCTTTCGCGCTCGCGGCCTTCCCAGGGCACATCCTGCTGCGGGGCGATGCTCCAGGTGCGGTCCAGCGCCAGGCCCTGCTGCCGCTTGATCAGCACGCGAAATAGCTTCTCTTCCAGCACATACAGGTGCAGAGAATGCTTGCCGTCGAGGGTCAGGATAACCTGGCTGTCATCTTGTTTTGCGAGCGTCCAGTTCTTAAGTGTTTTCATCAGAGACCATCCATTCAGCTACGTTTTGCACGGCGTTCGGCGATAAACGCCACCAGGAACACCGCACCGATCAGATCAAAAAAGCCCATGGCGATAAACAGCGGGTTAAAGCCAATCTTGTCGGCGGTTACGCCGATGATCAGGGAGAAGATAAAGCTGGCAATCCACGCCGCAGAGCCGCGCATGCCGTTGACGGTGGCCATCTGGCCTTTATCAAACGAGTCCACCACCAGCGCGCTGAGCATGCAGGAGATAATCTGGTGCCCGAAGCCGCCGATAGAGATAAGCAGGATGGCAATCCAGGGATCTTTAGTGACGGCGACCAGCGCCAGAGAAAGCATCAGGAAAGCGCCGGTGACCGAGCTGGCTACCACGGAGTTGGTGCGCGAACAGCCGAAAAATCGCGCGTAAACTTTGGTCAGATAGCCGCTGGCAATACTGCCGATATCGGCGGCCAGGAACGGCAGCCAGGCGAACATAGCAATCTGTTTGAGATCCATGCCGCGTTCGTTGGCCAGATAAAGCGGAACCCAGAAGCTCAGCACCGCCCAGGCGGGTTCTGCCATAAAAGCCGGAATGGCGATACCGTAAAAACGTTTGTTTTTTGAGACGGTTTTCAGGGCAGTGAAAAACGGCAGTTTCACGGCGGGCGGCTCGTTGTCCTGCTTGATGAAGGCCAGTTCTTCCTTACTCAGGTTCGGGTGCAGCTCCGGGTTGTGGTAAAACAGCCACCACAGTACGACCCACACCAGCGCCAGCGCGCCGCTGAACATAAAGGCACCCTGCCAGCCAAAGAAGCTGTGGGCGAAATAGATTATCGGCGGAGCCAGCATCGCGCCGATGGAAAAGCCCACCCCGGCCCAGCCTGCGGCAATCGGCCGCTCTTTTTTCGGAAACCATTCGCCCAGCGTTTTAGCGTTAGCGGGCGTGGCTGCTGCTTCCGCGCCGCCCATCATGAAGCGCAAAATGGCCAGCTGTAACCAGCTCCCGGCCCCGGCATGTAGCATACACATCACTGCCCAGATGCTGGCGCAGATCAGAAAGCCGATTTTCAGACCAATCACGTCTATCAGCCAGCCGCAGAGCGGTTGGAACAGGGTATAGGCCAACTGAAAAGCGCCGACGATCCAGGAGTATTGTTCGGTGGTAATCCCGAGCGAGGTTTTCAGCTCTGGCGCCAGAATCCCCAGCGCATTACGCGTGATGTAGTTGACGGTGACGCCAAGTAAGAACAGAACCAGAACCCACCAGCGCAAATGCCGGAAAACGCGTCCTGCCTTAACGGCGGTTATCGGTTGGTCGATGCCATGACTCATAGTTCACTCCACCTTGTAGGGTAATTAGTAGAATTGGTATGCCACTATTTTTTGGCGATGGATGATATTTAACTTTATGATTTATATATTTTTAATATGATTTTTGTTTTAAGCGAGAACCTTATTGGTCAACAAAATGGAGCGTAATTGAGTTATCAGCCAACCAATAGCGCAATTTTTGCAAACATTTTCACTACCTCGATCCAGAGCGAAGAAATAGCGGCGTATTTCCGGCACTATGGCTTATTTACAGCCATGAAAATTTTTTCATTTCACAAACGGGCGTCGATCACAAAATGAGTAAAACGCTAAAAATCGCCGAAATTGCCGCGCAAACGGGGCTGTCGATTAGCACCGTTTCCCGCGTGCTGGCGGGCAAGGGGAACACCAGCGAGTCGGCCCGCCAGCAGGTCCTTACCTGCGCCAAAGAGAAAGGGGTATTACAGGGGATTGCGGCGGGCAGATTGCTGGTCAACAGCCTTGTGGTTTTTGCACCCCGACGGGCGTTTGATGAGCGGCTGGATGTTTTTTACTACCGGGTGATGCAGGGTATCGGCAAGGCGTTGCTTCCCCACGAGGCCAGGCTGCGCTTCTGCGCGCTGGAAGAGAATGACAGCGATACCGGGCTGTTTCTCAGCAAGATGAACGAGCCGGAAACCGAAGCGGCAATCCTGTTGGGCATTGACGATACGCATATTCATGATTTAGCGGCGAACCTGGGCAAACCCTGCGTGCTGATCAACTGCCAGGATCGCAAAATGCGTCTTTCAGGCGTGGCGCCGGATCATCTGATGGCCGGTCGCTTTGCCGCAAACTACCTGTTCGACATGGGGCATAAAGGGGTGCTGACGCTGATGTGTCTGCGTCGCTACACCATGGAGTTGCGCCTCGCCGGGATTCGGGATGCGTGGGACTGCCGTAATTTGTCGTTTGATGAGACCCGACATTTGCTGGTCGCCCAAAGCTTTGGCGCCAAAGAGAGCGAGGTTTTAATCAGTGACTATCTGGCGGCTACGCCGCGACCGGCCTGGCCGAGCGCGCTGTTAGTCGGCGGTGACTTTATGGCCGCAGGGGCGGTGAGTGCCTTGCAAAAGGCCGGGCTGCGCGTGCCGCAGGATATGTCGGTGATGAGCATCGACGGCTTTAACCTGGCCGAAATCCATGACGTACCTTTAACCTCGGTTCATGTTCCCAGAGATGAGCTGGGCGAGGAGGCGGTACAGCTACTGCAGCAGCGCCTGATGCGCCCGGAAGCGCCGGTGGTGAATATCCTGCTGGCCGGTACGCTGAAGGTGCAGGCGTCAGTACGGCGAGTGGGTACGGGGCAGGGACGGCCGGCGGTGACCAGCGATAAACTCTACGACTGAGCAGAAAAAAAGCATAAATAAACCCTAAACAGCGCAGGCTCTTTGCCTTGCGCCCGAAGTTTAAATCCCTACTATAGGCCGCGGAAGACTTGCAGTATCTCGTTAGGCGAGGCTCCTGTACAAACATAGGTTGCTGATCTGACGACGTCGAGAGACGCCCAAGATTAGGACAGGTTATATCGAGCGAAGGTATAATCCCAGGTAACTTCCCCCGCTTTTGGGGATACGTTGTACAGTGCTAAAACCGAGACATGGAGATAGCGTCAGCACTCTCATATCTTGCTTCGCCCCAGGATGAGGACTGTTTATTTTTAAAACAGTAACCGGGGAAAAATCATGACCTTTTCAACTAATACCTCAGCGCACTCCAGCGCTTCACTGGCCGTGTCCGTCAAACTGCCATCCTCAGACTCGCAAAACACCGTGCTGGCTTACCTGAGCCAGGACTATATCGCTTTACCGCCGGGCACTTCGGTGGCTGAGGCGCAGGCGTTGTTCTGTTCCGGCATCAAAAATGAGCAGATCCCGTCGCAGATATTTGTGGTGGACGACGATGGCCATCTGTTTGGCCTGGTACCGGTAAAATCGCTGCTGCAGGCGGACAAAGACGCGCTGCTAAGCGACTTAATGAGATCCGTGGGGTTCTCATTAACGCCGGAAAAAACGCGCCATGAAGCCTGCGTAGACATTAAAAAGTCGGCTTCTAACTACATTCCCGTGCTGAGCTACGGCAAGCTGAAAGGCGTGCTGGGCCCGCAGGAAATCGCTCAACTGCTGGAGGATGAAAACACGCTCGACAGCCAGCTGCAGGGGGCTTCTTCACCGCTGGAAACGCCTTATCTGCAAAGCAGCGTCTTTACGCTGTGGCGCAAAAGATCGGTCTGGCTGTTGCTGCTGTTCGTGGCCGAGGCTTATACCAGCTCGGTGATTAAATCGTTTGAAGATCAGCTTGAAGCGGCGATCGCGCTGGCGTTCTTTATCCCGTTGCTGATCGGCACCGGCGGGAACACCGGCACACAAATTACCTCGACGCTGGTCAGGGCGATGGCGCTCGGCGAAGTGGGGCTAAAGGATTTGGGCGCTATTCTGCGCAAGGAGATCTCTGCCTCGGTGCTCATTGCCTTAACGATTGGCACAGCCGGGTTTATTCGGGCGTGGATGCTGGGCGTGGGGATGGAAGTGATGATGGTGGTGAGCCTGACGCTTATTGCCATCACCGTCTGGAGCGCGATTGTTTCCTCGATTATTCCGATGCTGCTGCGTAAGGTGAATATCGATCCGGCCGTGGTATCCGCGCCGTTTATCACGACCTTAATCGACGGAACCGGGCTGCTGATTTACTTCGAAATCGCCAAGGTGATGCTTACCGATCTGGCAGTCTAAAAGAGCCTTGTCGCGTATATGAACCCCCTCCGGCTAGGCCGGGGGGGATCGTGTGCAAATCCAGAACAAAAAAATGTCGCTGGGTAAAGAGAGGCCAAATCAATAATTGATTATCAGTCGCTTACTGCTTACGACTGAACATGGATTTAGCCCTTGCTGAAAACTGAAACAATTTTCCCGCTTTTACGGGTTGCGCAGGACTTTGCGTATTGATTTCATAATTAATTCTGAACATCATCCCTCTCTTTTTTTCTTTCAGGTAACCCAAACTATTGCTTCCTCCCTCTGAATTGGCAATTTCAAAAATATTCTCTCGTTGCCAGTGTATATTTAATCCTTTAATTTCTTCTTCAGTGTCTGTGTTTATAGCTGTAAATGAAGATTGAGACCGTAACGTTATCTGATTGTCCGTTTCCAGGGTGATATTAAAATCAGGATGGGCGTGAGACTGTTTTATTATGTTGTCGCCTTTCCATAGGCTTATATTGTGTTGGGCGAAAGGTGCGTGGTGCCCCTGGTGAGCAACTTCAGTTAAATATTTTGCTTTATCTGTGCCCAGAAAACTATGAATCAATCCTTCGTGGGTAAAACTTGATGCTGAAGTTGCGTCAGTATTTATACGTTCCGTTCCGCCGGGATATGAGAAGCTATAAATACTTCTTTTCCAGTCTTTTTCAAAAGGAATTGAAACGCTATCCCCATCAAGTACACGCTCATGTTCTGATGACAACATCTCTGGGCTGTCTAATAACCATGTTATAGTAAATGACGATTTATCATTGTTCATGTTGAGCTTTAGATACTCATCCGAAATATTCTCAGGGAATGCAAGTATATCGTCCAGTCCTTTTAGCTCTGTTATCCCAAAATAGTCGTAGTAGGTCATACATCCATTAATATCACTTAATGTGACAGGATTGTTTTTGACCATGCGGAACAAATTGAGCCCGTCTATTCTTCCTGCGGGGTCCGGGCTTAACCAGCGCCCCACCCAGGGCTGATAGTAGCGGTAACCGTAGTAGTACAGCCCTGTCGCATCCCGCTCTTTCCCGGAGTAACGAACGGTTTTATAGTTCACCTCTGTCTGACTGCGTGCGGTAAGTATTGCCGTACCACCAAATGGATAATACTCTTCCCGGCTGATAACCAGCCCGTCACCGTCCAGTTCCAGTCCGCTGCTACCCATAAGCGTATCGTAGCTGTAACGTATCTGGTCACCGGCAATCTCATCTGGCTTGCCGCTCGTCCAGTGCAGCGCTCGTACCTGCGCGCGGCCAGCTTCCCCGATACAGATAACCTGTAGCTTTTCATTCCCCGTTGTTCTCAGCTCCAGCCCCGGTAAATAAACCACTTGCTGACTGTCGCTGCATTTCATCACCCGCTGGTGCTCACTGTCGTAAACGTAGGTTTCACTGTCACCCACTTTTGCCAGCTCGCCGCGTGTCGTCCAGCTCAGGCTCTGGCCCGACAAAAGCATTTTTTGCAGCCCGCCTGCGGTAAACAACGTATCTACCTGCGATGGCTTGTTAGCTAGCGTACTGAGTACCGCCCGGTTACTGCTGTCGCTGACGGTGATACTGGTGGTGTGATTGTTGTTCTGCGCGGCGTGACGGATTTGAGTCAGATTCCCTGCATTGTCGTAGCTGTAGCGGCGGGTATAGTTTACGTAAGCAGCGTTGTCGAAGGGGGTGACTGGAGGTAATCGATGGTGGTATTGGCCGGTATTCGCCATTTCGCGTCCGCTGGCACAGACTAGCTGATACAGGCTGTCATAGCGGTAAATATTCTCTGGCACCACTTTCTGGTTACGCCAGAAGCGAGTTTCCTCCGCGTTGTTGCGCACCATCAGCACGTTGCCCACCGGGTCATATTCGTAGCGTAGGTCCTGGAGGATTGCCCGGCCAGCGGGATGACTCGCCAGACGTTCGGTTTTTATGCCAATGAGCCGCTGAGTACCTGGCTCATACTCCCGGGTGGTGACTACGCCGTTACCGTCTTCCTCGTGCAGTTTCTGCCCGGCGGCGGAGTAGGAGAGGGATTTGACGATGACCTGCTCCTGCCTGTCTTTCAGCTTCAGCCAGCTGCCTTTCAGCAGGCCTGCCACGTCGTACTCCACGCGCTGCATGTTTCCGGCAGCATCGGTGGTGCTGGTAACGCGTCCGGTGGCATCAGTAGTGGTTCGCGTTGTATGTGCTGCACCGTCCGGCAATGTGCGGGTCACCGAAAGCGGTATTCCGTTCAGGCTGATACTGTCAGTCGCCAGAGAGCCGGCAGTATCGTCATGACGAACACACTTCCCGGCGAGGTTAAAAGCTTGCGCCTGTGGCGTATAGCCAGCGTACTCAAAGCGCTCGCGGGGGATTACCGCCTCGCCCTCGACCTGTTCCAGAATGCTAAGTAGCCGTCCGGTACTCTCATAAATCCAGCTACGCACCACCCCATCTGGCGTGATCTGCCGATGCGGACGACCTTTAACATCATTAAGGCTATAACGGGTTCCGGCGTCGGCGCTCTGCGTGAGTAGTGGATTTCCCACCAGGTCGTTTTGGTAAACAAAATTGTTCTCCAGCCGTGGGTCAGCGCTCTGTGCCAGAAACCCATGAGAATCATAGCCGTGGCGGGTAATAAGTGACTCGGTTATCTCTGGTGTATCGGGATGGCGGCAGTAAACAATGTCACGAATTTTCAGGCTACGGTTATCAAATACCGCGATGGTGGGGGTTGCGCGGTTAGTTACCGCGATAGAACTTTGCATGGATTTTCTCCTTTGTGCAGTACCAAAGGCGCATGGCTGATACTAAACCATGCGCCATCATTCTTTGGAAATAAAAGGACCATCAATGGAGGGGTAATGTTCACCATCCGGCGTGTCTCAACAACTTCCATGGATGTTGGTTTCTATCCGCACACTTCACACTGCGGATTACGCGCCAGCTTCATCTCCCTGAACTGGCAGGTCATTGCATCGTAAAGCACGATTTTTCCTCGCGCCGGCGAGCCGTAGTTTGCCAGCAGCTTGATGGCTTCCATCGCCTCGAGTGAACCGATAATTCCGACCAGCGGCGCCATAACGCCCGCCTCCACGCAGCTCAGCGTACTTTCGCCAAACAGACGGCTCAGGCAGCGGTAGCAGGGCTCATTTTCCTGATACGTGAACACGCTTATCTGGCCTTCCATGCGGATCGCCGCCCCGGACACCAGCGGCGTCCTATGCCGATGGCAGCAGCGGTTAAGCTGATTACGGATGGTCACGTTATCGGTACAGTCCAGCACGACGTCGTGCTTAGCGACCAGCTCATCAAGCTGCGGCTCTTCAAGCAGGGCATTGATCGCCTCCAGCCGGATGTGCGGATTGATCGCGGCCAGTGCATCCCTTGCAGAATCAACCTTAGGTTGACCAATGGTCGCATCGCTGTGCAGCGTCTGGCGCTGAAGGTTGGAGAGCGAAACAGTATCGAAATCGAGCAGCGTAAGATGCCCCACGCCCGCCGCCGCCAGATACTGCGCAGCCGCGCAGCCCAGCCCACCCAGCCCGATGATGAGGACCCGCGAGGCCTTTAGCTTTTCCTGGCCGTCAAAGTCAAAGCCGCGCAGCACAATCTGGCGGTTATAGCGCAGCATTTCCTCGTCGCTAAGCTCAACCATCTCAGCCTCCGAACAGCGGGTTAAACGGCTCGACCTCAACCCATTCTCCGGCCTCTACGTTGCCGCGCTCACGCTCCAGCACCACAAAGCAGTTGGCCTGGCTGAAGGAGCTGAAAATATGAGAGCCCTGGTGCCCGGTGCTTAACACTTCAAGGTCACCCTGCTCATTACGGCGCAGAATGCCGCGCTGGAAGTCGAGGCGGCCAGGGGATTTCTTCAGCTTGCCGACGGTGCGTACGCGCATGCGAGGCGGCAGTGGGCTACCGAGTTGCCCACTCAGCTTAGCCAGCAGCGGCTGCACGAGCTGGTAGAACGTCAGGGCCGCGGAAACCGGGTTACCCGGTAGGCCGCAGAACCAGCTGTTTTTCAGGCGCCCAAAGGCAAACGGTTTGCCCGGCTTAATCGCCAGCTTCCAGAAGCCGACTTCGCCCAGCTCTTCGAGAATTTGCTTGGTGTAATCTGCTTCGCCCACCGAAACGCCGCCGCTGCTGACGACGACGTCTGCGCGGCTGTCCGCTTCGCTAAACACCGCGCGAAGGGCAGCCTGGTCATCGCGAACGATGCCGAGGTTGATAACTTCACAACCCAGTTGTTCCAGCATGATGTGCACCGCCAGGCGGTTGGTATCGTAGATTTGGCCCTCGGCCAGCGGCTGGCCCGGAAGCTGGAGTTCGTCGCCGGTGGAAAACACCGCTGCACGCACTTTGCGATAGACCTCCACTTCCGGGATGCCGAGAGAGGCAATCAGCGGTAGTTCAGCGGCGGTCAACTTCACGCCTGCGGCCAGCACGCTGGCGCCCTGATGAATATCCTCGCCACGGCGGCGAATGTTCTGCCCGTTCTTCACGACGGCGTTAAAACGCACGCCGCTTTCGGTCACTTCCGTCTCTTCCTGCATCACTACGGCTTCGGTTCCGATAGGGATCGGCGCGCCGGTCATAATGCGCACGCAGGTGCCCGCGGGCCATTCGCCGCTGAACGGCTGCCCGGCAAACGCTTTACCTGCGACAGGCAGCGCGCCACCGGCCTTGAGATCCGCCAGCCGTAGCGCATACCCGTCCATCGCTGAGTTGTCGAAGCCAGGGACATCAAGCGGGGAGGTAACGGGGGAGGCGGTGATGCGGCCCGTGGCCTGCAGCAGCGGCACGGTTTCCGTTTCGGACAGCGGGTGAATACGGGATAGCATCTGTTCAAGCGCGGTTTCAAGCGGGATCAGCCCGGCGGTAAATTCCATTCGTGGCTCCAGGAGCAGGGACAAAATAAGGGCTTAGTATGGCAGAAAACGCCGCCGGGCGGCATGTCTGGGATCAGCAAAACCCTGCCATCAGCGGCCAGATATGCGTTACATCACGTTGTCACGTTTCTTCTTTACGCTCGGTCTGCGCGTAAACCGCCATTGGCTATAGTCATTGTGGCTAATAAAAAACTTTGCAAGGAAGAACTGATGATAAGCAAACAAAAAGCATTCAAATTCAGTATGCTGGCCGCCGCTGTGGGCTTCACCTCATCCGCATTCGCCTTTGATTCCCTCACCGTTTTTGGCGACAGCCTCAGCGATACCGGTAATAACGGACGCTGGACCTGGAACAGCAGCCAGAACAAACTCTACGACGAACAGCTGGCCGACCATTATGGTCTGACGTTAACGCCTTCCCGCGAGGGCGGCAGCAACTATGCCGCAGGCGGGGGCACCGCTGTGCCCGCGCTTAATCCGGCCGATAACACCCAAAGCCAGGTTCAGCGCTATCTAAGCCAGACCGGCGGCCGGGCGGACGGCAACGGCTTATACATTCACTGGATAGGCGGTAACGATCTTGCCGCCGCGGCCACTCAGCCTGCGCTAGCGCAGGGGATAGCGGCTAACAGCGCGGCTAACGCTGCCGCGCAGGTGGGGGCTTTGCTTGATGCGGGCGCCGGGCTGGTGGTGGTGCCGAACGTCCCGAATATCGGCGCCACACCAACGCTGATGGAACTGGTACTGAGTGCCGGGCTTGGTGCGGCGGCCACGCCAGCGATACAGGCTGCCTATGCTTCTCTGGATGCGGCGCAAACGCCTGACCTGGCGAGCCGCCAGCAGGCAATTCATCAGGCTTTACAGGCGGCGGCAGCGGTCGTCAGTACGAATCCACTCATACAGCAGGGCGTGGCTGCCCAGCTTATTGCTGCCTACGATCAAGCCGTGCAGCAGGCTTCTTTGCTCACCACGTTCTATAACAGCGCCGAGGATCAGGCTTTGCTGCAGCACGGCGGCAACATTGCCCGGGCGGATATCAACGGCGTTTTCCAGGAGATTCTGGCTAATCCGCAGGCATTTGGCCTGACAAACACCGCCGGAATGGCCTGCCCACCGGGCGTGGCGGCCACCGACTGCACCAGCTCCACCCCTGGATTTAACGCAGCTCAGGATTACCTGTTTGCCGATCATTTCCACCCAAGCCCGCAGGTTCACAGCATCATTGCTCAGTACATTGAGTCGATTATCGTCGCGCCCGTGCAGGTCACTCGCCTGAACCAGGGCACACAGGCGATGGTGCGCGGCAGCCGGGCCACTCTTGATAGCCGCTATCAGCAACTGCGGCAGGGAAATAACGCCGCAGGTTCACTGGGCGTGTTTGGTGGCTACAGCGGCGGGTATCAGCGGTACAGCGGCAGTAGCGAAACCGGAGACGGCAAAGGAAACACCAATAACCTGACCGTGGGCCTCGACTATCAGTGGAATGAAAACGTGGTGCTGGGCGGGCTGATTGCCGGTTCGCTGGACAATCAGCGCCCGGATGATAACTACCGCTATGACACCCGAGGTTTCCAGGCCGCGCTCTTTGGCCAGCTTCGCGCGGGCCAGGCCTGGCTGAACGGGGACGTGCATTATCTCTCGGCCGACTTCACCAACATTCAGCGTGATATCACGCTCGGGCAGCTTACCCGCACGGAAAAAGGCGACACCGACGGCAGGCTGTACGGCGCGAGATTGACGGCTGGCTTCGATATCCCCGTCACGAACTGGCTGACCACGGGGCCCGTGCTGCAATACGCCTGGGATTACAGCCACGTAAACGGTTACAGCGAAAACGGCAGCAGCAGCACGGCTATGCGCTTTGGCGACCAGAACGGCCATTCGCAAATTGGCAGCGCGGGCTGGCGCGTGGACACGAAGCTGGGCGTCATTAATCCCTGGGCGCAGGCCAGCTATCGCCATCAGTTTGGCGATGACAGCTACCGTGCGAACGGCGGCCTAAAATCCACGGCGCTGACCTTCAGCCGCAGCGGTGAACAGCTGGATAAAAACTGGGCCGATATTGCCGTCGGGGCCGATATGCCGCTTTCAAATACCGTGTCCGCATTCGCGGCGGTTGCACAAACCGCAGGCTTAAGCGACGGGAACCAGACCAGCTACAACGTGGGCATCAGCGCGAAGTTCTAAGATTTTGTTATTACCAAAGAAATAGCGGCTTTGATTTTATAGGCCGCTTTTTCTTCTTCCCGCCGGGGCGGCGTAAGCCTCACAGAGTAAAGTCAATTTTCTTTACAACACTTTTACGTCTTTCTATATTCAAAAATCGTATCAATGTTTGGCAACGATTCTGATATTTATAGAAAAAACGCTGCCGGATATCACTTTCTACAGGCAATGCCGAATGACCAAAGCCGTTATTGCTATTCATGGCGGGGCCGGAGCCCTGACCCGCGCCCACCTGACGCCGGAAAAAGAGCAGGAGTTTATCAGCGCGCTCTCCGGCATTGTTGAAGCCGGGCAGCAGATCCTTGAACGCGGAGGCAGCGCGCTGGACGCGGTGACAGAGGCGGTTCGCCTGCTGGAGGAATGCCCGCTGTTTAACGCCGGGATTGGTTCGGTGTTCACTAGTGAAGGCAAACATGAGCTTGACGCCTGCGTGATGGACGGCAACAGCCTGGATGCCGGGGCGGTGGCGGGGGTGAGCCATATCCGCAACCCGATCCTGGCCGCAAGGCTGGTGTTGGAAAACAGCCCGCACGTGCTGATGATTGGCGAAGGGGCGGACCGTTTCGCCGTGCAGCATGGGCTTGAGCCGGTAGAAGCCACGCTTTTTTCAACCGAAGAACGCTATCAGCAACTGCTGCGCGCCCGTGAAAGCCAGCAAACGCTGTTGGATCATGACGGGACTGAGCCGATTGATGTCGATAAAAAATTTGGCACAGTTGGCGCAGTGGCGCTGGATAAATTCGGTAATCTGGCGGCGGCAACCTCCACCGGTGGGATGACCAATAAACTGCCGGGCCGGGTAGGGGATTCACCCCTCGTCGGCGCGGGCTGCTATGCCAACAACGCTAACGTGGCGGTGTCCTGCACCGGCACTGGTGAAGTCTTTATTCGTACGCTAGCGGCCTACGACATTGCAGCATTAATGGAGTACGCCGGACTAAGCCTGCAGCAGGCAGTCGACCGCGTGGTGCTGGAGAAACTGCCCGCGCTGGGCGGCAGCGGCGGCATGATTGCCATTGATAATCAGGGTAACGTCGCGCTGCCGTTTAACAGCGAAGGGATGTACCGTGGCTTTGGCTTTGTCGGCGATGCCCCGAATGTAGGAATTTATCGTGACCAGGAGAGTTAATGCCGCACAGTCATGAGCTATCGGACGAGCAGGTGCTTGCCGTTAGCGACCTCAATATTCGCTTTCACCAACAGCAGCAGGTCACCGAAGCGGTGCGTCACTTGTCGCTGACCCTTAACCGGGGAGAAACGCTGGCTATCGTGGGCGAGTCGGGTTCCGGTAAGTCGGTGACTGCAATGGCGCTGATGCGTCTGCTGGAACGAAGCGGCGGGCAGGTGAGCTGCGACAAGCTGCTGCTGCGTCGGCGTAATAAAGAGGTGCTGAACCTGTCCGAACTGAGCAACGCCCAGATGCGTCGCGTGCGTGGGGCGGATGTGGCAATGATTTTTCAGGAGCCGATGACCTCGCTCAATCCGGTGTTTACCGTGGGCGAACAAATCGCTGAATCTATCCGTTTACATCAAAAGCTGGATGGCCGGGCGGCGCTGGTGGAAGCGAAGCGCATGCTGGAACGCGTGCGTATTCCTGAAGCTCAGGCCATCCTGAACCGCTACCCGCACCAGCTTTCCGGCGGCATGCGTCAGCGAGTGATGATTGCCATGGCGCTCTCTTGTCGCCCGGCGGTGCTGATCGCCGATGAGCCGACGACCGCCCTCGACGTGACGATTCAGGCGCAAATCCTGCAGCTTATTCGCGTTCTGCAGGATGAAATGCAGATGGGGGTGATTTTTATCACTCACGATATGGGCGTGGTGGCCGATATCGCCGACCGGGTGCTGGTTATGTATCGGGGCGAAGCGGTGGAAACCGGCACCGTGGAGCAAATATTTCAAAACCCACAGCACGCTTACACGCAGGCGTTATTGGCCGCCGTGCCGCGTCTGGGTGCCATGAACGGCAGCGATTTGCCGCGTAAGTTTCCGCTTATCGTGCCGGGGCAGCCGAATCAGCAAGAGCCTGAAACCGAGCAGGACACGATTCCCCACGGCGCGAAGCCGGTGCTGGAGGTTCGTGATCTGGTGACCCGGTTCCCGCTGCGCAGCGGAATATTCAACCGGGTGACGCGGCAGGTACATGCTGTTGAAAAGGTGAGTTTTGATTTACTGCCCGGCGAAACCCTGGCGCTGGTGGGGGAGTCCGGCTGTGGTAAATCGACCACCGGGCGCTCGCTGCTGCGGCTGGTGGAAACCCAGGGCGGCACTATCACCTTTAACGGCCAGCGTATTGATAACTTGCCTAACGGCGAGCTGCAGCACGTCCGCAAAGACATTCAGTTTATTTTCCAGGATCCGTATGCTTCGTTGGATCCGCGTCAGACCGTCGGCTACTCCATTATGGAGCCGCTGTTGGTGCACCAGGCGATGCCTAAAGAGCAGGCTCAAGAGCGCGTGGCCTGGCTGCTTGAGCGAGTGGGTTTACAGCCTGAACACGCCTGGCGTTACCCGCATGAGTTCTCCGGCGGCCAGCGGCAGAGGGTTTGTATTGCCCGCGCGCTGGCGCTGAACCCGAAGGTGGTGATTGCCGACGAGTCCGTTTCGGCGCTGGATGTGTCGATCCGGGCGCAAATCGTTAACCTGCTGCTCGACCTGCAGCGCGAGTTTGGCATCGCTTTCCTGTTTATTTCCCACGACATGGCCGTGGTGGAACGTATCAGCCATCGCGTGGCGGTGATGTATTTGGGCCAGATAGTGGAAATTGGCCCGCGCCGCGCCGTGTTTGAAAACCCTCAGCATCCGTACACCCGCAAACTCATGGCGGCGGTACCGGTCGCTGATCCAACCCGCAAGGGTCGCAAGCCTGTTTTAGTGTCTGATGAGATCCCCAGCGCCACGCGCAGCCTGGGGGATGAGCCGCACGTAGCACCGCTGGTTGCGGTGGGGCCGGGGCATTTTGTCGCCCGTCACCCCATCGGCAGCAGTGAAAATCGCCTATAAAGGAAAACAATAATGACAGCTAACACAACGCAAAAATGGCTGCTGGCGGCGGGACTTGCCTCCGCCGTTCTCGCCACGCCCGCTTTCGCTGCTAAAGATGTCGTGGTAGCGGTGGCCTCAAACTTCACCACGCTCGATCCTTACGACGCGAATGACACGCTGTCCCAGGCCGTAGCCAAATCGTTCTATCAGGGGCTGTTCGGGCTCGATAAAGACATGAAGCTGCAAAACGTGCTGGCAGAAAGCTACAAAGTGTCTGACGATGGCCTGGTGTACACCATTAAGCTGCGCACGGGCGTGAAGTTCCAGGACGGCACTGACTTTAATGCCGATGCGGTAAAAGCGAACCTCGATCGCGCCAGCAACCCGGATAATCACCTCAAGCGCTACAACCTGTATAAAACCATTGCCAAAACGGAGGTGGTCGATCCTTCCACGGTGAAAATCACCTTAAAAGAGCCATTCTCGGCGTTTATCAATATTCTGGCCCACCCGGCGACGGCGATGATCTCTCCGGCGGCGCTGCAAAAATACGGCAAAGATATCAGCTTCCATCCGGTGGGGACCGGCCCGTACCAGCTGGATACCTGGAACCAGACCGATTTTGTGAAGGTGAAGAAATTTGCCGGTTACTGGCAGCAGGGCCTGCCGAAGCTGGACAGCATTACCTGGCGCCCGGTTGTGGATAACAACACCCGCGCGGCGATGCTGCAAACTGGTGAAGCACAGTTCGCGTTCCCAATCCCTTACGAGCAGGCGGGCGTGCTGGAGAAAAACAGCAAGCTTGAGCTGGTCGCTTCGCCGTCCATCATGCAGCGCTACATCAGCATGAACGTCACCCAGAAACCGTTTGATAACCCGAAAGTCCGCGAAGCCATCAACTATGCGATTAACCGCCAGGCGCTGGTGAAAGTGGCGTTCTCCGGCTTCGCTACGCCGGCAGAAGGCGTGGTGCCGCCGTCGCTTGCCTATGCCGAGAAATTCAAACCCTGGCCTTACGATCCGGCCAAAGCCAAAGCGTTGCTGAAAGAAGCGGGCTTCCCGAACGGCTTTGAAACCACGCTCTGGTCGTCCCACAACCACAGCACCGCGCAGAAAGTGCTGCAGTTTACCCAGCAGCAGCTGGCGCAGGTTGGCATCAAGGTAAAAGTGACGGCGATGGACGCCGGGCAGCGGGCGGCCGAGGTAGAAGCGAAAGGGCAGAAAGAGAGCGGCGTGAGAATGTTCTACACCGGCTGGTCAGCATCTACCGGCGAGGCTGACTGGGCGCTGTCGCCGCTGTTTGCTTCCCAGAACTGGCCACCAACGCTGTTTAACACTGCGTTTTACAGTAATCCTCAGGTGGACAAAGACCTGACCGATGCGCTGAAAACCACCAAGCCTGAAGAGAAAGCGAAACTGTATAAAGACGCACAGGACATTATCTGGAAAGAGTCACCGTGGGTGCCGCTGGTGGTAGAAAAACTGGTTTCTGCCCACAGTAAAAATCTCACCGGATTCTACGTGATGCCGGATACCGGGTTTAGTTTTGATAATGCGGATCTGAAGTAGCGTGATAATGACCCTCACCCCGGCCCTCTCCTCTCTGGGGGGAGGGGCTCTATGCCCTGTTCTTTTATTCCCTCTCCCCTTTGGGGAGAGGGTTAGGGTGAGGGGCTGCAATGTTTAACTATTTCCTCAAACGCCTCTTTGGCCTGATCCCGACGCTGTTCATCGTCGCGGTGCTGGTGTTCCTGTTTGTGCACCTGCTGCCCGGCGACCCGGCGCGGCTGATTGCCGGGCCGGAAGCTGATGCCACCGTCATCGAACTTGTTCGCAAACAGCTGGGGCTGGATCAGCCGCTGTGGCGGCAGTTCCTGCATTACATCACTCACGTTGTGCAGGGTGACTTTGGTACCTCGCTGGTTTCACGCCGTCCTGTGTCTGAAGAGATTGCCAGCCGCTTTATGCCCACGCTGTGGCTGACGCTAACCAGCATGGCATGGGCGACGCTGTTTGGCCTGGCTACCGGCATAGTGGCCGCCGTCTGGCGCAACCGCTGGCCGGATCGCCTGAGCATGACGATCGCCGTGTCCGGTATTTCATTCCCGGCCTTCGCGCTGGGGATGCTGCTGATGCAGGTCTTCTCGGTTGAGTTAGGCTGGCTGCCCACGGTGGGGGCGGACAGCTGGCAGCACTACATTTTGCCGTCTATTACCCTTGGTGCGGCGGTGGCTGCGGTGATGGCGAGATTCACCCGCGCATCGTTCGTGGATGTGCTGCACGAAGATTACATGCGTACCGCCCGGGCAAAAGGCGTGAGCGAAACGCTGATCGTGGTAAAACACGGCCTGCGTAACGCCATGATCCCGGTGATCACCATGATGGGACTGCAGTTCGGCTTCCTGCTCGGTGGCTCAATTGTGGTGGAAAAAGTGTTTAACTGGCCGGGACTAGGGCGCCTGCTGGTGGATTCGGTGGAGATGCGTGATTACCCGGTTATTCAGGCTGAGGTTCTGCTGTTTTCGCTGGAGTTTATTGTGATCAACTTAGTGGTGGATCTGCTGTATGCCGCCATTAACCCGGCCATCAGGTACAAATAAGGATGCGACTTTTAAACTGGCGACGCCAGGCCATAGTCAACGCAATGCCCGTGGTACGTGCCGGGCAAATTCGGACCCCGTGGAGTGAATTTCTGCGGCGTTTTCGCCAGCAGCCCGTGGCGATGACCGCCGGGCTGTTTGTGCTTTTGTTGATAGTGATTGCGTTAATTGCGCCGTGGATTGCCCCTTTTGATGCGGAAAACTACTTCGATTACGACAGGCTGAACGATGGTCCATCGATGCTGCACTGGTTTGGCGTGGACTCACTGGGGCGCGATATTTTTAGCCGTGTGCTGGTTGGGGCGCAAATCTCGCTGGCCGCCGGGGTCTTTTCAGTGCTTATCGGTGCGCTGATCGGTACCTTCTTTGGCCTGCTGGCGGGCTATTACGAAGGCTGGTGGGATCGCATTATCATGCGCATTTGCGATGTTCTGTTTGCCTTCCCCGGCATTCTGCTGGCGATAGCGGTGGTGGCGGTGATGGGCAGCGGCATGACCAACGTGATTATTGCGGTGGCGATTTTCAGTATTCCCGCCTTTGCCCGTCTGGTGCGCGGCAACACGCTGGTGCTGAAACAGCAAACTTTTATTGAGTCTGCTCGTAGCATTGGTGCCCCGGATGCGACTATCATCTTCCGGCATATTCTGCCGGGCACCGTTTCGTCGATTGTGGTGTATTTCACCATGCGCATCGGGACCTCGATTATCTCCGCCGCGAGCCTGTCGTTTCTTGGCCTGGGCGCTCAACCTCCTACGCCGGAATGGGGCGCTATGCTGAACGAGGCGAGGGCGGATATGGTGATTGCCCCGCACGTGGCTATTTTCCCGAGTCTTGCCATCTTTTTGACCGTGCTGGCGTTCAACTTGTTGGGGGATGGGCTGCGGGACGCGTTGGATCCTAAAATTAAAGGCTAAGCTGAGGCAGTAAATTCGTTGCCCTGGAGTGAAGAAATGAGAAAGATAACCGGGGCATTTCTGCTCAGTCCGTTGCTGATTGCTACTGCCTGCCCGGCGGCCAACTGGTCGCTCGGCGCGCAGGGTGGCCTGTATCAAACCCCTTATCAAACCCGGCACCAGCTTCGCTGGGCGCTGCCCTACGTCGGCTACGACGGCAAAACCTGGTATCTCGACGGTACCGAGGCGGGCTATAACTTCATCAATACCGATACGCTGCTGCTGCGCGCTAAGGTCTATTACTACGACACGCTGTATCGTGCCGATACCGGGCAAACGCCCGCGCTGCGAGGTTTGAGCAACCGTAACAGCACGATGATGGGCGGCATGACGATGCAGTACACCACGCCGGTGGGGGCATTTAGCGCCACGATTGCGGGTGACACGCTGGGCGTCAGCAACGGCGTGGTCGCCAATTCAGCCTATATTGCAATGGCGCAGTGGGGAGACTTCACGCTGGTGCCGGAAGCCGGCATGGACTTTTCTAACGCGCAAAATACGCGTTACTACTACGGCATCTCTGAGAAAGAGTCGGCAAAAACGGGTCTGACGACATGGCGCCCGCAAGGCAGCATTGTGCCTTATGCGCAGCTGGCGATGAATTATGCCTGGACGCCGCTCTGGAACACCTGGGCACAGTTCACGCAGCGCTTTTATCCGAGTGCTATCAGCGACAGCCCAATGGTGAATAAGAATAACCTGCGGGAGTTAACGGTGGGGATGAGTTATACGTTTTAAGCGTGTTCTGGCTGGTTATGCTGTAGTTATAAATGCCTTCTATGAAGGATCGGCTTAAGGTTCCGTTCACTTCCAGTACAGATTCATATGCAGTCACTGCGCCGGTGAACGTGTCCGGGGGATCACGCCATCCCCCGAACAGCCCCGGCGCCC
>NZ_BCTL01000050.1 GCF_001571265.1 Cedecea neteri NBRC 105707 = ATCC 33855 | reverse complement strand
GAGGCGCATATTAGCGAGGCCACACGGGCTTGTCAAAGCCTCCCAGGCACCTTTTGTATCGTTTGCCGATAAAACAAGCAAACTTCACCAGAAATCATGCTCAGACATAACTTTACAGCACAAAGATTGCCAATCTTTCGCCAGCCGCTAAGATAAGCCGGGTTAAACAGTGAGGACCTGATGATAAAACAGCGGCGAATAGGGATTTGGTTTCTTTGCCTGGCATGTGTTGTGGTACTGGTGTGTACCGCACAGCGCATGGCGGGCCTGCACGCGTTGCAGATGGAAACCGTAGCCGGCGCCGTTGCTGCTCAGGCCGAGAACCCGCAGGCCGACGGTGACTCACCGGTCACGCCGTGCGAACTTAGCGCCAAATCATTATTGAGCGTGCCACCAGTCTTGTTTGACGGGGCGTTGTTTGCCCTTTGCCTGCTACTTTCACTGCTGGCCCCCGTGCGTTCCACGCGAATGCCGTTCTCACCCCCAAGAGCCACTTCACCGCCCACCCTAAGGGTGCATCTACGCTTCTGCGTGTTCCGTGAATGACAGACCGGCTGTTACCTACAGTTAGTTAATCATTTACGGAGAAAAAACATGTTTATTCGCTTCAGGCAGGCGCTGCTGTGCCTGCTCATGCTATGGCTGCCCGTGTCCTGGGCGGCAGAGTCTGGCTGGCTGCAATCGCCGGATAACGATCACGCCAGCGTCAGGCTGCGCGCGGACACCTCGGGCAATAACGAAACGCGTCTTTTACTGGACGTGAAGCTAGAAAAAGGGTGGAAAACCTACTGGCGCTCCCCTGGGGAAGGCGGCGTTGCGCCGGCCATTACCTGGCAGGGAAACATGCCGAAAGTGGAGTGGTTCTGGCCCACGCCAGCGCGTTTTGACGTCGCCGGGATCACCACCCAGGGCTATCACGACCGGGTTACCATTCCAATGGTGTTTCACGGCCAGATGCCGGAAACTGTCCGTGGCGTGCTGACACTTTCTACCTGCAGTAACGTCTGCCTGCTGACCGATTATTCCTTTAGCGTCACGCCTTCCGCGGCAGATGCTCAGTTTGCCCATGATTTTGCTCAGGCGATGGGCCAGGTGCCGGTTGTCAGCGGACTGACGGATTCACTCAAGGCGGGCTATCGCCAGGGAAGCCTGGTTATCGACGCCGTGCGTGCCGGAGGCTGGATAAATCCGGGCCTTTATCTGGATCCGCCGGAAGAGGCCGATCTTGGCAAGCCAACGTTCCGCATTGATGGCGACTCGCTGCAGGCCACGGTGCCGGTCAGCGACAGCTGGGGTGAGGGCGCCCCGGATCTGCGTGGGAAATCGGTTACCCTGGTTTTGGCCGACAACGGCATTGCTCAGCAAAACACGCTCACCATTGGCTCAGCTCCTGCAGCGGCAGGGGGAAATGATGCCTTCCCGCTTTGGCAGGTGGTGCTGATGGCGCTGGTGGGGGGCCTGATCCTTAATCTGATGCCGTGCGTACTGCCGGTACTGGGGATGAAGCTTGGCTCGATTCTGCTGGTGCAGCAGAAAGACCGGGGCCTGGTGCGGCGCCAGTTTTTAGCCTCGGTCGCGGGGATCATCGCTTCCTTTATGGTGCTGGCGCTGCTGATGACCATCCTGCGGCTGACTAACCAGGCGCTGGGCTGGGGCATTCAGTTCCAGAACCCTTGGTTTATCGGCTTTATGGCGCTGGTGATGCTGGCTTTCAGTGCGAACCTGTTTGGCCTGTTTGAATTCAGGCTCTCTTCCAATATGAATACCCGGCTGGCAACGCAGGGTGGCAACGGTATGGCCGGGCATTTCTGGCAGGGTGCGTTTGCCACGCTGCTGGCGACGCCGTGCAGCGCGCCTTTCCTCGGGACTGCGGTGGCAGTTGCGCTCACGGCCTCTTATCCGGTGCTGTGGGGGCTGTTCCTGGCATTAGGACTGGGGATGAGCCTGCCGTGGCTGCTGATCGCGCTTCGTCCCGGTCTGGCCATGCGTTTGCCTCGTCCGGGTAAGTGGATGACCTGGCTTCGCCGCGTGCTGGGCCTGCTGATGTTAGGTTCGGCTATCTGGCTGGCAAGTCTGTTGCTGGTGCATTTCGGCGTTTCGGGCAGCAAGCCGGCGCAGGAAAACATCGCCTGGCAGCCGCTCAGCGAGCAGGCGATTCAGGACGCACTGGCGCAGCATAAACGCGTTTTTATCGATGTCACCGCCGACTGGTGCATTACCTGCAAAGCCAACAAATACAACGTGCTCAATAAAGAGGATGTGCAGGCTGCGCTGCAGGCGCCGGACGTGGTTGCCCTGCGCGGCGACTGGACGCTGCCGTCCCAGCAAATCACTGACTTTTTGAGAAGCCGTGGCCAGGTCGCCGTGCCGTTCAACCAAATTTATGGCCCAGGCCTGCCGGAAGGCAAAGTGCTGCCTACGTTACTGTCACGCGATTCGGTGCTGACAACCCTGGATGAAGCCAAAGGAGCAACACCATGAAATACGTCTTTATTCTGATCCTCTCGCTGTTCTCCGGCCTGGCGCTGGCAGCAAAAGAAGAGCCCGCTCCGTTTTCCGCCGAGCAGCAAAAGCAGCTGGAAGTGTTGATTGAGCAGGCGCTGTTTAACGATCCGGCCAGCCCGCGCTTCGGCGCCAAAAAGCCGGTATTAACCCTGGTGAACTTCACCGATTACAACTGTCCGTACTGCAAACAGCTCGATCCGATGCTTGAAAAAATTGTGCAGAAATACCCGGATGTGGCGGTGATCGTGAAACCTCTGCCGTTTAAAGGCGAAAGCTCCGTGTTGTCTGCACGTACGGTGTTGACCACCTGGCGTCAGCATCCGGATCAGTTCCTGGCGCTGCATGAAAAACTGATGCAGAAAAAGGGCTATCACGATGCGGCGAGCATTGCGACTGCGGTTGAAAAGAGTGGGACAACGCCGGTAACCCCGGACGAAAAAAGCATGGAAACCTTAAGCACCAACCTTCAGCTAGCGCGCATCGTGGGCGTGCAGGGCACGCCAGCCACCATTATTGGCGATGAAATGATCCCCGGTGCGGTACCGTGGGAAACGCTGGAAGAGGTGGTAAAAGAAAAACTGGCGGCCGCTCATGGCAAGTAAACTGCGGCGCTGGCTGCGGGAAGGATTAATTCTGTTGGTTTTGCTGGCGGGCGTGATGCTGGTGATGGACTGGTGGCGTGCACCCCAGTCACCAGCGTCCTTTGATGCCACGCCGTTGTACACGCTGGACGGGCAGGATGTCACGCTCGGCGCGCTGAGCGCGGAGCGCCCGCTGCTGGTTTATTTCTGGGCCAGCTGGTGTGCTGTCTGTCGTTTCACCACGCCGGACGTTGCGAAGCTGCAGGCCGAAGGGCAGAACGTGATAACCATTGCGCTTCGCTCTGGGAATGACAGTGAGGTTTCCCGCTGGCTGGCGCGTAAAGGTGTGAGTTTCCCGGTGATCAACGACGCCGACGGCGCAATCTCCCGCAGTTGGCAGATTGGCGTCACGCCTACGTTTGTTATCGTCGAAAAAGGCAAGGTGGTGTCCACCACCAGCGGTTGGACGAGCTACTGGGGAATGAAAATGCGCCTGTGGTGGGCCGGCGTGTGAATCATCGTGTCGGCTTATCACCGGCACGCTGTTTTTTGCTGAAATGCACCGCAATGGTGCATTTGTACCTCTTATGGGGCATGAGCAAGCCTCCTGTTTCGTTAATCCCCGCGAGTTCTTTATCAGTTTCTCTTATTATCCAGCCTGTTAACGCGTTTGCGCCGTAAACGAGAAATGTGGCAAGCATATTGCAAAACCCTTTACGACATCACTGCCATCACTGGCGCTGGCATTCCGTAATAGGGGGCAAAATGAATTTAAGACGACTGAAGTACTTCGTAAAAATTGTTGATATTGGCAGCCTGACACAGGCGGCAGAAGTACTGCACATCGCACAGCCGGCGCTAAGCCAGCAGGTTGCCACTCTGGAAGGGGAGTTGGATCAGCAGCTGTTGATCCGCACTAAGCGCGGCGTCACGCCAACGGAAGCCGGGAAAATTTTATATGCTCACGCGCGGACGATTCTGCGCCAGTGTGAGCAGGCTCAGCTGGCGGTGAATAACGTTGGCCAGACTATGCAAGGCCTTGTTTCCATTGGTCTTGCGCCGGGTATGGCTGCGTCCTCTATCACCATGCCGCTGCTGCAGGCCGTGCGCGCCGAGCTGCCGGATGTGCAAGTGTATCTGCATGAAAATAGTGGTTCACAGCTGAATGACAAACTGCTCAGCGGGCAGCTTGATATGGCCGTGCTGTATGACCGCACGCCTACGGCGGGGCTGACCAGCCAGCCGCTGCTGAAAGAGGATTTATTCCTTGTGGGCACCCGCGACTGCCCGGGCAACAGTGTTGATTTGTCGGACGTTGCCGCCATGAATCTTTTCCTGCCACGCGACTACAGCGCAGTGCGCAAGCGCGTGGACGAAGCATTTTCCCTGCGTCGCCTGACGGCAAAAATTATCGGTGAGATCGAGTCTATTTCGACCTTAACTGCGGCCATTGCCAGCGGTATGGGCGTGACCGTGTTGCCGGAATCCGCCGCTCGTTCACTTGCCGATTCAGCCGGTGGCTGGATGGCTCGCATTACCAGCCCGTCGTTAAATTTACCTCTGTCGCTGAACCTGTCCGCGCGTTTACCGCTGTCGCCTCAGGCCCAGGCGGTAAAAGAAATTCTTATGTCTTTGGTAACCCGTCCTGCTTTGGAAAATCGCGAACTGATGCTGGTGGGCTAAGTCCGCTTATTACTAAATGGAATAGGTTGCTGGTTTTTATTATTTGTCCCGCCGGGGCTGTGACTTTAACAATGGTGTAAAGAACAGTCATGATCCCGGGGGCGATGTGAATTTCCAGCAACTTAAAATAATCCGCGAGGCGGCGCGGCGGGACTACAATCTCACCGAAGTCGCCAATATGCTTTTCACCTCTCAGTCTGGCGTCAGCCGCCATATTCGCGAGCTGGAAGAAGAGCTGGGGATTGAAATATTCATTCGCCGCGGCAAACGGTTATTAGGTATGACCGAACCGGGTAAAGCCCTGTTAGTGATTGCCGAACGCATTCTCAATGAAGCCAGCAACGTGCGTCGCCTGGCCGATCTTTTCACCAACGACACCAGCGGTGTGCTAACAATAGCCACCACCCACACGCAGGCTCGTTACAGCCTGCCGGTCGTGATCAAAGCTTTCCGCGCCTTATTTCCAGAAGTTCGGCTCGAACTGATTCAGGGCACGCCGCAGGAAATTGAATCGCTGTTGCACAGCGGAGCTGCCGATATCGGCATCGCCAGCGAACGCCTGAGTACCGATCCTCTGGTGGTGGCTTATCCCTGGTTCCGCTGGTATCACAGCCTGTTGGTTCTACAGGGGCATCCGTTAATTCATACCAGCCCGCTAACGCTGGACGATATTAGCCGCTGGCCGCTGATCACCTACCGGCAGGGCATTACCGGGCGTTCCCGTATCGATGAAGCATTTGCCCGGCGCGGTTTAACTGCGGATGTGGTACTCAGTGCGCAGGATTCTGACGTCGTAAAAACCTACGTTGAACTCGGCCTGGGCATTGGGCTGGTGGCCGACCAGGCCAGCGGCGAAGAGGGGAGCCTGGTGCGGCTGGACACGCGCCACTTATTTGACGCGAATACCGTCTGGCTCGGGATCCGCCGTGGGCAACTGCAGCGGAACTATGTCTGGCGCTTTATTGAGCTGTGCAACCCTGAGCTGTCGGTCGAAGAGATTAAGCGCCTGGCGCTGGAGCCGGAAGAACCCGCCATCGATTATCAAATCTGATATTTCCCCGCGCTGATCAGGGTAATTCAGAGTTGTTAATAAATTATTAAATAATTAAATAAATCGGCGCGTGGTGAATTTATATTTGCCGCGCGCTTGCTGTATTTAAAAAAATAGTGTTGGGGAAACTATTCCCGCAAGAAAAATAGAAGTAAAAATCGTTCCCTATCGCAAATTACCGATCAATCGCGATTCAATTAATAGCTTTCAGCTATCTATCTGGCCTGACCATAAGAAAAAACCGATCAAATTCATAAAGTTAATCTGAATATATCCGATAAGCCTGTACGAGGTGCTTCCATCCCTTTGTGCTATTTATTTTCTGCTGTTTCGGCCGCAGGGGATTTCGCGCATTCATAAAAATATGCTTCCCAAGGGAGAAAAAATGTCACTACATGATGTAAAAATTCGCAGCAAATTAACGCTGACGATTGCTATTTTTATTGTGCTGATGATCTTCAGCTCAGGGCTTTCTTTGCTCAGCCTGAGTCGGGCAAATACCGGCATTCAAACGATTGTTAATAATGATTACCCAACAACCGTTAAAGCCAACGATCTGATTGAGAGTTTCCAGGAGTTTGTGAATACGCAGCAGCTGATGCTGCTGGATGAAGCAGGTGCATTTCGCCAGAAGTCAGAAAAACACCTGGCGGAGATCAGCGCGCATATTACAGCGTTGCTGGCAGACTTGAACAAATCCAGCACCGACGCCGCTTCACAAAAAGCGCTGCGGGAACTGGCCGATATTCGTAAAGAGTATCTGGACTCGCGTTTCCGTATTTTACAGGCGGTTCAACAGAACGATCGCGCCGCCGCGCTGCAGGAAATGATGTCTACCACCATCCAGGTTCAGGAAAAATACAAAGACAAGGTGCAGGAACTGATCGTTATCCAGAACCAAAAGATGACTTCTGCGGGGCAACAGGTAGATAAAGATTACCGCTCTAACCGCCTGGTTACTGTCCTTCTGACCTTGCTGAGTATCGCGCTGGGCAGCCTGATTGGCATGTTCATCGTTCGTTCCATCACCCGCCCGCTGGTTCAGGCCGTTGAGTTTGCCGAGGCGATTGCAGAAGGTGACCTGACGGGCAGCATCACGGTGACCCATAAAGACGAAACAGGCGAACTGTTGCAGGCGCTGATGAGCATGAAAGTCCGCCTGCAAGAGATTGTCCACCAGGTTCAGCAGGGGTCGGAGACTATCTCTTCTGCCGCCGCGCAAATTGTTGCCGGGAACCAGGATCTTGCGGCGCGCACGGAAGAGCAGGCCAGCTCGGTAGAGGAAACGGCTGCTTCTATGGAGCAGATTACCTCTACGGTGAAAAACACCTTTGACCACACCAACGAGGCAACCAAACTCTCTTCCGAAGCCGCAACGGTGGTGAAAAACAACGGCCAGATGATGTCTCAGGTCACCAACAAAATGCGCGTGATTAATGAAACCTCCAATCGTATGTCGGACATCATTAACCTTATCGACTCCATTGCGTTCCAGACTAACATTCTGGCGCTGAATGCGGCGGTGGAAGCGGCTCGCGCCGGAGAACACGGCCGTGGTTTTGCCGTGGTGGCCGGGGAAGTTCGCCAACTGGCGCAAAAAAGTGCTTCATCTGCGAGTGAGATCAGAAGCCTGATTGAGAACTCAACCACCCAGACTCGTGAAGGCATGGGGCTGGTGGAAAAAGCGAACGCGCAGATTGCCGGTATGATCGAAAACGTGCAGGAAATGAACACCATCCTCGGGGAGATCAAGCAGGCCAGCCAGGAGCAAACCGACGGCATTTCCCAGATCAACAGCGCCATTGGCATGATTGACTCCACCACCCAGCAAAACTCCGCGCTGGTAGAGGAGTCGGTCGCGGCGGCGGCGTCGCTTAACGACCAGGCAAAACAGCTGCGTGACCTGGTGCGCGTGTTCCGCCTGCAGTAACCTTTCATTCCTTCTTTAAGCCAGCATCCGCTGGCTTTTTTCATTTCTACGTTTGGTTTTTTCGCTTCGGCATGACAACACAAAACATTGTTGTTATGTTATAACATATCAATAATAACTGCGCAGTCAGTAAGGAGTCGCAATGTCATCGTTAACACAGGCCAGCAATCGGCCAAAAAAACTGCCCGTAACAGTGCTGTCCGGTTTTTTAGGAGCCGGAAAAACCACTTTGCTGAATCATATTTTAAATAACCGGGAAGGGCGGCGGGTGGCGGTGATCGTCAACGATATGTCCGAGGTGAACATTGACGCCGCGCTGGTGCGTGAGGGCGGTTCAAGCCTGACGCGCACCGATGAAAAGCTGGTGGAGATGAGCAATGGCTGCATTTGCTGCACCCTGCGCGAAGACTTGCTGGTGGAAATTAGCCAGCTTGCTCGGGAAGGACGTTTTGATAACCTGGTCATCGAATCTACCGGTATTTCCGAACCGCTGCCCGTGGCTGAGACATTCACCTTTGTGGACGACAAGGGCGAAAGCCTGTCCGATATCGCCCAGCTAGACACGATGGTGACGGTGGTGGACGGCTTTAACTTCCTTCGGGATTATGAGTCTCATGAGAGCATTCAGTCTCGTGGAGAGTCTATGGGTGAAGAGGACGAACGCACCGTAGTTGACCTGCTGATTGACCAGATAGAATTTTGCGACGTTCTTATTCTCAATAAAACCGACCTTATCGGCGATGCAGAGAAACGCCGCCTGGTGTCCGTACTGCATTCTCTTAACCCTCGGGCAAAAATCATCACTTCGGCGTTTAGCCAGGTTAGCCTCGACCAGGTTCTGAATACCGGGCTGTTTGATTTTGACGCCGCGGCCCAGGCACCGGGCTGGCTAAAAGAGCTGCGAGGGGAGCATACGCCCGAAACCGAAGAATACGGCATTCGTAATTTTGTCTTTCGCGCCCGGCGTCCCTTCCACCCGGCGCGATTTCAGATGGTGACCGACGGCGGGCTAAAAGGCGTGATTCGCTCCAAAGGTTTTTTCTGGCTGGCGAGTCGTCCTCAGCATGCCGGATCCTGGTCCCACGCCGGCGGCGTAATGCGCCAGGGGCTGGCTGGCATGTGGTGGGCCAGCATTCCTCGTGAACAGTGGCCGCAGGATGCCGAAAGCCTCCGACACATTTTAAAGTACTGGGAAGACGGCATTGGCGATGCGCGTCAGGAGATTGTTTTCATCGGCATTGATATGGATGAGGCGGATCTGCGCGAGAAACTAGAGTATGCCTTACTCACCGATGCCGAAATGGCCGAAGGTCCCAAAGCCTGGGCACGCTATTACGATCCAATAGATGCCTGGTTTGACTGACGGAATGCCCGGCCGCCCGTTTGCAGGCGGCCGGACTATCTGGCTTAGTGCAGTTCTACGGCGTAGTCATCTACCGGGGTGATTTTCTTGATCAGCTTGTTATCAAACAGGAACTGCTCATAGGCCTGGTAGCGGGCCCGGTCGAGTTTGGCTGGGTCGGCGGCAAACAGCGGCAGACTTGCCTGCCAGGCCTGCTTATTCAGTTCGGTGTTCAGCTCCGCGTGGGCTTTGGCAAAGGCCTGCCAGGTTTCCTGCGGATGCGCCTGCAGGTACTCATTGCCTTTTTTCAGCGCGGCGAGGAATTTTTTGATCTTCGGTTCACTGGCCGTTTTACGGTTCGCCACAAAAATCAGCTCATCGTAGGCCGGGACGCCGTAGTCCTCGACGTTAAACACCACCGGCGTTTTCCCCTGAAGCTTCAGCTCAAGCGCTTCGATATTGCGGTAGCCACCGATCACCGCATCCACCTGGCCCGCCAGCAGGGCGCTGGTCAGCTGGAAGTTGACGTTGATGAGCTTCATTTCTTCCGGTTTAACATGCTCATGGTTAAGCATGGTGGCAAGCGTCGCCTGCTCGATACCGCTGACGGAATAGCCGATTTTTTTGCCTTTGAGATCCGCCGGAGATTTGATGCTTTGGTCCAGCGTCATCACGGTGTTCAGCGGGGAGTTAATCAGCGTGCCGACGCGCACCAGCGGCAGGCCCTGATCGGCAAAAAAGTGCAGCTGTGGCTGGTAGGTTATGGCCAGATCGGCCTGCCCGGCGGCAACCAGGCGCGGCGGTAGCGCCGGGTCAGACGGAGGGATGATCTTCACGTCCAGCCCTTCGGCCTTAAAAGCGCCAATTTGTTCGGCCACCATAATCGGTGCGTGATCGGGGTTAATGTACCAGTCCAGCACCAGGGTTAGCTTTTCAGCGGCGGAGGCCTGAGCGGCAAAGGCGGCGGTGAGCAGCAGGCCACACAGCGTTTTTTTCATTTTCTGAATTCCTTAATTAAGACGGTTATGCGTTGTTTTCAGGCGACCAGGCAATCAGCCGCCGCAGCAGGGCATCGACCGCCAGCCAAAGCAGAACGGTCATCAGGACTAAAATAAACAGCGCGGCAAAGCAGACGTCGGTTTGCATGCGGGCGTTGGCGTTGAGCATGACGTAGCCCAGCCCTTCGGCAGAGCCAACCCATTCGCCAATAATTGCCCCGATGGGGGCCACGGCGGCGGCCATGCGCAGCCCCGAGCCAAAAGCAGGCAGCGCAGCCATCAGCCGAACGTGCCTGAGCTGCGCCCAGCGTGAAGCCCCCATCGTGCGGGCCAGATCCAGATAGTCGTTGTTCACCCGACGCAGGCCATCGAAGAACGACGACACCACCGGGAAGAAGATAACCAGTACCGCCATCGCCACTTTGGCGCTCATGCCAAAGCCGAACCACAGCACCAGTAGCGGTGCCAGAGCAAAGACCGGAATAGCCTGGCTGGTGAGTACCAGCGGCATCAGCCAGCGCTGCAGGCGGGGGGAAAACATCATGCCCAGCGCCAGGCCTGCGCCGAGGAGCACGCCCAGAACAAGCCCGCTGATAATCTCTGAGGCGGTGACCAGCGTGTGCCAGGCGAGATAATCGCGGCCATCCCACAGTGCCTGCGCCACGCCAGCGGGAGAGGGCAGAAGAAAGGCGGGAATATTGCCGAGAGTGAACAGATACCAAAGCAGTAATAGCCCGGCAAAAACGGTCAGCCCACGGCGCAGGCGTGTAGCATGTGTCTCTGACATCGGCTTCATTCGGCGGCCCTCATCAATTGCTGCAGCAGCCCGGCCTGGCTTTGGAGCAGATCCACATCGTCCGGTGCGCGGGGCGGTTGCCCGGCAATAACATGCGTATCGTCGATACCCGCTGGCCAACGAGACAGCACCAGCAGGCGGTGACTGAGCCGACAGGCTTCCATCGGATCGTGGGTGATCAGCAGCACGGTATTGTTTGCCAACAGCCTGGCCGCCAGATCCTGAATGGCCGTGCGGGTGATGGCGTCCAGCGCCGAAAACGGCTCATCCATCAGCACTATCGGGCGCTTTTCGTAAAGCGTTCTGGCGATGGCGGCGCGCTGCCTCATCCCCCCCGACAGCGAGGCGGGCAAGGCTTTGGCATAGCCACCCAGCCCGACCTGCTCAATCAAATGCCCGGTCCACTGGCTGTCGACCGCTTCACCACGAAGGCGAGACCCGAGGGCGACGTTTTGCTCGATGCTGAGCCACGGATAGAGCAAATCGTTCTGCCCCATCCAGGCGATGCGCCCCGAAACCGGCAGGCCGTCGCTGCAGGTCACGCTACCGGCACTGCCCTGTGCCAGCCCGGCGATGATCTTTAGCAGGCTGGTTTTACCTGCCCCGCTCGCGCCCAACAGGGTAACGAAGCTGCCGCCAGGAATATCAAAATTCAGCCGCTCAAAAATGGTCTGCTGGCCAAACCGCAGGCTGAGATCGCGAACCTGAATGCCCGGCGAAGTCGCGCTGTCGGTCATGAGGCATTCAGCCCCATCTGCCAGAACGCGGATTCAAGCTGCGTCGCGGTGGTAAAAATCTTCGATAGCTCCGGGAAACGGCTTTCCGCGCCACGCTGGTGGCCTACGTTTTCGAGCAACTGCACAGCGGCCTGTACACCGGTGAGATAGCCTTCATCGCCATAGTTACGGATCCAGTTCGCGTAGGGATTGCCTGTCATCACCGTGTCGGGGTTATGCAGCAGGCCAAGGCCGATTTCTGCATACCCGGCCACGCAGGGCAGCAGGGCAGCCAGCAAATCGAGCGCGTCACCTGAATGACCAATATCCAGCACGTAGCGGGTGTAATTCAGGGTTTCAGGCGCTTCCTCTTCGGCGGCCATCTGCGTCTCGTCCAGTCCCCAGCTTTGACAGTAAGCCACGTGGAGCGGCAGTTCGGAGACAATGGCATTTAGCGAAGCGGTCGCGGAGCGCATTTCCGGCAGCGTGTGGAGTTTGCTGACCAGCAGCGCGTAGGCGCGGGCAAAATGAATCAGGAAAAGGTAATCCTGGGTCAGATAGCGTTGGAATGCAGCTTTAGGCAGCGTGCCGGCGGCGAGCTGCTGCAAAAAAGGATGATTGACGTAATCCTGCCAGTGATGGCCGGCCTGCTCACGCAGTCGTCCGTAAAGGCCGTTTTCGAAAAGTGGGGTGTACATGGGACCTCCTGGGTAAATGGAGATCCGGGCGCGCAGAGGTATGAACAGACAATAACAGAACTGTCATTGTCGACCGTCCCTTCGCTGGCATGACCCAGATCAGGTTCAAAGGGTTCGGCTTGCGCCATCTCAGCCCATACAGGACACCCCTCGGAGGTGCCTGTTATACGACATTTACTTTTTGATTACAATCGCCGGGCGCAGTGTCTGCCCCTGCTGAAACCGACGATCCGTTTAGTGCGGTATCGCAATATTTTGCTGGCACTCGGGGCGGGAATTTTGTCACTGTAGGCCGGTTACCCCCGAGTCTAAGGACGATATCCGATGAAAAAGATTGGCTTTCTCTCGTTTGGTCACTGGTCGCCTGCCGCTCAGTCAGGCACGCGCTCTGCGGCGGATACGCTGCTGCAGTCCATCGACCTTGCCGTTGCCGCCGAAGAGCTTGGCGCGGACGGCGCTTATTTCCGCGTGCACCACTTTGCTCGCCAGCTAAGCTCGCCTTTCCCGCTGCTGGCGGCCATTGGGGCAAAAACTAAACGTATTGAAATCGGCACCGGCGTTATCGATATGCGCTATGAAAACCCGCTTTACATGGTGGAGGACGCGGGCGCGGCGGACTTGATCTCCGGGGGCCGTCTGCAGCTTGGGATCAGCCGTGGCTCGCCGGAGCAGGTGATCGACGGCTGGCGTTATTTTGGCTATGTGCCAGGGGAAGGAGAAACCGAGTCTGATATGGCGCGTCGTCATACCGAAGTGTTCCTCGAGGCGCTGAAAGGGGAAGGTTTTGCCGAGCCGAACCCGCAGCCAATGTTTCCTAATCCGCCGGGTCTGCTGCGCCTTGAGCCGTTTTCTGCCGGGCTGCGGGAGCGTATCTGGTGGGGGGCAAGCTCCAATGCGACCTCGGTTTGGGCGGCACAGTTGGGGATGAACCTGCAAAGCTCCACGTTGAAAACCGATGAAACCGGCGAGCCGTTCCATATCCAGCAGGCGAAGCAAATCCGCGCCTATCGCGCCGCCTGGAAAGAAGCTGGTCACGCGCGTGAGCCACGCGTTTCCGTTAGCCGCAGCATCTTCGCGTTAATGGACCAGCGTGACCGCAACTACTTTGGCGGCAGCGGTAAAGAAGGCGACCAGGTCGGCTATATCGAGCCACAAACCCGGGCCATTTTTGGCCGCAGCTATGCCGCTGAGCCGGAACTGCTCATTAAGCAACTGGCGCAGGATGAAGCGATTGCTGAAGCCGACACGCTGCTGTTAACCGTGCCAAACCAGCTGGGCGTGGACTATAACGTGCATGTAATCGAATCTATTCTGAAGCACGTTGCGCCAGCGCTGGGCTGGCGTTAAATACAACAGGGAAAAGGTCATGCCATGAACACGGATTTTTACTGGATTAATGCGCCAAAAGTCTGGCGTGAAGGCGACGGCGTGCTTTCTGTCGTCACCGACGAACAAACCGATTTTTGGCGCAAAACGTGGTACGGCTTTGAGCGCTTCTCCGGCCATTTTTATGGCTGCGATGTGAGCGGGGATTTTACCTTCCAGGTGAAGGTAAAAGCGGATTTTAGCGCGCTCTACGATCAGGCTGGTATCATGCTGTTGATGGATGAATCCCACTGGCTAAAAGCGGGGATCGAGTTTAACGACGGCGCCCCGGCCATTGGCAGCGTGCTGACGCTGGGCCATTCCGACTGGGCAACCGGCGTGTTTCCTGGTAATGCGAATCTGTTCTGGATGCGCCTGACCCGAAAAGGCGACAGTCTGCGGCTGCAGTATTCTGCCGACGGCAAAACCTGGCCGCTACTGAGGCTGGCGCATTTCCCGGCATCCGACACATGCAGGGTTGGGGTAATGTGCTGCACCCCGCAGCGCGGTGGGCTGGCGGTGAACTTCGAAGAGATTAGGCTGAGTGAGGCGCTGAATAACGACCTGCACGATTTAAGCTAATTATCCCTTTAGTCGGCCGGGTCCCTGCCAGACTTTTCTCTGGTGGGGATTTCTTCAGCCGTGGGTATCAAAGCCGGTAACAGGGTGAACGTTTTCCCTTTGGGCATTGAAAATAAAGTGCGACGCTTTGCGCTTCGTTCAGCCCGGCATAATTCGTAGTATATTGTGAATATTCATGGTTATCAGGTGCATCTCATGACTTACTCTATCGGCGAATTTGCCAGGCTGTGTGGGATAAACGCCACCACGCTCCGTGCCTGGCAGCGTCGTTACGGCCTGCTTAAGCCGCTGCGTACCGAAGGTGGCCACCGGCAGTACAGCGATGCCGATATCCAGCAGGCGCTTAACATTCTCGACTGGGTGAAAAAAGGGGTGCCCGTCAGTCAGGTGAAGCCGCTGCTGGCCCGGCCTGAAACGCGCAGAGCGGACAATTGGCAAGGCCTGCAGGAAAGTATGCTGCAGCGGCTGAATGAGGGAAAGATCGAATCCCTTCGCCAGCTTATCTACGATGCAGGTCGGGAGTATCCCCGCGCAGAACTGGTGACGGAGGTTTTGCGCCCCTTGCGCAGTAAAGTCTCGGCTAACGTACCGGCAATCATGACCCTGCGCGAAATCCTTGACGGTATCATTATCGCCTACACCTCATTTTGCCTCGAAGGGGATAAGCGAGCGGCGGGTGACAACTGCCTGATTACCGGCTGGCATCTGAACGACCCCTGTGAAATCTGGCTGGAAGCGCTCAGACGTACCGGTCAGGGGCACCGTATCGACGTGCTTCCAGTTCCGCCTGCCGTACTGGCCCCGGAAATCTTTCCCGATCGAAAATGGCTGCTGGTCACATCCGGTAAGTTGACGGCGGCACGCAAAAAGCAACTGGAGCTCTGGCAGCTGCAGGGCGCTACTCTCGAGATCATTCCCCTCTAGTTCGTTCGGCACCGCCGCGACATGCTCATCAAACGACCTGCTGAAAACGTGGTGGGTCGATCTTTGCTGTCAAAAATGAAAATTCTCGCATCGAACTCATTACTTCAATAAATTGAAATTATTGGTTTTTATGAAAAACCTTAATCTAAACTTGGACAAATTTAAGCATTTGTGCAAGTTTTAATTATACACAACGTCAGTGACCCTGGGCACAGTCACGCGTTTATTCACCCGCAAAGCAGAGAGGATAAAGCCATGAACACGAAACCTGTGATTGGGATCAGCGGCTGTTTAACCGGTTCGGCTGTGCGATTTGACGGCGGGCACAAACGAATGGCCTTTGTAATGGAGGGGTTGGCTCAGAGTGTGACGTTCAAACCCGTTTGCCCGGAAATGGCGATTGGGCTACCTGTCCCCCGGCCTGCTCTGCGCCTGGTTAAATTAGGGGAGGGGGACATCAGAATGCGTTTCAGCCAGGCCCCGCATGATGACGTCACGGAAAAAATGGCCGATTTCGCCACGAACTATGTCTCGGGGCTGGATGGACTTACTGGATTTATCGTTTGTGCTAAGTCGCCGAGCTGCGGTATGGAACGTGTCAGGCTGTACGACGTGAAGGGCAATCCTGGCCGTAAGGAGGGCGTGGGAACGTTCACCAAAGCGTTGCTGGAGAAATTCCCCTGGCTGCCGGTGGAAGAAGATGGTCGCCTGCATGATCCGATGCTGCGGGAGAACTTTGTGGAGCGCGTTTTCGCACTGCATGAGCTGAACACGCTGCGGGCCAGCGGCCTGAGCCGCCGTGCGTTACTCGATTTCCATAGCCGGTACAAACTTCAGCTGCTGGCACACCATCAGGCGGGTTACCGTGAAATTGGGCCTTTCGTCGCCTCATTGCATCAGTGGGACGACCTGGACAGCTTCTTTGTGGCCTACCGCGAGAAACTGATGGCTATCCTTAAAATGCCCGCCTCGCGGAAAAATCACACCAATGTGTTGATGCATATTCAGGGATATTTTCGTCCACAGTTGAATACTCGCCAGCGCGGTGAGCTGCGGGATGTGATCCTGCACTATCGCGATGGGTTGTTGCCGATCCTGGCTCCCCTGACGCTGCTAAAACATTATCTGGCGGAATACCCGGACCGTTATCTGCAGACGCAGAACTACTTTAACCCTTATCCGGACTATTTAGCGCTGAGGCTTGCCGTGAATTAACCGGCTAAAAGTAGGAGACCGGACTTGCTTTCGGTCTTCTGCTAACGCTGCGGCTGCAACTCATAAATCCACGCGGTGACGGTGCGGCCATCACGCGTGGTGACCTCGACTTCAACACGATCGTAACCGTCTTCAAATTCGTCCAGCATTGGCCAGTGTTCTTTCAGATTTTGAGAGAAAAACAGATAGCCGTTAACCTCCGGGCCACTTTTATCCAGCACGATGCCTGGAAAGTCGGCAGCTGCTCCCCAGCCCCGTTGGTAAAAAGTGCCGCGCACATAGCCCGGCAGCCACTCTCCGCCAATGTTTTCCATGATATGTGCATTAACGTGGCCGGGGCGGAGCGTGCCGTAGACAAACAATGATTCCATTTTTCCTCAACGCGTAAAGCAACTAATCAAGACTAGAGAAGGGGATTCAACATACGGCGTATTGGGGCGGCTGGCAACGGGAACGCAGAGGGAAAAGGGAATACATTGCCGTTCGCCCGACCTTTATTGGCATAGCTCAAATAAAGATCGGGAGATTGGTTTTAGCGTCACTAATTTTCCTGTTTATGATAACGGGACGGCCAAATCTGTTGTGGCGCAACGCCCAGTTCTTCAGCGATCAACCGTTCCCCTTTGGGCCAGCGTCTTGTTAGTGCATTTGCTAGCGTGGAGGACGCTAAACCTGCATTACGCGAAACTGCAGCCAGTGAGGTTCCTTTCTTTCTTAACCCGGCGATGATGTCTGCCGGGTGCCAGTCAGTAGCAGTCATTTTTACCTTCCTTGTTCTGTCGTTTCTAATAAAACTCTTTTGTTCAGGATGTCTAAACAAGAGCGATGTTAAGTAATGCTAAACATTAAGTCAATGTATGATCATTGATGGTACTTTTGATGCTCCCGGTTCGTCTCAAAACAGCTCGATTAAATGCTCATCTGACTCAGGAACGGCTGGGTGTTCTGGCCGGTATAGAGGAAGAAACAGCCCGATCTCGTATTTCTCAGTACGAGGGTGGGGTACATCGCCCGACGTTTGAAATGATGTGTGCTTTTGCCAAAGTACTTAACATACCGGAATGCTATTTCTATACGGTTGATGATGATTTTGCGGAAAGGGTTTTGGCGCTTTATCTGAAAGATCAGGAACATTCCTGATAGCAGCACGGCTGTTTTGCCCCTGTTGTTCAGGAACTCTAAGCATTTCATCTGTATAGTAATGCTAAACATGCGGGCAATATTCTTTATGGATGGTGCCGCTATGTTGCCCGCTCGTCTTAAAACTGCTCGCTTACGGGCTAATTTCACTCAAGAGAAATTAGGGATATCGGCTGGTATTGAAGAGGCTACGGCTCGCTCACGCGTATCTCAATACGAGAGTGGAATACACCGCCCAACGTTTGAAATGATGTGTGCTTTTGCCAAAGTACTTAACGTACCGGAATGCTATTTCTATACGGTTGATGATGATTTTGCAGCGGCAGTGCTGGATCTCTATAGCCAGTGGGAAGGCCAATCCTGAATTTAGACCCTCAGTTGCTTTGTGCGTCGAGGCAGTTAATTAATCCGATGAAAATCCGGTATTCATAATGCCGCGTGAAAGTAGGGTGTTTAAAAAAGCAAAAAGCCCGCTTAAGTTTCCTTAAGCGGGCTTCTCAAATATGGCTCCTCTGACTGGACTCGAACTTCATCTGTATCTCCTGTTATTAGTGACTTTTTTAAAGGTAACTATATTTTTACCAACATATTTACCATCATTATTATTTTATTATCAATAAAATGTCAATTAAAAACAATTGGTTGTTGTCATAACCATCTAACTATACGAATCTGATTTCACTTTATATATCAACATGATGTTGTCGTTATTTTTGTTAAAGGAATTGATGTAAAACAATTAGTTATTTTTTATTAAAGAAAGAATGTTTAGTCAAGATGAACGCTCTTACATCCAAGATCACTTCTCTGCTCTCACATCATTTTGAAAACCCGCCCCCTCTTTTCCACTTTCTCTATCATCTTGAATGGGTTAACTTTTATGAAACATAAAAGCAATCGGTAGAACAATGACTACACAAAAGGAAATGGAAGATATCAGGGCAGCCTTATCTTGGTTTGATGTGCGCCGATATGATGGCCTGAAAGATCTCACCCTAGAACAAATCTATGCAGAGCTTGAAAGACGGATGCTTGCTTACAAAACGAGGCAACAATGGGAAACAGCAGGCAAAAGTAATCAAATGCAAGCGATATACCATGATGCCAAAATCCGATGTGGTGATGTGATACTTAAATCGGACTGGATTTCAGACAATCACAGACTGTCACATAGCTATGCTGTCAGGCCGATGACCAGAGTTCAATTGTTCAACTATGGGCGGGCTATGTATCGGCTGGAGACTTCAGAGCAAACAGACCCTGTTGCAGTGAGTTCGGACTACATCTCTGAGTATCTCAAACAAGGAGGCATGAACCCTGCTAACAAGATGCTGATTGAAATTGACTTGGAAGAAGCCAGCAGTGACGATCTCGCAGAACACCTGAAAGTACTGATTGCTTTATGGCAAAAGCAACTAAAAACGCCTAAACCCCCGAAGCGAAAGTTTAGGTTTGGTCATAAGACCTTTGAAAGAATACTTGATTACAAAGTTATCCCTTTGATGGATTTGATCTCATGGGAACAGCTCTATAACGAAGGTAAGAATATACCTTTCACAATTTTAGCTGACATCCTGCATGGTAATAATGGGATCAGAAGTAGTGAGAACATCAAAGATACTGATTATCATTACGCAAAAAGTTATCTTGATAACGATGAGTACTTCAAAGTTTTAAATGATTTTTATATTAAAAACAATGTGTTAAAGGATTGGGGTGTCGTTGACGTGATAACACTTAACGATAAATCCTCGGATAAAAACAAAAAGTAAACACAAGGGATGTTCACAACCTGCGAACGTCCCTATAAAGAGTACCCCTCCAAAAATTTCCGCGAAACTCACTGTTGGTGAACATCCCTAGTTTAATACTAGCCAAAATCCTAGAATTATCTCCATCGAACAACACAGGAGATAAACATGGTTCAAAACAAAACAGATAAACATCCAAAACTTATTCGGTTGCCCGAAGTAATAAGGAGAACGGGATTTGGAAAGACATGGATCTATACACTTATTAAAGCTGGACGCTTTCCATCGCAGGTTAAAACGGGTTTAAGGTCTATTGCCTTTATAGAAAGTGAGATTGATGCATGGATTGAGAAAATCATTTCTGATTCACGTCCTGTATCTGAATAACAAATATTTTAATAACAACAAGAGGAAATAAAATGAATAATCAAGAAATGGAAAGTATTAAAGAGTTATCCACAAAAACATTTTTTGCTATGGCAAAGTATCTTTATGTGGCTGGAATGCTGATATATAAAGAGCAAGGAGATCATGAGTTAGTCGCATCTATTATGTTAGATAATAATAGAACGGAATCGTATCTTTCACATGTTAAAGATTATCTGGCTAAGCGTTTTGATGGGCATATGGAAGAAGCTGGTAAAAGAGAAAGACTGATTTATGTTGATATGGATAAAGTTATATTGGAAATGAAAAGTGTCCATATAAAGGCATTGCTTTTTGGCATGGGCTAACAGCAGAGTATTCGGCCCCGAAAGGGGCTAATAAAAATACAATGAATTAAATAAGCATTTAACTATGAGGATATAAATATGTCTAAAGATACGATAGGTATTAATAAATCAATCGAACTGTTCTATGACCTTGCATGCAGATCGTTTTCCGCAAGCTGGAATATGTTCATGGAAGTTAATGGAGATGGTGACGCCAATGATTATTTGGATGATCCAGATTTTATGAGTCCATTTATTATCCATGTGATTAATCATATTCAGAACAATTTTGAAAGGTTCACTGCCCAAGAAGGTAATAGTGGTGATATTAATCAGGTTAACTTTGAACTGGTCGCTGCCATGTTAGTCGAGTATTCAGAAAACTTTAGAAAGTAAAAAAATAATCTTTCCTCGTAAGGGGCTAACAAAAAATATAAGAGGAAAATATAAATGGTAAACAACAACGAACAAAGTTCTATGACAAATAAACTATCTATAGTTGTAAGCGTGTTGTGTGATGGAACTCCAGAAATAATGAATACTATTCAAGAGCGTTTTGAAATATTTGTTGCTATTACTGGATATTCAGTAGAAGAAATTATGGATGATAAGAATATACTTGATGAGTTAAATCGATTTATTAATAACGAGCTAGTAGATGATTTGGGGCTGGAGTATGACTGTGTCGTCATCAATATCGGTTATAACAACTAATTTTTTACTGACTATTAACTGAAAAGTGAGGATGAGAAAATGAAAGAGATTGTATTGAACAGTTATGATAAAACAAAAAACCATCTTATTGCTAACATTTTACAAGGGTTTTGTGATGAGATATATAATATTTATGAAAGTGATCCTGAAACAGCAATCTATATTATGAGTTGGGGTAAGCTTTCAGAAGTTATTTATGATGTAGTGATAACTCGTGAGGTAATGAAATACTCTATTAAAAATAATTTGGCTGGTGTAAATAAAAATGATTTAAAGGATGAAATATTACATTGGCATCTTGATCATATCATTGAACTTGTTTCAAGAAATATAAATCAGGATGGAAATGAAGATCCTGTTTATTGGAAGCTGAAAATGACAGTTGTTTGATCTTAAATATTATGATTATTCCCTCGAAAGAGGGAAATACATGAATGATAAAACCAAGGGTTATAATATGATTGATGAATTCTACGTAATGTATATGTATAGAAAAATCCAAGCTGAAGCAGCTACAACTGATTTAAAAACCTTGAACCAACTGTTGAAGAAGCTCCGCAAGGTAGTAGCGGAGCGCCGTGAAGAATACTATCTGGAGATTGGTGAGAAAAGGGCACAAGAGCTAAGGTGCGAGAGGCTACAAAAAATATGGGAGAAAATGAAACGTGACAGAGTTTTACCAGAAGATCTTATTGACAGGTAATAACCAGTCACAATAACGTATTTAACTGGCGGCTACGCCGCTCTTCTTTATGGATAAATCCATCATCAACAGGGGTGAACCCTGTTCCAGCAATGTGATTGTCTTGAACAATCACTAAGTGCTGATTCTGTGAATATATTTCATATGTTGAAGAGTAAATAGCCTATTTTATAAACTTAACACTAAACTCTATCATGGGATCGGTTTTACAATAGAATGATGAAACGATCTAAATCCGATCCTTTTCGACTTTCCTAGCCAATATGAAAACTACCTTATCAAGATGAAAATATATTAATTTCAGTGTTAGGGCGTAGCCGTGCTTCAGCACATGAGCGTTAGCTCATAGAGGGCAGTGATTTTCAAAAAAGATGTTAGTGCAATAAAAAGGAAAGCTTCGCAATGAAAATTATATTTTTTACTTAAAAATAGTCCATCATTGCCAAATGTTGAAACCCCATATGGCGATCAAAAAATCGCCCGGTTTCTTTTAACCCTCTTAAGTATTGTCTCTTACTTCTTGCAAAATTAAATTAAGACAAAATCGGCTTGTAGCCCTTGCGGTATAAGGCTTATGACGAAAATAGGTGACTGACTGTACGGTCAGTGTTCCTGACTCTATGGTCAGTATTCCTGACTGTACAGTGAGCTTTCCTGACTTTGTAGTCAGTTTCTATGTCATTTTATAGATTAAAAATGACTGTGCTTTAAATTATAGTCACTGGAATACTTGCGATTTTAAAAATATTTTCGCAAAAAATATGCAAAAAAACTTGATATCTATTTTGTGCATGGTATTTAATTAATTATAAATAAAATAACAAGAGGCAAGAATAAAATGAATGAAATAGAAGTTGATTTAGATTTAGGCTTAAATCCTTTTTGCTTTGAGATCGAGCTAAAGATTGAAACAAGAAAGAGAAACCTGACTGTTTCAAGAGGAACAGAACTTATTGAAAGGAAGGATACCAGCAAAACTTATTTTTCCAATATCGTACATACACAAGAGGTCGATAAAGAAGAGTTCATTAAGCTCTACACCTCCCAGATAAAAGCGTACTTTGATTTAACGAAAACAGCTTACAAAGTATTTTTTATCTTTTTACGTATATATCAGGATGCGATTGGGAAAGATCACTTTTATCTGAGTTGTAAAAAAGCAATGTCGCTCGCAGAAAAAATAGATCAATTTGCTTTGTCTGAGTCTATCTTTTACCGGGGGATAAAAGAACTTATAGAGAAACGTATTATTGCTAAAACTAATGAAAAAAACTGGTATTTTATAAACCCAGCTATTGTCTTCAATGGTGATCGTGCTCGCTTTGTTTCAGAGATTGTAAAAAAGAAAGAAGTAATGGAAGAACAACCAGAAAGCGTTGCCAGCATTGACCGAAGAAATAAAAACATTAAAGAAGAAGATAGATCAATTGAGTCAGTCATAGAAGACGTAAATAGCCAAGAGGATATAGATTTGTTAATCGCAAGATTACAGGCTAAAAAGCGCCAAGGAGCGATGATGAGTAAAAGGATGGGAGGATGTATCGCTGTTGAGGCCGCAACTCTTTTACCACCAGAAGAACCGTTAGATTGGGATAATATTTAAAGGTATTTACACAGATGATGTGTCGTTATTGAGTAAATAAGATGAGCGAGAATGCTTCATATATAAACGTCGTGTGAAATGTTTTTTATATAACCTGAGTTAAATTTGATTTTTCTAAAACAAATATGGTATTAAAAATAAAAAAAAAAGGAAAATCAAACAATGAATAATATTAAAATCATTACGCTCTTTAACGCCAATGAAAACATACCATTATCAAAGATTACGGTTCTTTCTTTCTTTCTGTCTGAATCAGCAGATGAATACGATAAGGCGCGAATGGTAAATGTGTATGGAAGATTGATTTCTGAACTCAGCCAAGTCAGCGAAGAAACAATCAGATCGCTGATGTCAGAAACCCAAACCTACAACAGCCAGCATCCCAACACGCCCGTTAGTGTTCTGGATGATTATTATTACTGTGGCAGGGTGAAAGTCAATGCACCAGATGAAGCCGCATTGATGAATGCGCTTAGCCTGCTAGATCTGCGTAAGGCCATAGCCGAAGATAACTTCTTATCCGAAGTGGAAGCCCTTGGCGGTATCGTACTTCACGCTGACATGTGCTATCCAGTAGCTGAATACAAAAGTACAGACATCAGAATAGCTATCGAGCTGATAAACCTTACCCATATGCGAGATCTGACCAATGGCTATGTGGTAATGTTCAGGAACGGTGAGTTCGGGCATGAGAGTGAGGGCGACCTCTATGAGGCGTTATCTCAGGCTGTTGATAGGCTTAAAATCACGTTTGCGATACATGAGTGATCGTAACTATCTGTTTTTGATGTTTTTTCAATCACTCTTGTTGGCAATTTGTTTTTACTACTACTTGCCCAGCATTGAGTTTTTCATAGCGAAGTATCATGGTAAAACTCTATCATCTATTTATAAATAGTTAGTGCGCAGCACTGGTCATTGCTCGATAGTAAGGATATCGATTTGGACATTCAGATTACTCCTGTCTTGATTACGTTAGTCTATGAGGCTCTTTTGAGATCATTTTGGCGAAAACCTGCGTTGAAAAAATTTTTGTTATCTTGTCATATCTCAGAAAGTTTTATATCAACATGGCGTGAGGATGAATCAAAACGGAATTTTTTAGACCGCTTATTCCCAAAATTGCAGAGTAATCCTAAAGGAAATAGTGTTATTTGTACAATGGCAATTAATTTGTCTGAGCAAATATCATTTCCTGATTTAAGGGGGTGGGAGGACTCTCAGCAAATGATATTATCGGCAAATAAATCAGTTCAAGAGTTAAGGATATATATCTCAAAACAGAAAGAGAAATCTCAAAACGAGAGAGAAAAAAAAGAATATAGAGATCGGTCGAAAAAAGAAAGGGAAGAAGTAAAACGTTCTGAAACTGATTTACTAAAATTAAGATCAGAGTTTGAAAATTTGCATAAAGACATTGGAACACAAAATGGCGGTTATGCATTTGAAGAATGGTTTTTTAGGCTTACTGATTTCTGTGAGATAATTAGCAGAAAACCATACAAAACTAATGGTAGACAGGTGGATGGTGCGTTAACTGTTGAGGGAACCACATATATAGTTGAGTTGAAGTTCCAAAAAACACAGTCTGATGCTATTGATATTGACACTTTGAAAGCAAAAGTTAACAAAATGGCAGACAATACTATGGCAATAATGATATCGATTTCTGGATATTCATCAGTTGCTATAAAAGAGTCATCTGGCAGTCGCACCCCACTTATATTGCTAGATTATAGCCATTTGTATTTGTTCTTATCTGGTGGTATGAAGTTTGACGATATAATTTCACGAGTGAGAAGGCATTCATCGCAGACAGGAGAAGCATACCTTCCCATTAGTTCTTTTGGTGGATATTAAGTAGAGGATTAATTAAATAGTAATTGTAATGACATTTAGTTCATTTTAAGTATAAGGAGGCATAAATTGTATAACCTTTTTGTTACAGCAGATACTCAAGCATGGAGTGAAGCTAATGGTAGTTACGATTTTACTAGATCACGTTTTTTGGAACATACTGAAGATAAAATAATTAGAAAATATAAAGAGCTTACAAAAGAACAGATAGAGGAAATTAAAACGCTCCTTTGTTTATTCCTTATGGAAAATCTACAGGGCGATGCATTTGTGGGGGCATTGAAATCTATAACTGCAGACAAATACAAAGTTGAATTTGAGTACACTTTCACGCATAGAATTCATAATGGAGAAATAAATAATATAGTTCTACCTTCGCTTGGTCTTTCAAAATATGAAATTATGAGAACACACTGGGCTATTAAAGATCTGGATTTTTATTCTATTATTGAAAGTGAAGGCATTGAGCTTCAAAATATTGTAGAAATGGATGATGTTCGTATTCCGACAGAGGATAAAGCATCTGAAAAATTCATTTCCTTTCGAGCTACTTCATTACATATTTTTATGGAACATGTTTTGTCGAAGCCAAAACGGAAAGGGTATGATATTTTCTATCGAGGTCATAGCGATGTAATATACAAACTTGAACCCTCTATCAATAGAACTAATGAAAGTGGGCGTTATTTATATAGAAAGCATGAAAATGTTATGGCAACGGAATTGTTAGTAGAAAACCCTAACGATTTTCATGAAGATAAAACGACTTTAGAAAAACTCGTTCGCATGCAGCATTATTCATTACCTACGCGTTTATTAGATATAACTTCAAATCCGTTAATGGCTCTTTATTTTGCCTGTTCATCGAACAGAAATGAAAACGATGGAGAAGTGATAGTTTTTTTCATAAATCAGAAATCAATAAAGTATTTTGATTCAGATACTGTTAGTTGTCTTTCAAATATATCAAGATTATCTGTGAATGATAAAGAGACTATTGGGAATAATCTTCAACGGGAAGAGTATTTATTGACTGAGGAAGAGTTTTAGTTATATAAGGGAGATAAAAATAAATCGGAGTCAATTTCTAAGATTCAAGCCTTTAACAGTCTTTCAGAAGTAGGACGATTGCTTCATTTTATAAAAGAAGATAAAGCTTATTTCCTTCATAAAATAATTCCTAATGATCTAAAAAATATTGTTTGTGTTAAAGGTAAGAAAAGCAATGGCAGAATTGTTTCTCAATCTGGCTCATTTCTGCTTTTTGGTACAGAGATGATTATGCCAGACTTTGGAACTCCAGAGATCATGATTGAACGGATAATTATTAGTCATGATGACAAAGAAACAATACTTGAGGATCTCGATAAAATGAATATAAATGAAAGTACAGTTTACCCTTATATAGAAAATTCGGCGAAATATATAAAAAGAAAATATGAGAGAAAACTTGATGAGGAACAGGAATGATTTTTTAATATAGGGTAAACTTCGAAAATAAAAGAGCCTAAAAATAAATGTTTTTTGTAGGCTCTACATCAAATATTTTTAATCCAACAACCCACGCGAAACCTTACTCGCCGTCTGACTGAAATTATATCGGTCAACAACATTCCCCTTGAACCAAATCTCTAACGAATTCATATGCGCTGTGCTACTGTTTTTCAGCAGAGCTAATCCGGGAATGTAGTTCGAGATCTGACTTTCGCCTGACATACTGGAATAGGACCACATTTCCTGACCGTCATTGGTGGCTCGCGTCTGAGGCTCACCGAATGAGTTAATAACATCTTGCTGGGTAGTTTTCCCTTTAACGATTTTTGTTTTTACGGTCTGTTGGGATTCGTCTTTCAGGGATTTATTGCCATATGTAGTGCAAGCAGTAAGCGGCAGGATCAGCAGTGCCGCGATAAACAATTTTTTCATGTTAACTCCATATAAACAGTAAAACGTAAAAATAGGCGTAAAGAGTTCATAACCAGCGCTGTATTGTCGCTGGAGATCAAAAATGTTGTGTCAATTGATAGTGAAAGAAGCCTATGACCTTTTTATCCAATCAGCTAATGGCATCATTCATTGTGGCTTTCCCTGATGTTGCATTAATCAAAGCTATCTAAAGGCCATAAATCGACATTAGCCGCTTGTCTTATGGTTCAACGCTCTATCCACTTGAACTAGCTCGTAAACTGTCTGGTGGCCCTCTGGTTTACTTTACTCATTAACGATTCCTCTAGCAAGAAAATGATCGGTATTGCAGATCAATAATAACTTATTGATAGATTATAGCGATTGAAAATGATTTATCGATCGGTATTTTAATTGATTTTATCGATCGATGTAAATTTAACGATAGGTAACATCTATCGTTATTTTGTTTTTGATCGTTACAAACGATATGACGGACCACAAAAATAATTGAATCCTATCAATTGGTTAATCAGGTGGTTTTGCTTCGTTATGTCTGTCAAAGCAAGCTGTAACGGCTACTGGTGCGCAGCAGGCTACCTCTACATAACAGCATTTTTGATTATCGGGATGGATAGGAAGATGAAGAAGATTTTACTCGTTGCTGGCACAGCTCTTTTTCTGGCGGGATGTGGTGAGAAGGGCGACTTTGAAAAAGCGATCAACGCGAAAATATCACAATCAAAGCTGTGCTACTCCCTGCAGGGCAACGACATTGTATTCAACAAAGGTTTTCCGGTTAAGGTTAATCGCGGCTACCGTTCTGCCGGATACAGTGCCAGTGATGAAATCCTTAAAGGACTTGTTGAACAAGGGCTGCTCACTGTTTCACAGCAGTCTAACGGTTTTAGCAGTGTTGATGTTCTGGAAGTAACAGACAAAAGCCAAGAGGTTGATTTTTGGGATCGCAAAGAAGGTGCCTGTGTCGGTCACCGTGCTGTCGCCGAGATCACAAGTTGGACTGAACCGAGTGAAGGTTATGGCGCTAAAATCACGCAAGTGACCTATACGTGGAAACTGGATGGCGTTCCGGGGTGGGTTGATAAAAATGCGTTCTCTGGTGTTAAGGGGATGGCTGAACCAGAAGAAGCCCAAATTGTTCTGGTGAAGACCAATAACGGTTGGGCAGCTCGGTAATTACAGGAAAAGACGCTATGAACACTATCTATTGGGTGTTTTTCATTGGCCTGCTGATGAACATACCATCACTGGCTCCGGTGCTGTTTCTCCGTAAGGCATCAAAGAATGTTAAAGTATCGATGGCCCTGAGGCTTTTTCTGCTTAACGCTTTCTTAGTAATATCACTGATGACGGTATCGCAGAATATAACACAAAAATACGAACTGTTCCCTATATGGCTGGTTGTTGCTGCTATTGGGCTGTTTGCGGTCACGCTGATACCAATGATAAAATTTATGCGTAAGTATTTAAGCGTAGGTAAAAGCAGGGCTGTTATTCTTTCATCGTTCCTGATTGTCTATGCTGTCAGGTTTAATGGTGTGTTTTCAGATGTGAATGGTAGCGGATACACGCTTAATGGATACAATGTGGCGTGGACGTTGTTCTTCCTGTTTGCCTGTCTGCTGGCTTATCTCGGTTGTGCTGGGAGTAAAACATATTCCGGTTATTCTGCGCCGTCATCTGCACCGCAACCTGATTATTTTAAGCCGAGCAAAGAATATGAAACACAATCCCAAATTGATTATGATATTGCTGTGAAGGGGCGGAGTGTTCTATCTGATCCCAATCTAAGCATTGTTGAGCAACAGCGCTATCGTGATGCGCTAAAAAACAGAGAATAAGATAGTTAATCATATGAGTATATTTTCCTGAACATATAAAGCCGGATTGATTTCGGCTTTTTATTTTTTAAGCTTTTTATGTTTTTTGGTTAATGATTATTTAATGATTCCCATAAGTTTATATGAGTAATATTTCTGTTATTTTTCAATTTATCTATTTTATCTTGTGGGAGATAATCTTTAACCAAGGATAAAATTTCTTCACTAACAAAAGAATACCAAAAATGTAAATTGATGGCTTCTTCAATCATAACCTCACCACGTCTTACCGTTCTACTCCACCATAACCCATCTGGTTCAGGATAATCATTAGACAATCGTGGTATATCATCTTTCCATTCGTTAATAAACTCAATCTGCTTTGATAATGGCACAGGTGTAAGCAGTTCATCGAGAATAGTATAATAATCTCTCTTCTGTTTATCAGTATCATATCTTTTAAGTAGGTTTAAAACATCAAAGGGTTGATATTTTTCTTTTAGCTTGTCTTTTTCTGGCTTTATTATCTTATAATACATATACGGATCCTTTTTATAGATACATACGTTCTATATAATATAAAAGATATAAAATCAACTTTATCATCTATCTTTAAAAATAAGGTTTAGGAATTTAACAATGCCTCTTGATGTCCGATGTAATATACCTTTTATTGTTTTACTCTCCATTATAGAAAGTTTTTGATTTAACGAATTGATTCTTAATTTTTTGTTTTCCATCTCTCGTTTTAGTGATTCATTTTCTTTAATCAGATTATTTGTATAATCATCAATATTTTGAATCACGATATTTCCACCATTCTCTTTTTCCATGAAGATAAAATAATCAATTTTGATGCTTTCATTTCACGAGATCGACCAGTACGTCTTCCGTCATCATCATAGTCAAACTTTAAACCAGCGCCTCTATACATTTTATTTCGGCGTTTTAGATTATCTTCTGTGGCATCTGTTGGACCAAGTTTAATTGAGTTAACATCTGCATTAGGCCACTGTTTTGCCCAAGTTACAATTTCGTTGAACAACCACCTTCCCAACCTATTTCCTTTATAATCATTATGCCAAATACCAAGTGATCCGCATGTAAGCGAAATAGTTTCCAAAACAATAACATTATTATCATTCTTTAAAATAGTATGGATTGCTCGGAAAGAGAGTTCAGGGTCTTGTTTTTCTCCAACGCATCGAAAATAAAGTGTTATTAGGTCATTATGCTCATTACCAATATCTTTATTTTTATAAATAGTCTCTATGAGAAAGGATTTCAAATACTTATCTGGATTATCTCGTTCGTAGATATGCAGGATTTCAAGTGTTGGTCTTTTAGTGCTTGTGGGGGTGGGTTCTTGCATGGGTTGGTGCTCTTTTATGATTACATAATGATATGATAACATTAAGCTTGACATGACGAATATTTTTGTTAACTATCTATCTTATTTTTTGATGCAGACGCCTATTTTCTAAATAACTTAGCGCATTGATGCTTCACTTCTCATCGAGTGAAGCTAGAGCTGACAGGCGTTACCACACTGCGAGTGTAGCACTATTATAGCAAAGCTATTTAGCAAATAAATCAATCATGATAAATATTATGAACACACTACGTGTGATGCACATTATGGTGATATGGAGTGTTATATGATTATAAAAAAAACATGCGTAAACGATAGTTTCATTGAGCAACTATTGAATGGATGGATTCAGGCAAATCAGCGTTATGTCGATCTCTTAGGAAAGAAAGATTGTTGTTGGTGGTATAACGAACGGACTAATGTCAGTGTTCTTGCCGGTGCTGCATGGTCATTAGGCTGGGCTGCAATTGAAGAATACCCTTCAAATAAAAGAATGAAGGGCTGTCTTCAGGACGATACTGATACCAGTAAAGGTCGTGTTGATCTTTACATTACAAATAAAAATGATGATGTTGCTATCGAAGCTAAACATGCGTGGTACAATCTTGATAATATAAACGAAGGTAATGTTATTACTAATTTTAAAATGGATGAAGCACGTAGTGATGCTAATCGTTTGGTAGGGCAGGCCGATCGCCATTTTTCAGCAACTTTTGTTGTGTTTTATACTAAGGTAAGTTCACAAGAAATAATCGCTGAAGAGTATATTGAACAGTTGATTGATGGTGCTATTCCGAATGATAGAAGAGAGTGTTTTTCATATGCATATCTTATTGATCAGCAGTTTATGTTTAAAAATGAGTTAGGATATTATTATCCAAGCGTTGTATTAGTATTAGAGCAAATAGCGCACTAGAGTACACATTCGACTAATCAGGTTTTAATTTTGTCAATTAATGTTTTTATGAAGAGGTGTTATGCTAAATATAAACGATTTTATGAAAAGTGTCGATATAGATAATACATTCAATAATGTAATTGACATGATCTCATTAAGGGCAATTGAAATATATTTTTTTAATAATCTATCAAAGTGTAAAAAGAATTTAAATGAAATTATTTTTATGAATGAGATACATAGTTTCTTCATTGATAAAGATTATTACAAATATAAGGATATTAATCCTATAGAAGATGATTCGTTTATTGAAACTATGGGTTTTTCATATTCTAATCAAGAAATTTCCACTATATTTTCCTCAATGAGTGATGTTGATTTTTTAAATTTCAACGTTATTGGAAATAAAAAATTATTGAAAGATTTGGTGAAAAAATTGGAGTTGAGATTCGATTTTGTATACAGCCAAATTATTGTGGAAGACCCCAATCTTTCTGATGTAGTCTTCGGGATGTTAAATGATGCACATAGCTATCTTAGTGAAAATATAACCTGCATGTATGAAGGGATTAAAATAATAGAAAGAGAAAAAGGTGAAGAGAGTTGTTTGTTGAAAATCACAATAGATTCATATAATCGCAGTATTGCAACATTTCTTGATTCATGTACACGAGCGTTCATGGTGGGTGTTTTATCTTATAGTCATCTTTACATTGTTGATGTATTAAATAATGAAGGAAATACTTTAAAATTTTACGGTAAAATTGAAAGGTTCGCTGAATCAGTTAAAAACCATGCAATTTTAAATATAACAAAAAAATATATTGATAAATATTTTTCATTTGATAATGCGAATAACGATTTTGTAATTAATGGAATAAATTTAATGGAGGATTTTATAATAGATAGAAATGCAATTATGCATCAAACAGATCCAATTATAAAAGAAAAAAAAGGTATCGTAGCATACTATGAAAATTATTGTGATTTCCTTAATGATTTTTTAAATAACTATATATTTAATGATGAATGTGACGGGAAAATTGCTATGAAAAAGGAATTGATAGTGACGTTAGATTTACATTCTCAAAAAGAAGATTTTTTGAGAAAAGCTATTTCAATATTAAATGATCGTGAAGAGATAGATTGGTGGAAATTATAATCAATAAAATTATTATGAATGTTTTTGTCGAAAAACAATGGGGTTTTTCTCGATGCATTATCAATAAAATCGCCTGAGATTTAAATTTTGCATGATTTTTTTTCGTTTATTAATGGGTTAAATATAATGTAAGAATATGAAATGTAAAATACATAGGTTTTTTTTATATATATGATAGGTTTTAGCTGTTATGATAAAGAGGTTATCCGATTTCTATAAATCCACCGTTCGATAACATCGTCGTCAAGTGAGGGATAAAAATCACAACCTGAATGATATAATATTTTAATATGGGGATGTTTCATTGACATGGTTGACTAAAGATAGAATCACATTATTTTTATGTGAAGTGTAATGATTATAATTGATTTAATTAAATGAGTGTTATATTAAACAGTAATAACTTTATCGGAGTTATTAATGAAGAAAAAACGTTTTTTGATAAGAGAGGATATAATATCCCCTGAACAAAGTAAAATCATGACAGAGGCAGATGGTTTACATTAAAACAAGAATCAATCGAATCTATAGATACAGTTTGATAATTCCCATCAATGGATAGCTATTCTATCTTTATTAAAGAAGTTAAAGGAATATCCTGTAAGCAGTAATACCATGTAGTAGATTTTCCGAGAAAAGTAGGATCTCGCATCATTCTTTCAATTTCTTTAAAGTTTTTGACATCTGTGAGCGTTAGAAAAAACACAAGCTATCTTTAGGTTTGAAAATAAGAGTGATATCATTTTAATTTGGCTTTAGTTTAGATTTAATATGTGAATAACAAACAAAGAGTAAGAGAAATAACTAACTTTTTAAATGTCAGTGACTTATTTTTCATATGTCAAATTGACCTATTAAATAGCGAATAGATATACTGAGATGATTTACCTATTTTTATTAAATCTTGACGGCTTTAACGATGGATGATTCCTGCTTCTTCCTGATACTGGCGGAGGTGCAGGGGTATAGTCCAGATCGATATCTGCTTTGTGCTGTTCTTCTTTAGGGCGACTTGGAAAGCGCCTGATCTCATCAGGTGTTGGACTATAAGTGTCACTGTTAAATCTTGCACGTCTTTCATGCTCAGCGCGTGACACATAGATGCCCTGAACTTCATCAAACACATAGTTTTCAGCAATACGCTTATCGTGTTCAGCATCCACTGATACAGGTGTAAGTACACCCGTTTTAGTTCCACGCACTTTTTGAGATTTCCGGATTTTCAGTTATCAGCCGGTATTCTTCCGGCGTCAGGTTATTCAGGGATTCATGAGGGCGCTCGCTGTTATATTCAGCCAGCCAGCGCTCTGTAATTTCCCGTGCTTCATTCAGCGTTCTGAACAGATAAAAATCCAGTATTTCTGTCCTGTAAGTACGGTTGAACCGTTCGATAAAGGCATTCTGTGTGGGCTTGCCGGGCCTGATAAACTCCAGCATCACGCCATGTTCTTCTGCCCATTGTGCCAGCGTCAGCGAGATTAGCTCCGGACCGTTATCCATCCGCATTTTCAGCGGATATCCGCGGTTTGCCACGATCCTGTCCAGCACTCTCACGACCCGCTGCGCCGGGATATTCAGGTCAATTTCGATCGCCAGTGCTTCGCGGTTAAAATCATCCACCACGTTGAAGGTCCGGAAGCGTCTGCCACACACCAGCGCATCGTGCATAAAATCGATGGACCAGCTCTGGTTCATCGCCTCTGGCGTCGCCAGCGGAGCCGGATTACGCACTGGCAGGCGCTGTTTTCCCTTACGGCGAAAATTCAGTTTCAGAAGGCAGTAAATACGGTGAACCCTTTTATGGTTCCATGTATTGCCCTGTCTTCGCAGCACCTGAAAAAGCTTTTTAAATCCGTATCGCGGATAGCGTTCAGCCGCCACGGTCAGCGCCATAATCACCGGCTCATAACGTCGCGCATCCGGCTGATAACGAAATACCGTCCTGCTCAGCGATAATGTCCTGCATGCCTGACGTAAGCTCATGGCAAACTGCGCGGTCAGATAGCTGACCAGCTCACGCTTTATCGCTGGTTTTAAAGCTTTTTTTCAATAACGTCTTTCAGGGCGCGGTACTCGAGACTCAGGTCCGCAAACATCTGTTTCAGTCGACGGTTTTCATCCTCAAGATCCTTCATCTTTTTGATATCAGAGGCTTCCATGCCGCCGAACTTCGCTTTCCAGTTGTAGTAAGAGGCTTCAGAGATCCCAGCCTCGCGGCAGACATCCTTAACGGTGCGTCCGGCTTCGACGGACTTCAGAACGGCGATGATCTGGTGTTCGGTGAATCGTGCTTTGCGCATGGCGATCTCCTCCGGGGACATAATCAGTATGCCGGAAGATCTCTAAATGTGAATGGTCCGGTTTGCAGGGATACTTACAGCATGGCGACTGTTTTATATGGAGCTTACCCCGGCTGGTATGCTGCCGTGGCTATCTTTCTGTCCTTCGGACTGTCTATACTGATTGGAATGTCTACAGGCATGGCGGGGGCTACTATCAGCTTACCAATAATTGCGGCTGTTGGGTTTATAGCTGGTAAGGCGATATTCTCTGATAATGTTGTGTTCAGGAGAAGAATGTAATTTTTAAGGGGCTGGTCAATAAAATGCCCAGCCCCAGAATCTTAAATATCAGGCACTGAAGATAGGATTGTTAGTATTTCCATAATGGTAGTATCAAGCAGTTCCATGAAATGTTTTTTTAGGCGCGGCATTCGAGGTGTTTCTTTCGAGATTTTATTTTTCAACTCAATCCAAAACTCTTCTTCAATCTTCAGATAGTTATATGCTCTCTTACCATTGAGTGTATCTCCTGATGTATAACGCTCTTTTATAATATAAGTAAAATAAGATGTTATAAGATTATTTGATTGTAATAAGCATTTTACTAAATCGTCAACATTTAATTTGTTGAAAAATGGCTTGAATTGATTTTCAGTATATAAAATATTAATCAGATCTTCTTTTTTTCCTTGGGTAAGATACGTAAGGAGTTCGTTTGCTCTACTGATTTCGGCTTGGTGTTTTAATTTATCAGAAATAGATTTTCGTTCAATTATAAATAAATCAAATAATTTCCTAAAATCTTCATCTGAATCATTATAGTAGCCATAACCAGTATTGTTTCCAAATACTGTATTGGCAAGAGGATGACAGGATAAAACTCCCCAGCCATCTTTATAGGTTTTTATGTATTCATAAACCGTATTTTTTATTTCATCTATTGTCCTGCTAATAAGAGAGTTTTTTGAGAAGTAAATGATTAAGGCTAATTTATGTAAATAAACTTGATACTCTTCCTCCTGAAGAGAGTCGAACTCCAAAAGTAGTTGATTGGTAAGAGAAATAAACTGTTCTTCATCAAGTGTGCTAAAATTCCATAATTTGAACCAGAGGGGGTGCTCATTGTTTTTTTGTTGTTTAAAATACACAAGTTCATCAGTGGCTGACTTTAAATTACTTGCATCACCCTTGAACAAAATATCAGCCCATAGATCACCTACATACAAGTTCCTGTAACTAATATCGTATTTATAAAATAGATTATTAGAACCATCGCTATTGGATTTTTCACTTTTGAATGGTTCATTGTTTCTTAATTCACTCTCGCTTAACTCACCACTTTTCATTTCTAATGATAAGGCGAAGAAAACTCGTATTAACAGCGGTGAGTAATCCTCGTTTTTAAGCTGTTCTTCGTTAATGAAGTTTGTTATATATCCAAAATCTAAAATGCTTTGTTTGAGTTTTCTAAGATTTGTATCCTCTGAGCGTATATAGATATTTTTAATGACATCTTTGTGTCTTTTTAATGATTCACATTCTGATTCATCAAGGAAGCCATCCAAAACCGTATCAACATTATGTTTGATTTGGAATGTTTTACCGATAACTTTTTCTTTAAATTTTGAGTAAACATCCTTAGTTTTATCCTCGTGTGATTTATCCTTTTCATATAGAATTTTTTCGTTAGCTATGAGAATGACTTTAACCTTTGAAATTTCGACAAGGTAATTAACATATCCTAGAATTTCTTTTAACGGAATATCAGTGCGCTCAAGATCATCCAATGCTATGATGATCTCTCCGCTATCCGTATTAGTAGAGAATATGTCGCTGAATTTTACTTTATCTAAACTTGCATTAATATCTATATCTGGTGTGCTGTCGCCGTTTATATCTATCTTACAACCGAGCTTTAATGCTCCCTTTAGAATATTACCAGCTAACTTGGTATATCTGTGGCCTAATAGGGGGTGTAATGATTGGAAAATCATTTCGTCAATACTGGATGTGGTTTTAAATCCGAATAGGCTTATTTTTATTATTCTATTGCCAGACTTATTATTAACGGCGGTTTTATTATATTCCTTTATGAAACTTTCTATAAAATGGGTTTTTCCAGCTCCCCACCCGCCTGTAATCATGAAAGCATATTCTGGAGTGCTTGTATTTAAATAATAATTTAAATTATCAATTATATGATTATTAAGATCCATTTTTAACAAACCATTCGCGTTAGAGTGATTTTACATTCTATATCAAAAGTATTTAGTTGTCATTTGCTCTTGGTGATATTAGAGCCTGATGGTTTGAGTTTTAGAAATTTTACTCCCTCCATTCGTTCGGGAGATAATGAAGGTGATATCCCATTATCGTAATTACTAACGGATTTAACGCTATTAATACGACTTGGAAAACGCCTGATCTCATCCAGTGTTGGTTTGTAGTCATCTTGGTTAAACTTGGCTTGTTTCTCATATTCATCGCGAGGAACACGACGGCCCAATACCTCATCAAAGACATAGTTTTCAGCTACACGTTTATCATGTTCTTCACTGATAAGATCAATTTGGGATTTGTTTACTTTAGCCCATACAAACTTCTGCTTGAAAAAATCTATAACAAGAGTTGTGAAGCGTTTAAAAATATTATCCTGACGTGGAATAGCCTGTGTCATCCTAACACGTTCAGGGGCGCTTCTGGATGCCCTGTTTGGGTTTTGAGAGGAGGATGTTTTCAGGATAGTATTTGTTCCAGAATCAGAAATACTGACTGATGGTTTCTTACCTGCAGCGACCTTACTGACTTTTGTTTTATCACGGTAAGATTTAACGCCACGCATACGAGTATGAGGAGCTGGTGCTACCAATACAGGTCTTTGATTCTCATCAGTAGAAGAGCCGGAGTGTGTTTCAGGTAATACGATTTGTTCTGGTTCAGCAAGAGCAGCCACGGTGAAGCTTCTGACATCAACGACGATTTCAAGATCAAGTTCACTGAATGTTTTATAGACTTCAACCGCTTCCTGCTTCGCTGCATCACGAACAGCCTGTTCTGCGGCTCTTTGTTCCTGAGCAGCTTTACTACGCCATTTGCCGCTGTGAATACGCTTCATTGGAGGGCGGTTTGTTTCAGCGGCTTTAGCAAGCCACAGTGCTTGTTCTTCATTATCTAAAGCTACTGCTGCTTTTTCTAACGCTTCCTCATGCTGGGCTTGGAGAGAACGATGATCAATACGTTCTGATGAACCAGCAGCAGCAAGGTAGCTGTTAGCCATTGATGCCCATGATTCACGCCAGAATACAGACATTTTTCTGTCGTTCCAGCTTCTTTCTTTTTTGCCGAAGCCTTCCGGGCCTATGGTTTTTAATGTCAACATAACGTGAGCGTGTGGGTTATCGCTATCAAGATCGTGGAAAGCGATATCGGCAATCATCCCTTTCTCAACGAAATTTTTCTGACAATATTCAAGAACAAGTTTTTTCTTGTCATCATTGTTTAACTCGGCAGGAATGGCAACATCGAAATAACGGGCTGTCTGACCGTTGTTCTGGCGCTCAACGCTTTCGACTTCATTCCACAATGCGGTAGAGTCTTTTATAATATGTTGAGGAACATTAACAGGTGCTAATATGAAATGCCCGCTCAGGTCATTACGGCGGCTATAATCATAAGTATCACCTGTTCTTTCATCTGTTATTCTGCAACGCGCATGATAGGCAGCTTTCGCAACGGAAGATCTACCTTCAGAACGTTTCACAATTTTAAAATCAAGATGAAAAATAGCCATACAATAAAAACAACCTCAATATAAATTTAAATATCAAACCAAAATATAAATCTCCAATGCGACTATGCTGGTTTTAGTTTTTCGCAAGAAAAACTCTGGTGTTGACGTTGACCTTGCTTTTAGCCTGCGGCAGGCAACCGTCGGTAGACCCCACACGCTCACGAAGTGAGTGTATAGGTGGGCATTGCTTTATTTTTATATCTCCTAAAGGAGCTAAAAATAACGACAATGTGAAAAGTTTTTCTATAGTTAAATAATAACGCTAGTTTTGATGTCTGTGAAATTATCAGGGCTAGAATCGGATAAGCGGTTGAGGTAGGATAATAATCTTGAATATTTGGGCTTTAGATAGCGCCCGTAAGGGCAAAAAGAGGGTTTTTTCCTCCCGCCGTAAGGCGGGAAAGTGAAAATTAGAAAAAATAGTGAAAATAAAAATTACTTTTACGTGTTGCACAATTCACAGATTAAGACTAAAAATCAGAGAGTTAAAGTGTCAGGTTAAAACGATTTCATTGATTTGATAAAATAAGTAACGCGGAGAGTGTGAGGTATTTAATGTTAGTGGTTGCACTCGTTTGTGTTGCATGATTTTATTTTTAGCTTACTGAAATCTTATTTTTAAAACCAAAACACCTTTTTTTCAGGATAAATCCTATCATTAACAGGGCAAGCCTGTTCAGCAGGTGATTGTTTCAAACAATCATCTCGTGCTGCGTAATTTAATCTGGAATGCAAAGCATTCAACCCTCTGCCTATGGTTTGACCTTTCCCTTTTTTAATTGTATTTGATGTTTTTAACAACTAAAAGGAAAAGTATTATGAATGCGGATGATAAAAACAGAAAGCCAAGAACAGAAAAAACAATTAAGCAAAAAATTGCTTCAGCTCAAATGAGTCTGAATCGGCTAAAAAGTAAAGAAAAATCGATGTCCAAGCAAGCGGAGACACGCCTGAAAATAATTTTAGGTGCAGAAGTAGCTAAAGCTGTGGGCTGTAAAGTAGAAGATGTCGATAAAGAATTTATCTTAGGGATGATATTATAGTCTTCGAATCTTAGTGCTGAAGATAAAGCAAGATTCAGGCTAAAAGGTAAAAGATTTCTTGAGGATATGGTGGGGAGGCAGGAATGATTTTCTAAAAAAGGAAAGGAGGCAACTTGACTCTTCATGCTGATATTAAAAATGATAATACAATGTGCTAATGTTTAGTTATTTTCCATTTAATGTGTTTAATGTTATTAATAAAAACCTCTTTAATATATCTTGATTATTTCTGTGTTTTTGTCTTGATTATTTCTGTGTTTTTGTTATTTGATCATGATGTGTGATATAAAAGGAAATGAAAATGGGTAAATCAAATAAAAAGGGCTTTTCTCTATTAGAACTTATTTTGGTTCTTGGTGTAGGCTCAATGATCACATTTGTAAAATTTCAGGATATGAAAAATGAACAAGATGATTTTACTGCTAAAACAGCCGGGCAACAGATAAATCAGATAGGGCAGGCTGTTAATGGATATATCAGTTTGCGCTACGATAAGATATCAACACTGACAGCCAGTTCAAATCAGTCCAGCGACCCCGGACCAAGAACATGTAATGCAACAGGCTGTGAAATTACGTATGCTACCTTGGTAAATGAAAGTCTTTTACCTGATACATTCAATGGGATGAATATCTATAAATCACCTTATAAAATTTTGTTAAAACGAGACGGGACTGCGCCTAACTATGTTATCAATGGACTTATTACAACGTCTTCTGCGTGGAGTGAAGGTGGAAAAATCCGTTATGACTTGTTAGGAAAAGCCATGCAGACTGCGGGTATCGACAGTGGTATGACGCGAACAGCAAGTGCTGTTGCGGGTTTTCAGGGGCAATGGAACGAACCATCAACGGCTTATAATAATATAAACAGTGAAGGGCTACTGGCATTCAGGGTTGGGTTTAACAGCTCACTTTATTCGGTTTATCTTCGCAGAGACGGGACGCTCCCTATGACAGGCGATTTAAATATGGGTGGTCAGAGTGTTTATAATGCACAGAATATAACAGCGGCAGGCACCACAACGACAGGTGTATTAAAAAATAACGGGGCAGCAACCGTAGGAACTACGTTAAATGTAGGTGGCACAACCACGACAGGCAGCTTAACCGTAAATGGAGCTGGAGTAATAGGTTCTGACTTAACAGTCGGAGGTAATAGTCAGGTCAATGGAAATCTCAATTCAAACAATACTGTTTCAGGATCGACTTTGGCATCTCGTGGGGAAACCTATACTCAAAACTGGTTCCGAACATTAGGCGATGGTGGTATTTATTTTCAGAAATACGGTGGTGGCTGGAATATGACGGATGTTAATACTATAACTGCTTATGTGGGTAAAAACGTTCAGACATCAGCAGGGTTATATGGTGGTTATATTCATTCATCTGGTAATATCGATTCTGCAGCAGATATGAATTCAAACAGGGTGCTTTCCAATTATATTCATTCTAATGGCAATATTGATGCCGCTGGTCAGGTTTATGGAGCAGGGGCAGTCGTATCAGGTGGAAGAACCACAGTTGGTGAGTTTTTACAACTTAACGGGCAAGCACAGGTCGGTGCCGGATGCGCACCAAACGGATTACAGGGCAGAACACCAGCAGGTGCCGTTTTATCCTGTGTTAATGGTGTGTGGGCTGCGAGTAGTGGTGTATCTGTTGCAATGTGCTATCAGGCTTGTGGGGGAAGCTATCCAAAAGATCTTGGAAGTATCAAACCAACTTCAGGAACTGGAACTTCAGCGGGTGGTTATACTTCACTGGGATATCAATGCAGCGGTGGTTTTACAAGCTATGGCTCAAATAGCTCTCCTGTGCATTTTTGTTCTGCCAACTAAATAATGATAGTCATTGTGAAAATAAAGCAAGTCTGTTATTTTCCTTGTCCTGATATTAAGAAATATAACATCAGATATAAAATAGTAAAGATATCAGGAAATTGGTTTAATCCTCCAGACTTTTTATGGAGGATTTAATTCATTCGTAGTTAGTGGCTATGATGATTTTTTTCAAAAATAGCCAGATATATTTGACAACCGACATTTAATATTATACTTAATAAGTGTTCCTTGAGAATATTCACTTCATGAAGTGTCTGATTGCCCCATATATGGGGAGTGGTTTACAGCCCAATGGGCTGATTGATTTGCCCCAAGCTTGGGGATATGTATTCTCTCCAATGGAGAGTTCCCTTTAAGGGGAAATGAAAGGGCCGAAAGGCCCTTTAAAATATATTACATGTTATCAAATTTTTTCTTCCAGTCTTCTTCTTTTTTTCTCAGTTTTTTCGCAAGCTTAGGATAATATATTTTACGGTCATGATCTGTAGGCCAACAAACCGCTACAGCGTAGAAAAATAATGCAGACGAAACTAACAGACCAATAAGGTAATGCGGTGTTATTGGATCGCTATGCTTAGATTGCTCCCATAACCAGTCAATAAACATCTTACTGGAACCGTCTGATAAAGATAAATACCATTCTATAGAGAAAACAAAAACAGTGCCGAAGGCAATAATTTCGGTCGACCTTCCTTCTTTGTGGTTTTTCTCTCTTTTGCTTTTTTCTTCGATATACAATTTAAATGACATATCGTCACCATTTTCTAAGGCATCATCTCGTAGTTCATACATAAAAACTTCAGTAGATGACTTTTGGTAGATTCTCTCATCTTTATTTTGTAGTATATTACTATACTTAATTCTTATCAGGAGTAGGTTAAAACATAAAGTTGTAATTTCTAATATAACCGATGAGAAAATGCCTAAAGCTATAATCATTCCGGCCAGATCTGCTAACGAGAGGTCGAACTCTTTACCCAGCTTAATACCAAAGAGGCCATTTCCTTTCAAACAGAAAAAAAGAACATCAAAGCAAATAGTAAAATAAATCACTTTTGCAACTTTCGCTAAATCCCATAATCCATCTACAAAGCTTAATACTGAAAATGTTGAACTACTGTTGCTATTACTGGATGACATATATTGCCTATTTCAGTCCTTGATAAACTACTTATATTAATAACTTAAAGAGGGAAGGCAAGCCATCCTTGGCTTTCAAGTTTTTACTTGTGATGAGCAAACTCAAACGGCCTGATCATGCCATAGCTGTTAGCGTCAAGATAATCAGCCCACCACTGCAGCATCAGGCGGCGCTGATCAAGATGCTTGGCCTTGTGAGTGTAAGCAGCACGGACACTATTGCTTTCCTTGTGACTCATTTGAAGCTCTACAGCGTCTTCTGACCACAAACCTGACTCAATTAAGGCACTACAGGCCAGTGTGCGGAAACCGTGTCCACAGATGTCCTGCTTCGTGTCATAGCCCATATTGCGAAGGGCTTTGTTGATGGTATTTTCGCTCATGGGCTTAAACGAGTCATAACAGCCAGTAAAGATTAATCCGTCATCATGACCTTCTTCATAAGTCAGTTGTCGGATCTCTTTGAGTATCTTCATGGCCTGCTTACAAAGGGGGACGAAGTGCTTACGCTTCATTTTTGCCCCACGAGTTGAATGTTTGACGTTTTCAATCGCTTCACGCTGTTCGGGTATCACCCATAACTTACTTTTGAAATCAATTTCTGACCAGCGAGCGAAACGAAGCTCACTGGAACGAATAAAAATCATCAGATTGAGCTGGATTGCCAGTATGGTTAACCTGCGACCTTTGTATTCGGCAATTTTTTTCAGTAGTTGAGGGATTTCTTCCAGCTCTAACGCAGGGCGGTGTTCAGTCTGTGGTTTCTGAACAGCACCTTCCATGTCATAGGCAGGGTTATGGCGTATCAGCTTTTGCTGGACAGCATGACGGAGGATCGCCGTAATGTATTGTTGAATGCGCATGGCAACTTCAAGATAGCCAAGTGCCTCAACCTTTTTCACCGGAACCAGCAGGTCACCCGTATCCAGTTCGGCAACATCTTTATCTCCAATCGCCGGGAAGACATAGGTTTCAAGGCGCTTCCATACGGAATCACCGTAATCTTCTGACCATTTTGTTTTTGTGGCGAACCAAGCTTTTGCCACCACAGTGAAGGTGCATGTCTTATCACGCTTGGCCTTTAGTTCTTTAACCTCTGCCTGTTTCTTTGCATTAGGGTCAATGCCCTGAGCAAGAAGCCTTCTGGCCTCATCACGACGTTGTCTTGCATCAGCAAGTGAAACAGCAGGGTAAACACCAATAGAGAAAAGTTTTTGCTTTCCTTCGAAGCGGTAAGCCATTTGCCAGTATTTGGAACCCTTGGGGGTAACGCGAAGGAACATACCAAAGCCATCGGTCAGCTTGTATTCCTTCTCAAGGGGTTTAGCATTTTTTACTTTAGTATCAGTAAGTGGCATAACCGCATCCCCCGTCTGTTGGTAAAAACGTAATCGAACTACCATTACCAACATATTTACCAGCAAATGGGTATGGCTTCGAGTGGTTTTTAGTGAACGAGGGTGAACGTGAAAGAAGGGATAACCAACTGATAGAAATGCAGAAAGCAGACGTCAGTGAACGTCTGCTTCCCTTAAAT
>NZ_BCTL01000049.1 GCF_001571265.1 Cedecea neteri NBRC 105707 = ATCC 33855 | reverse complement strand
CTTTACGTAATAACTCATGTTTACTCTACGGAGTTATGGGCCAACATATTGCAGCACGTATCATCTGGTCAGCATGGGGTTATTAATTTTCGCAAAATCAAACGGGCTGATAGTCTTCTCCCGGTTCGAATCCAGAAAATCCGCCCACCATTGCAGCATCAACTTGCGTTCCTCCAGATGTTCCGCTTTATGGATATATGCTGCGCGTACCGAGTTACGTTCCATATGGCTCATCTGGCGCTCCACCGCATCCTTCGACCATAGCCCTGACTCAATTAACGAACTACAAGCCATTGTGCGGAAGCCGTGGCCGCAAACCTCAATTTTAGTGTCATAGCCCATCACCCGTAGCGCACTGTTTACCGTGTTCTCGCTCATGGGCTTACGCGGATCGTGATCTCCAATAAAAATGAGTTCATGTTCGCCGCAGAACTGTTTTATCTGCTTCAGAATCGCCAGCGACTGCTTTGAAAGCGGCACCAGATGAGGTGTACGCATCTTTGATCCTCGCTGAGAATGTTTCACGCCGGGAATAGGCTCTCGCTCAGGCGGGATAGTCCACATTGACGTTTCAAAATCGATCTCTGACCAGCGAGCAAAGCGCAGCTCACTGGAGCGAATAAAGATAAGCAGAGTGAGTTCAGTTGCCCAGCGGGTTAGCGGCCTGCCGGTATAGCCATCTATTTTCTCAAGTAACTCAGGGATACGCTTTAATTCCAGCGCCGGGCGATGTTGTCGATTGCCAGAGGCGACGGCTCCAGCCATCTCCTGCGCTGGGTTGTAATCAATCAGCCCACTTTGCACTGCATAACGCATGATGGCCGTGGTACGCTGCTGGAGACGAGAAGCCACCTCAAGACGTCCTGACAGTTCCACCGCTTTAATGGGTGCCAGTAAGTCACGAGTGCCCAATTCAGCAATATTGCGAGTACCAATTGCCGGGAAGATACTGTCCTCCAGGCTCTTTTTTACGCGATTAGCATGATCTTCCGACCATTTTTGGTTAGTCACAAGCCACTCTCTGGCAACCTTCTCGAAAGTAATAATCTCTTTCGCCTGCTCTTCTTTTAAAGCACGCTTATGCTCACGAGGATCAATGCCAGCAGCAACCAGCTTTCTGGCCTCTTCTCTCTTTTGTCTGGCATTAGCTAACGAGATTTCAGGATAGACGCCAAACGCCATCAAATGCTGTTTACCGCCAAAACGGAAACGAAATCGCCAATACTTTGAGCCGTTAGGCTTTACAAGTAAGGACATGCCGTCGCCGTCAACAAGTGAATACTCTTTCTCCTCAGGTTTAGCAGAACGAACTTTAGTATCCGTTAGGGCCATAATGGTCCTCCTTCCATTGGTATATCGTGAGTATACAAGCAATATCGAATCGACAAATATACTCATTAGTATACTCACAAGCTTGTTGATGTGGGTTGAGTTAGGTTGACTTCAGTTGAGGGAAAAAGCGGGAAAAGCCTTGTGTGGCGCGGATTTTGGACATAAAAAAAGACGTCTATTGACGTCTATTTATATAATTTTGGTGCCGAAGGCCGGACTCGAACCGGCACGTATCTCTACGGTTGATTTTGAATCAACTGCGTCTACCGATTTCGCCACTTCGGCACTGAAGGGGTATGCGGAAACGTTGTGGATTATACCTGTCGCTGGCGGCCTTGCAAGCGGCGCTGTGCGTAAGTGGCGTTAAGTGCTGAATTTTTCAGCGGCCTGACCTTTTCCTCCGGGCCCCTCCTATGAACAACTCCACGGTTTACATTCCCGCTCGTTTGCGATGAGATTCGCTCTCATCCTGGCCACTCAACGGAGCTCCCCATGCCCAACCCAACCACCACGTCCCCCATGCGAGTTGCCATCATCGGGCCGGGGCAGATCGCGGAGAACGTTCATGCGGCTTACTACGCGACCAATCCATCGCTGACGTTGGTGGCGGCCTGCGGGCGCGACCTGGCGCGTACCCGGGCGTTTGCGGCTAAGCTAAACATTCCCACGGCGTACGACGATGTCGGGCAGATGCTACGTGAGGCGAAGCCGGAGATCGTCAGCGTTTGTTCGCCCAATATTCTGCATTACGAGCACGTGATGCAGTCGCTAGAGGCCGGTTGCCATGTGCTTTGCGAGAAGCCTCCGGCGATGACGGTGGCTCAAGCCTACGAGATGCGGCAAGCGGCGCAAAAGGCCAATCGGGTGCTGGCCTATAATTTCCACCATCGCTTCGCGCTGGACAGCGCCCTGCTGCGCGAGCAGGTTCAGGCCGGTGCGCTGGGCGATGTCTATGTCACCACGGCCAAAGCCCTGCGCCGCAGCGGCGTGCCGTCGTGGGGGAATTTCATCAGCAAGGATTCACAGGGCGGTGGCCCGCTGATCGATCTCGGCATTCATATGCTGGACGCCGCGCTTTACGTGCTCGGCTTCCCAAAGGTGACGCGGGTGATGGCCCACAGCTTCCGCAGGCTGGGCAACAGCAAAAACAGCGGCCAGTATGGCGAGTGGGATCCGGCGCTTTATACGGTGGAAGACGCGCTGTTCGGCGTGGTCGAGTTCGAGGGAGGCGGCATTCTGCGGCTGGACACCTCTTTTATCCTCAACGTGGAAGAAACCTCGCAGATGAACGTCGAGTTCTGCGGCGAACGCGCCGGTGCCACGCTGTTCCCGGCCCATATTTACCATGATCGAGACGGCAAGCTGGAAACGCTCCAGCGCCGCGAAGCCGCCGACGATCGCCGTCATTTCCGCGCCATGGAGAGCTTTGTGCGCCGTGTTCAGGGCGAGTCGGCAATGGTGGCCGATGCCGAACAGGGTTATGTCGTGCAGCAGATCGTCGCCGCACTTTATGCATCGGCTGAACAGGGCGGCGGCTGGGTAACGCTTTAGCGCGTCAGGGCACATTCCACCAGGTTCCAGTCTCGCGCAATGTTCTAAACTGGTTGCAGAGCCAACACAGAGGAAGAGCGAATGTCTGTCATCAAAAGTTATGCCGCGCCAAAGGCCGGTGCGGAGCTGGAGCTTCAGGATTTCGACGCGGGCGATCTGCTGCCGGAAGATGTCGAGGTTAAGGTCGATTATTGCGGTATCTGCCATTCGGATCTGTCGATGATCGACAACGAATGGGGGTTCTCGCAGTATCCGCTGGTCGCCGGGCATGAGGTGATTGGCCGCGTGCATGCGCTGGGCTCGGCGGCACAGAGTAAAGGGCTGAAAGTTGGGCAACGCGTGGGCATTGGCTGGACGGCAAGAAGCTGCGGCCACTGCGACGCCTGTATCAGCGGCAGCCAAATCAACTGCCAGCAAGGCAGCGTCCCGACCATCGTCAACCGCGGCGGCTTCGCCGATAAAATTCGCGTGGACTGGCAATGGGCGATCCCGTTGCCGGAGTCGATTGATATTGAATCCGCCGGGCCGCTGCTGTGCGGCGGCATCACGGTGTTTAAACCACTGCTGATGCACCACATCACCGCCACCAGCCGCGTGGGCGTGATCGGTATCGGCGGCCTCGGGCACATCGCCATCAAGCTGCTGCACGCCATGGGCTGCGAGGTGACGGCGTTCAGCTCTAACCCGTCCAAAAAAGAAGAAGTACTGGCGATGGGCGCCGATAAAGTGGTGAACAGCCGCGATCCGGAGGCGTTAACCGCTCTGGCGGGCCAGTTCGATCTGATCATTAATACCGTCAATGTCGATCTGGACTGGATGCCGTACTTCAAGGCGCTGGCCTACGGCGGCAACTTCCACACGGTTGGCGCAGTCATGAAGCCGTTCGAGGTGCCGGCCTTCACTCTGATTGCCGGGGATCGCAGCATCTCCGGGTCGGCAACCGGCTCCCCGCACGAGCTGCGTTCGCTGATGAAGCTGGCGGGCCGCGCGAAGGTTCAGCCGCAAATCGAGCTGTACCCGATGTCGAAAATCAACGAGGCTATCCAGCACGTGCGCGACGGCAAAGCCCGCTACCGCGTGGTGCTGAAGTCAGATTTCTGATGTAAGAAAGGCTCCCAACCGGGAGCCTTTTTAGTTACTTCACCAGCCCGGCAAACACCGCCGCCACGGCCACTGCGCCCGGATCTTTCACCCCATCCAGATTATCGCTGTTCACGTAGGACGAGCGCCCGGCGTTGGCCTTTTGCATCTTCGCCGTGTCGTCGGCACCTTTCTCTGCTGCTTTCGCGGCGGCCTTAAGATCTTTATCCCTTAGCGCTTCCAGAGCCGGTTCCAGAGCGTCGATCAGCGTTCTGTCGCCCAGGTCCGCGCCGCCGTAGCGCTTCATCTGCGCCAGGCCAAACAGCAGGGACTCGGCCAGCGGCTGTTTCTCGCCCACTTTTTGCCCGCCGGCGGTGAAGAAGATAGACATCAGCACGCCACTGGAACCGCCCATCACGGTTGCCAACCGCTCGCCCACCAGCCCCAGCAGCGCGGCGGCGTCGTTCAGCGGCAGCTTGCCTTTGTCGTTCAGGTTCGCAATGTCCCGTGCACCTTCGGCAAAGGTTGAGCCGGTATCGCCGTCGCCCACTTTGGCATCCAGCGCGTTGAGGTGGTTTTCCTGCTCGATAAGCGTTTTAGTCACGCTCGCCACCAGGGCTTTCACTTCGTCGTTAGCGGAAGGCTTCACCTCGCGATCTTCGCGGATAGCGCTCTGCTTCTGCTCCGGCATCTTGTGGTACTTCACCATCGGCTGCCAGCCTGCGGTTTCCACGTCTGACTCCAGCGCCTGAATAAAGTCCGGGGTCAGCTTAATGGTGGAGAGCGAAAAACCTTTCATATCGAGGGCGCTCACCAGCGGCGCGGGGCCGATCAGGTATTTGATTTGCGCGCCGAGATCCGAGTGCATCAGCTCTTTGGTCAGCAGCGCCATCTCCAGCGACGAAACGCCACCGAGGTTGTTGATCAGCACCGCCAGGTCGCTTTCTTTACCGGTGGCTTTACGCAGGTGCTTAGCCAGCGTGGCAATCACCTCTGCGCTGTTTTGGCTCTCCACCGTGCTGGCGCCCGGCTCGCCGTGAATGCCCAGCCCAAGCTCGACGTAGCCGCCCTTAATGCGCCCTTCTGCATCATCGCTGCCCGGCAGATTGCAGGTTTGCATCGCCACGCCCATGCTGGCAATGCTGTCGCAGGCTTTTTGCGCAATGTCCCGAACTTCACCGAGGGATTTACCCTGCTCTGCGGCAAAGCCCGCAATTTTGTGGACCAATGCCGTACCGGCGATGCCGCGCGGCTGTTTGTTATCCGGCAGTGAGATGTCGTCGCCGACGATCACCATCTCGACCTTCAGGCCGTGTTTTTTGGCTTTTTCGGCTGCAAGGCCAAAGTTCAGCCTGTCGCCGGTGTAGTTTTTGACGATCAGCAGGCAGCCACGGTCGCCGGTAACGCCCACGATGGCGTTCAGCACCGCGTCCACGCTCGGCGAGGCAAACAGGTCGCCGCACACCGCTGCGGTCAACATCCCTTTGCCAACAAAGCCCACGTGCGCCGGTTCGTGGCCGGAGCCGCCGCCGGAGATAATCGCCACTTTGCTTTTGTCCCAGTCGCTGCGAGCGACCACGCGAATCGCCGGATCGATATCCAGGCGCACAAGGTTGCGGTAGCGGGAACTGACAATCACGCCTTCGATGGCATCGTTGACCAGCTGCTTACGATCGTTATAAAAGAATCTGGACATAGCTTTCCCTGGTTTTGTGTGAGGTCTGCCAAGCATAGCCCTTTGGCGGGTCGACGGGGTAAACATGGGAAGATCCTGATGCTCAATTCGTGCGGAAAGCTATGCTTTAGACAAATGCTGCCACAGGGAAACGCTGATGACTGAACCACTGCTGATTGCCAGAACCAAAGAGACTGAACTGCATATTCTGCCCAACATGGCGAACCGCCACGGGTTAATCACCGGCGCGACCGGGACGGGCAAAACCGTGACGCTGCAGAAGCTGGCTGAGTCATTCTCGGAGATCGGCGTGCCGGTGTTTATGGCCGACGTGAAGGGAGATTTAACCGGCGTCGCCGAAGAGGGGGCCGAGTCTGAAAAGCTTCTCGCGAGGCTGGCCAATATCGGCGTGACGGACTGGTCGCCGCACGGCAATCCGGTGGTGCTGTGGGACATCTTCGGCGAGAAAGGCCACCCGGTTCGCGCCACCGTGTCTGACCTCGGGCCTCTGCTTTTAGCTCGCCTGCTGAACCTGAACGACGTGCAAAGCGGCGTGCTGCAAATCATCTTCCGTATCTCGGACGACCAGGGCCTGCTGCTGCTGGACTTTAAAGATCTGCGCGCCTTAACTCAGTACATCGGCGATAACGCCAAATCCTTCCAGACGCAGTACGGCAATATCAGCAGCGCTTCCGTAGGCGCGATTCAGCGTGGACTGCTTTCCCTTGAGCAGCAAGGCGCAGAGTATTTCTTCGGCGAGCCGATGCTGGATATCAAAGACTGGATGCGCACCGACGCAAACGGCAAAGGGATCATTAACATTCTGTCGGCGGAAAAGCTCTACCAGATGCCGAAGCTGTACGCCGCCAGCCTGCTGTGGATGCTGTCCGAGCTTTACGAGCAGCTCCCGGAAGCGGGCGATCTCGACAAGCCGAAGCTGGTGTTCTTCTTTGACGAGGCGCATTTACTGTTTAGCGATGCTCCGCAGGTCCTGCTGGATAAAATCGAGCAGGTGATCCGCCTGATCCGCTCGAAAGGCGTGGGCGTGTACTTCGTGACGCAAAACCCTTCAGACATCCCCGATATTGTGCTCGGCCAGCTCGGGAACCGAGTGCAGCATGCCCTGCGAGCCTTTACGCCCAAAGACCAGAAGGCGGTGAAAGCGGCGGCGCAGACCATGCGGGCGAATCCGGCTTTCGATACCGAAAAAGCCATTCAGGAGCTGGGCACCGGCGAGGCGCTGATTTCCTTCCTCGACGCCAAAGGCAGCCCGACGGTGGTCGAGCGCGCGATGGTGATCGCCCCTTGTTCACGCATGGGGCCGGTGACGGACGACGAGCGTAACGGCCTGCTGAATCACTCCCCGCTGTACGGCAAGTATGACGAAGTGATTGACCGGGAATCGGCCTACGAAATGCTGCAAAAAGGCGTGCAGGCCGCGGGCGATAAGCAGGATGCGCCACCGGCCAAAGGCCAGAGCGTGGAGGTGGACGACGGGATCCTCGGCGGGCTAAAAGATATTCTGTTTGGCAGCACCGGGCCGCGAGGCGGCAAGCGCGACGGAGTGGTGCAGACGATGGCCAAGAGTGCGGCGCGGCAGGTGACGAACCAGATTATTCGCGGCGTGCTGGGCAGTATTATGGGAGGGCGTAAGCGGTAGTTTCCGTCATTCCCCCCTCACCTTAACCCTCTCCCTCAAGGGAGAGGGGACTTTTCTTTTTCTGCCTTACGCCGAGAGACGGTAATAAAACCTGCAATAACAGCCACATGACTCACCAGGCCAGTTTTGTGCTAGATTACGCCGGTTTTTGGAAATCAGTCAGAAGAAAAGATTAAATAATGCGCAAATTCTGGACAAAAGAAGAAACTTTGTGGAGTTTCGCCTTATATGGTACTGCCGTTGGCGCAGGAACCCTTTTTCTCCCTATTCAGCTCGGCTCCGCCGGAGCTATCGTCCTTCTCCTTACGGCCTTGATTGCCTACCCGCTGACCTACTGGCCGCACCGGGCGCTCTGCCAGTTCATCCTGTCGGCTAAAACGTCGGGCAGCGGCGGTATCACCAGCGCCGTGACCCACTACTACGGCAAAACCATCGGCAACCTGATCACCGGCCTCTACTTTGTCGCGTTTTTTGTGGTGATCCTGATTTATGCCGTCGCCATTACCAACTCGTTGATCGAGCAACTGGCCAAGCACGGGCCGATTACGACCACAATCAGAGTGCTGGTTAGCCTCGGCGTCGTTGCGGCGCTGAACCTGATCTTTCTGATGGGGCGGCAGGTGACCATCAAAGTGATGGGGTTCCTGGTGTTCCCGCTGATTGCTTACTTCCTGTTTTTATCCCTCTATTTGACCAGCAGCTGGCAGACGTCCCTGCTCACCGAAGGCCTGGTGCTTGACCGCCACGCACTGGGTGAGATCTGGATGTCGATTCCGGTGATGGTCTTTGCCTTCAGCCACACGCCAATTATCTCTACTTTTGCGGTGGCCCAGCGCGAAAGCCACGGCGAAGGCGCGATGAATAACTGTAAGAAAATCATGCGCGTCGCCTACTTTGTGATTTGCTGCAGCGTGCTGTTCTTCGTCTTTAGCTGCTTCCTGTCGATTCCGGCTCAGGATATTACCGCCGCGAAGGCGCAGGGTCTGACGATACTGTCCGCGCTGTCGATGGTGCCGGGCACGCCGGCCTGGCTGGGCATTTCAGGCTTTATCGTCGCGATAGTGGCGATGTCCAAGTCATTCCTCGGCACCTATTTTGGCGTGATTGAAGGGGCTACAGCGATTGTTAAGTCCACTCTGGGTGCAGCGGGTATGAGCAGGAGCCGGGCTTTCTGCCGGGCGCTTTCTATTACCCTGATTTCGCTGCTGACCTTCGTGGTGTGTTACATCAACCCGAATGCGCTGGCGATGATTTACGCCATCAGCGGGCCGCTTATCGCGCTGATTCTGTTTATTATGCCAACCCTGTCGACCTATCTTGTGCCCGCGCTTAAGCCGTGGCGTTCGCTGGCCAATCTGCTGACGCTGATTATTGGAGTTTTGTGTGTGTCGGTGATGTTTATTCACTGATTTCCCTCACCCATAAGCAAGAAGAAAGCAGAGTATTATCAGTGATATACCCTCCCCCTTTTAGGGGGAGGGTTAGGATGAGGGTAAAACTTATCCCGCTCTTTTCGTCAGCATCCAGAGGCTGATCAGCAGGAAGGTCACGCTAGGCAGCAGCGCGCCGACAATCGGTGGGATGTTATACACCAGCGTTAGCGGGCCAAAAACCTGGTCCAGCACGTAGAAGATAAAACCGAAACTTATCCCCGTCACCACTCTCACGCCCATCGGCACGCTACGCAGCGGGCCAAAGATAAACGACAGCGCCATCAGCATCATTACCGCCACCGAAACCGGCGCGAAAATCTTGCTCCACATATTCAGCTGGTAGCGGCGTGAGTCCTGGCCGCTGGTTTTCAGGTACTTGATGTAACCATAAAGTCCACTGATCGACAGCGAGTCAGGATCGAGCGCAACTACGCCAAGTTTGTCTGGCGTCAGGTTGGTTTGCCATTCCCCGCTCACGGTTTGCGACCCGGTAATCTGCTTTGGATCGGAGAGATTTGATTCGTCAACCTGCGACAGACGCCAGACTTTATGCTCGGCGTCATACTTCGCCGCGGCGGCATTCCGTACCGAAAGCAGGCGACGTTCACCGTTAAAATGGTAAATCATGATGCCGGCAATTTCTGTTTCGCTGTTGACGTGATCGATATAGACGAAGTCATGGCCGTCTTTCGCCCAAATGGCGTTGGTGGTGGACAGCAATGAGCCGCCAAGCAACATTTGCGCACGATAATTACGTGCCATTTGCTCGCCCTGAGGAGCTACCCACTCACCGATTGCCATGGTCAGCAGAACCAGCGGAATCGCGGTTTTCATTACCGAGGAGGCGATTTGCATCCGGGTATAGCCGGACGCCTGCATCACTACCAGCTCACTGCGCTGAGCAAGCATTCCCAGCCCCAATAGCGCGCCTAATAACGCGGCCATCGGGAAGAAGATTTGAACATCTTTAGGGACGCTGAGCAGGGTGTACATCCCCGCTCCTGCCGCGGAATAAGAACCCTGGCCCGTTTTCTTCAACTGGTCAACGAACTTAATAATCCCCGATAGGGACACCAGCATAAACAGCGTCATCATGATGGTGTTTAAGATGGTTTTACCGATGTAACGGTCAAGTACGCCAAACATTTAAGCCGCTCCTTTATAGCTAAAGCGGGCACGCACTTTGCGCATAGGTACCGTATCCCACAGGTTCAGGGCAACGGCCAACGCCAGGTACGCCAGGTTGACCACCCACATCCAAATCATCGGATCCAGCTTTTCCTTTGACCCGCTGGAGCGCAAAGAGCTTTGCAGCAGGAAGAAGACCAGATACAGCAGCATGGCTGGGAGCATCGACAGCACACGCCCCTGTCGCGGGTTCACCACGCTCAGCGGCACCACCATCAGCGCCATAATCACTACCGACATGATGAGCGTCAGCCGCCAGTGCAGCTCGGCGCGCGTGGAAGGATCCGGACTCTTCCACAGGTCGGTCATGCTCATTTGGCTGATATCGGAGGGATCAAGCATCACCGCCTGATGCCCCACCACGGCCTGGTAATCTTTAAAATCTGTAATGCGGAAATCGCGCAGCGTTGAGGTACCTTCAAAACGGGTTCCGGTGCTCAACTTAACAATCTGCGTGCCGTCCGGGCGCTGGAATATTTGGCCTGAGTCCGCAACCACAACGGAAGGGCGAGTACTGCCCTTAGGCCGCACCTGAGCAAGGAAAACATCTTTGAACGTTTTCCCCTGTACGCTTTCGATAAACAGTACCGCACTGCCGTTAGTCGCAACCTGGAACTGCCCTTGCGCCAGGGCAGCCATACCCGGGTTCGCTCTGGCTTCAGCCAGCACTTCGTCCTGGTGACGAGCGGACCACGGGTTCAGCCACATCACGTTTACGGTGGCCGCAATACCGGTGAAGAGTGCGAGAACCATCGCGGCTTTGACCAGTACTGCTTTACTCAGACCGCAGGCATGCATTACCGTGATTTCACTCTCGGTGTACAAGCGGCCGAGCGTCATAAGCAAGCCGAGGAAAAGGCTCAGGGGAAGGATTAGCTGCGCCATTTCAGGCACACCTAAACCCAATAAAGAAAGCACCAGATTTGTCGGGATTTCGCCGTCGGCAGCAGCACCGAGGATCCTGACCAGCTTCTGAGCAAAGAAAATCAGCAGCAGGATAAAAAGGATCGCCAGCTGGCTCTTAAGCGTCTCCCGAACCAGATATTTTATGATAATCACATTAAATACGCCTGTAGAAACGAGTCTTTTTGCAGGAAAATCGCTTGTTTCATCGCTTATACGTCATTTATTCTCTTTAATCGTCGAAAACATCGCTAAGATTAGATAGCCCGGCGAACTCGCATTACGGGACGATGTTCAGACACAATAGAAAACGTAAATCCATTCGTTAAGATTAACACGAAGTCATCGCAACAGCGGAGATGAGTTACGAAAGCTTGCAATTCTAGCCTGTAGCCCCCGCCGTTGTCTTTAAGATTCAGGAGCGTAGTGCATGGAGTTCAGTGTAAAAAGCGGTAGCCCCGAGAAACAGCGTAGTGCCTGCATCGTTGTGGGAGTCTTTGAACCGCGTCGCCTGTCCCCGATCGCAGAACAACTCGATAAAATCAGCGATGGCTACATCAGCGCGCTTCTGCGCCGTGGTGAGCTGGAAGGAAAACCAGGGCAAACCTTATTGCTTCACCACGTACCGAACGTGCTGTCTGAGCGCATTCTGTTGATTGGCTGCGGCAAAGAGCGTGAGCTTGATGAGCGCCAGTACAAGCAGGTGATTCAGAAAACAATCAACACGCTCAACGACACCGGCTCAATGGAAGCCGTTTGCTTCCTGACCGAACTGCATGTCAAAGGCCGCAACACCTACTGGAAAGTGCGCCAGGCGGTTGAGACAGCTAAAGAGACGCTGTACAGCTTCGATCAGCTGAAAACCAACAAAACCGAACCACGCCGCCCGCTGCGTAAAATGGTGTTCAACGTGCCAACTCGCCGTGAGTTGACCAGCGGTGAGCGCGCCATTCAGCACGGCCTGGCTATCGCTTCCGGCATCAAAGCCGCGAAGGATCTCGGCAACATGCCGCCAAACATCTGTAACGCCGCTTACCTGGCCTCTCAGGCTCGTCAACTGGCGGACTCGTTCAGCAAAAACGTGGTTACCCGCGTGATTGGTGAACAGCAGATGAAAGAGCTGGGTATGCATTCCTATCTCGCGGTAGGCGAAGGCTCGCAGAACGAATCACTGATGTCGGTGATTGAATATAAAGGCAATGCATCCCCGGATGCTCGTCCGATTGTGCTGGTCGGCAAAGGCTTAACCTTCGACTCCGGCGGTATCTCCATCAAGCCTGCCGAAGGCATGGATGAGATGAAGTACGACATGTGCGGCGCGGCGTCCGTTTACGGCGTGATGCGCATGGTTGCCGAGCTGAACCTGCCGGTGAACGTGATTGGCGTGCTTGCAGGCTGTGAAAACATGCCTGGCGGCCGCGCTTATCGCCCGGGTGACGTGCTGACGACTATGTCCGGCCAGACCGTTGAAGTGCTGAACACCGATGCCGAAGGCCGTCTGGTCCTGTGCGACGTGCTGACCTACGTCGAGCGCTTCGAGCCGGAAGTGGTTATCGACGTCGCGACCCTGACCGGCGCCTGCGTGATTGCCCTTGGCCATCACATCACCGGCCTGATGTCGAATCACAATCCGCTGGCGCATGAGCTGATTAGCGCGTCTGAACAGGCGGGCGACCGCGCATGGCGTCTACCGATTGGCGACGAGTACCAGGAGCAGCTGGAGTCCAACTTTGCCGATATGGCAAACATTGGCGGCCGTCCTGGCGGCGCGATTACTGCGGCATGCTTCCTGTCCCGCTTTACCCGCAAGTACAACTGGGCTCATCTGGACATCGCCGGCACCGCATGGCGCTCCGGTAAGGCAAAAGGCGCAACTGGCCGCCCTGTCGCCCTGCTGTCTCAGTTCCTGTTGAACCGCTCCGGATTTAACGGTGAAGAGTAATTTGTAAAACTGACCCTCACCCCGCCCCTCTCCCTGGAAGGGAGAGGGGGAAAACAATTCAGTTTGTTTCCCTCGCCCCTTTGGGGAGAGGGTTAGGGTGAGGGGCAACAACATTCAACTTAACAAGCTGGTCTCATGAAAAACGCAACGTTTTACCTGCTGGATAACGACACTCACGCCGAAGGGCTCAGTGCCGTAGAACAGCTGGTGTGCGAGCTGGCTGCGGATGGATTCCGTGCAGGCAAGCGGGTGCTGGTTGCCTGCGAAAACGAACAACAGGCGATTCGCCTCGACGAAGCGCTCTGGCAGCGAGATGCCCAGGCGTTCGTCCCGCACAATCTGGCTGGCGAGGGCCCGCGCTATGGGGCGCCGGTTGAGCTGGCATGGCCCCAACGCCGCGGCAGCGCGCCTCGAGATTTGCTGATTAGCCTGCTGCCACAGTTCGCAGATTTTGCCACCGCTTTCCTGGAAGTGATAGACTTCGTACCTTACGAAGAATCCCAGAAACAACTGGCCCGCGAGCGCTACAAAGCGTACCGCGTTGCCGGTTTCCACTTGACTACGGCGACCTATACCCCGCCGGGAACGACATAGCAGACAATGGAAAAGACATATAACCCGCAAGATATCGAACAGCCGCTTTACGAGCACTGGGAACAGCAGGGCTACTTCAAACCGAATGGCGACACCAGCCAGGAAAGCTTCTGCATCATGATCCCACCGCCGAACGTCACCGGCAGTTTGCATATGGGTCACGCCTTCCAGCAAACCATCATGGACACCATGATCCGTTACCAGCGCATGCAGGGCAAAAACACCCTGTGGCAGGCGGGCACCGACCACGCCGGTATCGCGACCCAGATGGTTGTAGAACGTAAAATCGCCGCCGAAGAAGGTAAAACCCGCCACGATTACGGCCGCGATGCGTTCATCGACAAAATCTGGCAGTGGAAGGCAGAATCCGGCGGCACCATTACCCGTCAGATGCGTCGTCTCGGTAACTCCGTAGACTGGGAGCGCGAGCGCTTCACCATGGATGAAGGCCTGTCCAACGCGGTGAAAGAAGTGTTCGTTCGCCTGTATAAAGAAGACCTGATTTACCGCGGCAAACGCCTGGTCAACTGGGACCCGAAACTGCGCACCGCGATTTCCGACCTCGAAGTTGAGAACCGCGAATCTAAAGGCTCCATGTGGCACCTGCGTTACCCGCTGGCCGATGGTGCCAAAACCGCAGACGGTAAAGATTACCTGATCGTAGCCACCACTCGCCCGGAAACCGTACTCGGTGATACCGGCGTGGCCGTGAACCCGGAAGATCCGCGCTACAAAGACCTGATTGGTAAATTCGTGGTACTGCCGCTGGTTAACCGCCGCATTCCTATCGTGGGCGACGAGCACGCGGACATGGAAAAAGGCACCGGCTGCGTGAAAATCACCCCGGCGCACGACTTTAACGACTACGAAGTTGGCCGCCGCCACGCGCTGCCAATGATCAACATTCTGACCTTCGACGGAGATATCCGTGAAGCGGCAGAAGTCTTCGATACCAACGGCGAAGAATCCGACGTTTATGCGTCCGACATTCCGGCAGAGTTCCAGAAGCTGGAGCGTTTTGCCGCGCGTAAAGCCGTGGTCGCGAAGTTCGACGAACTTGGCCTGCTGGACGAAATCAAACCGCACGACCTGACCGTTCCTTACGGCGACCGTGGCGGCGTGGTTATCGAGCCAATGCTGACCGACCAGTGGTATGTGCGTACCGCGCCGCTGGCAAAAGTGGCGGTAGAAGCCGTTGAGCAGGGCGACATCCAGTTCGTACCTAAGCAGTATGAAAACATGTACTTCTCCTGGATGCGCGATATTCAGGACTGGTGCATCTCCCGTCAGCTGTGGTGGGGTCACCGTATCCCGGCCTGGTATGACGCGGAAGGCAACGTGTACGTTGGCCGCAACGAAGCAGAAGTTCGCGCCGAGAACAACCTGGGTGCCGACGTGGCGCTGAACCAGGACGAAGACGTGCTGGACACCTGGTTCTCCTCTGGCCTGTGGACCTTCTCTACCCTGGGCTGGCCGGAAAACACCGAAGCGCTGCGCACCTTCCACCCGACCAGCGTCATGGTCAGCGGCTTCGACATCATCTTCTTCTGGATTGCCCGCATGATCATGCTGACCATGCACTTCATCAAAGATGAAGACGGCAAGCCACAGGTACCGTTTAAGACCGTCTACATGACCGGCCTTATCCGCGATGACGAAGGCCAGAAGATGTCCAAATCCAAAGGCAACGTTATCGACCCGCTGGACATGGTGGACGGCATTTCTCTGGAAGATCTTCTCGAGAAACGTACCGGCAACATGATGCAGCCGCAGCTCGCGGAGAAAATCCGCAAACGCACCGAGAAACAGTTCCCGAACGGCATCGAGCCACACGGCACCGACGCCCTGCGCTTCACCCTGGCAGCGCTGGCCTCTACCGGCCGCGACATCAACTGGGACATGAAGCGCCTCGAAGGCTACCGTAACTTCTGTAACAAACTTTGGAACGCCAGCCGCTTCGTGCTGATGAACACCGAAGAGCAGGATTGCGGCTTCAACGGCGGTGAAATGGTACTGTCTCTGGCCGATCGCTGGATTCTGGCCGAGTTCAACCGCACCGTGAAAGCGTACCGTGAAGCGCTGGACAGCTACCGCTTCGACATCGCCGCCAACATTCTGTACGAGTTCACCTGGAACCAGTTCTGTGACTGGTACCTGGAGCTGACCAAGCCGGTCATGAACGGCGGTACTGAAGCGGAACTGCGTGGCACCCGTAATACGCTGGTGAACGTGCTGGAAGGCCTGCTGCGCCTGGCGCACCCGATCATTCCATTCATCACCGAAACCATCTGGCAGCGCGTGAAAGTGCTGAAGGGGATTACCGCAGACACCATCATGCTGCAAGAATTCCCGGCCTACGATGCGTCTCAGGTTGATGAAGCGGCGTTCGCGGATACCGAGTGGCTGAAGGACGTGATCACCGCGGTGCGTAACATTCGCGCCGAGATGAACATTGCCCCAAGCAAGCGTCTGGACGTGCTGCTGCGCGGCTGTAGCGAAGAGGCGATTCGTCGCGTGAGCGAAAACCGCACCTTCCTGCAGAACCTGGCTCGTCTGGAAAGCATCACTATTCTGCCTGTCGATGACAAAGGTCCGGTTTCCGTGACCAAGATTATCGATGGCGCAGAGCTGCTGATCCCGATGGCGGGCCTGGTCGATAAAGCCGCTGAGATCGAGCGTCTGGCGAAAGAAGTCGCGAAGATCGAAATCGAAATCGGCAAGATCGAAGGCAAACTCTCCAACGAAGGCTTTGTAGCCCGTGCCCCGGCTGACGTTGTCGCCAAAGAGCGCGAGCGTCTCGAAGGCTTTGCCGACGCGAAAGCTAAGCTGATTGAACAGCAGGCCGTTATCGCCGCCCTGTAATCAGTCGCGCTGCATAATCCGCCCTGCACTTCGGTGTGGGGCGTTTTTTATCCAGCTTGCACCCTCCGTAATGAAGTGCTATTAACTGCTTTTATCCTTCCCTAAGCCTATGAGTCGCATGATGAACACCACTGCTCCGGTTGATACGAAGCTCCAGCTGCGCCGGATTACTGCCGAAGATAATTCGGCGATCGCTCGGGTTATTCGCCAGGTATCGGCCGAATACGGCCTGACCGCCGATAAAGGCTACACCGTCGCCGACCCTAACCTTGATGAGCTGTACCAGCTCTACAGCCAGCCAGGCCATGCGTACTGGGTGGTGGACATTAATGGCGAAGTGGTGGGAGGCGGCGGCGTGGCGCCGTTATCGTGTAGCGAGCCAGACATTTGTGAACTGCAGAAGATGTATTTTCTGCCGGTGGTTCGCGGCAAAGGCCTGGCGAAAAAGCTGGCGCTGCAGGCGCTGGATCACGCCCGGGCCCAGGGCTTTAAGCGCTGCTATCTGGAAACCACCGCGTTTCTGAAAGAAGCCGTTGGGCTGTACGAACACCTTGGCTTCGAACATATCCCTGCCCCGCTCGGCTGCACCGGCCACGTAGATTGCGAAGTCACTATGCTCAAAGCGCTGTAATTACAGCGCAAAAACGAGTCTTAGTGCAGCCAGTGCATGCCATCTTCAGGCTGGAAGTAGCCGTTGTACCGCATCTGAAAAGCCGTGATCTCCGGCTTCTCCGGCTCCATTTCTCGTAGAAACCCCTGCGCCAGGCGAACCTGAGCGTCGGTAATCGGCGTGGCAAGCCGCGCCTTTTGTAGCCTCCGGTACCACTGCTGCAGATTCCGATCGCTGCCGTCCACAATCACCATCTGCCAGACAAGCAGAACCTGCGCCGCATTTTGCAAATGGGACTCATCCGGGCGATGCAGGTACTGCAAAAACGCGTCGCCCTGCGCTTTCCCCATTTGATCGATCATCGATTCTACCGGCACCACGTCGATCCCCAGCCGCTCACTCAGCCGGCGAATCGCCCGCCGGGAGTCAGAGGTTAACACCCGAAAGCCGACAATAAACACCACGCAAAGCGTGGCTAACATAATCCAAATCATGAAGTTAGATACCCGGCAGCTTGACGACAATTTGCTAGCAATGAATGCCGTGCAGTATAGCGCAATCACTTTTCCCAGTAATGCCTGGCACTGGCGTTAATCGCGGGCATAAAAAAGCCCGGCGTTATGCCGGGCTGGAACTGCTCAAAATGCGCTTAAGCGATATTCAGCTGCTGGATTTTTTTCTCACGGCGAATTTTACGCTCTTCAAATACCGCTACGATGGCCATCAGCACGATACAGCCGATTGCGGCAGCATCAAGCGCGGCAAAGGTGCCCGCCCAGCCGGTCAGGCCGAAGATCGGCGTGCCGTCGGCAATCATTCCCAGGCCCAGCTTGGCAAAGCTGTCGCCGATCAGGTAAGCGAAGGTGCCCTTGATGCCGTCTGCCGCGCCAATAGCTTTCTTAGGCACAAAGCCCACGGCAGCCACGCCAATCAGCAGCTGCGGCCCGAAGACCAGGAAGCCAAGCGCGAACAGCGAAGCCAGGTAAACGTACTGGTTGCTCGCATGCTGATACACGCCCAGCGTAGCGATGATCAAGGCCAGCGCCACGCAGGCTACCAGCGCACGGCGGCCGTTGGCGAGGTCAGACAACCAGCCCCACAGCAGGGTGCCAACCAGCGCGCCCACTTCAAACAGCGTGAAGCCCTGAATCGCCACTTCTTTGGAGAGTTTCAGTTCCTGGAAGGCGTACACGGTGGACCACTGGTCGATGCCGATACGCACCACGTACAGGAAAATGTTGGAGAAGCACAGCAGCCAGATCACTTTGTTTTTCAGCACGTACTCAACAAAGATCTGCCATTTGGTCATCGAGTTATCTTCGGCTTCTTTGTCTTCTTCGCTGACCTCTTCGCCAAACAGCTCTTCGGCAGTCCCGAGGCCGTAGGACTCAGGGGAGTCGCTGCCGTAGCGCAGGGCAATAAAGCCGACAATCAGCGCGATAACGGACGGGAAGATAAACATCCCGATAACGTGGCCGTTAAACAGGTAGTTAGCGCCAAACAGAGCCACACCGGCCGCACCTGCGCCGCCGAGATTGTGGGAGATGTTCCACATGCCCAGATAGCTGCCGCGCTTGCGGCGTGGCGTCCATTTGGTAATGGTCGAGTAGCTGCACGATCCGCCGGTGCTCTGGAAGAATCCGCTCAGGGCGTAGAAGGCGATCATCAGGAACAGACTAACGGAACCCGCGCCCATGCTGGCGCTGAAGCCGAGCATACAGATGGCGGAAAGGATCAGCATAAACGGCAGGAACTGCTTGGTGTTTTTGCCGTCCGCATAGTAGGAAACCAGCGTTTTGCCCACGCCGTAGGTGATGGAGAAGCCGAGGCCGATCATCCCCAGCTGCGTCATGCTCAGCCCGTAGGTGGAGATCATGTCGTTCTGCGCGATGTTGAAGTTTTTACGGATCAGGTACATCGTCAGGTAGCCGATAAACACCACCAGATACGACTGCATGAACGGTTTGAACCACATTTTTCGCCGCACTTCGAGCGGCAGATCCAGAGTGGGTTTGCGCACCTGGTTTAGAAAGGCCAGCATGGATGACTCCTGATTTGAATACCTGCTTAATGGCAGGCATTGTAAAAATCAGCGAGCAAACTGGCCTGAGACAGCGTCCAGGCCGAACCGGGAAAATTTCTTAGTTTTGCCCTTTATCGGGCAAAAGAGTGAGGCGTATCACGCTTCGTTAGCCTCGCGCGGGGCCTGGGCGTTCAAGAACGGCAGCAGCAGCAAAGCCGATATTCCGGCAGCAATCGCGATCACGGCGAAGAAGCCGCTCCAGTGCCAAATGTCGATCACCCGCGCCAGCGGCCAGCCGGAAAGCGACGCGCCAAGATAGGCAAACAGCCCGACAAACCCCGTCGCCGCGCCCGCGGCCTCTTTGTGCGAGCATTCTGCCGCCGCCATGCCGATCAGCATCTGCGGCCCAAACACGAAGAAACCGGTGGTAAAGAAACAGGCCGCCTGCATCACGTAGCTGGCAAAGGGCATCAGCCACAGCGAGCCAACGGAAAGCAGAATGCCTGCGGCGAAGATCAGGTTCATCGGGCCACGGTTGCCGTTGAACAGTTTGTCCGAGCCCCACCCCGCCACCAATGCGCCGATAAACCCGCCCAGTTCGAACATCGTCACCGCCGAGTTGGCGGTAACCAGCCCGACGCCGAGCGTCTCCGACATGTAAAGATTGCCCCAGTCGTTGATCGCCGCCCGCACCACGTAAACCAGCACGTAGCACAGGGACAGCAGCCAGATGTAAGGATTCACCAGCACGTACTTGTAGAGGATTTCTTTGCGCGTCAGCCCTGCACCTTCCTGCTGCTGAGCGATTTCCAGCTCGTCATGCTGCCAGTCGCCGACCGCCGGTAAGCCCACGGTTTGCGGCCTGTCCCGCAGCCGCCAGCACAAAAACAGCCCGGCGATAATCGCCAGCCCGCCGGCAATCATCATCCCGACACGCCAGCCGTACTGCAGCGCCGCAGCGCCCATGATAATCGGGATTAACGCCCCGCCCACGTTGTGCGCCGTGTTCCATACCGCCCACCAGCCGCCGCGCTCGCTGCGGGAATACCAGGCCGTGAGCAGGCGGGCGCAGACCGGCGATCCCCAGCCCTGGAAAAAGGCGTTCAGCGCCCACAGCAGCGCAAACGCCCAAAGCGAGGTCGAGAAGCCAAACAGGATATTCACGATGCCGGTGGCTATCAGCCCGATGCCCATAAAATAACGGGCGTTGGAGAAATCGCTGACGATCCCGGAGAAGAATTTCGACAGGCCGTAGGTGATGTAAAACAGCGTCGCCAGCAGGCCGATATCGGTGCGCTCCATCACGCCGGTGGCGAGGATTTCCGGCGCGGCGGCGTTAAAGCTTTTGCGGGTAAAGTAAAACAGCGCATAGCCGAGCCAGATAGTTATCAGGATATGACGACGCCAGTAACGGTAGCGGGCATCAATCTCACTTTTGTCGCTAAGCGGCGCGGCGCTTGCCGGGACTTTTAAAAAACTGAACATGCTCGCCCCTTAGGCATAACGCAATGGCAGGCTAACGCTGACGCGCGTGCCGTGAGTGCAGGAAATCGCGAACGTTCCGCCCAGCGCCGTGACGCGTTCGCGCATCCCGGTAAGCCCAAAGCCTTGCTGCCCGGAACCCGGCGGCAAACCGCTGCCGTCGTCCTCAATCACCAGCATCAGCCGCTCGTCCTGCTGCCAGCCTTGTAATGTTACCGCGCTGGCGCTGGCGTGCTTCACGATGTTATTGAGCCCTTCCTGGCAAACGCGGAACAGCGTCACGCGCTGCCCTTCGCTAAGCAGGGGCTCATCGATTTGCCAGTTTATGTGGCTGACGATGCCGCGGCTTTCCAGCTCCATTTCGCGCAGCAGAGAACGTATTGCCTGCTCGAGCGATAAATCATCCAGCTGGCGCGGACGCAAGCGCCCCAGCAGGCGACGAACCGAGTCATAAACCCCCAGCGAAAGCTGTTCAATGTGCGCCCCGCTGAGCTTAACGCCTTCGTTTTCCGGCGCCTGACGCTGGACGATGCCGGCCTGGGTGCGGATCGCGGTGATGGTCTGCCCAATGTCGTCATGCAGTTCGCGCGCCACTTCCCGCCGCACGCTTTCTTCGGTTTCCAGCAGGCGTTCGGCAAGGCGGCGGTTGCGTGCCAGCTCGGTTTGCAAAGACTGATTAAGTTCACGCAGGCGCTGGATCCCTGCGCCTAGCAACAACCCGGTCAGGCTTTGAGCCAGCAATGAAAGCAGAAGATCCACCGGATGATCGTGCCAGGTCTGGCTGGCGATCAGCGCGATGGCGTTCATCAGGGTGGCAATCAGCGCCCCCTGCCAGCCGTAGTGCCAGGCCAGGGCGATAATCGGCAACGCCAGGCAGAACGGCGTAAAACGGGAGAGTTCGGCGGGTAACCCCAGCTGCAGCCAGAGGCTAACGGCAAACAGCAGCAAATACCAAATCAGGTGACGCCCGCGCCAGTTGACCGGCTGGGAAACCAGCGCCGGGCCAAGAGGCTGCCAGACGGTGCTGGTCAGATAGTGCCAGAGCACCAGGCAGGTCGGCGCCAGCGTTAAGCCGCCGGTCAGCGTCAGCAATAGCGCATTCAAGGATTCTTGCCCCTGGTTCAGCCACGGCAGCGACTGGAGCAGCGCTGCGGCAATCAGCGCCGCACCTTGCCGCAGTAGGGTTCGCCAGTCACGCTGATGGCGATAGCGGGAGATAAGCGCCACCGGCAGGATGGTGAGCACCCCGCCCAGCATCAGCAGCGGCAGATGCGCCAGGGCCACTTCCTGCGCGAGCCAGGCCAGCATCAGCCACTCTGCGCCCAGCAGAACCGGCCAGTAGCCGCGCGGGCATTGCAGCATCAGCCCTAAACGCTGCCCAAAGGGAAACAGCAGCACCGCCAGCTCGGGACGTTCCACCAGGTGCAGGCTAATACTCCACAGGCAAAACCATCCGGCTGAGAAGATAAAGAAACTGGCGATAACGGCGATCAGCCGCGAGAAGAAAGGCCGCATTACCAACCGTCAAACAGGCGTCGCGCCAGCGCCACATCGTTGCTGACGTCAAGCTTTTCCATCAGGTTGGCGCGGTGCACGTGCACGGTCTTCGGCGACAGCCCCAGCTCGGTGGCAATCTCTTTCACCGCCATGCCCTGCGCCAGTTTTTCCGCCACCTGGCGCTCGCGCTTCGTCAGCGGATCCTGCCGCCCGGCCGCCAGCTTCATGGCGATATCCGGCGTGAGGTAGCAGCCACCCGTCGCCACGGTACGCACCGCGGCAATGAGTTCGTCGGGACTGCAGCGTTTGGATAAAAAGCCGCGTGCCCCGGCGTTCAGCGCCTGTTCCACCAGCGCCGGGCTGTCGTGCACCGACAGCATAATGATCGCCATCCCTTTCGGCAGTTGGCTAAGCAGTTCCAGCCCGGAGATATCCGGCATTGAGATATCGCAGATGCAGACCTGCACGCCTTGACCCGGCAGCCCCACCAGCGCTTCACGCCCGGAGCCAAATTCGGCCACAACCTGAAAATCCGCCTCCAGCCCAAGAAGTTGGGCAAAGCCGGAGCGGACGATAAGGTGGTCGTCGATAAGGGCGATAGCGGTCATGATGCTTTCCAGGAAGGTAAAAAACGCGCTTACCTTAGCGGCAAGCGAGTGGCTGTTCAAGTCTTAAGCGATTCTGACGCTATGGCTGCGGGTTATTCCTGCGCAACCGACAGGCGGATGATCCCAGCCGCTCGAGCGGGAGGAAGCTGAAGAACGTTGCGCCATAGTTCCTGAACCTGGTTACAGACCAGCCCCTCTTTGCCCACCGCTTTATGCGGGTCCGACATGAGCTGGAGATCGCTCCCATAACGCTTCGTCAATTGCCGGACGATAGGCTGAATATCCTGCCGCGCCTGTTCGCGTTCTGCGTCAGTCACGCTGTGTTTGTCCGAACCGTAGGCGGAGCGCATCATCGCTGCATCCACCTGCATGCGGCGCAGCGTCACGTCGCGGGGCAGAATTTTCGTGGAGTTGATGCCCCCTTTCACGTCCGGGAACAGGAAGCGGAAACAGGCGTCATCGCTGGATTTTTGCACCATCGCCGTTTGCTGCATGTTTACCTGCATAAACGCCACGACGTTGTCATCCGTCGCGCTTTGCAGGCGTTTCGTCTCTACGGCGAGGATTTGCGGCTGGATGGTGTCGATAACCTCCTGTTCGGTTTTTCCCTGCTGGTGCATCTCGACCGCCTGCTGGCGGATAGACATCCACAGCGCAGGCTCTTGCTCTTTCAGCACCTGGTAAACCGGCATCTGGGCCATCGCCTCATCAAGCCCCGCTAGCTCCTGTCCGGCCCGATCGCGAGGGATAAGGTATTTTACGTCGAAGATGTTCCACGCCATGATGGCAACCAGCGCAATGACCGCCGCGCCCGCTTTACCGACCCAGCCTTTCTTGCGAAATACCGCCACCGCCGCGGCTATCACAGCCCCGACATAGCCTGCAATAATGACATGGGTCCAGTTCATGTTACTTCCTTCTACTCTGCGGGTACGCCGCTGTGGAAACGAAACTCGTCGTCGTGGCTTTGGATAAGCCCGGCCTCGACGTGGCCAAAGAAACAAACGCGTTCACTGATATCGCCCCCGGCAATGTGTTCCGCCAGGGTTAAATAATCCTGGTAATGACGCGCTTCAGAGCGCAGCAGCGACAGGTAAAAACGCCGTAATTCATCATCCAGGTGCGGCGCCAGCGCGGCAAATCGTTCACAAGATCGCGCTTCAATGTAGGCCCCGCAGATAAGCTTATCGACCAACATCAGCGGTTCATGAGTGCGTGTTTCACTCAGTAAACCTTTAGCGTAGCGGCTGGCGGTGATTTTGGCGTACGGGATGTTACGGGCAATCATAATTTCCCGCACCTGCCAAAAATGGTGCAGCTCTTCTTTGATCAGCAGCACCATGCTGTCGATAAGCCGCTGCCCCCAGCCATGCTCCGTTTTCGGCATGATGCTTTTACTCAGCCCTTTGTGGAGCGAGAGAAAATCCGGTTCCTCACCGTCGCGGAAGGTAAAGGCTTCATAAGGCTGCAGCCAGGCCAGCAGCGCCTGCGAACTCTCTTTATCGGCAACGTATTTGCGGATCAGCAGCATGGCGGTTTGCGCGGCTTTAAGCTCGCACACCATGTGGTCGGTTAACAGCAGCGCCAGGTTTTCCGGGCGACGGGCTTTTTGAATCCACGCTTCGGGCGTGGGGCACAGCAGGAATTGGGTAATCGGGGAGAGGAGTTGCTGGTAGTCCATGAGGTATCCTGAAGCGCAGCGGCTGAACGCCGCTGCACCGCTTACTTTTAGTGACGCACGCCGTCGTCGTCTTCGTCCTGATATTCGTCGCCTTCTTCGCCTTCCTCACCTTCTTCGCCATTCGGGTCTTCGAAGTAGGTGCCCCAGCCGTCGTATTCCACGCCGAATTTCTCTGCCAGGTTCAGCAGCTGTTCAACCTGGGCACCAATCAGTTCAGCGTTCAGCGCACATTCGCTCAGGATGTCGCAGCAGATGACGGTATCGCCTTCTTCAACTTCCAGCTCTTCCGGGTCGGTGACTTCATAACCCAGCTTGAAAGCTTCAACGGCGGCTTTCTCCAGCGTTTCGAAATCATCCGCAGAAAGGTGGTGTTCGATGGTGTACAACGCGTCCGGATCGCTACCGTCGTCCAGCAGTTCCTCAATGATTAAACGTGTTTCTTCGCGCTGTTCTTCCAGCTGTTCTGGATTTGCCATGGCCCTTTCCTCAAATGTGTAGGTAGATACTCTCATTTTCACACACGCCGGGGTTTGCCTCCACCTTTCACCGCAAAGTTTTAACACACGGGGTTGCAATTGAATATTCATACATATAAATTGAATTTTAATTCAATTAAGGCTTGCGCCACGCGAGGAAAAAATGAGTCACTTCTATCAGAAAAACTTTCTTAAGCTGCTCGATTTTACCCCTGCCCAACTGAACGAATTGCTGACTCTGTCCGCCAAACTGAAAAGCGATAAGAAAAAAGGAACGGAGATTCAGCATCTTAATGGAAAAAATATTGCGCTCATCTTCGAAAAAGATTCGACTCGTACTCGCTGCTCTTTCGAAGTTGCCGCTTACGACCAGGGCGCTCGCGTCACTTACCTCGGCCCAAGCGGCAGCCAGATTGGGCATAAAGAATCAATTAAGGATACGGCGCGCGTACTGGGGCGTATTTATGACGGCATCCAGTACCGCGGCTATGGCCAGGACATCGTCGAAACCCTTGCCAGCTATGCGGGCGTGCCGGTGTGGAATGGCCTGACCAACGAGTATCACCCGACCCAACTGCTCGCGGATTTGCTCACCATGCAAGAACAGCTGCCGGGCAAAAACCTGAATGAGATGGCGCTGGTGTACGCCGGGGACGCGCGCAACAACATGGGTAATTCCATGCTGGAAGCCGCCGCGCTGACCGGGCTGGATTTGCGCCTGGTGGCGCCTAAAGCCTGCTGGCCGGATGAAAAGCTGGTCGCCGAATGCAAAGCTATGGCCGAAAAAACGGGCGGGAAAATCACGCTAACCGAGGACGTTGCCGCGGGCGTTAAAGGGGCGGATTTCATCTATACCGACGTCTGGGTGTCGATGGGCGAAGCCAAAGAGAAGTGGGCCGAGCGTATCGCCCTGCTGCGCCCTTATCAGGTTAACAGCGCTATGCTGGCGTTAACCGGCAACCCGCAGGTCAAATTCCTGCACTGCCTGCCGGCATTTCACGACGATCAAACCACGCTGGGGAAACAAATGGCGCAGGAGTTCGATCTCCACGGCGGCATGGAGGTTACCGACGAAGTGTTTGAGTCTTCCCATAGCGTGGTGTTCGACCAGGCTGAAAACCGGATGCACACCATCAAGGCCGTTATGGTCGCCACGCTGGCAAAATAGTTTCTTCGCTCCCAGGGCTTATCCTGGCCCCTCGGCGGCTTTCCCGCCCGAGGGGTTTTCTTTTCTCCCGCATGTTTATTACTAAAGATGTTGCACGTCTGGTGCATCACCCGCGTTTTTTATGCACAAAAAAGACATAACCTCATACAACGCCAGCTTAAATGAACCACCAACACCTTGTTTTATTGAAAGTAATAAGAAAAAACTCTTTCCGCTCACAGTTTCAATTCACTGCATTAATGCCCGATTGAAAATAACTATTGTTCCTTTTCTTCCCTTCACGGCATTAAACAAAACCCGCAATGAATAATCATTCACTCTGAAAATAAATAACATTAATAATCAATGCATTAAGAAATTTCTCTTTTCGCATAAAATCACAACCCTTTAACACTCAGAAATAATTAAAAACCCTCCAGCGAGTAATTATGCATTTGTCATTATCAGCATAATTACTGTTTTCTGACGTTCATCAATTAATAGCAAGACAAATAAAAACGGCCTTGAGCACGTGATAAATCTCACATTAAATGGTTGTGAAGAAATTAAGATACGCCACGAAGACAACTTAACGGGTTATTAAAATCGCGACGCAATATTCATTGCGCCACAGGCACTTTTATCTCCGAATTAATGCAAAGGAATAGTCATGGACAAACATTATGTCGGTTCCGAAATAGGTCAATTACGTAGCGTGATGCTGCATCGCCCAAACCTCAGCCTGAAAAGACTTACCCCTTCAAACTGTCAGGAATTATTATTTGACGACGTGCTGTCGGTTGAACGCGCCGGTGAAGAACATGATGTGTTCGCCAACACCCTGCGCGGTGAAGGCGTTGAGGTTCTGCTGCTCACCGACCTGCTGACGCAGACGCTGGACGTCAGCGATGCCAAGGCCTGGCTGCTGAATACGCAAGTTTCAGACTATCGGCTGGGGCCAGCTTTCGCCTCCGATGTGCGCGGCTGGCTGGCCGATATGCCACACCGTGAACTGGCGCGTCGCCTTTCCGGCGGGCTGACCTACGGGGAAATTCCAACGCATATAAAAAATATGGTAGTGGATACCCACGCCCTGACCGATTTTATTATGAAGCCACTACCAAATCATTTATTTACCCGCGATACATCCTGCTGGATTTATAACGGCGTCTCTATTAACCCAATGGCCAAAGCGGCTCGCCAACGCGAAACCAATAATTTAAGGGCAATTTATCGCTGGCATCCGGCATTTACCGACGGAAAATTCATTAAATATTACGGCGATGAAAATATTAATTACGACCACGCCACGTTGGAAGGCGGAGACGTATTAGTCATTGGCCGCGGTGCGGTATTAATTGGCATGTCCGAACGCACCACGCCTCAGGGCATAGAGTTTCTCGCTGAATCATTATTCAAACACCAGCAGGCAAGCCGCGTGATTGCCGTCGAGCTGCCGAAACATCGCTCCTGCATGCACCTCGACACCGTCATGACCCATCTCGATATTGACACCTTCTCCGTTTACCCGGAAGTCGTCCGCAAAGACGTGCAGTGCTGGACCTTAACCCCTGACGGCCACGGCGGCATCAAGCGCCACCAGGAAACCAGCCTGGTGAACGCCATCGAAAAAGCGCTGGGGATCGATCAGGTCAAGCTCATCACCACCGGCGGCGACGCCTTTGAAGCGGAGCGCGAGCAGTGGAACGACGCCAACAACGTGCTGACCGTTCGTCCCGGCGTTGTCATCGGCTACGAACGCAACATCTGGACCAACGAGAAATACGACAAAGCCGGGATCACCGTTCTGCCGATCCCTGGCGATGAACTGGGGCGCGGGCGCGGCGGCGCACGCTGCATGAGCTGCCCGCTGGACCGCGACGGAATTTAAGGGAGCAAAGCATATGGAACTGAAACCAACGCTGGTTGTGGCGCTCGGCGGGAATGCCCTGCTGAAGCGCGGAGAACCGCTGGAAGCCGACCTGCAGCGCAAAAACATTGAGCTGGCGGCAAAAACTATCGCCCAGCTCACCGGCGCCTGGCGCGTTGTGCTGGTGCACGGCAATGGTCCACAGGTTGGCCTGCTTGCCCTGCAAAACAGCGCCTACCAAAACGTGAGCCCTTATCCGCTGGACGTTCTCGGCGCGGAGAGCCAGGGAATGATCGGCTACATGCTGCAGCAGGCGCTGAAAAATCATCTGCCTGACCGCGAAGCCAGCGTGCTGCTGACTCAGGTTGAGGTGGATCCACAGGACCCGGCCTTCAGCAATCCGACCAAGTATATCGGCCCGGTGTACAGCAAGGAGCAGGCGGATGAATTGGTACGTGACAAAGGATGGTCGGTAAAAGCCGACGGGCAGTATTTCCGCCGCGTGGTGCCGTCACCGCAGCCTAAACGCATCGTCGAGAGCGACGCCATTACGGCGCTTATTCAGCGTGACCATCTGGTCATCTGCAACGGCGGCGGCGGCGTGCCGGTAGTGGAGAAGGCCGACGGCTACCACGGCATTGAGGCGGTCATTGATAAGGATCTTTCCGCCGCGCTGCTGGCCCGCCAGATAGAGGCCGACGCCCTGCTGATCCTGACCGACGCCGACGCGGTTTACCTCAACTGGGGCACGCCGGCGCAGCGTCCGCTCACCAGCGTAACGCCGACTGAGCTGGAAGGGATGAGCTTCGACGCCGGATCGATGGGGCCCAAAGTGGCCGCCTGCAGCCGCTTTGTCGCCAGCTGCCACGGCATCGCCGGGATTGGCGCGCTGGAGGATGGCCCGGCGATTCTGGCCGGTGAGAAAGGCACGCTTATTCGGGAACTCTGAAAGCCCTCTCACCCTAACCCTCTCCCCCGAGGGGAGAGGGGATAAATAGAGTCGCCCGCACTTCCCCCTCTCCCTTTCAGGGAGAGGGCCGGGGTGAGGGTCAGCAAACTATTACTCTTCAAAGGATAACGAAAATGACTATCAACTTAAAAAACCGTAATTTCCTGAAACTCCTCGACTTTAAACCTGCAGAAATTCAGTACCTCATCGACCTGGCCCGTGACCTGAAGGCGGCCAAACAGGCCGGCACTGAGAAAAAAACGCTATGCGGTAAAAACATCGCGCTGATCTTCGAGAAAACCTCCACCCGCACCCGCTGCGCCTTTGAGGTCGGCGCATTTGACCAGGGCGCGCTGGTGACCTACCTAGGGCCAAGCGGTTCACAAATCGGCCATAAAGAGTCGATGAAAGACACCGCTCGCGTACTGGGGCGCATGTACGACGGGATTGAATACCGTGGCTATGGCCAGGACATCGTCGAAGAGCTGGGGGAATACGCGGGCGTGCCGGTGTGGAACGGGCTGACCAATGAATTCCACCCAACCCAGATCCTCGCCGACCTGATGACCATGCTGGAGCACGCGCCGGGCAAAAAACTTCAGGATCTCTCCTTCGCCTATCTCGGCGATGCCCGCAACAACATGGGCAATTCCCTGATGGTGGGCGCCGCCAAGATGGGCATGGACATTCGCCTGGTAGCGCCAAAAGCCTTCTGGCCTGAGGCGGCGCTGGTCGAACAATGCCGCGCCATCGCCAAAGAAACCGGCGGGCGCATCATGCTGACCGACAGCGTGGCGGAGGGCGTCGCGGGCGTAGATTTCCTCTACACCGACGTTTGGGTTTCGATGGGTGAACCGAAAGAAGCCTGGGCCGAACGCGTAAGCATCATGACGCCGTACCAGATTAACCAAAACGTCCTCAACGCGACCGGCAACCCGAACGTCAAATTCATGCACTGCCTGCCCGCCTTCCACAACGAACACACCAAAGTCGGCAAAGAGATCGAAGAAACCTACGGCCTGAAGGGGCTGGAAGTGACCGAAGAGGTCTTTGAGTCAAAACACTCCATCGTCTTCGACGAAGCCGAAAACCGTATGCACACCATCAAAGCCGTGATGGTTGCCACGCTCGGCGCGTAACGCTGTCGGGCAGTGGGAACCTCTCGCTGCCCGTTTTGCCCTTATGCTGCCTGGCGCAGCGGGAGAAAAGGAAATGGCCGATGTTACCCATGAAGGTGCGACAGACACCTCCGCAAGCAGTGAGAGAAAACTCGGGCTCAGCGCGCTGGTTGCGCTGGTCATAGGCTCAATGATCGGCGGCGGGGTGTTTAGCCTGCCGCAAAACTTTGCTTCGGTAGCCTCACCCGGCGCGCTGTTGATTGGCTGGGCGATTACCGGCGTGGGCATGCTTTGCCTCGCGTTTATTTATCAGAATCTCAGCGCCCGCTGCCCGGAACTTGACGGCGGCGTTTACAGCTATGCCCGAGCCGGGTTTGGCGACTTTATCGGCTTCCAGTCCGCCTGGGGCTACTGGTTCTCCGCCTGGCTCGGCAACGTCTCTTATGCGGTGCTGCTGTTCAGCGCCATGAGCTTTTTCATCCCGGTTTTTGGCGACGGGAATAACCTGCCGTCGATTATCGGCGCTTCCGTCGTGCTTTGGTTAGTTCATGCCCTGGTGCTTCACGGGGTGCGCGAAGCCGCCTATATCAACACGATTCTTACCGTGGTGAAGGTCATTATCCTGCTGGTGTTTATCGTCGCAGTGCTGATTGCCTTCCGGATTGGCGTGTTCACGGCAGATTTCTGGGGCCGCATGATGCTGGTCGAAGGGTCACGCCCGGAGATTTTCGATCAGGTGAAAAATACCATGCTGGTGACCACCTGGGTGTTCATCGGTATTGAAGGGGCGACCGTCGTTTCCGCCCGTGCCGCAAAACGTGAGGATATCGGTAAGGCCACGGTTATTGGCCTGCTGGGCGCTCTGGCGATTTACGTGCTGGTTAGCGTGCTGTCGATGGGCATTCTCGATCAGGCGAGCCTAGCCGGACTGAAAAACCCGTCGATGGCCGGGGTGCTGGAAAGCGTGGTCGGGCCGTGGGGCGCTAAGTTCGTTGCCGGCGGGGTGATTCTTTCGGTTGCCGGGGCGCTGCTGGCCTGGACGCTGTTCGCCGCAGAATTACCGCGTGTCGCCGCGATTGACGGCATTTTCCCCAAAGTTTTTGCGAAAGAAAATGCCCGCCACTCGCCCTCATTTTCGCTGTGGATCACCAACGGTTTAATTCAGATCTTCCTGATCCTGACCCTGTTCTACGCCGCGGGCTATCAGGCGCTGTTTTCCATCGCCACCGCGGCCATTTTGCCGCCTTACCTGTTCAGCGCCGCCTACGGGTTAAAGCTGGCCTGGACCGGAGAACGCTACAAACAGGGAGAATCGCGCACCGGTGGCATTGTGCTTGGCCTGATTGCGACGGTTTACGGCTTCTGGCTCTGTTACGCCGCCGGTGACTCAATGCTGCTGAGTTCGCTGCTGTTTACGCCAGGGATTCTGGTGTTCCTGTGGCAGAAAAAGTCCCAGGGCCAACCGCTGCTGAAAAGCTATGAGCTGGCGATAGCGATTGCCATCCTGGCGTTGGCCGCGTGGACATTAAAACTGGTGATAAGCGGAAATTTACAGATAGCCTGACGACATTAACGCCACATTAGTGGCGTTAAGTTCTTTAATTTAACCGATTGACGATATTTTTAAACGATAAGATCGGCAAAGGCTTTTCTATCAAACGGTTTCAGACATCAACCATGCCTGGTAACGCGCCAGCAATCAAAGGAGTGGTGAATATCATGAGGATCTCCCGCCTCTCGTCCGAGAAAGAGCAGCGCCAGCTTGAGCTGTGCCAGCAGCTGATCAGCCATAAGAGTTATCACTCCCAGGAGCAGCTACGTCATGACCTGAAGCAGCACGGCTTTGAAGCCATCAGCCAGTCCACCGTCTCCCGCCTGCTCAAGCTGCTGGGCGTCATCAAATTGCGTAACGCTAAAGGGCAAAAGATCTATGCCCTCAGCCCGATGACCCTGCCGCAGCCGAATGCGGCGCGCTCGGTGGCCGAAATGGTTATCAGCGTTGAGCACAACAGCGAGTTTGTGATGGTACATACGGTATCCGGCTACGGCAGAGCAATAGCCAAAATACTCGATCACCACGCCATCTCTGAGATTTTGGGCGTAGTCGCCGGCAGCAGCGTGGTGTGGATTGCCCCCCGTGAAATCCGTAAAACGCCGCAGGTGCATCACCGTATTATGCGCACGCTGGGTTTAGCATAGGCTCACCGCAACCGATTGCAGCGCCCCTAAAAAGTGTGATTTTAGCGCTTGCAGAGAACACTCACGCGCGTATAATGCGCCACAATTTGCCGGGAGGAAGCATGGTTTACTGTGTTCAAAAAAATGTCGCAGCTCGACGTCTGAAAGCAGACGCGGCAGGGCGTTTTTCTTCCCGTTGCACCGTCGAATTTCTAAATTCCCAAATTGCTAAGGCCCCTCGTTGAGGGGCCTTTTTTTTGCCCGTCGGCCCGAGAACAGGAGAGAAGCATGACTAACCCGCTCTATAAAAAACACATCATTTCCATCAATGATCTCAGTCGTGAAGAACTTGAACTGGTGCTGGCGACCGCGGCAAAGCTAAAAGCTAACCCACAGCCGGAGCTGCTGAAGCACAAGGTTATCGCCAGCTGCTTCTTTGAAGCATCCACCCGCACTCGCCTCTCGTTTGAAACCTCCATTCACCGCCTGGGCGCTTCGGTGGTGGGTTTCTCCGACAGCAGCAACACTTCGCTGGGCAAGAAAGGCGAGACGCTGGCAGATACCATCTCCGTCATCAGTACCTATGTTGACGCCATCGTGATGCGCCACCCGCAGGAAGGTGCGGCTCGCCTCGCCACCGAGTTTTCTGGTGAAATCCCCATCCTGAACGCAGGCGACGGTGCGAACCAGCACCCAACCCAAACCCTGCTGGACCTGTTCACCATTCAGGAAACCCAGGGCCGCCTGGAAAACCTGAATATCGCCATGGTCGGTGACCTGAAGTATGGCCGCACCGTGCATTCGCTGGCCCAGGCGCTGGCGAAGTTCAACGGCAACCGTTTCTACTTCATCGCCCCGGCCGCGCTAGCGATGCCGCAGTACATTCTCGACATGCTGGATGAAAAAGGCATTGCCTGGAGCCGCCACGAGTCCATCGACGACGTGGTGGGGGAACTGGATATTCTGTACATGACCCGCGTGCAGAAAGAGCGCCTCGACCCGTCAGAGTACGCCAACGTTAAGGCGCAGTTTATCCTGCGCGCCGCCGACCTGACCGGCGCACGCGGCAACATGAAGGTGCTGCACCCGCTGCCGCGCGTGGATGAGATAACCACCGACGTAGACAGCACGCCGCATGCCTGGTACTTCCAGCAGGCCGGTAACGGTATTTTTGCTCGCCAGGCGCTGCTGGCGCTGGTGTTGAATCGCGAACTGGTTTAAGTGAGAGGACAAGAAGATGACGCACGATAATAAATTGCAGGTTGAAGCCATCAAGCGCGGCACCGTTATCGACCACATTCCGGCTCAGGTTGGCTTTAAGCTGCTGACGCTGTTCCAACTGACCAAAACCGACCAGCGCATCACCATCGGGCTGAATCTGCCATCCCGCGAGCTGGGCCGCAAAGATCTGATTAAAATTGAGAACACCTTCCTGACCGACGAGCAGGTGAACCAGCTGGCGCTGTATGCCCCTAACGCGACGGTAAACCGCATCGACGAATACGAAGTGGTAGGTAAAAGCACCCCGAGCCTGCCGGAGCGTATCGAGAAAGTGCTGCTCTGCCCGAACACCAATTGCATCAGCCACAACGAGCCGGTCGCTTCTTCGTTCGCTGTGAAACAGCGTGCCGACGATATCAGCCTGAAGTGCAAATACTGCGAAAAAGAGTTCGCCCGTCACGTCGTGCTGGCAGATTAACGAGCGACTAATGACAAGCAAGCTCGCATCCCTATACCCTAAATAATTCGAGTTTCAGGAAGGCGCCAAGTCCGCGAATCCCCAGGAGCATAGATAACTATGTGACTGGGGTAAGCGGATGTAGGCAACGCACATGCAACTTGAAGTATGACGGGTATATAATGGTCGCGAGCTTTGTATCTAATACTGAGGAGAAAGTATGTCACGTACGCTTAGCACGGAAAACGCACCGGCCGCTATCGGTCCTTATGTTCAGGGCGTAGATCTTGGCAGCATGGTAATCACCTCCGGGCAGATCCCGGTGAACCCAAAAACCGGCGAAGTGCCGGAAGACGTAGCCGCTCAGGCTCGTCAGTCCCTCGAAAACGTGCAGGCTATCGTTGAGTCCGCGGGTCTGAAAGTGGGCGACATCGTGAAAACTACCGTGTTCGTTAAAGATCTGAACGATTTCGCGACCGTGAACGCTACCTACGAAGCCTTCTTCAACGAGCATAAAGCGACCTTCCCGGCTCGCTCCTGCGTTGAAGTGGCTCGTCTGCCAAAAGACGTGAAAATCGAAATCGAAGCCATCGCCGTTCGCCGCTAATTCGCCGCAGCGCTTTTGCTTGTAGCCCCGCTTTCACGGGGCTATTTTTTTGCCCTTACTTCACAATGGCCCGCAGCAGTTTTTCCAGCGGGTACACCGCCGCAATCACCACTTCATCACGAGTCTGCGCCGCAGCATCCAGCTGAGCCTGAATGGCTTTAAGCTCATCATCGCTGAGCGAACCTTGCTTCGCCACCAAATCAGTCAGCCTTAAGCCCAGCCCGGCGAGCTTGTCCACGTCCTCGGCAACCGGCTTAAGCGGTTTTAGCACATAGTTACCGTCGATCAGCGCCAGCACGTCCGGGGTATTGTTCTGCCAGCGGGTGAAGATATGACGCAGCGCTTCCGCACTGTGGCTGTCTTCCGGGTCAGCAATCAGTTTATCCACCCAGCTATTAATTGCCCTCACCTGGCCACTTTCAGCCCCCAGCGCATCTGCAAAGCGGTTCAGCGGCTCAAAGTGATTGTAGTTTCCGGCCTGGAACTTCAGGTGCTGACGCGTGTAATACTGCGCGGGTTCAATGGCCTGAGCGAGGATTTGCAGCGGCATGATTTCCGGCGTACCGGCAAGGCGCGTCAGCTGCGTGACAGATTCGGTGTGCTGGCGCAGGCCAACGGACACCGTCGACCAGGCGTCAATCGCCTGCATACGCTGGTACATATTGTCCACATCGGTGACGTCTTTAGCCGACCACAGCCGCTCGGCTACCGCAAAGGTGCGCGGCCAGAGCTTGATGTCCAGCAGCGGGGAGATTACGTTTTCCGCCCACAGCGCCGCCTCACCGCCGAGAATGTTGCTCATCTGCGCTTCGGTTGGCACCACAGGCTGCTTGCCATCCGGCACACCTTCCAGCTTCTGCCCGGTGGCCGGATAACGCACGTTGCCCACGAGGAAGTAGCCGCTAAGCTTGTCGTTTTCCACCGTCACCACCGGGCGAGTTTCCCCCATCCAGGTATCCACCGTGAAGGTCACCTGGGTTGGACTCAGCCATTTCACATCGTGAACCACGCGGCGGGATTTGCCCTTGAAGTCGATAAATCCGCGCCAGCCGCCATCGTTTTTCACCAGCGTGAAGCTGCCTTCCACCGCGCTGCCTTTCAGGCGAGGCATGCTGAAGAACCAGCTTTGCGCGCTGTCGGCTTCGCTAATATGATCCACGCCGTTCAGCCCTACCGGCAGGACTTCATTGCGGTAGTGGTAGGCGGTGGACTGAGGCTGATCGAGATAAAAGCCCGTGGACAGAATGCCTTTGTAGCCGTTAGCCGCGATCGCGCCCAGCGAGTCCTGCCCCTGCCAGGACTGGATCAAAATGTTCTTCGGCAGATCCGGATGGTAAATCTCGTCCCAGCCCATCATCTGGCGCTTATGCTTTTCGAGGATATTCTCCAGCCGCTGGTTGAAATACGTTTGCAGCGCGTGAGAGTCGGCCAGGTTGCGCTGCTTCATGAATTGCTGAATGGCGGCGCTTTCTTTCCACTGGCTGTCGTCTACCTCATCGCCGCCGATATGCAGATAACTGTCCGGGAAAATAGCGGTAACTTCGCCAATTAGCGTATCAACAAATTTGTACGCCGCTTCATTAGCCGGGTTAAGCAGCGGCTTCAGGACGCCCCAGTTACGCTCCATTTGGTATGGGCCCGGCGCGCTCATCAGCTCCGGATATGCCACCGCCAGCGCTGAGCCGTGCCCAGGCAGGTCGATTTCCGGCACCACGCGAATGCCCAGCGAGGTGGCATAGCGCACAACCTGCTTCATCTGATCCTGAGTGTAGAACTGCCCGTCGCTCGCCAGCTGCTGCAGCTTCGGATAATGAGTGGAAGCGAAACGCCAGCCCTGATCGTCCGTCAGATGCCAGTGGAAAACGTTCAGCTTGGCGGCGGCCATGCCGTCCAGCTGACGCAGAATGTCGTTCACCGGCATGAAGTGGCGGGCTGAATCAAGCAGCAGCCCGCGCCACGGGAAGCGTGGCACATCTTTAATGTCTACATAAGGAATCGACGTATTCTGCGGGCCATTTTGAATCAGCTGCAGCACGGTTTCCATGCCGCGCATCGCGCCAAAGCGCGTGTTAGCGGTGAGCTTCACGCCGTCCGCCGTCACGCTTAATGCATAGCTTTCGTCGCTGTCGGCTTTAGGCAGCGGATCGACAGCATGTTTGATTTGGATAGCGATTGTGGGTTTTTCCGGCTTTGTGGCCGCAGGCTGAAGCTGCCAGCCGGTTTGCAGGCTAATGCGCTGGCGCCAACGGTCAATAGCCCCATCGAGCTTGTCGCCGCTAATGGCGATAGAAACAGCGTTAGTCAGCGGCAGGCTGCCCTGCGTTTCCGGGAGCTCGACCTGCTGCGGCCAGGGCATGAGCGGTAAGTCCCCTGCCGGGGCGGCGTGCGCCTGGCAGGCAACGGCGATACCTGCTGCCAGCAGGCTAAAACGAAGCGTTTTGAACATGAGTAATCCTTTCACGTGACGGGCCAGAAAATAGCAAAAACAATCTGTTATCACGTGAAGGATTTTTCAGCAAGGCGGCGGCGAGACGTGGATCACATCTCGCTATTTTTTGGGATTACTGCCAGCCGTAGCGGCGGCTGTAGAAGCCTTTCACGGCCTGGGTCAGCATCACGTAGCCCGCCAGAATAACCACCAGCAGCGGGAAGTAGCTCAGCGGTAGCGCCTGCAGGTGCAGGTACTCGGCCAGCGGCGAGAACGGCAGCGCAATCCCGAGCGCCATCACTAGCAGCGTCATCATCATCAGCGGCCACGCCGGACGGCTTTGTAGGAACGGAATACGGCGGGTACGGATCATGTGCACAATCAACGTTTGCGACAGCAGGCCTTCCACGAACCAGCCGGACTGGAACAGCGTTTGCGCCTCCGGAGTATTCGCTTTGAAAATCCACCACATCACGCCGAAGGTGACGATATCGAAGATGGAGCTGAGCGGCCCGAAGAACACCATAAAGCGGCCCAGGTCGGCCGGATTCCAGCGCTGCGGCTGTTTGATTTGTTCATCGTCGACGTTATCAAACGGAATCGCGACCTGAGAGACATCGTACATCAGGTTCTGGATCAGCAGGTGAATCGGCAGCATCGGCAGGAACGGCAGGAAGGCGCTGGCCACCAGCACGCTGAAGACGTTGCCGAAGTTGGAGCTGGCGGTCATTTTGATGTACTTGAGCATGTTGGCGAAGGTACGACGACCTTCGATAACGCCCTCTTCCAGCACCATCAGGCTTTTTTCCAACAGAATAATATCGGCGGCTTCACGGGCGATATCCACCGCGCCGTCTACAGAAATACCGATATCTGCCGCACGTAGTGCCGGGGCATCGTTAATACCGTCGCCCATAAAGCCCACCACGTGGCCTTCACCGCGCAGCAGGCGAACGATACGCTCTTTGTGCATCGGCGTCAGGCGGGCAAACAGCGTGGTTTGCAGCGCCACTCGCGCCAGCTCGTCATCGCTCATTGTTTCGATGTCGCTGCCGACGATCAGGTCGCCAACTTCCAGCCCGACCTCACGGCACACTTTCGCCGCAACCAGCTCGCTGTCGCCGGTCAGGATTTTTACCGCAATGCCGCTGGCTTTCAGCGCTTTTAACGCCGGAGCGGTGGTTTCTTTCGGCGGATCGAGGAAGGCGATGTAGCCTTCGAGGATCAGGTCGGACTCATCCACGCGGCTGTAGTCTGCGCTGCGGGCAGGCAGGAATTTTGTGGCAACGGCAACCACGCGCAGGCCCTGGCTGTTCAGCGAGTCGGTCACGCTGCGAATGCGTTTCAGCATCCCTTCGCTGAGCGGCACAATCTCGTCGCCGTGGCGCACGTGAGTACAAACGTTGAGGATCTCCTGCAGCGCGCCTTTGCAGATAAGCTGATGCACGTCTGACTGCTCGGAGACCACAACCGACATACGGCGGCGGTCAAAGTCGAAGGGGATTTCATCTATTTTGTGCCACTGGGCAACCGCCGTGCGGGCGTGGTCGGCATCAACGCCTTCCAGCACCGCCACGTCCAGCAGGTTTTTGAGCCCGGTTTGGTAGTGGCTGTTCAGCCAGGCGGTGTGCAGCACGCGATCGCTTTGCTCGCCGAAGATATCGGTGTGGGTTTCCAGCACGATGCGGTCCTGGGTCAAGGTACCGGTTTTATCGGTACACAGGATGTCCATCGCGCCGAAGTTCTGAATAGCATCGAGGTGCTTCACAATGACTTTTTGTTTCGACAGCTTCACCGCCCCGCGCGCCAGCGTGGAGGTGACGATCATCGGCAGCATTTCCGGCGTCAGGCCGACGGCCACGGAGAGTGAGAACAGCGCCGCTTCCCACCAGTCGCCTTTGGTGAAGCCGTTGATCAGCAGTACCACCGGCACCATCACCAGCATAAAGCGGATCAGCAGCCAGCTTACGCGGCTGATACCCCGCTGGAAGGCGTTAGGCTCGCTTTCCTGCTGGGTGACGCGTCCAGCCAGTTGCCCGAACCAGGTGTTCCCGCCGGTGGCGATAATCATGGCCAGCGCCGTGCCGCTCACCACGTTGGTGCCCATAAAGCAGAGGTTGTCACACTCCAGCGGGTTGTGCTGATCGTGCTGGCGGCTGACGGCCACTTTCTCGACCGGCAGAGATTCCCCGGTCAGCGACGCCTGGCCAACAAACAGGTCACGCGCCTGCATAACGCGCAGGTCGGCTGGGATCATGTCGCCTGCGGCAAGCTTAACGATATCTCCCGGCACCAGTTGGTCCAGCGGAACCTCGACATAGGCATATTCGCCCTGATCGTTGATAACGCGCAGCACGGTTGCGGTGTTGCTGACCATCGCCTTCAGCGCATCCGCCGCGCGGGTGGAGCGGGTTTCCTGAATGAAGTTCAGCAGCGTGGAAATCACCACCATCAGAGCAATGACGCTTGCGCCAAACAGGTCGTCTTCCGTTGCGTAGGAGAAGATGCCCAGCGCCGTCAGTAACAGGTTGAACGGGTTGCGGTAGCAAACCCAGAGGTGCACAAACCACGGCGCGGGTTTCTGCGCCGGGATCTGGTTCAGGCCGTGGGTTTCGCGCGCTTTTTCAACTTCACGAGCATCCAGCCCTTCCGGATGGCTGCCAAACTCAACGTAGAGCTGCTCTTCGCTGGCGGCGGCATATTTCAGGCAGGCTTGCGTCAGCGTCGCCGGAATATCGGCGGCCTTCGCCACTACTTTTCCGTCAGGCATAGGATCGCGCTGCACCAGGCGGCGCGGCAGGTGACGGCTCAGTTGGGACATCAGCTGGCGAGTGAGGTTTTTGAATTGCATAAACGTCCTTAGCACCGTCTTGAGCGGTACCTAAGTTTCCTGCAGGCGCAACAAAGCTGCACCAGGCAGGAGAGCATCAACAAGCAGGGACGTAAATGAGAGTGGTCGTCACTGCCTTACAAAACCGGTAAGGCAGCGGGCGTTAACCTGTGGCTTACCGGAAAATTCCTGTTACTTCAGGGTGAGGACTGGGATCGGGTTCCATGTCATCTCCGGTAGCGTTGAAAGAAAAATAGCATTACGCCTTCTGGCATAATGAGAATGCCAGGTATACTACGCCCGTAAAACTAAACCTTCTGTAAACCAGATTTTGCCCATATCGGGAACGGGATACAGCGTTAAAATTTTACTCTTGGTAAGTATATTCTAAATAATCCGGATTACAGGTTAGTGGCAAACGAGTGACAATCACCGCATTCGTGTCCCAAAAGGAACGGGGCCGCCGCCATTGCCAAACGAGCCAATTTGCACCGTGACCGCCAGGGAAAAGAACAGCTATGCAAAGTCGCCTTACCATCAAAGATATTGCCCGCCTGAGCGGCGTGGGGAAATCTACCGTCTCTCGCGTATTGAACAATGAAAGCGGCGTCAGCGCCCGCACGCGGGAACGAGTTGAAGCGGTAATGCAGCAGCACGAGTTCTCCCCTTCCCGTTCGGCGCGCGCCATGCGTGGGCAAAGCGATAAAGTGGTCGCCATTATCGTGACGCGCCTTGACTCCCTGTCGGAAAATCTGGCGGTGCAAACCATGCTGCCCTGCCTTTACGAGCAGGGCTACGATCCGATCATGATGGAAAGCCAGTTCTCACCGGACATGGTTGAAGAACATCTCGGCATGCTGCGCCGCCGCAACATCGACGGCGTGATTTTGTTTGGCTTCACCGGCATTAACGAGAAGATGCTGCAGCCCTGGCGCTCCACGCTGGTGCTGATGGCAAGAGACGCCAGCGGATTCGCTTCGGTGTGTTATGACGATGAAGGCTCCATTCACATCCTGATGTCCAGCCTTTATCAGCAAGGTCACCGCGACATCAGCTTCCTTGGCGTGCCGCACGGCGACGTCACCACCGGGTATCGCCGTCATCAGGCCTATCTCGCTTTTTGTCGTGACCACGATATTGTTCCCAATGCCGCTCTGCCGGGCCTCGCCATGAAGCAGGGCTACGAGCATGTAGTTGAAGTACTGACCCCGAAAACCACCGCCCTGCTTTGCGCCACCGACACCCTGGCGCTGGGCGCAAGCAAATACCTCCAGCAGCAAAACCGCAGCGATATTCAACTGGCGAGCGTGGGGAACACGCCGCTGATGAAGTTTCTGCATCCTGAAATCATCACCGTTGATCCGGGCTACGCCGAAGCCGGTCGCGCCGCGGCTTTACAGCTGATCGGGCAGATTTCTCAGGGCCAACAGCTGCGGCAAATCGTCATCCCAAGCCACCTGCAATAAAACCTCCCCTAAGCGGGATTTTGTGATCTTCGCTTGATTTCGGGAACGTTCCCATTTTCGTAAAATAGATTCCCGGCTACCCTTACTACAGGTCATTACCTCCTACCCAGGGTGTTACTTATGAGCAAAGTAAAACAACAAGACATCGACAAACTGATCGAACTCGTTGGTGGACGCGAGAATATCGCTACCGTGAGCCACTGCATTACCCGACTGCGTTTTGTGCTGAACCATCCCGAAAATGCCCATCCTAAAGAGATCGAAAACCTGCCGATGGTGAAAGGCTGCTTTACCAACGCCGGTCAGTTCCAGGTGGTTATCGGTACCGATGTGGATGATTATTACAAAGCGCTGATTGCCACGACCGGACTGGACTCCGCCGACAAGGAGCAGGCCAAAACGGCGGCCCGTCAAAACATGAAATGGCACGAGCAGCTGATCTCCCACTTCGCAGAGATCTTCTTCCCGCTGCTGCCAGCGCTGATCAGCGGGGGTCTGATCCTCGGCTTCCGTAACGTGATTGGCGACCTGCCGATGAGCAACGGGGAAACCCTTGCCCAGATGTATCCGGCGCTGAAAACCGTGTATGACTTCCTGTGGCTGATTGGTGAGGCGATCTTCTTCTATCTGCCGGTGGGTATCTGCTGGTCTGCGGTGAAGAAAATGGGCGGCACACCGATCCTCGGCATCGTGCTGGGCGTTACGCTGGTATCCCCGCAGCTGATGAACGCCTACGAGCTGGGCACCAAGATCCCAGAAGTGTGGAACTTCGGCTGGTTCACCATCGAGAAAGTGGGCTACCAGGCACAGGTTATTCCTGCGCTGCTGGCGGGCCTGGCGCTCGGCTTTATTGAAACTCGCATGAAACGCATCGTGCCGGATTACCTTTATCTGGTTATCGTGCCGGTGTGCTCGCTGATCCTGGCCGTGTTCCTGGCTCACACCGTGATTGGGCCATTCGGCCGCATGATCGGTGACGGCGTTGCGTTTGCGGTTCGCCATCTGATGACCGGCAGCTTCGCCCCTGTAGGCGCCGCGTTGTTTGGCTTCCTGTATGCGCCGCTGGTTATCACCGGCGTTCACCAGACCACGCTTGCCATCGACATGCAGATGATTCAGAGCCTGGGCGGCACGCCGGTCTGGCCGCTGATTGCGCTGTCTAACATTGCGCAGGCTTCTGCGGTTGTCGGCATCATTATTTGCAGCCGCAAGCAGAATGAACGTGAAATCTCCGTCCCGGCGGCCATTTCGGCCTACCTCGGCGTCACCGAGCCGGCCATGTACGGGATCAACCTGAAGTATCACTTCCCGATGCTGTGCGCGATGGTAGGTTCCGGCCTGGCCGGCCTGCTGTGCGGACTCAACGGCGTAATGGCGAACGGGATTGGCGTCGGCGGCCTGCCGGGCATTCTGTCCATTCAGCCTAAGTTCTGGGGCATCTACGCCATTGCGATTGTTATCGCGGTGATTGTGCCGATTGTCCTGACATCTATCGTCTACAAGCGTAAATTCCGCCAGGGCACGCTGCTGGTGGTGTAGTGAGATTGACCGGGGGCAGAAATGCCCCCTTTTCGTCAGAGCAAAGTGTATTTTTACGCTTTGCGGGTTATCAGCTGAAAATCAGCCATTGATTTTCCTTGTTTATTTTTTGATGGCACTTAAGGTTCTTTCTACTGCCAGAAGCTTGTCATCAGTTTGTGGGGCAACTCCGCCCCTTCAGCTAGCAGGAACTCGCTATGAATATCACTCCTCCGTGGTGGCAAAACGGCGTCATCTACCAGATTTACCCAAAGAGTTTCCAGGACACGACCGGCAGCGGGACCGGCGATCTGAAGGGCGTGATTAAGCGTCTGGATTATCTCAAGACGCTGGGCGTCGATGCCCTATGGATTACGCCGTTTTATGTCTCGCCTCAGATAGATAACGGTTACGACGTCGCTAATTACTGCGCGATAGATCCAACCTACGGCACGCTGGAAGATTTTGATTTGCTGGTTGCGGAAGCCCACCAGCGTGGTATTCGTCTGGTGCTGGATATGGTGTTCAACCACACCTCCACGGAGCACGACTGGTTCAAGCAGGCGCAGGATAAACGCAGCCCGTATCGCGAGTTCTATATCTGGCGAGACGGCACGCCGGATGTTCTGCCGAATAACTGGCGCTCGAAGTTTGGCGGTAACGCCTGGCAGTGGCAGGCGGAAACCGGGCAGTACTACCTGCATCTGTTCGCGCCCGAGCAGGCCGATCTCAACTGGGAGAACCCGGAGGTTCGCGCCGAGCTGAAAAAGGTCTGTGAGTTCTGGGCCAACCGCGGCGTGGACGGTCTGCGCCTCGACGTGATTAACCTGATCTCCAAAGATCAGCAATTCCCGAACGACGTTGACGGAGGCGATGGTCGCCGTTTTTACACCGACGGGCCACGCGTCCACGAGTATCTGCAGGAATTCAGCCGCGATGCCTTTAAGCCGCTCGGTCTGATGACCGTCGGCGAGATGTCCTCCACCTCGCTGGATAACTGCCAGAAATATGGCGCCCTCGACGGCAGCGAGCTGTCGATGACATTTAACTTCCACCACCTGAAGGTCGACTATCCGGGCGGCGAGAAATGGACGCTGGCAAAACCCGACTACGTGGAGCTGAAGTCCATCTTCAATCACTGGCAGCAGGGCATGCACAACGTGGCCTGGAACGCGCTGTTCTGGTGTAACCACGACCAGCCGCGCATCGTTTCCCGCTTCGGGCACGAAGGCAAGCTGCGTACTACGTCCGCGAAGATGCTGGCGATGGTGCTGCACGGTATGCAGGGCACGCCGTACATCTATCAAGGGGAAGAGATTGGGATGACCAATCCACATTTCTCCAGCATCGATCAGTATCGCGACGTGGAAAGCCTCAATATGTTCGCCGAGCTGCGAACCCTTGGGCGCGACAGCGACACGCTGATGGCAATTCTTGCCAGCAAGTCACGCGACAACAGCCGTACGCCGATGCAGTGGGATGCGGGCAACAATGCAGGCTTTAGCGAAGGCACGCCGTGGATTGGCCTGTGCGATAACTACCAGACGGTCAACGCCGAGACGGCGCTGAAAGACAGCGACTCGGTGTTCTACACCTATCAGCAATTGATCAAGCTGCGTAAGTCAGAGCCGGTGCTGACCTGGGGTGATTATCAGGATCTGCTGCCGGAGCATCCGCTGGTGTGGAGCTACAGCCGTCAACACGAAGGGCAAACGCTGGTGGTTGCCGCTAACCTCAGCGGTGAAGCGCAGTGGCTGCAGCTGGAAGGCCATGACGGTGAATGGGAAGTGCTGATGAGTAACTACTCTGACGCCGCCGCTAAGCCAGGTGAGATGAGCCTGAGGCCGTTTGAGGCGGTGTACTGGGTTAAGCGTTAACCTGGTACTTGCTCTATTTATGCAGAGCAGGCGAATATTCCGTTCACTTCAAATACAGTTTCACATGCCGCCATCGAACCGGTGAACGACTCGGGGAAATCACCGTCATTT
>NZ_BCTL01000048.1 GCF_001571265.1 Cedecea neteri NBRC 105707 = ATCC 33855 | reverse complement strand
ACACCTAAATTAATCAGCAGTAAAAGCAGTATTTCGGCGAGTAGCGCAGCTTGGTAGCGCAACTGGTTTGGGACCAGTGGGTCGGAGGTTCGAATCCTCTCTCGCCGACCAATTTAAAAAGCCCTTCTGAAGAAGGGTTTTTGCTTTCAACACCGAACCGTAAAAGGTCACAGGCACGTTGAAAGCCGCAGTAAGAGCAGTATTTCGGCGAGTAGCGCAGCTTGGTAGCGCAACTGGTTTGGGACCAGTGGGTCGGAGGTTCGAATCCTCTCTCGCCGACCACATTAGAAAAGGCCAGCTTTCGAGCTGGCCTTTTTGCATCTGAAGTCAAAGAGGATGAGAACCTCCGAAGGAGGTTTGAGCCGAGCGCAGCGAGACAACGTTGCTTCAGCAACGGCCCGCAGGGGAATAATCCTCTCTCGCCGACCACATTAGAAAAGGCCAGCTTTCGAACTGGCCTTTTTGCTTTTAGCGTTTCACCATCCTCTCCCGCTAATGCCAGATATCCCCAACCCTGCCTTTTTAGTCTTCATGCTGCCATAGGCTGTTATTGTCGCTCAGACGCGACAATAGGGTTATTTTATGTCTCTAAATGGAGACATTTAGCTCTTTGTTTTCAAAGTGATTTATAAATAATGTGCTAACCCGTCTCCTTAAGGAGACAAAAGCTTTCCGTGATGAATGGAATGCGGGGATATCTGAAAGGAATACTTCGGCCATGCTAATACTATGAAACTACTAATATTGGCGGTTGGATGAGTTTCTAAATGCAAACCTGGCATGCATTGTGCAATAATACCTGCGTAGATGCTCATTCCACTTCTTATGTTTGCTTAGGCTTCATAAACCAAGGAATGACGCAGAGCCGATTAGGGTGCTTATCGTCCACCGACAGATGTCGCCCCGATGGGGTCTCATCCAACACCATGGACATAACGTTGAGTGAAGCACCACTTAGTTGTCAAACAGACCTGTTTTAACACCTGCCCTTTGGCAGGTGTTTTTTTTTGCGTGGGGAAAAGAGAAGGGCGGCAGAATTCCGCCCTGGCTATCAGACGTTAGAGGGCGTTTGCAGGGTGAGCAACAGACCGTCACGACGCATAAGAGCTGCTTCTTCAGGCTTATGCAGTTTGTCGAGAGAGTCCGCCAGCCAGGCGTAATCGTAGGCATCCGGACGCTGTTTAATGGCTTCACGAAATGCATCACACGCCTGCTGCCATTCACCGTGTTTCATCAGCAACTGGCCAAGGGTACTCTGCAGTAAAGGAAGATCGCCCTGCGTTTTGATCTGCTGACGTAAGGCTTTTTCCAACTGTTCCGGATTACCTGACTTCAGCCGTGGCATCAGCAATACCAGACGATCATCATACTGGCGTTTCAGCCCGTCGAGAATGATCTCCTGGGCGGCGTCGTGATCGTCACACTCAATGAGATGCTCCGCGATGGCCACCTGCAGCGTGGTCTGGTGGCGAGTTTTACGACTTTGGTTACGCCACCAGGATTTCAGACCTTCGTTGCCCTGATCGGCCATCGCCTGATCCATGAGGCCGATCCAGGCCTGCTGTTGTAGCGCATTGCGGTGGGCTTCATCACCGATCTGTACTTTCTCCATGGCTGGCAGAATATCCAGCAGCGAACTCCATGCGCCGGTTCGCAGGTAAGCCTGCTCAGCCAGACGAAGCACTTCAGGATGGCGCGGTGCAATTTCAAGGAGCTTATCGATGCCGTGCCGTGCGGCATGGTTTTCATTACGAGCAAGCTGCAGGCGAACGCGAGTGATTTCGACCGGGAGCTGATCGTTATCCGCCAGTTCGGCAGCGCGTTCTAAATGCTGATTGGCACGAATTTCATCCCCACGCTGCTGGGCCGCTTCGGCAGCTAGCAGATAGTTGACCACCGGCTGTTCGGCATGATCGGCATTCTTGCTCATCAGCTTCTCAACCTGCTGATAATCGCCTTCAGCCAGTTTCAGCAGTGCGGCTTTAGTTTGCTTGCGGGCACGGCTGCGCTTGCGGCCCAGGAACCAGCCGCGTGTACGGGCGCCGGTACGGAAAATGCGGCGCAATACCCATTCGATAGCAAACAGCACTACCATCGCCAGGATCAGAATAATGACTAAACCGGTCACGCTGGTTTCAACGTTGTAGTTGTCGGTCTGGATCAATACGTAACCCTGGTGACCTGCCAGCATTGGACCCAGCACGATGCCTGCAATCAGCAGTAGGAAGAGCAATAAGACTTTAATCATGCTTATTCTCCCTGGCTTACGGCAGGCGCAGGCTGTGCTGGCGCTGCCTCTGGCTGTGTATTATTGGCCGCAGGGCTTGCCGGTTGAGCAAGTAAATTACGAACCCGGGTTTGCATCAGCTTTTCAAGCAGCGCCTGGCTTTGCAGTGTTTGCGGAATATCCATATGGATGCTTTGCTGGCTCAGGCCATCAAGCTCTTCAAGGAACGCTTTGGTGGCGGAATCATTAGTGTCGTAATAGGCGCGAACCCAGGTCGAAACGTTATCCAGCGCCTGCTTGTAGGTATCTTCCTGATGGCGTGGCACAGCCTGCGCGGCGACCAGCAGGCGGGAGCGAATATTTTCACGCAGGTAGATATCCTGATTCGGTGCCAGCAGCGGCACGGCGGTTTCATCGCGGCGGCGGATAGTAATAAAACTGTCCATAAAGCTGTGCCAGCTTTTCACCAGATTTTGGCGCCATTCGGTAATTGTGCCTGACAGCTCGCTGCTATCAGAATCCATCGGGGAATCATCGCTGTCGTTGTCGGCCAGACGCAAATTATCCAGGCCGTTGGAGAGCTGATTCAGCTTGAGGATAATCCCGTCGTAGTCGACCTGCGTTACCGTAGAGAGCGTTGAAATATCATCGGTCAGCGCGCGTCGAGCGGTGATCAGGCTCGGGTCGTTCATATCTGCCAGGCTTGCATCCGCGCTTTTTAACAGCGCCGCTGCCGTTGTGACGTCCTGATCGCTCCACAGCTTACGGCCCGCCAGCTTCACGAGGAAGTCAGCCTGTGCCAGCAGCCAGGTTTTCGAGTCACTGCCGGAAATCGTCGCGACTTTTTGTTGTACTTCGTCCAGCTGATGTGCCAGAGCGGCCTGCTGTTTATTGGCATCGCTCAGCGCAGTGGCCTGTTGTTTCAGCGTCGCTTCAAACTCGTTCTTCTGCGTTTCCTGCTGTTTTTGCAGGGCAATCAGCTGATTAGCCAGCGCATCGCTGGTCGCCGTCTGAGTTGATGCCTGATGTTTGCCATAGCTATAAAGCCCGCCGCCTAAGGCCAGAGCAATCGCAATGGCAATCGCTCCCAGCGCAATACCCGCCACGCCGGAACGATTTTTCTTCGGCGATGGCTCGGGCTGCGATGGCGTCTCCACCGCGGGTGTGGTTTCCTCAACCATGGCGGAGGAGTTATTTTGTTCCGTCATTGTGGCATCCTGTTATTGTTAGGTGTGTTGTAACGCACGTAGCAGCGCGTCATTGTCCGCATTCGCGGCGACCCGAATATTCTGCCAACCCATTTCCCGGGCAAGGTTCGCTAAACGCTCGCTGACAACCAGCAGCTGGCAGCGAAGTAGCCAGTTCTCGCGATACCAGTCGGGCGTTAACGTGTACAGCTGCTGCAGCATTTCACCGCTAGTGACCACCAGCGTCGAGATCCCTCGTGCATGCCAGCGGTTCGCTTCTTCTATTCCATCGTAAATAATAGCGCTTCGCTGATAACACTCACAGAAGCTGACCTCTGCGCCTCGCGCCTCAAGCGTTTCACCCAGCAGTTCGCGCCCACCGTTTCCACGTAAAATTAACGCGCGTTTGCCGGCAACATTCTGTAATTCAGGTAATTGTAGCAAGACTTCGCTGGTTTCCCGATCTTGTGGGTAACGAACAGGAATATGGCTGACGGTATGGAAAGCCAATGCGGTAGTTCTGCCGATGGCGAACCAGCTTAGATTACCCGGCCACGGGATGCCGTTACGACGCAAAAGCGGGGCGGCATAGTCAATGACGTGCTGTGAGAGGACAAAAACCAGATCGCCGGGGGCAAGCTCCGCAAGCTGGGCCGGAAGCTGCGATAGCTGCCGACCGGGCGAGAACTCGATAAGCGGGAAGCTGTAAGCCACCTGCCCGAGTGCGCGCAGTCGGCTCACTAACTCTTCCCCGGCTGGGGAGGGGCGGGTGACAAGGATCGTCATGCGGGAGCGTCTCCATCATAAACGTCGGCGAGGATTTCCCGGGCACCGTTATTCAACAGCTCTTCCGCCAGTGAAATACCCATGGACACGGCCTCTTCCGGCTTACCTCGGCGTTCACCACGTACCATAATGGAACCGTCCGGCGCGCCAACTAATGCACGCAGCCAAAGTTCGTTATCTTTTAGCTCTGCATAGCTGCCGATCGGCACCTGGCAGCCGCCTTCAAGGCGCATATTCATCGCTCGTTCGGCGCTAACGCGAACGGCGGTTTCATGGTGATTCAGCGGAGCCAGCAGCGCTTTGGTGCGCTCATCATCCAGGCGGCATTCAATGCCAACTGCACCCTGGCCGACGGCGGGCAGAGACACTTCCGGCGGCAGCGCGTAGCGAATGCGATCCTGCATTTCAAGGCGGTTTAGCCCGGCGACGGCAAGAATAATGGCATCATATTCGCCTTTATCCAGTTTACCGAGACGGGTTCCAAGATTACCGCGCAGGGATCGAATCACCAGGTCTGGACGCTGTTCGGCTATCTGACACTGACGGCGCAGGCTTGAGGTGCCGACAACGCTTCCGGCAGGCAACTCATCCAGCGTTTGATAATGATTGGAAACAAAAGCGTCGCGGGGATCGTCTCGCTCGCAGATGGTGACCAGCCCCAGACCTTCAGGAAACGCCACCGGCACATCTTTCAGGGAATGAACGGCGATGTCCGCGCGCCCATCCAGCATTGCCAGCTCGAGCTCTTTAACGAACAGCCCTTTCCCGCCTACTTTGGCAAGGGGCGTATCCAGCAAGACGTCGCCGCGGGTGACCATTGGCACCAACTCAACGGTGAGCTGTGGGTGAAAAGCTTCAAGACGTTGCTTAACATAATGTGCTTGCCAGAGCGCAAGGGGACTTTGGCGAGTGGCAATTCTGAGTATATTGTCTAACATGCTTGTTACCGTAATTATCGTCCACCGACCATCCTACCACTGTTAGCGGAAGGCTGTCAGGTTCGGCGGTTTTTGCGGCAACAGAGGGACGTGATTCGTATTATGGAAGAAACCGCCTGTGGCCAGGGCGTCTACCACTTTGGTAGCGCATCTTTCTTTACGGTCAACAGGCAAGGTGTTAAATTGATCACGTTTCCAGCAATTGCTGTCCCGATCGTTTATAATCATGGGGACAACAACCAGGAAACGGGTTTTTTCGTAATACTGAAACCATCAGGCGATACGTCTTGTACCTCTATATTGAGACACTTAAACAGAGACTGGATGCCATTAACCAACTGCGCGTAGATCGTGCGCTTGCTGCTATGGGGCCTGCCTTCCAACAGGTCTACAGTCTACTGCCAACGTTATTACATTATCATCACCCGCTGATGCCGGGTTACCTTGACGGTAACGTTCCCCGTGGCATTTGCCTCTACACGCCTGATGAAACCCAACGCCACTACCTGGACGAACTCGAACTGCAGCGCGGAATGCCGCCTCAGGAGACGCCAGCGGGCGAACTGCCGATCACCGGCCTCTATTCTATGGGCAGTACCTCCTCCGTGGGGCAGAGCTGTTCTTCTGACCTTGATATCTGGGTTTGCCACCAGGCCTGGCTCGATAACGACGAGCGACAACTGCTGCAGCGTAAATGCAGCCTGCTGGAAAGCTGGGCGGCCTCTCTTGGCGTTGAAGTCAGTTTCTTCCTGATTGATGAAAACCGCTTCCGCCACAACGAAAGTGGCAGCCTGGGCGGCGAGGACTGCGGCTCTACTCAGCATATCTTGCTGCTGGATGAGTTTTATCGCACAGCGGTACGTCTGGCCGGGAAACGCATTTTGTGGAACATGGTGCCGGGCGATGAAGAAGAGCATTACGACGATTACGTGATGACTCTTTACGCGCAGGGTGTGCTGACGCCAAACGAATGGCTCGATCTTGGCGGTCTCAGTTCGCTGTCTGCTGAAGAGTATTTTGGTGCCAGCCTGTGGCAGCTGTATAAAAGCATCGACTCGCCGTATAAGGCCGTGCTGAAAACGCTGCTGCTGGAGGCATACTCCTGGGAATACCCAAACACGCGCCTGCTGGCAAAAGACATTAAACAGCGCCTGCATGACGGTGAAATTGTCTCCTTTGGCCTCGATCCGTACTGCATGATGCTGGAACGCGTCACCGAGTACCTGACGCAAATTGAAGATCATGCGCGTCTGGATCTGGTTCGCCGCTGTTTCTATCTGAAAGTTTGCGAAAAACTTTCACGTGAGCGCGCCTGTGTTGGCTGGCGTCGTGAAGTTTTAAGCCAACTGGTGAAGAGCTGGGGCTGGGACGAAGCGCGCCTGGCGATGTTGGACAACCGTGCAAACTGGAAAATCGACCAGGTCCGCGAAGCGCACAACGAACTGCTCGACGCGATGATGCAAAGCTACCGCAACCTGATCCGCTTTGCGCGCCGCAACAACCTTAGCGTTTCCGCCAGCCCGCAGGACATCGGCGTATTAACGCGTAAGCTGTACGCCGCGTTTGAGGCGCTGCCGGGTAAAGTGACGCTGGTAAATCCGCAAATTTCCCCCGATCTCTCCGAGCCGAACCTGACCTTCATCCATGTGCCGCTGGGCCGAGCAAACCGCTCTGGCTGGTATCTCTACAACCGCGCGCCAAACATGGATTCTATCGTCAGCCATCAACCGCTGGAATATAACCGTTATCTTAATAAGCTGGTGGCATGGGCGTACTTTAACGGCCTGCTTACCTCGCGTACCCGCCTGTTTATTAAGGGCAACGGTATTTGTGATTTGCCGAAGCTGCAGGAAATGGTGGCGGATGTTTCCCATCACTTCCCGCTGCGTCTCCCGGCCCCAACGCCGAAAGCGTTGTACAGCCCGTGCGAGATTCGCCATCTGGCGATTATCGTCAACCTCGAGTACGACCCGACGGCCGCCTTCCGCAATCAGGTTGTGCATTTCGACTTCCGCAAGCTGGACGTGTTCAGCTTCGGCGAGCAGCAGCAGTGCCTGATTGGCAGCGTTGATCTGCTGTACCGCAACTCGTGGAATGAGGTGCGTACCCTGCACTTTAACGGCGAGCAGGCGATGATCGAGGCATTAAAAACTATTCTCGGGAAAATGCATCAGGACGCCGCGCCGCCAGATAGCGTCGAAGTTTTCTGCTACAGCCAGCATCTGCGTGGCCTGATCCGCACTCGCGTGCAGCAGTTGGTGTCTGAATGCATCGAGTTCCGCCTTTCCAGCACGCGCCAGGAGCCTGGCCGCTTTAAAGCACTGCGCGTTTCCGGGCAGACGTGGGGCCTGTTCTTTGAGCGTCTGAATGTCTCGGTACAAAAACTGGAAAACGCTGTCGAGTTTTATGGTGCGATCTCGCACAACAAGCTGCATGGCTTGTCAGTGCAGGTTGGCACTAACCAGGTTCAACTGCCGGCGGTGGTAGATGGCTTTGCCAGCGAAGGGATTATTCAGTTCTTCTTTGAAGAGGCCAGTGAGGATCAGGGCTTCAACATCTATATTCTGGATGAAAGTAACCGGGCGGAAGTTTATCATCACTGCGAAGGGAGCAAAGAAGAGTTGGTGCGCGACGTCAGCCGCTTCTACTCCTCGTCCCACGATCGCTTTACCTACGGCTCAAGCTTCATTAACTTCAACCTGCCGCAGTTCTATCAGATTGTGAAGGTTGATGGCCGGATGCAGGTCATTCCGTTCCGCACCCAGTCAATCACAGCAGCCGCGCCGGTTAATCAGGACGATAACTCAGCGCCGCTGCTGCAGCAGTACCAGCCGTAATCAGCGGAAGCTAACCGCTTCACCCGCCTGCTGCGTGCTGGCTTCTTCCATCAACTGCCAAAACTCAGCGCCGCTACGGTCGCAAATCCATTCGTCACCCTTCAGGTTGAAATGGTAGCCGCCACTTTTGGTGGCCAGCCACACCTGATGTAAAGGCTCCTGGCGATTGATGATGATTTTGCTGCCGTTTTCAAAACTGATGGTCAGTACGCCACCGTTGATCTCACAATCAATATCGCTATCGCCGTCCCAGTCATCCAGGCGTTCTTCAATCGTGCGCCACAGGTTATCGGCTAAAAGGTGAAATTCGCTGTCGTTCATGTCTGCTTCCTGTTGGGATTTCAGGGCAGTATAAGAGCATCGCCGGTAATTAGGAACTGCGGCTCTGGCATCATCCAGACCCGTAATGCCAATCCGTTTTATCTGTGCCACCTTTTGAAAGACAACCTGCCTCAGCGATGAGAGGGGGCCCGGTACCAGAGATTATTTTCTTGCCAGGTTTACGGGATGGTGATTTTCAGCGGTCGGGGTAACGAAGAGTATTGCTTTTCAGGGTTCACCTGCGATGATAGACGGCAGAATAGTGAATCACAGGCTACCCGATAATGAAGAAGATTTTCTGCCCTCTAGCTTTGGCACTTACGCTTGCCAGCCTCACCGGTTGTGGCCTGAAGGGGCCTCTGTATTTCCCTCCGGCTGATAAAAAAGCGACGCCGACAACACATAGCGCAACCCCGGAACAATCTATCCAGACGGCACCGGTCCGCAACAGTCGCGGCATTGATGATGCGCCGACTCAGGTTGTTTACTAGCTAAATCGTGCTTTGTAACCGCGCTAATGGAGCAGAAGATGCAGTTCTCTAAAATGCATGGCCTTGGTAATGACTTTATGGTCGTCGACGCGGTGACGCAGAATGTTTATTTTTCTCCGGAGCTGATCCGTCGGCTTGCGGATCGTCATCTTGGAGTAGGCTTCGATCAGTTGCTGATCGTTGAGCCCCCGTACGATCCCGATCTCGACTTCCATTACCGGATCTTTAACGCCGACGGCAGTGAAGTTTCCCAATGCGGTAACGGCGCGCGCTGTTTTGCCCGCTTTGTGCGGCTGAAAGGGCTGACCAATAAGCGTGAGATTCGCGTCAGCACGGCGAATGGCAGAATGGTACTGAGCGTTACGGAAGATGAGATGGTGCGCGTCAATATGGGCGAGCCTAACTTCGAACCGTCCCAGGTACCGTTCCGGGCAAACAAAGCAGAAAAGACCTATATTATGCGTGCCGCCGAACAAACCATTATGTGCGGCGTCGTTTCAATGGGTAACCCGCATTGCGTCATTCAGGTCGATGACATCGAAACCGCCGCGGTTGAAAGCCTGGGCCCAGTGATGGAAAGCCATGAACGCTTCCCCGAGCGAGCCAACATCGGCTTCATGCAAGTGGTAAGCCGGGAACACATCCGGCTGCGCGTTTACGAACGCGGAGCAGGTGAAACTCAGGCCTGCGGCAGCGGCGCCTGTGGCGCGGTGGCGGTTGGTATTCAGCAAGGATTACTGGCGGAGCAGGTGCGCGTTGAGCTGCCTGGCGGCCGTCTTGATATCGCCTGGAAAGGGCCAGGGTCACCGCTTTACATGACCGGCCCGGCGGCCCACGTCTATGATGGATTTATACATCTATGAAGAATGCCGAGGAACAGCAAGAAGCCCTTCTTGAGCTTAACGATGTCGCGGTTGCCGAATACTTACAGCGCAACCCTGATTTCTTTATTCGCAATGCCCACCAGGTGGAGAGCATGCAGGTTCCTCACCCGGTGCGCGGCAGCATTTCGCTGGTGGAGTGGCATATGGCCCGCAGCCGTAACCACATCAACCACCTCGAAGAAAATATGACGCTGCTGATGGAGCAGGCGAGCGCTAACGAAGGCCTGTTCTATCGGCTACTGAAGCTTCAGGGGCGGCTGGCTTCCGCTTCCAGCCTGCAGGAGATGCTGAACCGGCTGCATCGCTGGGCGCGGGACATTGGTCTCGCCGGGGCGAATATCCGGCTTTTTGCTGACCGCTGGCGTATCGGTGCTCCGTCGGACTTTACGCATCTCGCGCTGAACCGCCAGGCCTTCGAGCCGCTGCGCATTCAGCGTCTTGGTGAAAGCCAGCACTACCTCGGCCCGCTGAATGGCCCGGAACTTTTGTTGGTCTTACCACAGGCAAAAGCGATTGGTTCCGTTGCTCTGTCGCTGATGGGCAGCGAGGGCGATCTTGGCGTTCTGCTGTTCAGTAGCCGCGACCCGCAACATTATCAACAGGGGCAGGGCACTCAGCTGCTGCACGAGCTGGCACTGATGCTGCCAGACTTGCTGGAGCGTTGGATTGAACGGGCATGACCGCTTCCGTATTAACGACCCACGTTGATGGCTTTCTTCGATATCTGAAGGTTGAGCGCCAGCTCAGCCCGCTTACTCTCCTGAACTACCGGCGCCAGCTTACGGCGATTATCCATATTGCCGAAGAAATGAAGTTAGCCAACTGGCAGCAATGCGATGCCGCCGCCGTGCGTTCACTGACCGTGCGCAGCCGCAGGGCGGGTCTACAGGCTTCCAGCCTGGCGTTAAGACTTTCTGCGTTACGCAGCTTTTTCGACTGGATGGTCAGCCAGGGAGAGCTAAAAGCAAACCCGGCCAAAGGTATCACCACGCCGAAAGCGGGCCGTCACCTGCCCAAAAACATTGAAGTCGATGATGTGAACCACCTGCTGGATATCGATCTGAACGATCCGCTGGCGGTGCGCGATCGCGCGATGCTGGAAGTCATGTACGGCGCAGGCCTGCGTCTCTCCGAACTGGTGAACATGAACTGCGGCCATATCGATCTTTCGACCGGTGAGGTCTGGGTGATGGGGAAAGGCAGCAAAGAACGCCGCGTACCCGTTGGGCGCAGTGCGGTCACCTGGGTTGAACACTGGCTGGATCTACGCGAGCTATTTGGCCCGGATGACGATGCGCTATTTCTGGCGAAGACGGGAAAGAGAATCTCTGCCCGCAACGTGCAAAAGCGGTTTGCGGAATGGGGTATCAAGCAAGGGCTAAGCAGCCATGTGCATCCCCATAAACTGCGTCACTCGTTTGCCACCCATATGCTTGAGTCCAGCGGCGATTTGCGCGCGGTCCAGGAATTGCTGGGGCACGCTAACCTCTCCACGACGCAAATTTATACCCACCTCGACTTTCAACATTTAGCCTCGGTGTACGATGCCGCGCATCCACGCGCCAAACGGGGGAAATCGTAATGCATTTTTACCGCCCGCTCGGGCAAATTGCCGCCCTGACCTTCGATCTCGACGATACGCTTTATGATAACCATCCGGTGATTATGCGTACCACTCAGGAGTCTCTGGCCTTTGTGCAGAGCTACCATCCGAGGCTTAGCGCATTTACCGCCCTGGACTTCCACCGCAGCCGGGAAGCGCTACGCCTGAAAGAACCGGAAATTTACCATGACGTTACCGAATGGCGCCGCCGTGCCGTCGAGCAAATAATGCTGGATGCCGGACTTAGCCCGGAAGAGGCTTTTAGCGGTGCCAGTGCTGCCATGGAAAACTTCGCAAAATGGCGCAGCCGCATCGACATTCCACAGGAAACGCACGACACGCTGGCAAAGCTTGCTGAAAAATGGCCGCTGGTGGCGATCACTAACGGTAACGCAGAGCCGCACCTGTTCGGGCTGGATAACTACTTCGAATTCATTCTGCGAGCCGGGCCGGACGGGCGCGCTAAACCTTTCAGTGATATGTATCATACCGCCGCCCAGCGCTTAGGCGTTCCGTTGGAGCAAATCCTGCACGTAGGTGATGACCTGACTACTGACGTAGCAGGTGCGGTGCGCTGTGGTATGCAGGCCTGCTGGATTAACCTGCGTGAGGGCGACCTGATGCGAATCGATGACAGCCGTTTGCTGCCGCATCTCGAGATTTCGCGGTTGGCATCCCTGACTGCGCTGATATAATCAACAATAATTCTGTATAAATCACCAGTGGTTGGCTGTGCCAACTCTTTCTCTTTTTCGGCGGTGCCAATGGACGTTTCTTACCTGCTCGACAGCCTCAATGATAAACAGCGCGAAGCGGTTGCCGCCACGCGCAGCAATATGCTGGTGCTGGCCGGGGCAGGCAGTGGTAAGACGCGCGTGCTTGTGCACCGAATTGCGTGGTTGATGACGGTAGAAAACTGCTCGCCTTACTCCATTATGGCGGTGACGTTTACCAACAAAGCGGCAGCGGAAATGCGCCACCGTATCGGCCAACTGATGGGCACCAGCCAGGGCGGTATGTGGGTAGGTACCTTCCACGGCCTGGCACATCGCCTGCTGCGCGCTCACCATATGGACGCCAACCTGCCTCAGGACTTCCAGATCCTCGACAGCGAAGATCAGCTGCGCCTGCTGAAACGCCTGATTAAAGCCATGAATCTGGATGATAAGCAGTGGCCGGCACGCCAGGCGATGTGGTACATCAACGGCAAAAAAGATGAAGGGCTGCGCCCGCACCACGTCGAAAGCTACGGTAATCCGGTGGAGCAAACCTGGCAGAAGGTTTACCAGGCTTATCAGGAAGCCTGTGACCGCGCCGGGCTGGTGGACTTTGCCGAGCTGCTGCTGCGCGCTCACGAACTGTGGCTGAACAAGCCGCATATCCTGAACCACTACCGCGAGCGCTTCACCAACATTCTGGTGGATGAGTTCCAGGATACCAACAGCATCCAGTATGCCTGGATCCGCCTGCTGGCCGGTGAGACCGGCAAAGTGATGATCGTGGGCGATGATGACCAGTCGATCTACGGCTGGCGTGGTGCTCAGGTGGAAAATATCCAGCGCTTCCTGAATGACTTCCCGGGGGCGCAAACTATCCGTCTGGAGCAAAACTACCGCTCGACGAACAACATTCTGAATGCGGCCAACGCCCTGATTGCCAATAACTCCGGCCGACTCGGCAAAGAGCTGTGGACCGACGGCAGCGACGGCGAGCCTATCTCAATCTACTGCGCGTTCAACGAGCTGGACGAAGCCCGCTTCGTGGTCAACCGCATTAAAACCTGGCAGGAAAACGGCGGTGCGCTGGAGCAGTGCGCCATTCTGTACCGCAGTAACGCCCAGTCACGCGTGTTGGAAGAAGCGCTGCTGCAGGGAAGCATGCCTTACCGTATCTACGGCGGGATGCGCTTCTTCGAACGTCAGGAAATCAAAGATGCGCTCTCCTATCTGCGCCTGATGGCCAACCGCAACGACGATGCGGCCTTTGAGCGCGTGGTGAATACGCCAACCCGCGGCATCGGCGATCGTACGCTCGATGTCGTGCGCCAGACCGCTCGCGACCAACAATTAACGCTGTGGCAATCTTGCCGCCTGCTGCTGCAGGAAAAAGCGCTGGCCGGTCGTGCGGCGTCCGCTCTGCAGCGCTTTATGGAGCTGATTGATGCCCTCGCGCATGAAACGGCTGATATGCCGCTACATGTCCAGACCGACCGGGTGATTAAAGATTCCGGCCTGTTCATGATGTATGAGCAGGAAAAAGGCGAGAAAGGCCAGACCCGCATTGAGAACTTAGAGGAACTGGTAACGGCCACTCGCCAGTTCAGCTACAACGATGAAGACGAAGACCTGATGCCGCTGCAGGCGTTTCTCTCCCACGCCGCGCTGGAAGCTGGTGAAGGGCAGGCAGATACCTGGCAGGATGCGGTGCAGCTGATGACCCTTCACTCGGCGAAAGGCCTCGAATTTCCGCAGGTGTTCATCGTGGGCATGGAAGAGGGCATGTTCCCGAGCCAGATGTCCCTCGACGAGGGTGGGCGCCTGGAAGAAGAGCGCCGTCTGGCCTATGTGGGCGTTACCCGGGCGATGCAAAAGCTGACGCTGACCTACGCGGAAACACGTCGCCTGTACGGCAAAGAAGCCTACCATCGCCCTTCGCGCTTTATCGGTGAACTGCCAGAAAACTGCGTGGAAGAGGTTCGCCTGCGCGCAAGCATCAGCCGCCCGGTCAGCCATCAGCGTATGGGCACACCGATTGCGCAGAACGATTCGGGGTTTAGCCTGGGGCAGCGCGTACGCCATCCTAAGTTCGGCGAAGGTACCATTGTGAATCTGGAAGGTAGCGGCGAGCACAGCCGCCTGCAGGTGGCATTTCAGGGGCAGGGAATCAAGTGGTTAGTCGCCGCTTATGCGCGCCTGGAAACCGTGTAACCTACAGAAATTAATTACATTTTTAAGTACGTGCGCTACCCTTAATATGTCACTGGCATGAACTTGTTCAGCCGTGTCCCGTTGCGTGTTGACGCCATATTAGTGGTGGCGTAACATGCGCGCACGAATACGCTAAGAGGACACTCGCCTTGGACACACCCAGTAGATGCTGGCTCAATAACCTGTCATCCAGGTACAACTTCTAAGGCTATCCTCTGATGCTGATAGCCTTCGTGGTTGTCAGCGACCTCGTGTATTTTCATTCCGTCGCCCCTTGAGTCAGACTGTTTAATGGTCTGAAACCTCTATTGTTTCTGTCTGTGTGCCAACCGAATTGTCCCTGATCTTTTTTTGCATTGGGAGTCCCGGTCATGCTGAGCGCATTTCAACTGGAAAATAATCGCCTTGCCCGCATTGAGCTGGACGAGACGGATACCCTTGCCAACTCGGTATGGGTCGATCTCGTCGAGCCGGAAGAGAGCGAGCGAGAGCGTGTGCAAACGGAACTTGGCCAAAGCCTGGCAACCCGACCAGAGCTGGAAGACATCGAAGCGTCCGCGCGTTTCTTCGAGGACGAAGATGGCCTTCATATCCACTCCTTTTTCTTCTTTGAAGATGCGGACGATCACGCGGGCAACAGCACGGTCGCTTTTACGATTCGTGAAGGCCGCCTGTATACGCTGCGTGAACGCGAACTGCCGGCATTTCGTCTCTATCGTATGCGTGCCCGTAATCAGTCGATGGCGGACGGCAACGCGTGGGAACTGCTGCTGGACCTGTTTGAAACCAAAATCGAACAGCTGGCGGATGAAATCGAAAACATTTATAGCGACCTGGAGCAGCTCAGCCGGGTGATCATGGAAGGGCATCAGGGCGATGAATACGATGCCGCGCTTTCGACGCTGGCAGAGCTGGAAGATATCGGCTGGAAGGTTCGACTGTGCCTGATGGATACCCAGCGCGCGCTGAACTTCCTCGTGCGTAAAGCGCGTTTGCCGGGCAGCCAGCTGGAGCAGGCTCGCGAAATTCTGCGAGATATCGAATCCCTGCTGCCGCATAACGAATCGCTGTTCCAGAAGGTTAACTTCCTGATGCAGGCGGCAATGGGCTTTATCAACATCGAGCAGAACCGCATCATCAAAATCTTCTCGGTGGTCTCGGTTGTCTTCCTGCCGCCAACGCTGGTGGCATCCAGCTACGGGATGAACTTCGAGTTTATGCCTGAGCTCAAGTGGAGCTTTGGCTACCCCGGCGCGATTATCTTTATGATGCTTGCCGGCTTAGCGCCTTATCTCTACTTTAAGCGCAAAAACTGGTTGTAAGAGAAAAGGAGCCGAAAGGCTCCTTTTTTACGTTTACTTCACCGACAGGGCTTTGGTGCGCCGCTGAGTATAAATCGCGTCGGCGATAAACAGCGCCAGCGCTGCCCAGATAAAGCCAAAAGTGATCAGCTTATCTTCGGTCACCACTTCATCGTAGAACGTCACCGCCAGCAGGAACATCAGCGTTGGCCCCAGATACTGGAAGAAGCCCAGCGTTGAAAGGCGCAGACGCGTCGCGGCAGCCGTAAAGCACAGCAGCGGCACGGTGGTAATCACGCCTGCAGCAATGAGCATCAGGTTCAGCGTCCACGGGTTCATTCCCATATGGCTGGTGGCGCTGTCGGCGATGCCAAACAGGTAAATGCCCGCAATCGGCAACAGCCACAACGTTTCAAACAGCATCCCGGTTTGTGCATCTACGGCAATTTTTTTGCGGATCAGACCGTAAAAAGCAAAACTGAAGGCGAGGCCCAGGCCGATTATCGGCAGCGAACCAAAAGTCCATAGCTGCACCAGCACGCCGCAAGTCGCCAGCAACACGGCGACCCACTGCATACGGCGGAAGCGCTCGGCTAAAAACAGCATGCCCAGCACGACGTTGACCAAAGGATTGATGAAGTAGCCCAGGCTGGCTTCCAGCATGTGGTGATTATTCACCGCCCAGATATAAAGCAGCCAGTTCCCGCCAATCAGCACGGCGCTTAACGCCAGCGCGAGGATTTTTTTCCGGTTCTGGCAGGAGCGTTTTACCTGCGGCCACTGGCGGCAGACGGTGATCAGCGCCAGCATAAAGAAGAACGACCAGATAACGCGGTGGGTCAGGATTTCGGTGGCCGGTACGTAGTGAATAAGTTTGAAATATACCGGCGCGATGCCCCAGATAAAGTAGGCCGTCAGGGCAAGCAAGATCCCCTGACGTGTCTGTTTCGGATCCATGAAGAAAACTCAGCAAAAAAATAGTGAGCAAATAATAACAGGGTTTACATCCTTACCCTACCATGTAGGTAGCCGTTGCGCTGGCGATGTGCAGCTGATCCTGGTTATGGAGTTCCACGCGAGCCACGGCGACTTTATTCCCGGCACGCAGGAGGCTGCTGCTGGCCGTAAAGCGCTCTCCGCGCCCCGGACGCAGATAATCAACGCGCAAATCGATGGTGCCCATTTTTGACAGGCGCTGGCGCAGTTCGTCTTCGGTGATGGTGTCATGGCGCGTCAGCGTGCTACCCACGCAGACCAGGCCTGCCGCTACGTCCAGCGCCGAGGCGATAACGCCGCCATGCAAAATACTTTGTGCCCAGTTTCCCACCATCATTGGCTGATTATTAAAGCTCAGCTGGGCAAAGGCTTTTTCGTATCGTTCCAGTTCCAGGCCTAGCGCACGGTTAAAAGGCATGTGATACACAAAGATTTCGCCCACCAGCTTGAGGGCGGCTTCTGTGGTTAGAACAGGGGAAGACATGGTTCATTCCTCGAACAAATAACGGATAAGTTAACAAGATGTGTAGTTTATGCTTCTCAATTGTTGCTTTCCACTTTAGGAACCGAAGGGACGCGCTTTAGGGCCTCCCGCTGTAGAATGATCGGCGATAAATATTTTGAAACTTATTTTGTTATGGAGAACGGGACCAATGCTGAAACCTCTGGGGTGGGGAATGGCCGCGATGCTGCCTTTGACCACCTTCGCACAAGAAGCGACTATCGATAAGATCCACGACAAACCGGCCGTACACGGCAGCATCATTGCCAATCTGCTGCAGGAACATGAAAACCCGTTCACGCTGTACCCGTACGACACAAACTACCTGTTGTACACCTGGACCAGCGATATGAACAAAGAGGCGATTAGCTCTTATGACTGGGCGCACAACGCCCGCAAAGATGAAGTGAAGTTCCAGTTGAGCCTGGCGTTCCCGCTGTGGCGCGGCATTCTGGGGGATAACTCGGTGCTGGGCGCTTCCTACACCCAGAAATCCTGGTGGCAGCTTTCTAATCGCAGTGAATCTTCCCCGTTTCGTGAAACCAACTATGAGCCTCAGCTGTTCCTCGGCTTTGCAACGGACACTACGTTTGCTGGCTGGACGCTACGGGACGTCGAGTTTGGCTATAACCACGACTCGAATGGCCGCTCAGACCCGACTTCTCGCGGCTGGAACCGCCTTTACACCCGCCTGATGGCGCAAAACGGCGACTGGCAGGTTGAGGTGAAACCCTGGTATGTGGTGGGCAGCGTTGATGACAACCCCGATATTGCCAAATATATGGGCTACTACCAGCTTAAGGTTGGCTATGCGCTGGGGGATGCGATTGTCAGCGTGAAGGGACAATACAACTGGAACAGCGGCTACGGCGGAGCAGAGTTTGGCGTGAGCTACCCGATCTCGAAAAACGTTCGCTTCTATACTCAGGTCTATAGCGGCTACGGCGAATCGCTCATCGATTACAACTTTAACCAGACACGAGTTGGCGTAGGCGTTATGCTAAACGATCTTTTCTAAAGCATTGCAGTTTCTCTTCCAGGCGCTGAAAATGGCGCCTGAATTTTAGGTAGTGGGGATAGCGTGGCACAGGCGGAAGTAATCAATCAGGCGTCGCTGGCGAGACAGGTTCTGCAGGATACCTTCGGGTATCAACAGTTCCGACCGGGCCAGGAAACCATCATCGACACGGTGCTGGAGGGGCGTGACTGCCTGGTGGTGATGCCGACCGGTGGCGGTAAATCGCTGTGTTATCAAATTCCTGCGCTGGTGTTTGGCGGCCTGACCGTGGTGGTCTCTCCGCTGATTTCCCTGATGAAAGACCAGGTGGATCAGCTGCTGGCGAACGGCGTGGCGGCGGCCTGCCTTAACTCGACCCAGACCCGTGAACAGCAAATGGAAGTGATGACCGGCTGCCGTACCGGGCAAATTCGCCTGCTGTATATCGCGCCGGAACGCCTGATGATGGACAACTTTATCGACCATCTCAGCAACTGGCAGCTTTCTATGGTTGCGGTGGATGAAGCGCACTGTATTTCGCAGTGGGGGCATGACTTCCGCCCGGAATATGCCGCGCTTGGCCAGCTTCGCGAACGGCTGCCTGCCGTCCCCTTTGTGGCATTAACGGCAACGGCTGACGACACCACGCGGCTTGATATTGTTCGCCTGCTGGGGCTAAACGATCCGTTTATCCAGATCAGCAGTTTTGACCGGCCGAATATACGCTACATGCTGATGGAGAAGTTTAAGCCGCTCGATCAGCTCACCCGCTATATTCAGGAACAGCGTGGTAAATCCGGGATTATCTACTGTAACAGCCGGGCAAAGGTTGAAGATATCGCCGCCCGCCTGCAAAGCAAAGGCATCAGCGCCGGCGCTTACCACGCGGGCCTGGAGCATCAGGTGCGCGGTGACGTGCAGGAAAAATTCCAGCGAGATGACCTGCAAATTGTGGTGGCAACCGTCGCGTTTGGCATGGGCATCAACAAGCCGAACGTGCGTTTTGTCGCCCACTTCGATATCCCGCGCAACATCGAATCTTATTACCAGGAAACCGGCCGTGCCGGGCGCGATGGCCTGCCTGCCGAAGCGATGCTGTTTTACGATCCGGCGGATATGGCCTGGCTCCGCAAATGCCTCGAAGAGAAAGCGCCGGGGCAGCTTCAGGACATCGAGCGGCACAAGCTCAACGCGATGGGAGCGTTTGCCGAAGCGCAAACCTGCCGCCGTCTGGTGCTGCTTAACTACTTCGGCGAAGGCCGCCAGCAGGCATGCGGCAACTGCGATATTTGTCTCGATCCTCCTCGTCGCTATGACGGGCTGATGGATGCACAAAAAGCACTGTCCTGCATTTACCGTGTCGGCCAGCGCTTTGGGATGGGCTACGTGGTTGAAGTGCTGCGCGGTTCTAACAATCAGCGTATCCGCGATCTCGGCCACGACAAGCTGAAGATTTACGGTGAAGGCCGCGAGCACACCACCGAGCATTGGGTCAGCGTGATCCGCCAGCTCATTCACCTTGGCGTGGTCACGCAAAATATTGCCGCACACTCGGCTCTCCAGCTGACGGAAGCGGCGCGTCCCTATCTGCGTGGCGAAGAGCCGCTCATGCTGGCGGTACCGCGCGTGGTGGCGATTAAGCCGCGCGCCAGCCAGAAAGTCTTTGGCGGCAATTACGATCGCAAATTGTTCGCCAAACTCAGGAAGCTGCGCAAGTCCATCGCTGACGAAGAAAACATTCCACCTTACGTGGTGTTCAACGATGCCACGCTGATTGAAATGGCCGAGCAGATGCCGTTGTCACCGGGTGAAATGCTGGGGATTAACGGCGTGGGCACGCGCAAGCTTGAGCGCTTTGGCCGCCCGTTTATGACGATGATCCGCGACCACGTTGACGGCGTGGATGAAGAGTAGCCTGCTGCGAGGAAAAGTGGCAGGATAATGACTCTTCGAATTATCTGCACGCGAGCTATTCCCTATGTTAATGCTATTCCTGACCGTGGCGCTGGTGCACATCGTTGCCCTGATGAGCCCGGGTCCTGACTTTTTCTTTGTTTCCCAGACAGCCGTAAGCCGCTCTCGCAAAGAGGCGATGATGGGCGTGCTGGGCATTACCGCTGGCGTTATGGTTTGGGCGGGCGTGGCGCTGCTTGGCCTGCACCTGATCCTCGAAAAAATGGCCTGGCTGCATAATATTATTATGGTCGGCGGCGGGCTGTATCTGTGCTGGATGGGTTATCAGATGCTGCGCGGTGCATTCAAGAAAGAAGCTAAAGGCGAAGAAGCCCCGAAAGTGGAGCTGGCGAGCGGCGGGAAGAGCTTTGTGAAAGGGCTGCTGACGAACCTGGCAAACCCGAAAGCGATTATCTACTTCGGCAGCGTGTTCTCGCTGTTTGTTGGCGACGATGTGGGGGGCGCTGAGCGCTGGGGCCTGTTCGTGCTGATCGCGATTGAAACTTTCGCCTGGTTCACAATTGTGGCGAGTCTGTTTGCCTTACCAAAAATGCGTCGCGGCTATCAGCGCCTCGCCAAATGGATCGACGGCATGGCGGGCGCTCTATTCACCGGATTTGGTATTCACCTGATCATCTCCCGATAATCAGGCCTGGCGCGCTCCGGCAAGTAGCGCGCCAACCAGCATAAACAGCGAACCAAAGACCCGGTTCAGGGCTTTCATCTGGCGTGGTCCCTTAATCCATGCGGCAATCCGTTTGGCCAGGGTCGCGTAACCAATCATCACGATAATATCGACGACTACTGTGGTAACACCGAGCACGACGTACTGCATCGCCTGAGGCTGATGAGGGGCGATAAACTGTGGGAACAGCGCGGCCAGAAACACGATGCTCTTCGGGTTTGTCAGGTTAACAAACACCGCACGCTTGAACAGTTTACTGCGCGGCTGAGTGGTTGCCAGCGTGTTTAAATCCAGCGCGCCGGCCGCTCTCCATTGCTGGATCCCAAGCCAAATAAGATAGGCGACGCCGGCCCATTTCAGCACTTCAAAGGCCAGCAGCGAGCGAGAAAAAAGCGCCCCAAGGCCGACACCGACCAGCACAATATGCAGCGCCAGCCCGGTTTGCAGCCCGGTAATCGAAGCCGCCGCGCCGCGATAGCCGTGGCTAATCGCGGTAGTCATGGTATTAATGGCCCCGGATCCGGGGGAAAGGCTAAGAATTATTGTGGTCAGCAGATAGGTAAACCACCACTCGAAGGTCATGCGAAACTCCCTGAACGCGCGCTTTTATGCCACAATACGCTATTGTTGATAAGCGTGCCACGGGCCATAAAAAAACCACAGATACCTGATGCCGACCCCTATGTCTCAGCATAAAAATAGATGGTTAGAACGGGAAGGCGCATTTGCTGCTTTTGCCACGGGTCCGCTGACGGACTTCTGGCGCAGGCGGGAAGAGCGCGAATTTACCGGCGTGGATGACGTGCCGGTTCGCTACGTTCGTTTCTGTTCGCCGCAGCACGATCGCGTGATTGTTGTCTGCCCCGGCAGAATAGAAAGCTACGTGAAATATGCTGAGCTGGCCTATGACCTGTTTCACTGCGGGTTTGATGTCCTGATAATCGACCACCGTGGCCAGGGGCGCTCAGGGCGGATGCTGTCGGATACTCACCGTGGGCACGTCGTCAACTTTGGCGACTATGTCGAAGATTTTGACCGCTTTTACCAGCAGGAAGTAGCGTCGGGGCACTGGCGTAAACGCTACCTGTTGGCCCATTCGATGGGCGGCGCAATTGCCGCATTATGGCTACAGCAAGCCCCCGATGCTTTTGACGCGGTCGCGCTTTGCGCGCCGATGTTCGGCATTACGCTGCGCTGGCCGGAATGGATGGTGCGACACATTCTTGACTGGGCCGAAGGGCATCCACGTATTCGGGAAGGATACGCCATTGGGACGGGCCGCTGGCGCGCGCTGCCGTTTAGCGTTAACGTCCTGACCCACAGTGAAGAGCGGTACCGCCGCAGCCTGCGTTTTTATGCTGATGAGCCAGCATTGCGGGTGGGTGGGCCAACGTTCCATTGGGTACGAGAAGGGATCCTCGCCGGAGAAAAGGTGTTAGCAGGAGCCACTGCCATCACCACGCCGATCTTTTTACTCCAGGCGGAAGAGGAGCGAGTGGTTGATAACCGCGCGCACCAGCGATTCTGCGAAATTATGGCCGCGGCGGGCCACCCTTGTGAGGGGGAAACACCTTACGTCATTGAAGGCGCGTATCACGAGATCCTGTTTGAGAAGGACGCTATGCGAGCCAGAGCATTGTCTGCCGTGCTTGAGTTTTTCGACCGGCATAACTAATTGAATATATCTCTTCAGAGGATCTCTATGTACCACGTCGTTGCTTCAGATTTAGATGGCACCTTGCTGTCTCCCGATCATTTTCTCTCCGCTTACGCGAAAGAAACGTTAAAACTGCTCACAGCCGAAGGCGTTAATTTTGTTTTTGCTACCGGTCGTCACCATATCGACGTGGCGCAAATCCGCGATAACCTTGAGATCAAGGCGTACATGATCACCTCTAACGGGGCGCGCGTGCACGATACCGACGGCAATCTGTTCTTCTCTCACGATCTCGACCATGACATCGCTCAGGATCTGTTTGGCGTGGTGCATAACAACCCGGACATCGTGACCAACGTCTATAAGGGCGACGAGTGGTTTATGAACCGCCATCGTCCTGAAGAGATGAAGTATTTCCAGGAAGCCAAATTTAGCTACACCCTGTTTGAGCCAGGTCTGCTGGAAGCGGATGGCGTCAGCAAGGTGTTCTTCACCTGTGACGACCACGATACGCTGCTGCCGCTGGAGCAGGCGATCAACGCCCGCTGGGGTGACCGCGTCAACGTGAGCTTCTCCACGCTTACCTGCCTGGAAGTGATGGCGGGCGGCGTGTCCAAAGGGCACGCGCTGGAAGCGGTCTCGAAAGCGATGGGTTACAGCCTGAAGGATTGCATTGCCTTTGGCGACGGCATGAACGACGCCGAGATGCTGAGCATGGCCGGTAAGGGCTGCATTATGGGCAACGCTCACCAGCGCCTGAAAGATCTGCTGCCGGAGCTTGAGGTAATTGGTACTAACGGCGATAACGCCGTACCGCACTATCTGCGCCGGTTGTTCCTTAAGGCTGAGTGATCGGTAACTGACGAGTGGTTTATACATGACCACTCGTCAACTAAATAGTTAAGCTGATGTAACGCCCTCTGAGTACAATGGCGCAATCTTGTTCGTTACGGACTGCTCATTGTGCCATTACTCATCATTACTACGATTCTGTGGGCCTTCTCTTTTAGCCTGATTGGGGAATACCTTGCCGGGCATGTGGACAGCTATTTCTCGGTGCTGATGCGCATCGGCCTGGCCGCGCTGGTGTTTCTGCCGTTCCTGCGCTTTAAGGGCTACCGGCTAAAAACCCTGCTGCTGTATATGCTGGTGGGGGCGCTGCAGCTCGGCGTGATGTATCTGTTCAGCTTCCGCGCTTATCTCTACCTCACGGTTTCCGAATTCCTGCTTTTCACGGTGATGACGCCGCTGTACGTCACGCTTATCTATGACTTGCTGAGCGGCAATAAACTGCGCTGGGGCTATGCGTTGAGTGCGGGACTGGCGGTTATCGGGGCGGCGATTATTCGCTACGACAAAGTGAGCGATCACTTCTGGATCGGGCTGCTGCTGGTGCAGGCTGCTAATATCTGCTTTGCCATCGGCATGGTGGGCTACAAGCGACTGATGGAAACGCACCCGATGCCACAGCACTGCGCGTTTTCGTGGTTCTATCTGGGGGCGTTTATCGTCGCCGTTGTTGCCTGGTTTGCCCTGGGCAATCCGCAGAAACTGCCCACCACCACGCTACAGTGGGGGATTCTGGTCTGGCTTGGCGTGGTCGCTTCCGGGCTGGGTTATTTTATGTGGAACTATGGCGCAACTCAGGTGGACGCCGGCACGCTCGGCATCATGAACAACGTGCATGTCCCGGCCGGGCTGCTGGTGAATCTTGCCATCTGGCAGGAGCAGCCCCACTGGCCGAGCTTTATTATTGGGGGAACGGTGATAATGGCCTCGCTGTGGGTACATCGCCGATGGGTCGCTCCGCGTTCTTCACAAACGGTAAATGGTCGCAGGCATGCTGGCGCGTCGAGCGAATAAACGCTTCGGTCACCGGCTGGCGCTGTTCGCCGTCGCGTACCGCAGCGTACAGGCGGCTCCATAAGCCCTCACCCAGGGTTCTGGTAACAATCAGGCCCTGGTGCTCAAAGCTTTCCACCACCCAGTGCGGCAGAGCGGCAATCCCCATCCGCGCTGACACCATCTGAATCAGCAGCAGCGTGTTATCGACGTTTTTCAGCGACGGGCTAACTCCTGCGGGCTGCAGGAAATGACGCCAGATATCCATGCGTTCACGCTGTACCGGATAGATAAGCAGCGTTTCAAGCGCCAGGTCCTCAGGCTCAATGCTCTCTTTCTTCGCCAGTGGGTGGTCGGTCGCCATCACCAGGCGCACTTCAAAATCAAACATCGGTGAATAATGTAGCCCGCTGCGCGGCAAAATATCTGATGTCAGAACGATATCCAGTTCGCCCTGTTGCAGCGCAGGTTGCGGGTCAAACGTGACGCCGGATTTAAAGTCCATCTCCACCTGCGGCCAGTGCTGGCGGAAGGTTTCCAGGGCAGGTGTCAGCCACTGAATGCAGCTATGACACTCAATCGCAATGCGCAGCCTGGTCTGGTGTGGCTCATTGCAGGCCTGCAGCGCGCGACCAATCTGCGGTAACACCTGCTCGGCAAGCTGCAGCAGGATCTCTCCCTGCGGTGTGAAGCGAAGCGGCTGACTTTTACGGATAAACAGGCGAAAGCCAAGCCGTTGCTCCAGATCGCTGAACTGGTGGGAAAGGGCCGACTGAGTCTGATGCAGGGCGGCGGCGGCGGCGGCCAGCGAACCGCTGTGTCGTAACGCTTGCAGCGTCCGCAGGTGTTTAATCTCGATCATGAAAGTCCTTCACTTCGGCATGAACAAATTGCGCTTGAGGAATATACAGTACCTGCGGATTATAGCGGTGTAAACATCTGGACGTCTAAATCAAGTGTCTTTCGAATTTATGTTGCGTTGGTGTCACTCACTTACTCCGGTCACTTACTTATGTAAGCTCCCGGAGATAAGCGAGCTTACCGCCTTACCTAAATCCGAAATCCATCTGGATTAATCTAATAAATAAAGAGGCGATAATATGACAATCCATAATCACACCCTGGGTTTCCCTCGCGTCGGCCTTAAGCGCGAGTTGAAAAAAGCACAGGAAAGCTACTGGGCAGGGAATACCTCCCGTGAAGAATTACTGGCGGTTGGCCGCGAACTGCGTGCCCGCCACTGGGACCAACAAAAACAGGCCGGCGTTGAATTGCTGCCGGTGGGCGACTTTGCCTGGTACGACCATGTTCTGACCACCAGCCTGCTGCTCGGTAACGTGCCGGCTCGTCATCAGAACAAAGACGGCAGCGTCGATATCGATACACTGTTCCGCATTGGTCGTGGTCGTGCGCCAACCGGCGAGCCTGCCGCCGCCGCAGAAATGACCAAATGGTTCAATACTAACTACCACTACATGGTGCCGGAATTTACCAAGGGTCAGCAGTTCAAACTGACCTGGACTCAGCTGCTGGAAGAAGTCGACGAAGCGCTTGCGCTGGGCCATAAGGTAAAACCTGTCCTGCTGGGCCCGGTGACTTACCTGTGGCTGGGCAAAGTGAAGGGCGAGCAGGTTGATCGCCTGAGCCTGCTGAAAGATATTCTGCCGGTGTACCAGCAGGTGCTGGCCGAGCTGGCGAAACGCGGCGTTGAGTGGGTGCAGATCGACGAACCTGCGCTGGTTCTGGAACTGCCAAAAGCGTGGCTCGATGCCTTCAAACCAGCTTACGACGCGCTGACCGGCCAGGTTAAGCTGCTGCTAACTACCTATTTCGAAGGCGTGGGGCCAAACCTGGATACCATCACCGCGCTGCCGGTACAGGGCCTGCACGTAGACTTTGTTCACGGCAAAGATGATGTGAAAGAGCTTCATCAGAAGCTGCCTGCAAACTGGCTGCTGTCTGCGGGCGTGATCAACGGCCGTAACGTCTGGCGTGCCGACCTGACGGAGAAATACGCTCAACTGAAAGACCTGGTGGGTAAACGTGACCTGTGGGTTGCCTCTTCCTGCTCCCTGCTGCACAGCCCAATTGACCTGAGCGTAGAGACTCGCCTGGATGCTGAAGTTAAAAGCTGGTTTGCCTTTGCCCTGCAGAAATGTGCCGAACTGTCCTTACTGACCGAAGCGCTGAACAGCGGCGATACCGCAAAAATTGCCGAATGGAGTGCGCCGATTCAGGCTCGCCGCCAGTCTAAGCGCGTGCACAATGCTGCCGTGGGCGAACGCCTGGCGAAAATTACCGCTCAGGACAGCCAGCGCCAGAGCTCCTATACCGCGCGTGCGGCGGCACAGCGTGAACGTTTCAATCTGCCGGCGTGGCCAACGACGACCATCGGCTCCTTCCCGCAAACTACCGAAATCCGTGGCCTGCGCCTGGACTTCAAGAAAGGGAAGCTGGATGCCAACAACTACCGCACCGGTATCGCCGAACACATTAAGCAGGCGATTGCCGAGCAGGAGCGCCTGGGCCTGGACGTGCTGGTGCACGGCGAAGCCGAGCGTAACGACATGGTTGAGTACTTCGGCGAACATCTGGATGGTTTTGTGTTTACTCAGAATGGCTGGGTGCAGAGTTACGGTTCCCGCTGCGTTAAGCCGCCGATTGTTATCGGTGACATCAGCCGCCCTGAGCCGATCACCGTTGAGTGGGCGAAATACGCGCAGTCCCTGACCGACAAACCGGTAAAAGGCATGCTGACCGGCCCGGTAACGATTCTTTGCTGGTCCTTCCCGCGCGAAGATGTTTCTCGCGAGACTATCGCGAAGCAGATTGCCCTGGCCCTGCGTGATGAAGTAGCGGATTTGGAAGCCGCAGGTATCGGTATCATTCAGATTGATGAACCTGCTCTGCGTGAAGGTTTACCGCTGCGTCAGTCCGACTGGCAGGCTTATCTGGCGTGGGGCGTTGAGGCCTTCCGCCTGAACGCCGCCGTGGTGCGTGACGACACCCAGATCCACACCCATATGTGCTACTGTGAATTCAACGACATCATGGACTCTATCGCGGCGCTGGATGCGGACGTGATAACCATCGAGACTTCTCGTTCCGATATGGATCTGCTGGAGTCGTTCAAAGAGTTCGAATACCCGAACGAAATCGGGCCGGGCGTGTATGACATTCACTCCCCAAACGTTCCGGATGTGGAGTGGATTGAAGCGCTACTGAAGAAAGCCGCGGAGTCCGTACCGGCAGAGCGCCTGTGGGTTAACCCGGATTGCGGCCTGAAAACGCGCGGATGGCCAGAAACTCGTGCGGCGTTGGCGAACATGGTCCAGGCGGCACAGAACCTGCGTAGTGTATAGTTCTAAAAACAAAATGGGGGCAATTGGCCCCCGTTTTTCTATTTCCTCACGCCATACCGCTTAAACCACGCCAGCATCCTTTCCCAGCCGTCTTTGGCCGACTCTTCATGATAACTCGGGCGGTAATCTGCGTTAAAAGCATGGCCGGCTTCCGGGTAGACAATGATCTCCGCATTGGCATTTGCCGCTCTTAATGCCTGACGCATTGTCTCTACGCTTTCCTGAGAAATTCCGGTATCCTGGCCGCCATATAGGCCGAGCACCGGCGCATTAAGGTTGACGGCGATATCTACGGGATGATGCGGAGAGTTTAATGTTTTGTCTCCCACCAGCTTGCCGTACCACGCCACCGCGGCTTTGAGCTGTGGATTGTGCGCGGCATACAGCCAGGCAATGCGTCCACCCCAGCAAAAACCGGTCACCATCAGGCGGTGTGCGTCACCACCGTTGCGGGAAGCCCAGCTGGCCACATGGTCAAGATCACCCAGTACCTGGTTGTCCGGGACTTTTGAAACCAGTCCGCTCAGCAACGTTGGGATATCGGCGAAGTCTCCCGGTTCGCCCTGGCGAAAGTAAAGTTCTGGCGCAATGGCCAGATAGCCTTCAAGCGCTAGTCGACGGCATAGATCGCGGATGTGTTCGTGGACGCCAAAAATCTCCTGGATGATGATAACCACAGGAAGCGGCCCGTCGGCATTTTTAGGCCTGGCGTGATAAGCCGGCATATTGTCGCCCTGGCTTGGAATTGACGTTTCCCCGGAAAGAATAGCGTCGTCCGGCGTTAGCAAAGCAGTGGGGGCGATGGGTGATGCCGCCGGTGCGAAACCTTCGCCCGGTGTGTTATGTGTTGTTTGCTTTTGTTTCATGGTTTTCTCCGAACCAGCATTAGCGCAGTGTGATAACTATAGCCAGGATTAGTAGCAAATCTGGCGGGCAAAAAACGCCGCCAAAGTTCAAAAAATAGCCCGATCGACGCTTAATTGTGATGCTGATCGCATATGAATATACAAAAAATGTAATTTGTTTCATTCAAAGTGAGCGTCATCACGAAATTATGCTCAGGGGTTCTGTAAAGTGTCGCTTTGCTTCTCCTGAAACCTACTCAACAGAGGAGTCTGTTATGTCCAAGTCTGATGTTTTCCATCTCGGCCTCACTAAAAATGATCTGCAAGGGGCTACGCTTGCCATCGTCCCTGGCGATCCTGAGCGTGTGGAAAAAATCGCCGCGCTGATGGACAAGCCGGTTAAGCTGGCTTCCCATCGTGAATTCACTTCCTGGCGTGCTGAGCTGGACGGTAAGCCGGTTATCATCTGCTCTACCGGCATCGGTGGCCCTTCTACTTCTATCGCGGTTGAAGAACTGGCGCAGCTTGGCATCCGTACTTTCCTGCGCGTCGGGACTACCGGGGCGATTCAGCCGAACATCAACGTGGGCGACGTGCTGGTGACTACCGCATCCGTTCGCCTTGACGGGGCCAGCCTGCACTTCGCTCCAATGGAATATCCGGCTGTAGCAGACTTCGCTTGTACCACCGCGCTGGTCGAAGCGGCAAAAGCCGTAGGCGCCACGACCCACATTGGCGTAACCGCCTCTTCAGACACCTTCTACCCGGGGCAGGAGCGTTACGACACGCTGTCCGGCCGCGTCGTTAGCCGCTTCAAGGGCTCGATGAAAGAGTGGCAGGAGATGGGTGTGATGAACTATGAAATGGAATCCGCCACGCTGTTGACCATGTGTTCCAGCCAGGGCCTGCGTGCGGGTATGGTTGCCGGGGTTATCGTGAACCGTACTCAGCAAGAGATCCCTAACGCGGAAACCATGAAGAAAACGGAAAGCCACGCGGTGAAAATCGTGGTCGAGGCGGCCCGTCGCCTGCTGTAGTTTTCCCTGTTTTCAATTCGAAGCCGGCGCTCGCCGGCTTTTTTTATGCTTTACGTAGTGCCTTCCGGAAAATCCCTTTTCATCTGGACATTTATACAGCAGAATTTTATCTTGCCGCTGTTGGCATTGTTTTGGGGGAAGCATGGATATTTCACTGTTGTTTGGGCTGGGCATTGGGCTGGTGGGCTTACTGACCGGTTGGCTTATTGCCAGCCTGCGTGCGGCTCAGCGGCTGGCTGCTTTGCACGAAGAGCAGCGTGAAATCTACGGGGAGCTTGCCGCCGCGCGCCAGGAGCTTCAGCAAAGCCAGCACTGGCGGGAAGAGTGCGAGCAGCTTAACCGTGAAGTTCGTGCCCAAATGGAAATTAACAGCGGGCAGGAAGCCGACATCCGTGAATTAACCACGCTGCTGGAGCAAACCCGGCTCAATGCCGAAGATAAGCACCGTCAAATGCTCAACAGCGAGCAGCGCCTGAACGAGCAGTTTGAGAATCTGGCAAACCGTATTTTTGAGCAGAGCGGGCGTAAGGTAGAAGAACAGAATCGCCAAAGCCTGAATGTGCTCCTTTCGCCACTTCGCGAGCAGCTCGACGGCTTCCGTCGCCAGGTCCAGGAGAGTTTTGGCCAGGAGGCGCGCGAACGCCATACGCTGACGCACGAAATCCGCAATCTGCAGCAGCTCAATGCACAAATGGCACAAGAGGCACTAAACCTCACCAAAGCGCTGAAGGGCGACAACAAAACCCAGGGCAACTGGGGGGAAGTGGTATTAACCCGCGTGCTTGAAGCTTCTGGCCTGCGTGAAGGTCATGAATACCAGACTCAGGTGAACATCCAGCTTGAGAACAACAGCCGTATGCAGCCGGATGTTATTGTTCGCCTGCCGCAGGGCAAAGACGTTGTTATTGATGCGAAAATGACGCTGGTGGCCTATGAGCGCTACTTCAACGGTGAAGATGAACTCACGCGTGAAAGCGCGCTGAATGAGCATATTGCCGCTATCCGCAGCCATATTCGCCTTCTGGGCCGTAAGGATTACCAGCAACTGCCGGGGCTGCGTTCGCTGGACTACGTGCTGATGTTCATCCCGGTTGAACCCGCCTTCTTGCTGGCGATCGACCGCCAGCCCGAGCTGATTAGCGAAGCGCTGAAAAATAACATCATGTTGGTCAGCCCGACGACGCTGCTAGTGGCGCTGCGTACCATTGCCAATCTGTGGCGCTATGAACATCAAAGCCGTAATGCCCAGCAAATCGCCGACAGAGCGGGGCGGCTGTACGATAAAATGCGCCTGTTCGTGGATGATATGTCGGCGATTGGCCAAAGCCTCGATAAGGCACAAGATAACTACCGCCAGGCGATGAAAAAGCTTTCGTCGGGGCGTGGAAATATCCTGGTTCAGGCAGAGGCATTTCGCGGGCTTGGGGTAGAAGTGAAGCGAGAGATTAATCCAGATCTGGTCGAACGTGCTCATCAGGAAGATGAAGATGATTCCGCACGGTTGGGCCACGAGAGTGCAGAATCTGAGTCCGAAAGTGATGAATTTGCTTCACAACGCTCAGGAGAAGGGCGTTGAGCTAAGGTTTAGTCGCACGGTTGAATCATAGGGCTTTCGCGCCCATTCTGTTACACTTCCCGAACATTTTCTTGATTAAGCAGGCATTGAGATGGTTGATGAATCCCAGGAGTCCGGATCCCAGGAAACAACGCACTTTGGCTTCCGTACCGTAGCTAAAGAGCAGAAGGTCGATATGGTGGCGAACGTGTTCCACTCTGTTGCGGCGAAATACGACGTAATGAACGACCTTATGTCTTTTGGTATCCACCGGTTGTGGAAACGCTACACGATCGACTGTAGCGGTGTACGTCGCGGCCAGCGCGTGCTGGACCTTGCGGGCGGCACGGGCGATCTAACGGCGAAATTTTCTCGCCTGGTGGGTGAAACCGGTGAAGTCGTGCTGGCGGACATCAATGACTCAATGCTGAAAATGGGGCGTGAAAAGCTACGCAACATCGGCATTGTTGGGAACGTGAGATACGTGCAGGCAAACGCCGAAGCGCTGCCGTTCCCGGACAACACCTTTGACTGCATCACTATTTCATTTGGCCTGCGCAACGTCACGGATAAAGACGCTGCGCTGCGCTCTATGTTCCGTGTTCTAAAACCCGGTGGCCGTCTGCTGGTGCTTGAGTTCTCCAAACCGGCTTTCGAGCCGCTGAACAAAGCCTACGACGCTTATTCCTTCCATATTCTGCCGCGCATTGGTGAAATGGTTGCTCAGGATGGCGAAAGTTATCGCTACCTGGCAGAATCCATTCGCATGCATCCGGACCAGGAAACGCTTAAAGGCATGATGGAAGAAGCCGGGTTTGAAAACACCACCTATTACAATATGACCGGTGGGATTGTCGCCCTACATCGTGGCTATAAATTCTAACCAGGGAGCCGCGATGCCATTTATGTCGCTGATGACTGCTGGAATCGAAGGTGTATTGAACACCTTCCTCTGGCGAGATCGTAGCCTGAAATCTGCGCGTCAACGCCTGCAGGGCAAGACGTTACGCGTTAGCCTGAAAGAATTTTCAGCGCCGCTGGTGCTGGCGTTCAGTGAGCAACAGCTGGACGTACTGAGCCAGTGGGAAGGTGAGGCGGATTGTAGCGTCACAACCCATATCGGCGTGCTGCCGAAACTGCGCGATCGCCAGCAACTTACCGCTCTGATTCGCAGCGGTGAACTTGACGTTACTGGTGATATTCAGGTTGTACAAAATTTGGCATCGCTGATGGATCTCGCAGAGTTTGACCCTGCGGAATTGCTGGCCCCGTATATAGGCGATATTGCCTCTGAAGGCATCAGTAAGTTTGCGCGTCATGGCGGCAAGCTGCTGAAAAAAGGATTTATCCGCAATCAGCAGTACCTGGGGGAAGCGCTCACCGAAGAGTGGCGTGTTGCGCCGGGTTCGCTGGAAGTTGCCTGGTTTGCAGAGGAAACCGAAGCGCTGGCACGCTCGGTGGATGCGCTCAGCAAACGGCTGGACACGCTGGAGGGCAAATGACGCCAGGAGAAATTCGCCGCCTTTATTTCATTGTCCGTACCTTCCTGAGCTATGGTCTTGATGAACTGATTCCCAAGATGCGCATTACGCTGCCGTTACGTTTGTGGCGGCGTTGCCTGTTCTGGATGCCTAATCGTCATCGCGAAAAGCCTTTGGGCGAGCGTCTTCGCCTTGCGCTACAGGAGCTTGGGCCCGTTTGGATCAAGTTTGGTCAGATGCTTTCCACTCGCCGCGATCTGTTCCCGCCGATCATTGCCGACCAACTCGCGATGCTGCAGGACAGAGTTGCGCCCTTTGACGGTGCGCTGGCGAAAAAACAGATTGAACTGGCGATGGGTGGCATTCCCGTTGAAAGCTGGTTCGACGATTTTGATATCAAGCCTCTGGCTTCTGCTTCGATTGCTCAGGTGCATACCGCACGCCTGAAAGAGAGTGGCAAAGAGGTGGTGATTAAGGTGATTCGGCCTGACATCCTGCCGGTTATCAAAGCCGACATGAAGCTTATCTACCGCCTTGCTCGCTGGGTGCCTCGCCTGCTGCCGGATGGCCGACGTCTCCGCCCGCTGGAAGTCGTGCGCGAATACGAAAAAACGCTGATCGACGAGTTAAACCTGCTGCGTGAAGCAGCCAACGCCATCCAACTGCGTCGTAACTTCGAAAATAGCCCGATGCTCTATGTGCCTGAAGTTTATTCGGACTATTGCAGCGAGAACATGATGGTGATGGAGCGGATTTACGGCGTTCCGGTCTCCGATACCGTTGCGCTTGAAGCGCAGGGCACTAACATGAAGCTGCTTGCCGAACGTGGCGTGCAGGTCTTCTTTACCCAGGTCTTTCGCGACAGCTTCTTCCATGCGGACATGCACCCGGGCAATATCTTTGTGAGCTATGACCACCCTGAAGATCCGCAATACATTGGGATCGATTGCGGCATTGTGGGTTCACTGAACAAAGACGATAAGCGTTATCTGGCGGAAAACTTTATCGCCTTCTTCAACCGTGATTACCGCAAAGTGGCCGAGCTGCATGTGGATTCCGGCTGGGTACCGCCGGACACAAATGTAGAAGAGTTCGAGTTTGCTATTCGTACCGTCTGCGAGCCTATTTTCGAGAAGCCGCTGGCTGAGATCTCTTTCGGCCATGTGCTGCTGAACCTGTTCAACACCGCGCGCCGTTTCAACATGGAAGTTCAACCACAGCTGGTTTTACTGCAAAAGACCCTTTTATACGTCGAAGGCGTCGGTAGGCAGCTTTATCCTCAGCTGGATCTGTGGAAAACAGCGAAGCCTTTCCTGGAAAGCTGGATCAAAGATCAGGTTGGTATTCCTGCTCTGGTACGCGCTTTCAAAGAAAAAGCCCCTTTTTGGGTGGAAAAAATGCCGGAATTGCCGGAACTGGTGTACAACAGTTTGCGCCAGGGCAAGCAATTACAGCTTAGCGTTGATAAAATTCAGCGCGACCTGCAACTTCATCACGTGCGGCAGGGACAGTCGCGTTACCTGTTCGGCATTGGTGCCACGCTTATACTGAGCGGGACGCTGCTGCTGATCAACAAACCTGAGTGGGACTTTATGCCTGCCTGGTTGATGGCGGGGGGAATCGTTGTCTGGCTGATTGGCTGGCGGCGCTCTGCCTGAACTTTAATCGGAATTAACGGGTGATTGCCGTATAATAGCGGTTCTCATTGCCTTAACATCTTTATTCAGGAGTAGGTATGGGCATCAGTTGGCCACAATTGCTAATCATTGTTGTTATCGTTGTTTTATTGTTTGGCACCAAGAAGCTGGGCTCTTTAGGTTCAGACCTTGGCGCGTCTATCAAGGGCTTCAAGAAAGCCATGAGCGACGACGACAGCAAAGAGAAAGAAAATGGTGAGAAGGATGCTGATTTCACAGCGAAATCCCTCTCTGAAAAACCGAGCGACGTGAAAAAAGACGAAGCGAAAAGCAACGACAAAGAGCAGGTATAAACCGTGTTCGACATTGGTTTCGGCGAACTGCTGCTGGTGTTTGTGATTGGCCTGATTGTTCTGGGCCCGCAGCGCTTACCGGTGGCGGTAAAAACAGTTGTTGGCTGGGTGCGCGCGCTGCGCTCTCTGGCTACTACGGTTCAGAACGAACTCGCTCAGGAACTGAAACTGCAGGAACTGCAGGACAGCCTGAAAAAGGTCGAGAAAGCCAGTATGGATAATTTGACGCCTGAACTGAAGGCGTCAATGGACGAACTGCGCCAGGCCGCTGAGTCGATGAAGCGTTCTTATACCCAGAACGATGCTGAAAAGAACAGTGACGAAGCCCATACCATCCATAACCCATTGGTAAAGGATGAACAGCAAAGTCATGAAGGCGTAACGCCAGCTCATGCGGCACATCAGGCGGCAGCGCCTGATGCCGTACCGTCAGAGGCGGTGCCCCCGGCGCCAGTGGCGGCCGAAAACGTCGTCGAATCAGCTGCCGAGCCTCAGGTGAAGCCTTTGCCCGAAGCTGCACCTGCTGTAACCCCAACGCAACCTCCTGGTGAAAAATCGTAACTATGGCTGTTGAAGATACCCAACCGCTCATTAGCCATCTGATCGAGCTGCGTAAGCGCCTGCTGAACAGCATGATCGCCGTGCTGGTGATTTTCCTGGCGCTGGTCTATTTCGCCAATGACATCTATCAGGTGGTTTCCGCACCGCTGATCAAACACATGCCGTTGGGGTCAACGATGATTGCGACCGATGTCGCCTCGCCGTTCTTTACTCCGATTAAATTAACCATTTACGTTTCGGTGTTCCTGGCCGCCCCGGTCATTCTGTACCAGATTTGGGCCTTTATTGCCCCTGCGCTGTACAAGCATGAACGTAAAATGGTGATGCCGCTGCTGTTTTCCAGCACGCTGCTGTTTTATATCGGCATTGCGTTTGCTTACTTCGTTGTCTTCCCGCTGGCCTTTGGCTTCCTGACAAAAACCGCGCCAATAGGGGTGGTCGTCTCGACGGACATTACGAAATATCTCGACTTTGTCATGTCGCTCTTCATGGCCTTTGGCGTGGCCTTTGAAGTGCCCGTCGCCATTATCCTGCTGTGCTGGATGGGGGTGACGACACCGGAATCATTGAAACAGAAGCGCCCTTATATTCTGGTCGGGGCTTTTGTTGTCGGCATGCTGTTAACGCCGCCGGATGTTTTCTCGCAAACCCTTCTGGCGGTGCCAATGTACTGCCTGTTTGAGGTTGGCGTCTTCTTCTCCCGCTTCTACGTCGGTAAAGGGCGTAATGGCGATGAAGATGATGAGTCTGAACCTGAAGAAACGCGCTCTGAAAAAGAGCAGTAATGAAATAACCGCCCGCAGGGGCGGTTGTCGTTTGGAGGGAGAGATGTTTGATATTGGCGTGAATCTAACCAGTTCGCAATTTGCGAAAGACCATGCGGAAGTGGTCACGCGAGCATGGCAGGCTGGCCTGAGCGGCATGATGTTGACCGGTACCAACCTCCATGAAAGTGAGCAAGCGTTGCTCATGGCGCAGCAATATGAAAACTGCTGGTCCACAGCCGGAGTGCATCCCCATGATGCCAGCCAGTGGAATGACGAAACTGCCGCAGCTATCCGTCGCCTGGCGGCAGCACCCCAGGTGGTCGCCATTGGCGAATGCGGTCTGGATTTTAACCGTAATTTTTCCACTCCTGCTGAGCAGGAGCGCGCTTTCACCGCGCAGCTGGCATTAGCTGCAGAGCTGATGATGCCGGTATTTTTGCACTGTCGGGATGCACACGAACGCTTCCTTGCTCTGCTTGATCCCTGGCTGGAACAACTGCCTGGCGTGGTGCTGCACTGCTTTACCGGGACTGAAGCAGAAGCACGGGATTGCCTGCTGCGAGGGTTATTTATCGGCATCACCGGCTGGGTTTGCGATGAGCGCCGCGGCTTAGCCTTAAGAGAATTACTTCCGGTTATCCCTGCTCAGCAGTTGCTGTTGGAAACCGATGCGCCCTATTTGTTGCCCCGGGATCTACAACCAAAACCTGCGTCCCGCCGCAACGAACCCTGTTATCTGCCCCATATCCTGAATAAGGTCGCCGAATGGCGCGGTGAAGACCCGGCCTGGCTTGCGCAGATAACAGATGACAATGCTCGTCGGTTATTCCGACTGGGTTTTAATCAGGAGAAAGTTAAATGAGCTATGCATTTCCCGGTACGTTTCCCGGTCGCCGTATGCGCCGCGTACGCCGTCATGACTTCAGCCGTCGCCTTGTGGCTGAAAACCAACTGACGGTAGACGACCTTATTTACCCTGTGTTTGTCATGGAAGGCCACAACCAGCAGCAGGAAGTGCCGTCAATGCCGGGCGTTTATCGTATGACTATCGATCAACTGCTGAAAGAAGCAGAGGCGGTAGCGAAACTGGGTGTACCGGTGCTCTCTCTGTTCCCGGTAATTGAAAGCGACGGGAAATCGCTGCATGCGGAAGAAGCCTATAACCCAAACGGGCTGGTGCAGCGGGCGGTACGCGCGCTGAAAGACGCCGTACCTGAGCTTGGATTGCTGACTGACGTTGCTCTGGATCCTTATACTACTCATGGCCAGGACGGCGTCATTGACGCTGATGGCTATGTGATCAACGACGTCACCCGCGAGATTCTGGTTCGTCAGGCACTTTCCCATGCTGAAGCCGGGGCCGAAATCGTCGCGCCCAGCGATATGATGGATGGACGCATTGGCTCAATCCGGGATCAGTTAGAAGCTGATGGCTTTGTGAATACCCAGATCATGTCTTACGCAGCGAAATATGCTTCCTGCTACTACGGGCCGTTCCGGGATGCGATTGGCTCCTCCGGTAACCTGAAAGGCGGCAACAAGAAGACTTACCAAATGGACCCTGCTAACAGCGATGAGGCCTTGCAGGAAGTGGCGCAAGATCTGCAGGAAGGGGCTGATATGGTGATGGTGAAACCAGGAATGCCATACCTCGACGTTGTGCGTCGCGTGAAAGACACTTTTGGCGTGCCGACTTTCGCTTACCAGGTTTCCGGTGAATACGCTATGCACATGGCGGCGATTCAGAACGGCTGGTTGGCCGAAAAACCGGCCATTATGGAATCTTTGATGTGCTTTAAACGTGCCGGAGCGGATGGCGTACTGACGTACTTCTCAAAACGTGTTGCCCAATGGCTGCACGATGAGCAGATGCAGCGCTAGTTGCGATTCAGGAAGAAAGAGGCCAGCATTTGCTGGCCTCTTTGCATTAAACCTTGCGGAAATCAGTATTCCTGACGCTTTGCCGCACCTGCTTGTTCAATAAGTTCAGCAGCAGCATCGAACGGGCTTCGCCGTCGGGTTCGGCAAAAATTGCCTCTAACCCTTCGAAAGCGCCTTCGGTAATCACCACGCTATCGCCCGGATACGGCGTTTCGGGGTCGGTGATGTCCTCGGCCTGAAAGTGAATCAGCTCATCAATCACTTTCTCCGGCACCGTTGCCGGCTGCGTGCCGAAGCGCACGAAGTGGCTGACGCCACGGGTGGAATGCACCGTGGTGGTATGAATAGATTCCGGATCGAACTCGACAAACAGGTAATTAGGGAACAAAGGCTCGCTGACCGCAGTTCTTTTACCACGCACCATTTTTTCCAGCGTGATCATTGGCGTAAGGCAATTGACCTCCTGACGCTCAAGATGCTCTTTGGCGCGCAGTAATTGGCCTCGTTTACAATAAAGAAGATACCAGGATTGCATAATTTCTCTTTTCGCCCGCTTAAGCGCGTCAGAATAACAAAACGTCTTCCGCAGAGATAGACAGCTCCAGTATAACCTGGCTAAGCGCCGCCGCCGGCGAGTTTCACGCTAATTTAACAAAAATACAGCATGGCGGCGGTGAAGTCCGTATAATGACGGCAAAATCCGACGTCACGATAAATTGCATGAAATACCACGACCTACGCGAATTTCTTGCGCTGCTAGAGCAGCAGGGCGAACTCAAACGTATCGCATTGCCCGTCGATCCGAACCTGGAAATGACTGAAATTGCCGATCGCACGCTGCGAGCCGGTGGCCCGGCTTTGCTGTTTGAAAACCCGAAAGGCTACACCATGCCGGTGCTGTGTAACCTGTTTGGAACGCCGAAACGCGTAGCGATGGGGATGGGTCAGGAAGATGTTACTGCCCTGCGTGAAGTCGGGAAACTGCTGGCTTTCCTCAAAGAGCCTGAGCCGCCAAAAGGTTTCCGCGACCTGTTCGACAAACTGCCGCAGTTTAAACAAGTTCTGAATATGCCCACCAAGCGTCTGCGTAACGCGCCTTGTCAGGAGCAAATTTGGGAAGGTGATGAAGTCGACCTGAATCGTATTCCGATCATGCGCTGCTGGCCTGAAGACGTTGCTCCGCTAATTACCTGGGGCTTGACGGTCACCCGCGGCCCGCACAAAGAGCGCCAGAATCTGGGTATTTACCGCCAGCAGCTGATTGGCAAAAATAAGCTGATTATGCGCTGGTTATCCCACCGTGGCGGTGCCCTGGATTTCCAGGAGTGGTGTGAGGCTCATCCGGGTGAACGTTTCCCTGTCTCCGTAGCGCTTGGCGCTGACCCGGCAACTATCCTTGGCGCGGTGACGCCGGTGCCGGATACGCTTTCCGAATATGCTTTTGCCGGGCTGCTGCGCGGGACCAAAACCGAGGTCGTGAAGTGTATTTCTAACGATCTTGAAGTGCCTGCTGGTGCAGAAATTGTGCTGGAAGGCTACATTGAGCGTGGCGAAATGGCGCCGGAAGGCCCCTACGGCGACCACACGGGTTACTACAATGAAGTCGATAGTTTCCCGGTGTTTACCGTAACTCACGTTACCCAACGGCAGGATGCGATTTATCATTCAACGTATACCGGTCGTCCGCCGGATGAACCTGCGGTACTGGGCGTTGCGCTCAATGAAGTGCTGGTGCCAATCCTGCAAAAGCAATTTCCGGAGATTATTGATTTCTATCTACCGCCGGAAGGGTGTTCATACCGTCTGGCAGTCGTGACAATCAAAAAACAGTATGCCGGGCATGCCAAGCGAGTCATGATGGGGGTTTGGTCGTTCCTGCGTCAGTTCATGTACACCAAGTTTGTTATCGTGTGTGATGATGATGTCAATGCACGCGACTGGAACGATGTTATCTGGGCTATCACTACGCGTATGGATCCGTCACGTGATACGGTGCTGGTGGATAACACGCCAATAGATTATCTGGATTTTGCCTCCCCGGTTTCCGGGCTGGGCTCTAAAATGGGACTGGACGCCACCAATAAATGGCCGGGCGAAACCCAGCGTGAATGGGGGCGCCCAATCAAGAAAGATGTTGAGGTATGCGCGCGTATTGATGCAATCTGGGATGAACTGGCTATTTTTGATAACGACAAAGGCGCCTGAGCGGCGACCTTTACGGTTTAGCATTATTGACCCGACAGAGGGGACGCATGACAACCTTAAGCTGTAAAGTGACCTCGGTAGAAGCGATAACCGACACGGTATATCGCGTTCGATTGCTGCCGGAAGGCGATTTCTCATTCCAGGCCGGGCAGTATTTGATGGTGGTGATGGACGAACGAGACAAGCGCCCGTTCTCTATGGCATCCACGCCGAGCGAGCATGAGTTCATTGAGCTGCACATTGGTGCTTCGGAGCTCAACCTCTACGCCATGGCGGTCATGGACCGTATTCTGAAAGAGCAGGAAATTGTGGTTGATATGCCGCATGGTGATGCGTGGCTGCGTGAAGATGAAGATCGCCCACTTATCCTGATTGCTGGCGGAACTGGTTTCTCTTACGTTCGCTCTATTTTGTTGACGGCGCTGGCTCGTAACCCGGAGCGTGAAATTGCCATCTACTGGGGCGGCCGCGAAGAGAAACATCTTTACGACCTGGCCGAACTGGAAGGGTTGACCTTGCAGCATCCAAATCTGCGTGTTGAAGCCGTGGTGGAGCAGCCGGAAGAAGGCTGGCGTGGACGTAGCGGGACTGTGCTTACCGCCGTTATGCAGGATCACGCTTCACTGAGTGGGCACGATATCTATATTGCGGGCCGTTTCGAAATGGCAAAAATTGCCCGTGACCTGTTCTGTAACGAGCGCGGGGCGCTGGTTGAGCACATGTTCGGCGACGCTTTCTCCTTTATCTAAGGCCGTTCGTCGTCAGAATAAGCCACCGCATCGTCGGTGGTTTTTTTATCTTTCAGATATAAAAAAACCCGCCCCTGACAGGCGGGAAACACGGCAACTAAACTCAGTTTCGTTTTTTATTAAACGCGTTCAAATACGGTCGCGATGCCCTGACCCAGGCCAATACACATGGTGGCCAGGCCAAACTGTGCGTCGCGACGCTCCATCAGGTTGATAAGCGTGGTGCTGATACGCGAGCCGGAGCAACCCAACGGGTGGCCGAGCGCGATCGCGCCCCCGTTCAGGTTGATCTTCTCGTCGATCTTGTCCATCAGCCCCAGATCTTTAATGCACGGCAGGATCTGGGCGGCAAACGCTTCGTTCATTTCAAACAGGTCGATATCCTGCGCCGTCAGGCCTGCTTTTTTCAGCGCCAGCCTTGATGCCGGGACCGGCCCGTAGCCCATGATGGACGGATCGCAGCCGACGACGGCCATAGACCGCACGCGAGCGCGGATTTTCAGGCCCAGCTCTTTGGCGCGTGATTCGCTCATCAGCAGCATCGCGGATGCACCATCGGACAGCGCCGAAGATGTGCCCGCGGTGACGGTACCGTTGACTGGGTCGAAAGCAGGTTTCAGCGCCGCCAGACCTTCAACCGTGGTTTCCGGGCGAATCACTTCGTCGAAGTCATAGCGCTTCAGAACGCCGTCGGCATCGTGGCCGCTGGTCGGCATAATCTCGGCTTTAAAGTGACCGGCTTCCGTTGCGGCCCAGGCACGCTGATGCGAGCGGGCGGCAAACTGATCCTGCATTTCACGGCTGATGCCGTGGATGCGGGAAAGCATTTCAGCCGTCAGGCCCATCATGCCGGCGGCTTTTGCCACGTTGCGGCTCAGGCCTGGATGGAAATCAATGCCGTGGGTCATCGGCACGTGGCCCATATGTTCTACGCCGCCAATCAGGCAAGCATGCGCGTCGCCGGTTTGAATCATACGTGCAGCATCGTGCAACGCCTGCATAGAAGAACCACAAAGGCGATTCACCGTGGTGGCAGGAACCGAATGAGGTATTTCCGCCAGAAGCGATGCGTTGCGGGCAATATTGAAACCCTGCTCCAGAGTCTGTTGGACGCAGCCCCAGTAAATATCATCCAGCGCGGCCGCTTCGAGCGCCGGGTTACGGGACAGAATGCTGCGCATCAGGTGCGCCGACAGATCCTCAGCGCGAACGTTGCGGAACGCGCCGCCTTTAGAGCGGCCCATCGGCGTACGGATGGCATCAACAATAACAACCTTTTCCATAATCACTCCTCAGACGCTTTTCAGGTCACTGGCCGGGCGGGCAGGCTCAACCGGCGGATAGTACGGCTCATTGCGTGATGCTTTGGCCTTCAGGCCTTCAGGCACGACGTACAGCGGGCCGAGGTTTTGGTACTGCTGCGCCATATCGAAATACTTCGCGCTGCCTAGGGTATCCAGCCAGCGGAATGCACCGCCGTGGAACGGAGGGAAACCGAGGCCGTAAACCAGTGCCATATCGGCTTCCGCCGGGCTGGCAATCACGCCTTCTTCGAGGCAACGAACGACTTCGTTGACCATTGGGATCATCATGCGGGCGATAATTTCTTCTTCGCTAAAGTTACGCTTAGGCTGGCTGACTTCTGCCAGCAGGCTATCGACAGCTTCGTCCTGCTCTTTGCGTGGTTTGCCTTTGCTGTCTTCTTTAAAGCGGTAGAAGCCCTGCTGGGTTTTCTGGCCGTAGCGCCCGGCATCGAACAGTACATCGATCGCGTCGCGGTAATCTTTGCTCATGCGCCGCGGGAAGCCTGCGGCCATCACTGCCTGGGCGTGATGGGCGGTATCAATCCCGACCACGTCCAGCAGGTAAGCCGGGCCCATCGGCCAGCCGAACTGTTTTTCCATCACTTTATCGATCTGACGGAAATCCGCGCCGTCGCGCAGCAGCTGGCTAAAGCCTGCAAAGTAGGGGAACAGCACGCGGTTTACGAAGAAGCCCGGGCAGTCATTTACCACGATAGGGGTTTTGCCCATCTTGCTTGCCCATGCCACCACTTTGGCGAGGGTCGCATCCGAGGTTTTTTCTCCGCGAATGACTTCAACCAGCGGCATGCGATGCACCGGGTTAAAGAAGTGCATGCCGCAGAAGTTTTCCGGGCGTTTCAGCACGCTTGCCAGTTCGCTAATAGGAATGGTGGAGGTGTTGGAAGCCAGCACGGCATCCGGGCGAACCTTATCTTCGGTTTCCGCCAGCACCGCCTTTTTCACTTTCGGGTTTTCAACCACGGCTTCAACAACGACGTCTACGCGATCAAACCCGGCGTATTCCAGCGTTGGCTGAATGGTCGAAATAACCTGCGCCAGCTTCATACCGTCAATTTTGCCGCGTTCAAGCTGCTTGTTCAGCAGCTTGCTGGCTTCGTTAATACCCAGCGCCAGCGACTTTTCGTTAATGTCCTTCATCAATACCGGCACGCCTTTCCAGGCAGACTGATAAGCAATGCCGCCGCCCATAATGCCCGCGCCGAGTACGGCCGCGTGTTTAGGCGTTTCAATGTCTTTGGTGAGCTTTTTCGCCTGGCCTTTAACAAACTGATCGTTCAGGAAGATGCCGACCAGCGCGCGGGCTTCATTGGAGCGAGCCAGCGGCACAAAGCTTTGGGTTTCCAGCTTCAGGGCTTCATCACGACCAAGGCCAGCGGCGGCTTCAATCGTTTTTACCGCGGTCATCGGGGCTGGATAATGTTTACCGGCGATCTGTGCCACCATGCCTTTGGCGATGGTAAAGCTCATGCCGGCTTCAATTTTGCTCAGTTTCAGCGGCTGCAGTTTCGGGGCGCGTTTAGCCTGCCAGTCCAGCTCGCCTTTGATTGCCTGCCGCAGAATCGCCAGCGCACCGTCGCGCAGCTTTTCGGTTTTCACTACGCCATCAACCAGGCCCAGTTTCTGCGCTTCTGCCGCGCCGACGTCTTTACCTGCGGTAATAATTTCCAGCGCGCTATCTGCACCCAATAAACGTGGTAGGCGAACGGAGCCGCCGAAGCCAGGCATAATGCCTAGCTTGGTTTCCGGCAGGCCAATACGGGCGTCCGGCGTTGCCAGGCGATAGTCCGTCGCCAGCACGCATTCGCATCCGCCACCCAGCGCGTAGCCATTCACGGCGGCGATGGTTGGGACGGGCAGATCTTCCAGGCGATTAAAAACGCTGTTGGCAAATTGCAGCCAGTGGGTCAGCTGTTCGGCAGGGACCAGGAACAGCGACAGGAATTCGGTAATGTCGGCGCCAACGATGAAGGCGGACTTGCTGGAGCTCAGCAGCAGGCCTTTGAGGTTAGGCTGTTTTTCAAGCACGGCCAGCGCTTCGCCGAGGCTGGCGACGGTCGCCGTATCCAGCTTGTTGACGGAACCGGGGGCATCAAAAACCAGTTCGGCGATGCCGTCTTCCAGCCAGTCGAGATGTAGGGTTTCACCTTGGTAGAGCATGTCAGTCTCCTGAATCCAGCAATGGGATCTGGTCGTACCAGATGAAGCGGAGTGTGGAATTGATGTTAATGAAATGCAAATTTCTCTTTAAATATTTGCAAACTCGATCACAGGCGGCGGAAATAACTCGGTGGTTTGTCCGGTATGCTAAGATGCGATGCGAACAGAGACAAAAACAGAAGGATAAATTATGGAATCACTGGCCGCGCTGTACAAAGATCATGTGGCAACGCTACAGGAGCGTACCCGCAACGTTCTGGCGCGTTTTAACCTTGATGCATTACTTATTCACTCCGGGGAGCTGTTCAACGTCTTCCTCGATGACCATGCCTATCCGTTTAAAGTGAACCCGCAGTTCAAGGCGTGGGTGCCGGTGACTCAGGTACCTAACTGCTGGCTGCTGGTGGATGGCGTGAATAAGCCGAAGCTGTGGTTCTATCTGCCAGTGGATTACTGGCACAACGTGGAGCCGCTGCCGGAATCCTTCTGGACAGATGATATTGAAGTGATTGCGTTGCCTAAAGCCGACGGTATTGGCAGCCAACTGCCTGCCGCACGCGGCAATATTGGCTACATTGGCCCGGTGCCAGAGCGCGCTTTGCAGCTGGATATCACGCCAGCCAATATCAACCCGAAAGGGGTTATCGATTACCTGCATTACTATCGCGCCTATAAAACGGACTACGAACTGTCCTGCATGCGTGAAGCGCAGAAAACAGCGGTCGTAGGCCACCGTGCTGCGCATGAAGCTTTCCTGTCCGGTATGAGCGAGTTCGATATTAACATCGCCTATCTGACTGCGACCGGCCACCGCGATACTGACGTGCCTTATGGCAATATCGTGGCGCTCAATGAGCATGCTTCGGTGCTGCACTACACCAAACTGGATCACCGCGTTCCAGCGGAAATCCGCAGCTTCCTGCTGGACGCTGGGGCTGAATATAATGGCTATGCCGCCGACCTGACCCGCACCTGGACCACCCACAGCGACAGCGATTTTGCTCACCTGATTAAAGACGTCAACGAAGAGCAACTGGCGTTTATCGACACCATGAAATCCGGTGTGCGTTATACCGACTACCACATCCAGTTCCATCAGCGCCTGGCTAAGCTGCTGCGCCGCCACAAACTGGTGAACGACATCAGCGAAGAAGCAATGTTGGAAGCCGGGATCACAACCCCGTTCATGCCACACGGCATCGGGCACCCGCTAGGCCTGCAGGTTCACGACGTAGCCGGGTTTATGCAGGACGATACGGGGACGCATCTGGCTGCACCTTCGCAGCATCCTTACCTACGCTGTACCCGTGTGCTGGAGCCTCGCATGGTACTGACCATCGAACCGGGCCTGTATTTCATTGAATCGCTGCTGGCCCCGTGGCGTGAAGGGCAGTACAGCAAGTACTTCGACTGGAAGCACATTGAAGCCCTGAAGCCGTTTGGCGGCATTCGTATTGAAGATAACGTCGTTATCTATGAAAACAGCACCGAAAACATGACGCGTAACCTGAAGCTCGCGTAATGGAAAGCTGGCCTATCCCCGCTGAGCCCGTCACGGTCAGCGAGGAGATTAAAAAAAGCCGCTTTATTACCCTTGTCGCCCATACAGACGGGGTAATAGCGGCTAAAGCTTTTGTGGAGAAGGTCCGGGCTGAACACCCGGACGCCCGGCACCACTGCTGGGCATGGGTCGCCGGAGCGCCGGATGACTCGCAGCAGCTCGGTTTCTCGGATGATGGCGAACCTGCCGGCACTGCAGGAAAACCCATACTTGCCCAACTGATGGGGAAAGGCATTGGTGAAATCACGGCGGTTGTAGTGCGCTATTATGGCGGGGTGAAGCTGGGCACGGGTGGCCTGGTGAAAGCCTACGGCGGCGGCGTGCAGCTGGCGTTAAACCAGCTTCCGACAGTGCTCAAAGTGCCGTTAACCGAATATACTTTGCAGTGCGACTATTCGCAGCTGGCGGGTGTGGAAGCGCTGCTCAAGCAAAGTGATGGTCTTATCGTGGAAAGCGACTTCCAGGTCGCCGTTGATCTGCGCGTAGCATTGCCGCAAACCCAGGTGGCTGCTTTCAGCGCCAGGCTGAGTGATTTTAGCCGCGGTGCATTGCATTTATTGCCGTTTGAACAATAATCCCACCTCGTTATTTATAGATATTTAAGGAAGCGGCTGAAATGCATTTTCGCGCCATAACCCGAATCGTTGGTCTGTTGGTTATCCTCTTTTCCGGAACCATGATACTCCCCGGCTTAGTGGCTCTAATCTATCGCGATGGTGCCGGCCGCGCCTTTACCCAAACTTTTTTCGTTGCGCTGGCGATAGGCTCTTTGCTGTGGTGGCCTAACCGCCGTGAGAAAAGAGATCTTAAACCCAAAGAAGGCTTCCTGATCGTTGTGCTGTTCTGGACCGTGCTGGGCAGCGTGGGTGCGCTACCGTTTGTCTTCGCCGAGCGGCCAAACTTGACGGTAACAGACGCCTTTTTTGAATCTTTTTCTGGCCTGACGACCACCGGGGCGACAACGCTGGTGGGGTTGGACTCTTTGCCTCATGCGATTCTATTCTATCGGCAAATGCTGCAATGGTTCGGTGGGATGGGGATCATTGTCCTGGCTGTGGCCATCTTGCCTATTCTTGGCGTCGGGGGGTTGCAGCTCTACCGGGCAGAAATGCCGGGGCCGCTAAAAGATAACAAAATGCGCCCGCGAATCGCCGAAACGGCAAAGACGCTGTGGCTTATTTACGTCCTGCTGACGATTGCCTGCGCGCTTGCGCTTTGGTTTGCCGGTATGCCGGCGTTTGACGCTATCGGGCATAGCTTCTCTACTATTGCGATTGGCGGCTTCTCTACTCATGACGCCAGCGTGGGCTACTTCAATAGTCCAACCATCAATACTATTATCGCAATCTTCCTGCTGATCTCCGGCTGTAACTATAGCCTGCACTTCTCCCTGCTTAGCGGGCGCAGCCTGAAGGTGTACTGGCGCGACCCGGAATTTCGGATGTTTATCGGCGTGCAGTTATCGCTGGTTCTGGTCTGCACGCTGGTGCTTTGGTTCCATAATACCTACCAGTCAGCCTGGCAGACGTTGAACCAGGCCTTCTTCCAGGTCGTATCGATGGCGACCACCGCGGGCTTTACCACGGACAGCATCGCCCGCTGGCCGCTGTTCTTGCCGGTATTGCTGCTCTGTTCTGCTTTCATCGGTGGCTGCGCGGGTTCCACCGGTGGTGGCCTGAAAGTGATTCGTATCCTGCTGCTGTTCAAACAAGGTAATCGCGAGTTGAAACGTCTGGTGCATCCGAATGCGGTTTACAGCATCAAACTTGGAAATCGAGCTTTGCCGGAACGAATCCTCGAAGCGGTATGGGGATTCTTCTCTGCTTATGCGCTGGTGTTTATCGTCAGTATGCTGGCCATCATTGCGACAGGCGTCGATGACTTCTCAGCATTCGCCTCGGTAGCGGCAACGCTGAATAACCTGGGCCCGGGGCTTGGCGTCGTTGCCGACAACTTTGCCAGTATGAATCCCGTGGCCAAATGGATCCTGATCGTGAATATGCTGTTTGGCCGCCTTGAAGTGTTTACCCTGTTAGTACTGTTCACGCCTACTTTCTGGCGCGAGTAACCGGAGCCTGTGTGAAAACCTTAATTCTGTTTTCGACCCGAGATGGTCAAACTCGTGAGATAGCTTCCTATATCTCTTCTGAACTGAAAGAGCTGGGCGTTGAGAGTGATGTGGTTAATCTCCATCGCTGTGAGGATATCGCCTGGGCTAACTACGATCGGGTAATTATTGGTGCTTCTATTCGCTACGGGCATTTTCATGCATCCGTCGAGGCGTTTGTTAAAAAGCATCAGCTGCAGTTGAAGGAGCGTGCGAGTGCATTTTTCGCGGTCAACCTGGTTGCTCGTAAACCAGAGAAGCGTTCGCCACAGACAAATCCCTATACCCGCAAGTTTTTGCTTAACTCGGTTTGGCAGCCAGACCATTGCGCCGTGTTTGCAGGCGCACTGCGTTATCCACGTTATGGTTGGCTAGACCGCTTCATGATCCGCTTAATTATGAAAATGACCGACGGTGAAACTGATACTAGTAAAGAAGTGGTTTATACCGATTGGCAGCAGGTAGCCCGTTTTGCCCATGAAATTGCGCAGTTAAGCACCAAATAGTGTTGTAAATAAGCGGGTTGGCGAAAAAGAATACGGTCAGAAAGTTTTTTTAAATAAACGCTTGTCACCGCCGAAGAACTCCCTATAATGCGCCTCCACTGACACGGAACAACGGCTTGCAAAGCGGCGTGTCAGGCGGAGTGAAGCGAAAAATAAATGCTTGACTACGCAGCGGGAAAGCGTAATATGCACAGCCCGCGCTACTGAGAAAGTAG
>NZ_BCTL01000047.1 GCF_001571265.1 Cedecea neteri NBRC 105707 = ATCC 33855 | reverse complement strand
AAAAAACTTTCTGACCGCTCACTTTCCAGGCTAAAAGTATAAAACTCGGCCAGTAATGGCTATTTTACAAACAAAAACGAGCCCGGATGGGCTCGTTTTTTACGTTAAGTGGCTTACTGTACTGCCACAATGCGATCGTCTTTTACTTCCAGCTTGATTGTTTTTCCAGGAATCAGCTCACCAGAAAGGATTTGCTGAGCCAATGGGTTCTCAATTTGCTGCTGGATAGCTCGTTTCAGCGGACGTGCTCCGTAAACAGGGTCATAGCCATTCTCACTTATCAATTTCAGCGCTTCATCCGAGATGCTTACGCCATAACCACGCTCTTCCAGCCGTTTGTACAGACGCTGCAACTGAATCTGCGCAATAGAAGCAATGTGGCGCTCACCGAGAGGATGGAAAACAACAACCTCATCGATACGGTTAATGAATTCCGGACGGAAGCTTTGGCTAACCACGCCCAGCACCAGATCCTTCATGTGACCGTAATCCAGTTCGCCGAAACGCTCCTGAATTAAGTCTGAGCCAAGATTCGAGGTCATAATGACAACCGTATTACGGAAATCAACGGTTCTGCCCTGACCATCGGTCAGGCGACCATCGTCCAGCACCTGCAGCAGGATGTTAAACACATCCGGATGTGCCTTCTCGACCTCATCCAGCAGAATGACTGAGTAAGGACGACGACGAACAGCCTCTGTCAGATAACCGCCTTCTTCATAACCCACATAGCCCGGAGGCGCCCCCACCAGCCGCGATACGGAGTGTTTCTCCATAAACTCGGACATATCGATACGCACCATCGCATCGTCGCTGTCGAACATAAAGTTCGCTAACGCTTTGCACAGCTCGGTCTTACCTACCCCGGTTGGCCCCAGGAACAGGAACGAACCGATTGGGCGATTCGGGTCAGATAGCCCTGCGCGGCTACGGCGAATAGCGTTTGATACCGCTTCGACGGCTTCATCCTGGCCAATCACGCGCTGATGAAGATCTTTTTCCATACGTAATAGCTTGTCGCGCTCGCCTTCTAGCATTCGGGCAACCGGGATCCCGGTCCAGCGGGCCAGAACTTCGGCGATTTCTGCATCCGTCACTTTATTACGCAGCAGGCGCATGGTTTTCCCTTCGCTTTGGGTTGCCGCAGCCAGCTGTTTCTCCAGCTCAGGGATTTTACCGTACTGCAGCTCGGACATACGCCCAAGATCGCCCACGCGGCGAGCCTGCTCGATTGCAATCTTCGCCTGCTCAAGTTCAGCCTTAATGGTCTGCGTACCTGACAACGAGGCTTTCTCCGCCTTCCACTCTTCTTCGAGCTCAGAGTACTGACGTTCTTTATCTTCCAGTTCTTCATTCAGCATGCTGAGTCGTTTCTGACTGGCTTCATCAGACTCTTTCTTCAACGCCTGCTGCTCCAGCTTGAGCTGGATAATGCGGCGATCGAGACGGTCCAGCTCTTCCGGCTTGGAGTCTATCTGCATACGAATGCTGGATGCGGCCTCATCAATGAGGTCGATGGCTTTATCCGGCAACTGACGATCGGCAATATAGCGATGAGACAGCGTGGCCGCCGCCACAATTGCCGGATCTGTGATTTGCACATGGTGGTGCAGCTCATAGCGTTCTTTTAGCCCGCGCAGAATCGCAATGGTGTCTTCTACAGTAGGCTCCGCCACGAACACTTTTTGGAAACGTCGTTCGAGCGCAGCATCCTTCTCTATATATTGGCGATATTCATCGAGCGTGGTCGCGCCAACGCAGTGGAGTTCACCACGAGCAAGCGCCGGCTTGAGCATGTTCCCGGCATCCATTGCGCCGTCGGCTTTACCTGCGCCAACCATAGTATGCAGCTCATCAATAAACAGAATGACGTTGCCTTCCTGCTTAGAGAGGTCGTTCAGCACGCCTTTCAGACGTTCTTCGAACTCACCGCGGTATTTGGCCCCTGCCACCAGCGCGCCCATATCCAGCGCGAGAACCCGACGACCTTTCAAGCCTTCTGGTACTTCACCATTAATGATGCGCTGTGCAAGCCCTTCGACGATGGCCGTTTTACCCACACCCGGTTCACCAATCAGTACCGGGTTGTTTTTGGTGCGACGCTGCAGTACCTGGATGGTACGACGAATTTCTTCATCACGGCCGATCACCGGATCCAGTTTGCCTTGTTCGGCCCGCTCGGTTAAATCAACAGTGTATTTCTTTAATGCCTGACGTTGGTCTTCGGCACCCTGATCGTTCACGCTCTCCCCTCCACGCATTTGCTCAATCGCGGCGGTTACGTTCGCTGGCGTTGCGCCCGCTGCTTTCAGCAAATCGGTCAGAGTGCCGCGTGAGTCAAGTACCGCCAGAACAAACAGCTCTGACGAAATAAAGTTATCGTTTCGTTTTTGTGCAAGCTTATCGCACAGGTTCAATACGCGTACCAGGTCCTGAGAAGGCTGGACGTCGCCGCCGGTGCCCTCTACCTGCGGCAAACGGCTTAGCGCCTGCTCGATGTCGGTACGTAATTTGCCCGCATTCACCCCCGCAGAGGTCAGTAACGGACGCACAGATCCCCCTTCCTGATTGAGCAAAGCGCTCATCAGATGCAGAGGTTCGATGAATTGATTGTCGTGCCCAAGCGCAAGAGATTGGGCATCGGCGAGAGCAAGCTGGAATTTATTGGTAAGACGATCCAGACGCATAACTCCTCCCATAAACAGGTCAAATTTGCTACTGGAGATTAAATGAGGTCATCCCTCAATTATTCAAGGTTAATGACCTGAAATATATGAAGCGTGAGCTACCCGCACTGGATCGTCTTGATTCGATAGGTTATATCAGCCAGATGAAACTTGCCATACGACCTGTGGTTCTGTCTCGGCGGTATGAGAAGAAATCGCCGCTTTCGGTCCAGGTACAGCGGTCGCCACCGTACACCTGCGTAACCCCCGCGTTCGCCAGCCGCTGCCTTGCAAGCTGGTAGATATCAGCATAGTACTTTTCACCCGCAGCGCGGAAAGCGCTTGCCGCTTTTTCGTCCTTTGCCATAAAGGCTTCACGGACTTCCGGCCCCACCTCGAATGCTAGAGGGCCAATTGCCGGCCCAAGCCAGGCGCGAATGTTCTGCGGAGCGTCCTGGAAGCAGGCAACGGTTTCTTCTAATACGCCTTCGCATAAGCCTCGCCAGCCGGCATGTGCTGCCGCGACTTCAGTCCCGGCTTCATTACAAAACAGCACCGGCAGGCAATCCGCCGTCATCACCGCACAAACCGTTCCCGGCGTATTGCTATAAGAAGCATCAGCTCGCTTTGAGGCATAAGGCTCACCCGTCAGCTTCAGCACCGTTTTGCCGTGAACCTGCTCGAGCCAGACCGGCTTCGAAGGCAGGTCTGCGGCGGCATAAAATAGCCGACGGTTTTCTTCAACATGCGCCAGATCGTCGCCGCAATGGGCACCCAGATTCATCGAGTCATACGGCGCGAGGCTAACGCCACCAACGCGGGTTGAGCTACAGGCAGCAACGCCTTCCGGAAGCGGCCAGTGCGGGACGATCGTTTTGGTCATAGCCAGTCCAGTTGGTCTTTATGGGTTTCGGTATCGGCGCGCAGGGCTTCTATCAGTTCAACCATATCCTGTGGGATCGGCGCACTCCATTCCATCAGAATACCGCTAATAGGATGGTAAAGGCGCAGCATGGTCGCGTGTAGAGCCTGGCGATCAAACTTGCGCAGTACGCTGACGAACTCTTCCGATGCGCCTTTCGGCGGACGAGGACGGCCCCCGTACAGCTGATCGCCCACCAGCGGATGACTGATATGTGCCATATGAACGCGAATTTGGTGAGTACGGCCGGTTTCCAGGCGCAGACGCAGGCGCGTATGCACGCGGAAGTGTTCCATAATGCGGTAATGAGTCACCGCAGGTTTTCCCATTGGGTGCACGGACATGTGGGTACGTTTGGTTGGATGGCGGCTGATAGGCTCTTCCACCGTACCGCCGCCGGTCATATGACCAATCGCAACGGCTTCGTACTCACGGGTAATTTCACGCAGCTGAAGTGCTTCAACCAGGCGAGTCTGTGCTGGAACGGTTTTCGCCACGACCATCAGGCCGGTGGTGTCTTTATCCAGACGGTGGACGATACCCGCACGCGGTACATCCGCAATCGCCGGATAGTAATGCAGCAGCGCATTCAGCACCGTGCCGTCCGGGTTGCCTGCACCAGGATGTACGACCAGGTCACGCGGCTTGTTGATCACCAGAATATCTTCATCTTCATAAACGATATTCAACGGGATATCCTGAGGCTCCCAGCGCGCTTCTTCTTCAATTTCCGCATTGATAGTAACGAGTTCGCCACCCAATACTTTCTCTTTCGGCTTGTCCCAGACAGCGCCGTTGACCGTGACTTTCTGGTCAAGAATCCATTCTTTTATGCGCGAACGCGAATAATCCGGGAACAATTCGGCCAATGCCTGATCTAAGCGTTGACCCAGTTGTGAATCGGACACCGTTTCGGTGAGTTGTACTAGTTGTGCCATAGACAGCTTCTTTCGTTAACGTTGGGTTTTACGGCAATGCCGTTTAATATAATGTGCTATTGTAGCTGGTCTTTATCGGGAGCCGGAACATGAACTCTCCCGGAAATAACATTACTTAGGAAAGTCAAACGTCATGACGCGCATGAAATATCTGGTGGCAGCGGCCACGTTGAGCCTGGCTTTGGCTGGTTGCTCCAGTTCCAAGGATGAGGTTCCTGATAATCCGCCTTCTGAGATCTATGCGACTGCCCAGCAAAAGCTGCAGGACGGTAACTTTAAAGCGGCGATAACGCAACTGGAAGCGCTGGATAACCGCTATCCATTCGGCCCGTACTCTCAGCAAGTGCAGCTCGACCTGATCTACGCCTACTACAAAAATGCGGACTTACCGCTGGCTCAGGCGGCGATCGATCGCTTTATGCGCCTCAATCCGACTCATCCAAACATCGACTACGTACTTTACATGCGTGGCCTGACAGACATGGCGTTGGATGACAGTGCGCTGCAAGGCTTCTTCGGTGTTGATCGTTCTGACCGCGATCCGCAACACGCTCGCGACGCATTCAACGACTTCTCGAAGCTGGTTCGCGGCTATCCAAACAGCCAATACGTCACCGATGCGACCAAACGTCTCGTGTTCCTCAAAGATCGCTTGGCGAAGTATGAGCTTTCCGTGGCGCAATATTACACGAAACGCGGCGCCTGGGTTGCAGTAGTTAATCGCGTTGAAGGTATGCTGCGTGATTATCCGGACACTCAAGCCACTCGTGACGGCCTGAAGCTGATGGAAAATGCCTACCGCGAGATGCAGATGCCGGGTCAGGCTGACAAAGTAGCGAAGATTATTGCCGCAAACAGCAGCAATACCTGATTGACTATATTGTAAGAAAAACGGCAGCCTTGGCTGCCGTTTTTTTATCTGCCGACGCAAAAACTGAAACGGTTTAGCGTCAGGTCATCCCATCAAATATGGACGCGATTTCCGATAACCACAAGCCTTAAAAACACATATCCTGTTCTGCCTCACAAAAAGCCTTCCTTGACAAAAAGCGACAAAATAATGTGATTTACATCACACATTTTGACATTAGGAACGGTATGCTGAAGTTACCAAGACGGCAAAGACAAGAGGTAACTTTATGACAATGAACATTACCAGCAAGCAAATGGAAATCACCCCAGCTATTCGCCAGCATGTCGCCGACCGTCTCAGTAAGCTGGACAAGTGGCAAACTCATCTAATTAATCCACATATTATCTTGTCCAAAGAGCCTCAGGGTTTTGTGGCCGATGCCACGATTAACACACCGAATGGGCACCTCGTAGCCAGTGCCAGGCATGAAGATATGTATACGGCTATCAACGATTTAATCAACAAACTGGAGCGGCAGTTAAATAAAGTGCAACACAAAGGTGAAGCACGTCGCGCAGCAGGTTCAGTGAAAGACGTGTCCTTCGCAGAAGCAGAAGCTGACGAAGAGTAATACATTACTCTCCTTCCACTCACCGCAACGCGCCTCCGGGCGCGTTTTTTATTGACAGAACGAAAACAGAGCAGGTACTTTACCTCTCAGATTCCTCAGGAAACCTGACATGAAACTTTTCCCGTTTTTCTTCGCATTCTTTTTTACCTTCCCCTGACTGGGAGGCAATTCGTCGTGTGATAAAGAATGCGAAGACGAACAAACAAGCCTCCCAAGCGGGAGGCTTTTTTTATGGACATCGAAAAGGTAGCGTTATGACCGAAATTAATCCGTTGCTGGCCCTGCGCGATAAAATCAGCGCGCTGGATGAAAAGCTGTTAGCCCTGCTGGCAGAGCGCCGCCTGTTGGCGGTTGAGGTTGGCAAAGCAAAGCTCGCTTCTCACCGCCCGGTACGCGATATCGATCGTGAAAGAGATTTACTGGAACGCCTGATTACCCTCGGTAAAGACCACCATCTCGATGCCCATTACATCACGCGCCTGTTCCAGCTAATTATTGAAGACTCTGTTCTTACCCAGCAAACCTTGCTGCAGCAGCACCTGAATAAAACTAACCCTCACTCTGCCCGTGTCGCTTTCCTTGGGCCTAAAGGCTCTTACTCTCACCTGGCCGCTCGCCAGTACGCCGCTCGCCACTTTGAACAGTTCATCGAAAGCGGCTGCGCCAAATTCCATGACATCTTCAGCCAGGTGGAAACCGGCCAGGCCGATTACGCCGTCGTGCCGATTGAAAACACAAGCTCGGGGGCTATCAACGACGTCTACGACCTGCTGCAGCACACCAGCCTGTCGATCGTGGCCGAAATGACGGTGCCGATTGACCACTGCGTGCTGGTTTCCGGCTCTACCGACCTAGAGCAAATCCAAACGGTTTATAGCCATCCTCAACCTTTCCAGCAGTGCAGCCAGTTCATCAATCGCTATCCTCACTGGAAAATTGAATACACGGAAAGCACCTCTGCAGCGATGGAAAAAGTCGCTCAGGCTAACTCGCCTCACGTCGCCGCGCTGGGCAGTGAAGCCGGTGGTGCTCTTTACGGCCTGCAGGTACTTGAACGCAACCTTGCAAATCAGACCCAGAACATCACTCGCTTTATCGTGCTGGCACGTAAGGCCGTTGAAGTATCCGATCAGGTACCCGCGAAAACCACATTGCTGATGGCAACTGGCCAGCAGGCCGGTGCCCTGGTAGAAGCGCTGTTGGTATTGCGCAATCACAATCTGATCATGACCAAGCTGGAATCACGCCCGATCAACGGCAACCCGTGGGAAGAGATGTTCTATCTGGATATTCAGGCAAACCTGAAAGATGAGAGTATGCGTAAGGCGCTGCGCGAGCTGGGCGAAATTACCCGCTCCCTGAAAGTGCTCGGCAGCTACCCAAGCGAAAACGTGGTGCCGGTCGACCCGGCCTGATAACAATACCAGCCCGGCTTCAGCCGGGCGGCTTAAATCATACTTCCCGAAACTTCAGCTTTTCCATTCCGGCTACCCCAACGCGGAGGGTGAAAAGTGCCCCAGAAAGCGGTAACCGAGCCACTTCTTCTTCATCCATGTTTTCTCTGGTCGTGGTGATAAATAGCGTTTTCATATCATCGCCGCCAAAGCAAACCATCGTTGGGCAGCGCACTGGCAAGCGGTGCTCTTCCACTATCTCCCCTTGTGGAGAAATACGCGCTATGCGGTAGCCATCAAACAGCGCCGTCCAGTAATACCCTTCGCAGTCCATCGCCGCGCCATCCGGAATACCCTCACCTGGAGCAAACCGCTTGAAAACTTCACGCACACCGGGTTCACCTTGTGCGTCCAACGGAGTCCGGTAAATCACGGCGTTTGGCGTATCCGAGGTATACATCCATTTTCCATCCGCGCTAAATGCCAGCCCATTAGCACCGTGGATATCATGCTGAATCACATGCGGCGTCAGATCGTTATCCACCCGGCAAAGTAATGCGCCATTATAGTCACCGGGGCCCCAAAACGTACCGGCGTAAAAGCGCCCCAGCCTGTCGGTGCCGCCGTCGTTGAAACGGGCCAAATCCGGGTTACTTGGGTTATCACAGACTTTGCCCACGATAAGCCCCGTTTTATTGGTTAGCCAGATACCGCTGCGCATCGCCACGATAAACCCGCCGGACTCACGCAGGGCAAAGCAGCCCACCTCTTCAGAAAACTGAATAACGTCATGTTTGCCGGTGGCAAGATGGTAGCGGTGGATTTCGTTCTCAAGAATGTCCGTCCAATAGAGACTGCCTTCTTCTGCGCTCCACGTAGGGCATTCGGGTAAGTGACCGGTATAGTCGAACAGCAGCTGCAGCTCAGCCATTTCAGGTATCCTTTTGGCAAACAAAAAAGCCAGCGGGTAGACTCCCACTGGCTTTTGATTATAAGACCTTTTGGTACTTACTGGCGGTTATCATTTGCCTGCCGTAACAGGACGCGGCTCTCATTCTGGAAACGTTGAGCGTAATCTCCGAACCAGTGCTCCACTTTCCGGAAGCTGTCGATAAACGCCTGCTTGTCGCCGTGTTCCAGCAGGCCAATCGCCTCGCCGAAGCGTTTGTAATAACGCTTAATCAGCGCCAGATTACTTTCCGACGACATAATAATGTCGGCATAAAGCTGTGGATCCTGGGCGAACAGTCGGCCCACCATCGCCAGCTCGAGACGGTAAATCGGTGATGACAGCGCCAGCAACTGCTCAAGCTGTACGTTTTCTTCCGCCAGATGCAGGCCATACGCGAAGGTCGCGAAGTGGCGCAGTGCCTGAATAAACGCCATATTCTGGTCGTGCTCAACGGCGCTGGAGCGGTGCAAACGCGCGCCCCAGACCTGAATCTGCTCGAGCAGCCATTGATACGCTTCAGGCTGACGGCCGTCGCAGTAAACCACGACCTGTTTTGCCAGGCTACCGCTGTCCGGACCAAACATAGGGTGCAGGCCGAGTACCGGGCCAGAGTGCACGGCAAGCATCGCCTGCAGCGGGCCATTCTTCACCGAAGCTAAATCCACCAGGATGCAGTCCGCCGGCAGCGGAGGCAACTTAGCGATAACCTGCTCGGTGATATGAATCGGTACGCTCACAATCACCATACCCGCATCGGCCAGCAGTTCCGGCGCTTTATCCCAGTCCTCTTTTTCAAGAATACGAACCTGGTAGCCGGAAAGCGTCAGCATTTTTTCAAACAGACTCCCCATCTGGCCGCCGCCGCCCACAATCACCACCGGACGCAGTGAAGGATGCAGGGTTTTAAAGCCCTTATCGTTCTCGCTGGAGTACGACTCGCGCATTACGCGGCGCAGCACGTCTTCAATTAGATCCGGTGGAACCCCTAAGGCTTCGGCCTCTTTACGGCGAGACGCCAGCATAGAGGTTTCTCGCTCCGGCACATAAATGGGCAAGCCAAAGCGGCTTTTTACTTCACCCACTTCCTCCACCAGTTCCAGCCGCTTGGCCAGCAAATCCAGTAGCGCTTTATCCACTTCATCGATTTGATCGCGCAGCGCGGTCAATTCAGCCACCATAGTAAACCTCTTATGCCTGACGAGCTGCCAGCACACCGCTCAGATCTTTGTGGATCTCACGCAGCAGGCTGTCCGTAGTTTCCCAGTCGATGCATGCATCGGTCACGGACACGCCGTATTTCATTTCGCTGCGCGGCTGCTCTGATGATTGATTACCTTCATGGATATTACTTTCAATCATCAGGCCAATAATAGAGCGGTTACCATCTTTAATCTGGGCAATGGCAGACTCGGCCACACCCGGCTGGCGACGGAAGTCTTTATTTGAGTTGCCGTGGCTGCAATCTATCATCAAGGACGGGCGCAGGCCTGCTTTCTGCATTTCAGCTTCACACTGGGCAACATCCGCCGGGCTGTAATTAGGCGCTTTGCCACCGCGCAATATCACATGCCCATCCGGGTTACCCTGAGTCTGCAGCAGGCAAACCTGCCCTGCCTGGTTAATGCCTACGAAACGGTGCGGCATCGCGGCAGCACGCATGGCGTTAATCGCCGTCCCCAGGCTGCCATCGGTACCATTTTTAAAACCAACCGGCATAGAAAGGCCAGAAGCCATTTCGCGGTGTGTCTGGGATTCAGTGGTACGAGCACCAATTGCAGACCAGCTAAACAGGTCGCCCAGGTATTGCGGGCTATTTGGATCCAGCGCCTCGGTTGCCAGCGGCAGCCCCAGGCTTACCAGCTCAACCAGCAGGCGACGCGCAATTTTCAGCCCTGCTTCCACATCAAACGAGCCATCCATATGCGGATCGTTGATAAGCCCTTTCCAACCCACAGTCGTACGAGGCTTTTCAAAATAGACGCGCATCACGAGGTACAGACTATCGCTAACTTGTTCAGACAGAGCTTTAAAACGACGAGCGTATTCAATCGCAGCTTCCGGATCGTGGATCGAGCAAGGTCCACAAACAACCAGCAGGCGCGGATCGCGGCCAGCAATAATATTGGAGATCGTTTGGCGGGACTGCTCAATTTGCGCTTCCTGAGCCGCAGTGAGTGGAAATTCCGCTTTCAGCTGATCCGGAGTGATGAGTATTTGTTCGTCTGAGATATGAACGTTGTTAAGCGCGTCTTTTTGCATAATGGCAGTCCTGTGTTTAGCTCGTTTGCGATAGTCGTTTCCTCGTAGAGGAGGGCTTACTGTAACCGCCAACAGTAAAGATTGCAATCCATTACACGTAAATTAATCGTTACACATGCAATTATATACCGCATCAAACCCCTAAATAAGTAAACTTAAATTTACACCAGGCATAAAAATGCGTATTTTTCGGTCAAAAATGCATTACTCAACAAAAGCCCGCGTAAAAATTCATTCCGCCTTCTATGCTGATATTATCCCTTGTGTACGCGTTTTTAGTAGGGAACCGATAACGATTTACGCCATCATTCCAGGGCTATTCTCGTTATTATTTTGGATAATCAGGAATATCATCACACCTGTGAATGAATGACGGAAATACGTGGGAGTGATATGCTCGAAGGCAACATCATAAATAATAAAGGCTGGTTTTACTGGCCAGGATGCTTTTGGGCTGGTGGCGCGTGAAAACCACGTCTCAACTCCGCGGGCTGACGTTATTTTTAACGTTTATCGTCCTCCTGCTAACGATATTCAAAATGCAGGCTGCGCAGGCCACAAGTCCCGTGCTGCCCGACAAAGTCCGCACGACAGTGGCCGGAATTGTTAGCTACACGCGCTGGCCTCAGCTCCAGGGTCTTCCAAAGCTATGCATATTTTCAACGGCAGCCTACGCCGCTACGCTAAGTACGAAAAATAGTGATATCTCATATCAACCCCTGCTCGTTCAGTCATCGGAAGAGGCATTACGAGCGAACTGCGACGGGATATATTTTGGTAACGAATCACCACAACAGCAGTTGCAATTAATAGAACGTTATCAATCCCGGCCTTTATTGTTAATTGCCGAGCAGAACCCACAATGCATAATTGGCAGTGCTTTCTGCCTGAATATTCATAATGACGCAGTTTCTTTTTCGGTAAACCTCGACGCGCTCGCACGCAGCGGCGTCAGGGTTAGCCCGGATGTATTACTGCTGGCCCGGCCAGGGAATAATAGTCATGAATAAGGATTTGACTACGCCGTCACGTCCAACGTTTAAAGGAACGTTGCGTAGAATCAGCATAATCAGCGTGGTTATTGCCATGCTGGCTGTCTGGCTGCTGCTTTCCGTCGCCTCAATGCTGACGCTAAAACAGTACGCTCAAAAAAATCTCGAATTGCTGGCGGTGACAGTGAGTCACAGCCTCGAAGCTGCCGTTGTTTTCCGTGATGGTACGGCGGCCAATGAAACCCTGGCCGTGCTGGGCAAGCAAGGGCAATTTACCGCCGCAAAGGTGGTCGATGTTAATGGCCAGGAGATAACGCATTGGCAGGCTGATAAACCGTCTCAGCATGACATGGTGGGAGGGCTGGTGACCCGATGGCTATACCCTCACCCAATCAGGCAACCCATCTGGCATAACGGCAAAATCATTGGTGAAATGCGCCTGATAGGCACGGATGCGACCGTGACCTTGTTTGTCTGGCTCTCATTAGGCGTGCTGACGGCCTGTATTTTACTCGCGTCAGTTATCGCATTAGGCATTTCACGCCATTTACATCGCGATATTGATGCCGCGTTGCAGAACATTACCGACGTTGTCCACGATGTCCGCAGCAACCGTAACTTTTCTCGCCGCGTATCTCCGGAAAAAATTGAGGAGTTCCACCTCTTTGCCCAGGACTTCAACAGCCTGCTGGATGAAATGGAAGAATGGCAAAAACAGCTTCAGCTGAAAAATGCTTCGCTGCAAAAAACGGCCCTTCAGGATTCACTCACTGGCCTGGCAAACCGGGCGGCTTTCCGAACCGCGCTGGATAAACTGATTGATGATACCGCCTCACTCCACGACAGCGCGCTGTTGTTCATGGACGGCGACAACTTCAAATTTATTAACGATACCTGGGGACACGCGGCCGGGGATGCTGTGCTTATCGAAATCGCAAAACGGTTGCTGGTGTTTGCCAATACGCGTCACCTGGCGTTCCGCCTCGGCGGTGACGAATTTGCCATGCTGCTTCATTCGGTGAATAACGAAGAACAGGCCTCATTCGTGCTGACGCAGTTAAAAGAGATAGTCGAGCAGCCGATCCTTTTACCCGGCGAGCACTGGGTCACCATGACCCTAAGCATTGGCGTTGCGCTCGCGAAAGATATCACCTCAGCGGAAAGCCTGATGGAAACCGCCGATCGCAATATGTACATAGAAAAACACAAGCAACGTGAGTTGCTAATAAAACAGCCCCAAAGGGATACATTATGAAAGCTTCGCGCTTATTTGCACCAGCAATCCTCTTCTCGTTTCTGTTAACCGGCTGTCAGGCTCCGCCATCAACGTTCTCCCCTGAACAAGTTGCGGCGATGCGCTCGTACGGCTTCTCTGAGTCAAACGGCGGCTGGTCACTAGGACTGTCAGACAAGATCCTGTTTGGTAAAAACCAGTACAAACTGCAGCCCGAAAGCTACCAAACCATCCAAAGCATGGCCGCCAAACTCTCAGCAACCGGCCTGAAGCACGCCCGCATGGATGGTCATACCGATAACTATGGCGAAGACGGCTACAATGAACAGCTCTCTCTCAAGCGCGCGAACATCGTCGCGGATGCCTGGGCCGAAGGCGCTAAAATCCCGCGTAGTAACCTCACCACGCAAGGGCTGGGTAAGAAATACCCGGTTGCCAGCAACAGCACCGGCGAAGGTCGCGCCGAAAACCGCCGCGTCGCGGTCGTGATTACCGCCCCATAATTTCAGCGAATTCAGCGCATAAAAAAGGGCTGCCAGATGGCAGCCCTTTTATTTGGATGTCGCCTAAGCGAATCTTAGCTAAGACGCTCTTTGATACGAGCAGACTTACCAGTACGCTCACGCAGGTAGTACAGTTTAGCTTTACGAACGGCACCACGGCGTTTGACAGTAATGCTGTCAATTACTGGGGAGTGAGTCTGGAATACACGCTCAACACCTTCGCCGTTGGAAATTTTACGAACAGTGAATGCAGAGTGCAGACCGCGGTTACGGATAGCGATAACCACGCCCTCAAATGCCTGCAGACGTTTTTTAGAACCTTCAACGACCCATACTTTCACTTCCACGGAGTCGCCCGGACGGAAGGAAGGTACATCCTGTTTCATCTGTTCTTGTTCAAGTTGCTTAATAATATTGCTCATAATTTATCTCTTATCCTGGGTAAACTGATATATCCCCGTCATATTTGAAGCTGCATCTGCGCTGGCTGCTCTTCTTCACCCGAATCACTTACCAAAGTAAGCTCAGCGGGATTCACTCGCTTGCCATCTTGCTACAACTCCAACTATTTTGGGGTTAAGGGGGCTTACGCCTGCCCATCATGTTTATGTTGCTGTTGCGTATGTTCTTTTTTGAACTCCGCCAGCAACCTTGCTTGCTCTTCAGTCAGAGCCAGGTTTTCCAAAAGTTCAGGTCTTCTAAGCCAGGTGCGGCCCAGCGACTGTTTCAGGCGCCAACGGCGAATCTCCGCATGGTTCCCCGACAGTAACACCGCCGGTACTTCCATACCATCCAACACTTCAGGGCGGGTGTAGTGAGGGCAATCCAGCAACCCTTCAGCAAACGAATCTTCGGTTGCCGATGCTTCATGTCCCAGCACGCCCGGGATAAACCGGGAGACTGAGTCAATCAGCGTCATCGCTGGTAGCTCACCGCCGCTGAGAACGTAATCGCCGATTGACCATTCTTCGTCAATTTCGGTTTGGATTACGCGCTCATCGATCCCTTCGTAACGGCCACAAACCAGAATTAACTTCTCGTTTGCTGCCAGTTCACTGACGCCTGCTTGATCAAGCTTGCGCCCCTGAGGTGAAAGATAGATAACCTTAGCACCTTCCCCTGCCGCTGCTTTCGCTGCGTGAATGGCTTCCCGTAAAGGATTCACCATCATCAGCATTCCCGGTCCGCCGCCGTAAGGACGATCGTCCACGGTACGGTGCCGGTCATAGGTGAAGTCACGTGGACTCCAGCTTTGAATGCTCAGCAGGCCATTTTTTACTGCCCGGCCAGTTACCCCGTAATCGGTAATTGCGCGGAACATCTCAGGAAACAGGCTAACTACACCAATAAACACAAGCCAATCCCCACTATGCTAGCGACTACCGTATGATTTCGGAGTTTTAAAAACCAGGATCCCAATCTACTTCAATGGTTTGAGTAGCGAGATCGACTTTCTTGATAACCTGCCCATCGAGGAACGGAACCAGCCGCTCCTTGATGCCAAATGCATCCTTCAGGTTTGCCTTGATGACGAGAACGTCATTCGAGCCGGTTTCCATCATGTCGATGACTTTACCGAGCTGGTAGCCCTGAGTGGTTACTACCTGGCAGCCCATAAGGTCTTTCCAGTAATAGTCACCCGCGTCAAGAGCCGGCAGTTGCGTTGAATCCACGACAATTTCGCAATTGGTCAGAAGATTCGCGGCATCCCGATCGTCAATGCCTTGCAGCTTGATGATCAGATCCTGATTGTGGTGCTTCCAACTTTCCAGCTGTACTTGCTGCCACTGACCGCCACGCTGGATAAACCAGGGCTGGTAGTCAAAAATGCTTTCGGCGTCTTCGGTGGAGGAAAACACTCTGAGCCAACCACGAATACCGTAGGAGGAGCCCATTTTGCCCAACACAATTGGGTTAACAGGAACCTGTGCGGCGAGTTGCTTGCTCATCATGACCACCGTGACAGATTAAGCTGCTTTCTTAGCTTCTTTGATCAGCGCAGCAACGCGATCAGAAACGGTTGCGCCCTGGCCAACCCAATGAGCTACGCGATCCAGATCCAGGCGAACGCCTTCTTCTTTCTCGTTAGCGATAGGGTTGAAGAAACCAACGCGCTCAATGAAGCGACCGTTACGTGCATTACGGCTATCAGTAACGACAACCTGGTAGAACGGACGCTTTTTAGCGCCGTGACGTGCTAAACGAATAGTTACCATAACATCCTCTTTAGTGAATAAAACGCCGGGCCCCATCGAGGGATGGAGCCCGGTGTCATATTAAAAGCCCGAAAATTTTACTCATTTCGGCGTAAAAAGCAATCGAAAAGAGCTTAGCGGCCAGGGAAACCCGGTGGCATCATCCCTTTCATACCGCGCATCATTTTGGCCATACCGCCTTTCTTCATTTTCTTCATCATGCGCTGCATGTCGTCAAACTGCTTCAGTAAGCGGTTAACGTCCTGCACCTGCATGCCGGAACCCTGCGCGATACGGCGCTTGCGGGAGCCTTTAATGATGTCCGGCTGCGCACGTTCTTTCAGCGTCATCGAGCTGATAATCGCCTCCATGCGAACCAGAACTTTGTCGTCCATCTGGGATTTGACGTTGTCCGGCAGCTGGCCCATGCCCGGCAGCTTGCTCATCATGCTAGCCATGCCGCCCATGTTTTTCATCTGCTTAAGCTGTTCGAGGAAGTCGGTCAGGTCGAAGCCGTCGCCTTTTTTCAGCTTGGTGGCAAGTTTCTCAGCCTGCGCGCGATCAACCTTGCTTTCGATATCTTCGATCAGCGACAGCACGTCGCCCATGCCGAGGATACGGGAGGCAATACGATCCGGGTGGAACGGCTCCAGCGCTTCGGTTTTCTCGCCCACGCCGAGGAACTTGATTGGCTTGCCGGTGATATGGCGAATCGACAGTGCAGCACCACCGCGAGCGTCGCCGTCCACTTTGGTCAGTACTACGCCGGTCAGCGGCAGCGCTTCGTTAAACGCCTTCGCGGTATTCGCCGCATCCTGGCCGGTCATGGCATCAACTACAAACAGCGTTTCTACCGGCTTAATTGCAGCATGAACCTGTTTGATTTCGTCCATCATCGCTTCGTCTACGTGCAGACGACCGGCGGTATCCACCAGCAGCACGTCGTAGAACTTCAGCTTCGCTTCTTTCAGCGCGGCGTTAACGATATCGACAGGCTTTTGCTGAGCGTCAGATGGGAAGAAGTCGACCTCAACCTGCTGAGCCAGGGTTTCCAGCTGTTTGATCGCCGCAGGGCGATAAACGTCCGCCGAAACCACTAACACTTTTTTCTTCTGCTTTTCGCGCAGGAACTTACCTAACTTAGCGACGCTGGTCGTTTTACCCGCCCCCTGCAGGCCCGCCATCAGTACAACGGCCGGTGGCTGTGCCGCCAGGTTCAGGCTGCTGTTCTCTTCGCCCATCGCTGAAACCAGTTCAGCGCGAACGATTTTGACGAACTCCTGGCCCGGGGTCAGGCTTTTGTTGACTTCATGACCAACCGCTTTTTCTTTCACGCGGTTGATAAAGTCACGCACCACCGGCAGCGCAACGTCCGCCTCCAGCAGCGCCATGCGCACTTCGCGCAGCGTCTCTTTAACGTTTTCTTCGGTTAGCCGCCCACGGCCGCTAATATTGCGCAGGGTACGCGACAGACGGTCTGTTAAATTATCAAACATGGTATTTTGCCTAACGTGGTAACTGGGGCCGCAGCTCGCGACACAAAACTGAATTTGGCGGATTATATCATGAAGCCGCCTCGGGTGTGATCCAACGGTTGGAGCAGGCGACAGGTAACGTTATACTGACTTTTTTGTTCTCTGGCCAATTTGACCGACACCTTAATATGCCCGTTTTCGCCATTCTTGCGCTTGTAGCCTACTCCGTCAGCCTTGCGCTGATCATTCCCGGTCTTCTGCGGAAGAACAGCGGATGGCGCCGCTTTGCCATTTTATCCGCAGCTATCGCGTTGGTTAGCCATGCGCTGGCGCTGGAAGCACGCTTCTTCACCGTCGATGGCGGGCAAAATCTTAGCCTGCTGAACGTCGGCTCCCTCGTCAGCCTGATGATTTGTACGGTAATGACCATTGTCGCCTCACGCAATCGCGGCTGGCTACTGTTACCCATTGTTTACGCCTTTGCGCTGATAAATCTGGCGCTGGCGACCTTTATGCCCAATGAATTTATCACCCATCTCGAAGCCACGCCGGGGATGATGGTGCACATCGGCCTGTCGCTGTTTGCCTATGCGACGCTGATCATCGCCGCGCTATACGCTTTGCAACTGGCGTGGATTGACTACCAGTTGAAAAACAAAAAGCTGGCGTTCAGCGCAGAAATGCCGCCGCTGATGGTTATCGAGCGTAAAATGTTTCATATCACCCAGGTGGGCGTGGTTCTGCTGACGTTGACGCTTTGCACCGGGCTCTTTTATATGAAAAACCTGTTCAGCATGGAAAACGTCGATAAAGCCGTGCTGTCGATTCTCGCCTGGTTTGTCTACGTCGTTTTGCTGTGGGGGCACTATCATGAAGGGTGGCGCGGCCGTCGCGTTGTCTGGTTTAACGTTGCCGGCGCGGGCATTTTAACCCTCGCTTATTTTGGCAGCCGTGTCCTCCAGCAGTTCGTTAGCTAATCTCTTAAAGGAAATCTCTTTTGGAACACATCTCAACCACCACGCTGATCGTCACCCTGATCATCATGGTGGTGGTGTCCGCGTACTTCTCCGGTTCAGAAACCGGCATGATGACGCTAAACCGCTACCGCCTGCGCCACCGCGCCAAACAGGGCAACCGGGCAGCGAAGCGCGTTGAAAAATTGCTGCGCAAACCGGACCGCCTGATTAGCCTCGTGTTAATCGGGAACAATCTGGTCAATATTCTTGCTTCCGCGCTGGCAACCATCGTCGGTATTCGCCTTTACGGCAACGCAGGCGTGGCGATTGCCACCGGGGTCCTGACTTTCGTCGTGCTGGTGTTTGCCGAAGTCCTGCCTAAAACCATCGCCGCGCTGTACCCGGAAAAAGTCGCTTATCCAAGTAGCTGGCTGCTCGGCCCGCTGCAGTTCCTGATGATGCCGCTGGTCTGGCTGCTGAACACCATTACCCGCCTGCTGATGCGTATGGTCGGCATTAAGGTCGATCACATCATCAGCACCGCGCTCAGCAAAGATGAGCTGCGCACCATCGTGCATGAATCCCGCTCGCAGATTTCACGGCGTAACCAGGACATGCTGCTCTCGGTGCTGGACCTGGAAAAAGTCAGCGTCGACGACATCATGGTGCCGCGGAACGAAATCGTCGGCATCAATATTAATGACGACTGGAAGTCCATCGTCCGCCAGTTAACGCACTCCCCGCACGGACGCATCGTGCTGTACCGCGACAATCTGGATGATGCCATCGGCATGCTGCGCGTCCGTGAAGCCTATCGCCTGATGACGGAGAAAAAAGAGTTCACTAAAGAGGTGATGCTCCGCTCCGCCGATGAGATTTACTTCGTGCCTGAAGGCACGCCGCTCAGCGTGCAACTGGTGAAATTCCAGCGCAATAAAAAGAAAGTCGGCCTGGTCGTGGACGAATACGGCGATATTCAGGGGCTGGTCACGGTAGAGGATATTCTTGAAGAAATTGTGGGTGATTTCACCACCTCAATGTCCCCTACGCTTGCGGAAGAAGTGACGCCGCAAAACGACGGCTCGGTCATTATCGAAGGCAGCGCCAACGTTCGTGAACTCAACAAAGCCTTTAACTGGACGCTGCCGGAAGACGATGCGCGTACGGTTAACGGCATGATTCTGGAAGAGATTCAGGAAATCCCTGCTGCTGGTACTCGTATCCGGCTGAGCCAGTACGACATCGATATTCTCGACGTACAGGACAACATGATTAAGCAGGTGCGCGTCACGCCGGTGAAGCCGCTGCGGCAAAGCGTTGAGCAATAGACGTAAAAAAGCCAGCCGCTGGGCTGGCTTTTTACTTCGGGCAACGGATCAGGCTTTCGCTACGGAAACCATCGCGGCGCGAATAGTACGGCCGTTCAGGGTATAACCTTTCTGCATCACCATCAGCACGTTATTTGGCGCCACGTCAGCAGATTCAACCATCGCAATCGCCTGATGCACGTCCGGGTTAAACGGCACGTTAGTCTCGCCTACCACTTCCACGCCGAACTTGCGAACCACATCCAGCATCGACTTCTGAGTCAGCTCAATGCCTTCGATCATCGGGGCTAAATCCGGGTTGGACTTGTCGGCCACTTCCAGCGCACGATCCAGGCTGTCGATAACCGGCAGCAGTTCGTTCACGAATTTTTCCAGGGCGAACTTGTGCGCTTTCTCGATATCCTGTTCGGTGCGGCGACGCAGGTTAGCTAAGTCAGCCTGATGGCGAGGCTCAATCTCACGCTCGCGCTGCTTCATTTCAGCCAGTTGAGCCTGCAGATTGGCAATCTCTTCGTCGCGCGGATCCACGACATCGGCACCTTCTACGGCCTCGACTTCTTCGTGCTGATCCATGGCGATATCTTCCGGGGCTTGCTCGTTAGGTGTTTTCTGTTCTTTACTACTCATGAAATTCTCCGCGTTTTTAGCATTCATCTCGCTGCTTCGCTTATTATGGGGATCAGTTTCAGGGTTTCAAGGGAACCTGTCATATTGTCACAGGAACGTCTGCGAATAAGGACCACCAGGATAATGAACAAACATTTCAACTGCATCGGTATCGTCGGCCATCCTCGTCACCCCACCGCTCTGACCACGCATGAAATGCTCTATCGCTGGCTGTGCGCCAAAGGCTATGAAGTGATGGTGGAACAGCAAATCGCCCAGGAGCTGAACCTCAAACAGGTGAAGACCGGCACGCTGGCGGAGATAGGTCAGCAGGCTGATTTGGCCGTGGTGGTCGGCGGAGATGGTAATATGCTGGGCGCCGCTCGGGTGCTCGCTCGCTATGACATCAAAGTTATCGGCATCAACCGTGGCAACCTGGGTTTCCTGACTGACCTCGATCCGGACAATGCACAACAGCAGCTGGCGGACGTCCTCGAGGGGCACTACATTACCGAACGCCGCTTCCTGCTCGAGGCACAGGTCTGCCAGCATGATACTCCCACGCGGCTCAGTACGGCGATAAACGAAGTGGTGCTTCACCCAGGCAAAGTCGCGCATATGATTGAGTTCGAAGTCTATATCGACGAAATCTTCGCGTTCTCACAGCGCTCTGACGGGTTGATTATCTCCACGCCGACCGGCTCAACCGCCTACTCGCTTTCAGCCGGTGGCCCAATCCTGACGCCGTCGCTGGATGCAATCACTCTGGTGCCGATGTTCCCGCACACGCTTTCGGCCCGCCCGCTGGTCATCAACAGCAGCAGCACCATTCGCCTGCGTTTTTCCCACATGCGCAGCGACCTTGAAATCAGCTGCGACAGCCAGATTGCGTTGCCTATACAGGAAGGTGAGGACGTGCTCATTCGCCGCTGCGACTACCACCTCAACTTGATTCATCCAAAAGACTATAGCTATTTCAACACATTAAGCTCGAAGCTCGGCTGGTCGAAAAAATTGTTCTAAAAAGCCACATGGCCACTTTACTGTATATAAAACCAGTTTATACTGTATGAAAATACAGTAACCAAATCGAACTCTAAATAATTCGAGTTGCAGCCAGGCGGCAAGAGAGTGCATCCCCAAGAGCTTACTTGAGTAAGTGACTGGGTAAGTGAAAGCAGCCAACACCCCTGCAGCTTGAAGTATGACGAGTTCATACAGGAAGGTGGTCATGCTCGCTCAACTCACCATAAGTAACTTCGCTATCGTTCGTGAACTTGAAATAGACTTTCATCACGGGATGACGGCCATCACCGGGGAAACCGGTGCCGGCAAATCTATTGCCATAGATGCGCTGGGCCTGTGCCTGGGCGGTCGTGCGGAAGCAGATATGGTGCGTTCTGGTGCAAATCGCGCGGATCTCTGCGCCCGCTTTTCTCTGAAAGACACACCGGGGGCGCTACGCTGGCTGGAAGAAAATCAGCTGGAAGACGGCAGCGAATGCCTGCTGCGTCGCGTGATCAGCAGCGATGGGCGCTCCAGGGGGTTTATCAATGGTACCTCCGTGCCCCTTTCCCAACTGCGCGATCTCGGCCAGTTGCTCATCCAGATTCATGGCCAGCACGCCCACCAGCTGCTACTCAAACCGGAGCACCAAAAAACGCTGCTGGACGGCTATGCCGGTGAACAGGCGCTGACTCAGCAGATGGCAGAGCGCTACCGTGAATGGCACCAAAGCTGCCGCACGCTGGCCCAGCATCAGCAACTCGCACAAGAGCGTTCAGCCAAAGCTGAGTTGCTCCACTACCAGTTGAAAGAGCTGAATGAATTTTCTCCTGTTGCCGGTGAATTTGAACTGATCGACGAAGAGTACAAACGCCTCGCCAACAGCGGTCAGCTGCTTTCCACCAGCCAGCAGGCGCTGGACGTACTGGCCGACGGCGAAGAAACGAATTTGCAAAGCCAGCTGTATACCGTTCGCCACCTCGTGGATGAACTGGTAGGCATGGATAACAAGCTCTCTGGCGTGCTGGATATGCTGGAAGAGGCCGCGATTCAGATTTCCGAAGCCGGCGATGAACTGCGCCACTACTGCGATCGTCTGGATTTGGATCCGAACCGCCTGTACGAGCTGGAACAGCGTATTTCTCGCCAGATCTCCCTGGCGCGTAAGCACCACATCACGCCTGAAGAGCTACCGGCTTTCCACCAGAAATTGCTGGATGAACAGCAGTTACTGGATGAGCAAACCGGCTCGCTGGAAGAATTGCTACAGGCCGTTGCCCGGCACCACCAGCAGGCGCTTGCCGTCGCGCAGGCGCTTCACCAAAGCCGGGTCAAACACGCCAATGAGCTGTGCCAGTTAATCACCGAAAGCATGCATTCCCTGTCGATGCCGCACGGTAAACTCGCCATAGACGCCGACTTTAACGAAAACCACCTGACCGCCGAAGGCGCAGACCGCATTGATTTCCGCGTCAGCACCAACCCCGGCCAGCCGCTTCAACCGCTGGCGAAAGTCGCCTCGGGCGGTGAACTCTCCCGCATCGCACTGGCAATTCAGGTGATTACCGCCCGTAAAATGGAAACGCCAGCGCTGATCTTCGATGAAGTCGACGTGGGGATCAGCGGTCCTACCGCCGCGGTGGTGGGTAAGCTGCTACGCCAGTTGGGCGAATCTACCCAAGTGATGTGCGTCACCCACTTACCGCAGGTTGCCGGTTGCGGCCATCACCATTTCTTCGTCAGCAAAGAAACCGATGGAGAAATGACCGAAACCCATATGCAGCCTTTGGATAAACGCGCACGTCTGCAGGAGCTTGCTCGCCTTCTTGGCGGCAGTGAAGTGACCCGTAACACGCTGGCGAATGCCAAAGAGCTACTGGCCGCCTGAGGCATTACAATGCACGGTGTATTCCGCACCGTGCATTGTGCAAAAAACGCTCACTTCACTTACAAATCCGTCTTTCTGCCACCTTTTCAACCAACTTTTTTATGCTCCCACTGTCAGAGTTGAGCGCCTTTAGGTTTTAAACTGCTTAAAGGTCTATTATCATCGGCATAATACGAATGAGCCACGCACTACTCCGGCCCGAAAAGGAATCAAATCACTATGCGTTGTAAAATGCTGACTGCTGCCGCAGCGGTTCTTCTGATGTTGACCGCAGGCTGTTCCACTCTGGAGCGAGTGGTTTACCGCCCAGACATCAACCAGGGTAACTATCTGGCGCCCAATGACGTGTCCAAACTGCGTGTTGGCATGACCCAGCAGCAGGTTGCCTACACCCTCGGGACGCCAATGATGTCCGATCCGTTCGGCACCAATACCTGGTTCTATGTCTTCCGCCAGCAGCCGGGCCACGAGAACGTGACTCAGCAAACGCTGACCTTGACCTTCAACAGCAGCGGCGTGCTGACCAACATTGACAACAAACCGGCCCTGACCAAAGGGGAATAAGGTTTACTCAATGGACAAAAAAAGCCGCGAAAGCGGCTTTTTTATGCTTAAAAGCAGGATTATTTCTGGGCAGAACGTTCCGCACGCTGGCGGCGTAGCTCTTTAGGGTCAGCAATCAGCGGCCGGTAAATCTCAACCCGATCGCCATCATTCACCTTATCCCCCAGCTTTACCGGACGACTGTAAACACCGACTTTGTTTTTCGTCAGATCGATATCGTCGCGAAGCTCAAGCAAACCAGAGGCAAAAATCGCCTGCTCGACGGTGCTGCCTTCTCCAAGCTTCACCTGCCGCAGGTACTGTTTTTGCGGTAGCGCGTAAACCACCTCAACCTGAATCTCACGCGACACGGTAAACCTCTTTGGCGCGGGTGGTGAATGCCTGAACCATGCTACCGGCAAGCTCTTTAAAGATACGGCCAAAGGCCAGCTCAATCAGCTTATTGGTAAATTCGAAATCAAGCTGGAACTCAATCCGGCAGGCATCTTCGCTAAGCGGCGTGAACTTCCAGCCGCCCATCAGCTTTTTGAAGGGGCCATCCACCAGCTGCATCAGGATGCTCTGATTGTCGGTCAGGGTATTACGGGTAGTAAAAGTTTTTCTGATCCCAGCTTTTGAAACGTCGACCGCCGCCGTCATCTGATTAGCCGATGCGTCAATCACCCGGCTACCGGTGCAGCCAGGTAAAAATTCCGGGTACGAATTCACGTCGTTTACTAACTGGTACATCTGCTCGGCGCTGTAGGGCACCAAAGCAGTACGGCTAATCTGCGGCATAACAATTCCTGGGAGTCATAAATCGGACAAATAATAACATTTATCACCGCGCAAACAAAAACTCTCTGCCGCTCATGCTAAGATAAGCGCTTCCTCCTCGCGCATGCCGCGGGGTGTCTTTGAACTCCTGGATTACGTATACTGAGCAGCACTATGACTAAGAAAAAAGCACACAAACCAGGCTCAGCCACCATTGCGCTAAACAAGCGTGCCCGCCATGAATACTTTATCGAAGAAGAGATTGAAGCGGGCCTTGCGCTGCAGGGCTGGGAAGTAAAATCATTGCGCGCCGGGAAGGCAAACATCGGCGACAGCTACGTTATCTTTAAAGATGGCGAGGCGTATTTGTTTGGCGCCAACTTCACCCCGCTGAATGTGGCCTCAAGCCACGTTGTCTGCGATCCTACCCGCACCCGTAAGCTGCTGTTGAACAAGCGCGAGCTGGATAATCTGTTCGGCAGCGTCAGCCGTGACGGCTACACCGTCATCGCCCTGTCCCTGTACTGGAAGAACGCCTGGTGCAAGGTGAAAATTGGCGTGGCGAAAGGTAAGAAGCAGCACGATAAGCGTACTGATGCGAAGGATCGCGAATGGGCGGTAGATAAAGCCCGAATCATGAAAAACGCGGGTCGTTAAGGCGATTCTCGTTATTGCTCTCTCCGCTGGCTCTTCGTCTGAAGAGCCAGTAAAAAAATTACACGCATCTTTAATTATCAGCTATTATTGCGCGGTCAAATATTGAAGCATTGAAATTAATTAAGCGACGCTAAATAATATATGCTATTTCCCTTCATTATTATCTTTTTTACTGAAAACCATAAACTCAAAGATATATAATATTTCCTCCCCTGTTCGTCATCTTTATACTCCTCACAAAATAGATAATTTCTTCCAAATTTTTCTGCTTTACAAAAGAAAACTCCCCACCAGAAAAGGCACCGCATCCCCGTCAGATGCCAGCATTATCATACCTAAAGCCTCAGTTTAACCAGGGCAATGCAAAACGCTCTCTAAAACTTATCTTAAATATTTCAACATGATAAGAATAATAGTAGCCAACCGACAGCCAAAGAACCGGCTTCAGCCGTTTGGGTGAGCCCGTTACGTTCGCTGGTACTTTAGAGCTACTTACATAGTGTTAAATATGGCTTAAGTTGCGCTTTCATTTTTTCCTGTCTATATCATCAATAGTCTCTATTTAATAAACGACGAGCCTATGACCCTGAGAATTAACTAATTTCGATTCCGCACCGGAAGCGTCTTATTTATTAATAACCACTGTAATCAATTTTTTGATACAGGCCTTTTTTCGCCTATTCACCGCGAAGGGCCTCGTACACTTAAAAATTTTGCTTTCGGTAATCAACATATTACGCCGGGCAACTGACTACCACCACGTTCATCGCGAATGGAGTGATAACAATGCGTTCAATTTCAATTATCTCTAAATTAACCGGCGTAAAAAATAACGTCGAAGCCTCTGAAATCACCTTAAAAGGTCCCTCAATTGTCGAGCTAAAAATTGAACGTGAAGAGGTCGCCAGCTTCACTCGTTCAGGCCAGGACCTGGTGATCAAACTCCATTCCGGCGAAACCATTACCATCAAAAACTACTACGCCTTTGCCGATCAAGGTGGAAATCAGCTGGTACTGGAAGGCCACGACGGCGTGCTTTGGTGGGTTCAGGATCCAGAAGCTGCGGCTCACTATGAGCAAATTGCCAATATCGACGCACTTATGGCGGCCACTGGTGCACATGCCGAAGGTGGTGCGGTCTGGCCGTGGGTTCTGGGTGGGCTGGCCGTTGCCGCAGGCGGAGCCATTGCTGCCGCCTCAAGCGGCGGTGGTGGGCACTCTGATAGCGGCACCAATCCAGGCAATCCCGGCAGGCCGGACGTCACGCCGCCGCCGGCACCTACCGGCCTTGCCGTCTCCGCAGACGGCAGAACCATTACCGGTAATGCCGAAGCGGGCAGCACGGTAACCATCAAAGACGCCAACGGAAATGTCATCGGTACCGGCACCGCGGGCAGTGACGGCAGCTTTACCATCACCCTAACCACTCCGAAGTTGGACGGGGAAACGCTCACCGCCACGGCGACCGACCCATCGGGTAATACCGGGCCGGGAGCCACCGTCACCGCCCCCAATATTCCGCTGCCCGGCGAGCCAGGCATTACCGGCATCACTAACGATCATCCGAATGCGCCAAACGGCGGTAATATCGGCAATAACGCCCCCACCAACGACAACACACCAACTCTGCAGGGTACCGGTCAGGCGGGCACAACCGTTCATATCTATGACAATGGCGTGCAGATTGGCACCGTAGTGGTCGGCGCTAACGGCACCTGGAGCTTTACGCCAGGCACCGCCCTGCCGGACGGCTCTCATGCATTCACCGTTGTGGCGACTAACGAAAGAGGTGAAAGCGCCACTTCCCCAGCGTACACCGTCACCATTGATACCGCCCCACCAGAAGCGGCAACAGGCCTGGTCGTAAGCCCGGATGGGGAAACCATCGCCGCCCATGCAGAAGCGGGGAGTACGGTAACCATTAAAGATCCGAATGGCGCGATCGTGGGTACCGGTACTACCGATAGCAACGGAAACGTCACTATCCCTCTTAATCCAGCACAGGTAGACGGCGAAACGTTGACCGTCGTCGTCACCGATCCGGCAGGGAATACCAGCCCACCGGCCACGGCAACGGCGCCAAACGTTCTGCCGCCGGTAGAGCCTGTGATTACCGCCATCATTGACGATACGGCACCCAACACCGGCAACGTAGGGAATAACCAGACCACCAACGACACTACCCCAACGCTGCAGGGGACAGGCCAGCCCGGCGACACCATCCATATTCTGTCTAACGGCGGTGAGATTGGTACCGCCAAAGTTGGGCTGGACGGTACCTGGAGCTTTACGCCACAAAACCCGCTAGGCGAAGGCACCTACACCTTCACCGCTTCGGCCTCCAACGTCCGGGGCGATAGCAGCGTTTCCGGCAGCTACACCGTTACCGTGGATACTTCCGCGCCTGGCGAACCAACCGACCTGGTGGTCAGCGCGACTGGCGATACGGTGACGGGGCTTGCCGAACCTGGCAGCACCGTCACCATCAAAGATGTAGACGGGAACGTGATTGGCACCGGCACCGCCGCGCCTGTGACCGGTGCATTCAGCATCACTCTGACCACGCCGCAGCTTGACGGCAGCCATCTCCAGGTTACAGCCACCGATGCGGCAGGCAACGTTAGCCCGGCTGCCGAAGCAACCGCGCCATTCTTCCCGCTGCCGACGGTGCCGACGATCACCGCCATCATTGATAACGCGCCGCCAATCGTTGGCACAGTACCAAACAATCAGCCAACCAATGACCAAACCCCGACGCTACAGGGTACGGGCGCGGCCGGCGAGACCATTCATATCTTTGATAATGGGATTGAGATTGGCACCGCTCTTGTCCTTCCGAACGGCAACTGGAGCTTCACGCCGGGTTCCATCTTACCTGACGGGCCACATAACTTTACCGCCACCGCCTCTAACATTCGCGGCGACAGCGGTAACTCAGCAACCTATACCGTGGTCGTGGATACCGTTGTGAATCCACCGGTGCTCGATCAAATTCTTGATAACACCGGCTCTATTACCGGCCCTATCGGCAACAACGGCATCACCGATGACAGCAAACCGATTTTCAGCGGTACCGGTGAAGCGGGCAGTACGTTAACCATCTTTGATAATGGCCTTCCAATTGGTCAGGTCACCGTCGGCAATGACGGGAACTGGACCTTTACCCCAACCAACGCAATGGGTGAAGGCCTGCACACGATTACGCTGCAGCAGACCGACCCTGCAGGCAACGTCAGTACGATTACCGTTGGCCCAACCTTCACCGTCGATACCATCCCACCGGATCCCGTCACCATTGACACCGTGAGCCAGGACGGGACGACCGTGACCGGGACCGGTGAAGCCGGTGATACCGTAAAAGTTGTTGGTCCGAATGGCGTGGTGCTCGGTACGGCGCAAATTGACCAAACCGGACACTTCACGCTGACGCTTTCTCCGGCTCAGACCCACGGCGGAACATTAACCGCTCAGGTGCAGGATGCCGCGGGGAACGTCGGGCCGGATACAACATTCGATGCTTCGGACTCAGGCTTCCCGCCCGTTCCGGTTCTGGTTTCCGTCATTGATGATGTCGGCACCCTCCAGGGCCCGCTGACAAATGGCCAGGCCACGGATGATAACCGCCCAACGTTGAGCGGCACCGCCGAAATTGGGGCGCTGAACGTCACTATCTATGATAATGGCGTGCTGATTGGTGTTGCCCCTGTCAACCCTGACGGCAGCTGGACATTTACGCCATTGCTGCCTCTGACAGAAGGCTCACATTCCTTCACTGTCACCGCAACGAATGACAACGGTACCGGCGGCGCATCCGCTCCGTTTAGCGTTGTGGTTGATACTGTTCCTCCGGGTCTGCCAACCGCGCTGACGGTCTCCGACGACGGGACAACACTCAGCGGGACAGCCGAAGCCAACAGCAAAGTGACCATCACTGACGCTAACGGCAACACGCTGGGTAGCGCCACGGTGGACGGGACGGGCCATTTCACCGTCACGCTCACCCCGCCTCAGCTTAATGGGCAAATTCTGACGGCTAAAGCTACTGACGCCGCAGGCAATACCGGGCTGGGCACGAACGTTCCTGCCCCGGACCACACGGCACCTAATGCGCCGGGGAATCTGGCGGTCTCTGCCGATGGCCTGCAGTTAACCGGTACCGCCGAAATTGGCAGCACCGTCACCGTCAAAGACGGCAACGGCAACATCATTGGCGTCGGCACCGCCGACCCAACCGGACATTTCGATATCCTGCTGGTGCCGCCGCAGCTTAACGGCCAGACGCTGCTGGTAACCGCGACGGACGCCGCCACCAATACCAGCCTGCCTGCAACCGTGGTTGCTCAGGATCATACGCCGCCGGTGGCGCCAACCAACCTGCTGGTTAATGAAGATGGCACAGTCCTGACCGGTAAAGCAGAAGCTGGCAGCACGGTGAAAGTCACCGATGCGCTGGGGAATCCACTGGGCCAGGCCATTGCCGGGCCGGACGGCAGCTTTACTATCACCCTGACCACGCCGCAGGCTAACGGCCAGCATCTGGAAGTGAACGCCACGGATGCGGCAGGGAATATTGGCCCGAATGCCCCGGTCACTGCGCCAGATATCACGCCACCGAATATCCCGCTCATTGGCTCCGTGGTCGACAACGTGCCTGAGCATACCGGCAACCTGAACAACGGTGACCTGACTAACGACGACAAACCGACGATCTCCGGCACGGCTGAGGCTAACTCAACCGTGAAGATCTACGACAACGGCACGCTGATTGGCACAGTCAGTGCAGACGGAACCGGCGCATGGACCTTTACGCCGACCACCTCTATCGGCCAGGGCTTGCATAGCCTGACGGTCACCGCCACCGATGCCGCAGGCAACGTCAGCCAGCCAAGCGCCGCCTTTAACATCAACGTTGACTCCATCGCCCCGACTGCCCCGACGATCACCCAGGTCTACGACGATGTGGGCACCGTAACGGGCCCGGTCAGCAATAACGGCGCGACCAACGACCCAACGCCAACCCTAAGCGGCAGCGGGGAACCCGGTTCCACCATCACGGTTTACGACGGCCTGAACGTTCTGGGGACCACCACCGTGAACGGCAACGGGACCTGGACATTTACGCCAACCACTCCACTGCTGGACGGGCCGCATTCCTTTACGGTCACGGCGTCTGATGCCGCCGGAAACGTCACCGCACCTTCCGCGCCGTGGAACGTTGAGCTGCTCACTGTCCTGCCAAACGCACCGACGATCGGCGAGATAATAGATAATGTTTCTCCGGATCTTGGCCCGGTGCTGCCGGGTGGCTCAACCAACGATCCTCAGCCGGTGATCAACGGGACAGCAGGTGCTAATGCGGTCGTCCAGATATACGATGGCACAACGCTTATCGGTACCGTCACGGCAGACGGCAGCGGCGCGTGGACATTCAGACCAACTCAGCCGCTGAGTGAAGGCTCACACACCCTGAATGTTTACGTAACGGATGCGGCCGGAAACACCAGCTCTGCCACCACGCAGATTGTGGTTATCGACACCGCGCCTCCGGGGGCACCTTCCATCGACAGCGCGCTGGGTAACGTCTCCAACGCGCCGAGCACGCTGACTAACGGCTGCAGCACACAAAGTACCGAACCGGTGTTCTCTGGTAAGGGCGAAGCGGGTGCCACGATCAAACTTTACGTTGATGGCGGGACATCACCGATTGGCACAGCCACCGTCGATTCGAACGGCAACTGGAGCATCACCCCGGACGCTCCGCTGCTTAGCGGGACACATGTATTCACAACAACGGCAACGGATGCAGCGGGTAACACGGGGATGCCTTCCTCTGGCTTCACGCTGTCCGTTTACGCGACGCCTCCGGCTCAGCCTGTCGCCCCAATTGTGACCGATGATGTGCCGCCTGTAGTCGGTAACGTCGCCCCTGGCGGCAGCACCAACGACACGACACCAACCTTCAGCGGCACCGGCGTTGCGGGTTCGACCATCGATATTTACAACAACGGAAACATATTAATCGGCAGCACAACCGTGCGCTCCGATGGCACCTGGAGCTTTACCCCATCGACGCCATTGGGTGAAGCAACCTACAACATTACCGTTCTGGTGACCGACCCGGCGGGGAATATCAGCGTACCATCAATACCGATCGCGATTACCGTAGATACCACCGCGCCAGCGGCACCGACCATTGACGCGGCCGATGATAGCGTGGGCGCCGTCACCGGCCCTCTGGGCAGCGGCTCAGTCACCGATGATGTTTCCCCGGTATTCCGCGGGACAGGCGTCACGGGTGAGACAGTGACGCTGTATAACGGCACCACCGTTATCGGGACCGCGACAGTCGACGGCAGCGGCAACTGGGCTATCACCCCAACCACTCCGCTGGTCAATGGCGTTTACAACCTGACGGCAGTTCAGACGGATGCCGCCGGTAACGCCAGTGGGCCGTCCTCAACCTTCGTATTGACCGTGGACGCTACCCCGCTGACGCTGCCGGTGGTTACCGAGATCATTGATAATGTCGGGCCAATCCAGACGCCGCTCATAAACGGCAGCCTGACAGATGACAACACACCGACCTTTACCGGGACCGGCAGCATCGGCAGCACCGTCACGCTATACGACACTAACGGCACGACCGTGCTTGGCAGCGCGGTAGTTGGAGCCAACGGCACCTGGAATATCACGACCTCGACGCTGGGCGATGGGCCGCACAGCATTACGATCAAAGCGACCGATCCTGCGGGCAATTCCGTTGGGCCATCCACGCCGATCGTGATCACCGTCGATACCGTTCCACCAGGAGCACCAGTGGTGAACCCGATTACCGATATCACCGGGGCTCTGGTTACCGGGACAGCGGAGCCGGGGAGCACGGTAGTTATCAAAGATAGCCACGGGAATGTTCTGGGCACCGGCACGGCGTTGCCTGTAACCGGGATCTGGGCCGTCACCCTGGTGCCGCCGCAATATAACGGTGAAGCGCTCACGGCTATCGCTCAGGATGCCGCCGGGAACCAAAGCACGGCCACAGACTTTAACGCTGGCATCAATCTGGGTATCCCTGCCGCCCCGACCATTGATACCGTGATGGACGATGTCGGCACCATTACCGGCAACATCGGAAACGGTAAGTCGACCGATGACACTCAGCCAATCCTGAATGGTACAGCGGCGGCTAACGCCATCGTGCATATCTTCATAGATGGCATAAATGTCGCCACGGTGTCAGCCAACGGCTCTGGCCAGTGGACATGGCCCGTGACAACGCTGCTGATTCAGGGGCCGCATACCTTCACGGCAACCCAGACCGTTGGCCTGGAAACCAGCGTCCCGTCACTGGCGTACACCATTATAGTGGACACTATTCCGCCAGCGCAGCCGGTGATCCTCACCGTGGTTGATGCCGTATTGCCAAACGTCGGCGGGCTGACCAACGGCCAGGCCACCAACGATCCAAAACCAACCCTGAGCGGTACCGCAGAAGCCGGCTCGACGGTAAACATCCTTGATAACGGTGTCCTTATCGGCACCACCACCGCCAACGCCCTCGGCATCTGGACCTTCACGCCGGGAACTAACCTTGGTGAGGGGTCACACAACCTGACCGTGACCGCGACCGATGCCGCCGGTAACGTCAGCGTGCCTTCCACCGGCTTTGTGGTCAATGTGGATACTATCGCCCCATCCGCTCCGGTGATATTCGCCGTCACCAACGACATTACTTCGCAGCCAGTCACTGCCGGCCAGCCGACTAACGACAATACGCCTACCTTCAGCGGCACCGCCGAAGCGGGGACTACGCTGACCTTCAAGGACGGGAACGTCGTTATCGGGACTGTCATAGTACCGGTGGGCGGCAACTGGACATTCACCCCAACGGCTCCGCTGCTGGACGGCAGCCATAACATCACCGTCACCGCGACGGATGCCGCTGGTAACGCCAGTGGCCCAAGTGCTGGCTTCAACGTGGTGGTGGACACCGTGCCACCGATAGTGCCGATTATTCTGTCCGTGACCGACGACCAGACGCTGCCTGGCAGCAGCCTGCCGCTGATCAACGGCCAGTTGACGAAGGACACGCAGCCAACCCTGAGCGGCACGGCGGAAGCCAATGCCATCATCACGGTGAAAGACGGTAATAACGTGCTGGGTACGACCCAGGCGGACGGGCTGGGCATCTGGACCTTCACCCCGACAACGCCTCTTGGCCAGGGGACGCATACCCTGAACGTCACGGCGACCGATGCGGCAGGCAACGTCAGTAACGCGGCTTCGTTTGGCGTGAATATTGACTCTGTCGCACCGAATCCACCGGTGATCGTCACCGTGCTGGACAACACCGCGCCGGTGCTGGGACCAATCACCAACGGCCAGGCCACCAACGAAACCCGCCCTTCCCTGAGCGGGACGGCGGAAGCCGGTGCCACCATTAAGGTTTACAGCGACGGCAACCTGATCGGCACCACCATTGCCAACGGGTCTGGCGCATGGAGCCTGACGCCGGTAGCGGGACTTGGCAACGGGACTCATACCTTAACCGTGACCGCGACCGATGCGGCGGGCAACGTCAGTAATCCGTCGAACGGCTTCTCGTTGACCGTCGACACTATCGCGCCGAACGCGCCGGCCATCAGTAACGTGGCGGATGCCGTCGGCCCAATCACCGGCAACCTGTCGAACGGCCAGGTCACCGACGATACTCGTCCAGTGCTGACAGGTACCGCCGAGGGCAACGCCACCGTCAGCGTGTACGACAACGGCGTTCTGCTCGGCACCGTCCAGGCAGATGCGGGCGGAGCCTGGACCTTCCGACCATCCACACCGCTGATTAACGGCGGCCATGCGCTGACCGTGACCGCGACGGACGCTGCGGGCAACGTCAGCCTGCCGTCAACACCGTTTAACGTGGTGGTCGATACCATTGCGCCAACTCAGCCGATTGTGGTTCAGGCCTTTGATGACGTTGGCCCGGTTCAGGGGCCGCTGGTGAGCGGCCAGACGACGGACGACACTCAGCCGGCGCTCAGCGGGACGGCGGAAGCTAACTCCACCATCAGCATTTATGATAATGGCATCCTGATTGGCACCGCGACCACTAACGCGCTGGGTGCCTGGAGCTTCACGCCGGGCACGGCGCTGTCTCTCGGCCAGCACGTATTCACCGTGACCGCGACCGATGCGGCCGGGAATACTAGCGTCCCTTCAGCGGGCTTTACCCTGACCGTCGCCAGCGGCGTGTCGAATACCCCGGTACTGACTTCTGTGGTGGATGATGTCGTCGGCGGTACGGTCGGCCCGTTGACTAACGGCCAGGCCACTAATGACGCACGTCCAACCCTGAACGGGACGGCAGATGCCAACAGCACCATCAAGATTTACGATGGCGGCAACCTGATTGGCACCGTGTCGGCTAACGCCCTAGGCGTTTGGGTCTTTACCCCGCCGACCGCGCTGGCAAACGGCTCGCATACCTTTACCATCACCGCGACCAACGGTGCGGGCGTAGTCAGTAGCCCAACAGCAGGCTTCACCGTCGTAGTGGATACCGTGGCGCCTGGCCAGCCTGCGATTACCTCTGTGGTAGATGATGTCGGCCCGATCACCGGCCCGGTAGGCAACAACAAGCCAACGGACGATACTCGCCCAACCCTGAACGGGACCGCCGAAGCCAACGCCACGGTCAATATCTTTGATAACGGCGTGCTGCTGGGTACCACGACGGCGAACGGCAGCGGAGTCTGGACGTTCACGCCAACGCTGCCTCTGCTTCAGGGCAACCACTCGTTTACCGTCACCGCAACGGATGCGGCGGGTAACGCCAGCGTTCCATCCTTACCGGCCGGCATTATCGTCGATACCGTCCCACCGCTGGCGCCAACCGGCATTGCGGTCAACGCCACCGGCACCGTGGTGACCGGCGTTGCGGAAGCCAACAGTACCGTGACCGTTACCTCGGCGACGGGTACCGTTCTGGGTACGGCTCAGGCTGACGGCAACGGGAACTTCAGCATTACGCTCTCCCCTGCGCAAACCAGCGCGCAGCCGCTGCTGGCCTTCGCTCAGGATGCCGCCGGGAACATCGGTGTTTCCGCCAGCTTCACCGCACCGTTTACCGGTGTGCCGGGGCTGCCGGTGATTACCAGCATCGTGGACGATGTCCTGCCGAAAACCGGCGTCGTGGGCAACGGCCAGAGCACCAACGACACCCGCCCAACGATCAACGGCACCGCCGAAGCCAACGCCACCGTCAAGATTTACGACAACGGTGCGTTGCTGGGCACGGCCACCGCAAATGCGAGCGGCATCTGGACGTTCACCCCAACCGGCGCGCTGGGTGATGGCGTACACGCCTTTACCGCCACGGCAACCAACGCCAACGGGACAGGCGGGACTTCTCTGCCAACCTCGGTGATTGTCGATACCGTTCCACCGCTGATCCCGACCGGGGTTATCAGCGCCGACGGGTCAACGATCACTGGCGTAGCGGAAGCGAACAGCACCGTAACAGTGACGCTGCCGGGTGGGATCACCGTCACCGGCACGGCAAATGCTTCCGGCGCGTTCAGCATTACTCTGCCAACTCGCCAGATTGAAGGGCAGTCGCTGTCGATATCAGCCGCCGATGCGGCCGGGAACGTCTCACCGTCGCTCTCGATCACTGCACCAGTATTGCCACTAGCCGCCAGCAGCAACGTGGTCGATCTGGCGCTGACCAGCAATGCGGAAATCACCACCGAGCACTACAGCGGCTATGGCACGCTGCTGGTGGGCGCGCTGGGGAGCGTGGGTTCGGTACTGGGCAGCAATACCGCCCAGGTTGGCTTCACCATCGGCAGCGGGGCAACCGGGCACATCACGATTAACGCCGCCGCCACCGGGGTGGTGCTGTCATTGCTGAATACGCTGGAAATCGCCATTCAGAAATATGACTCGGCCACCAACTCGTGGACCACGGTTGTCGATTCTTCCCTGCCGCAGTTCCTGAACCTGCTGACCCTGGGCGCGACCGGCGTCACCCTGAACCTTGACGGACTGGGCGAAGGGCAATACCGCGTGCTCGGCTACAACACCAGCCTGCTGGCCGTCGGGGCGACAACGAACCTTGCGGTAACCGTTGAGGAAACCGGCCCAGGCGTCGTGAGCGGCACCACCAGTTCGACCGGGAACGTGATTACCGATCCAGGCCCTGGCGGCGCAGTCGATAACGCCCCTACCGGCACCGTGGTAACGGCGGTCACCGATGCCAACGGCGTCAGTCATGCCGTGGGCGCTGGCGGGCTGGATATTCAGGGCAAATACGGCACCCTGCATATCAACCAGGACGGCAGCTACACCTATACATTAACCAACACCTCGGCAGCGGTACTGGGCCGCACCGAGAACTTCACCTACACCATCACGCATCTGGGCGTCAGCGACTCCGCGCAGCTGATTGTCTCCCTCGGCAACGGCGCACCAGCCAGCACGGTCACCGCCACGGATAACACCGGTTCGCTGACCTTCGGCACCGATGTTGCCGCCGTTGACCACGGGGCTTCACAGCAAACGGGGCTGTCGGTGCTGAGCGTGGGCCTGGGTAACGTGGTCAACCTCAACCTGCTGGCTAACATGAGCAACCCGATCCTGTTTGATGTTGCAGACGGATCGACACGCACCATGACGCTGCAGGCGAGCGTTGGCGGCGTAGCCCTGCTCTCTACCTTTGACCTGTACATCTACAAGTTCAACGCGGCCACTCAGCAGTACGAGCAGTTCCAGGTGCAGAAAACCTGGCTGACGGCGCCGCTGCTGGGCGGTTCGTCTGGCCAGTTGACCGTCACCCTCGGCGGCGGGGACTACCTGTTCCTGCTGATGAACGCGAGTGGCGTCTCGCTGCTGACCAGCTACACGCTGAATATCCTGCAGGATCACACCTACGCGGTCGACAGCCTTGCGGCCACAACCACCGGGAACGTGATGCAGGATGATATCGCTCCGGCAGGCAGTCTGCTGACGGCGGTGAACGGCGTGTCTGTCTCGGCAACCGGCACCACCACCATCGTCGGCAAGTTCGGGACGCTGACCATTGATGCCCACGGCAACTACACCTATACGCTGAAAGCAGGCCAGGGTGCCGACGGTATTAATACGCCAGACAGCTTCGTTTACACCGTCACCGCGCCAAACGGCGATACCGGTACCGCGTCGCTGAACATCACCGCCACGCCGCACACCGTGGATGCGGTGAATGACATCAGCTCGATTATGGCCATCACGTCGACGCAGAACACCGCGGCTTACGCAAGCGCCACGGTCGGTCAAACCTCCTGGAACACGGCGCTGCTGGCCTCTACTCATGGCAACGGCAGCGGCACCTTTACCATTGCGGATAACACCGTGCTGAGCGGGGCTGCCATCGTGTTCAAAGTGGCTTCCGGGCTGGTGCTGGGTGGGCTGTCAGTAAGCTGGACGTTGAGCGACGGGCTGGGCCATACCTACACCGGTACTTTTAGCGGCAGCGCCCTGCTGGGCGGCACGGCCACTATTCCGGTCACGGACCTGCATTCAGGCACCTGGACGCTGAGCTATGTCGGGAACATGGGGCCGCTGGGGCTGGGTACCATCACCATCACGCCGAACATCACCGGGACCTCGAACCTGCTGGATAGCTTCACGGCTCAAAGCACCATTGTCCACGGCAACCTGTACGACGGTACCGACTCCGCAGGCGCGGCTGACCAGCTTGGCAGCGTTCATACCCTGTTGACGATCAACGGCGCCAACGGCAGTACGGCGACCCTTAACCCGCTGACCAACAGCGACGCGGTGGCCACGATTCAGGGCCAGTACGGCACCCTGACCATCGGCATCGGGGGGAACTATACCTACACCCTGAACGCCGGGGTGGCGCCGGGGTCAATCACCAACAAAGAGGTCTTTACCTACACCCTGAACGATCAGAACGGGCATTCGGATACCGCCACGCTGACCATCAACATGAACCCGCAGATCGTCAGTACCGCCTATGGGGACATCATCAACGGTTCTTCGGCCTACGCCGATACGCTGGTGTACCACGTCCTTGCCGGCGGGGCGAACGACGGCACGGGCGGCAACGGGTCGGACGTCTGGAAGAACTTCTCGCTCACTCAGGGCGACCAGATCAACGTCCACGACCTGCTTGTCGGCTGGAACGGGCAGACCTCAACGCTGGGTAACTACCTGAGCGTGGCTACCGTCGGCAACAACACGGTCATTTCTATCGACCGTGACGGCAGCGCCGGCACGTTCCACTCAACCACTCTCGTCACTTTGGAGAACGTACACACCACACTCGATGAGCTGATCCAGAACAACCACATTGTTGCCTGATAGTTGTAGCGAAAAATCCCCGGGCGCGCAGACGCCCGGGGAATAAGACAAAAACGCAGTGCCATTTATTAGGGAAAAAACATGGGAAAATTACAGCCTGTTGCGTTATGGCTGGCTTGCGGTCTGTTTTCACTCCAGGCCTCGGCCGACGACACGCCCGTTTCTATTACGACACAGGGTCTGGCTCAACAACAAGAGCTGCCCTCACTCGATGGCTCCACCGCCCTCCCGCTCAATGCCCCTGCGCCCGGAATCTTAACGCTTAACGACGCGGTCAACCGCTCTGTCACCTGGCACCCCAGCATTCGTGAAGCTATCGGCAAACTGTCCAGCCAGTCCGAACAGATCAACGTCGCTAAATCTAAGTACTACCCGCAGATCAGCGCCGGGATGAACAACGGCTACACCAACACCTACAGCAACAGCGGCTACAGCCCGTCGCTGGTACTTTCTCTGTCCCAGATGCTCTACGACTTCGGCAAAGTGGCAAGCCAGGTGCGCGCCGAAACCGCCGGGGAAGCTCAGGCCCAGGCCAACGTGCTGGTGAGCATTGATACCGTCGGGCACGACACCGCCTCGGCGATGGTGCAGGTGCAGCTCTGGCAGCAAATGGTCGACATCGCCAAAGAGCAGTTGGACGCGCTGACCGCCATTGGCCGCCTGACCCAGGAGCGTAACGACCAGGGCGCAACCTCGATGTCCGACGTGGTGCAAACCGATGCGCGTATCGAATCCGCCCGCTCGCAGCTCATTCAGTACGAGTCGAATCTCGACAGCACCCAGGCGACGCTGATGAGCCAGCTCGGCTGGACCAGCCTCAACAAAGTCAGCCCTGATTTTCCGAAAAAGCTGAACAACAGCTGCGACGTGGCGAAACCGGACGATCGTCTGGTGCCTGCCGTCCTCGCGGCCTGGTCGCAGGCCAACGTTGCCCAGGCCAACCTGGATTACGCCAATGCCCAGATGACGCCGACCATCTCGCTGGAGCCGTCCGTCCAGCATTACCTGAACAACAACTACTCCGGCAGCGAAGTGCTTAACCGGACGCAATACTCGGCGTATATCCGCGTCGAAATGCCGATTTATCAGGGCGGTGGCCTGACCGCACGCCGCAACGCCGCCAGCCATGCGGTGGAAGCCGCGCAGTCCGGCATTGACCGGGTTCGCCTCGACGTTCGCCAGAAGCTACTGGAATCCCGCAGCCAGGCGCTGAGCCTTGCCACCGCGCTTCAGGTTCTGCAGCGCCAGGAACAGCTGAGCGCCCGCACCCGCGAACTGTACCAACAACAGTATCTCGACCTGGGTTCCCGCCCGCTGCTGGACGTGCTCAACGCCGAACAGGAAGTCTTCCAGGCGCGCTTCGCCCAACAACAAACGCTGAGCCAGCTCCATCAACTGCAGCTTAACTGCCTGTACAACACCGGCAAATTACGCAACGCATTTGGTCTGGAACACCGCAACATCCAGTCCCTGGAGATTCAGCCATGAGCCAGACAGCCTCTCCCGCCGGGGAGTTTTTAAGCGAACAGGCCCTGACTCAATGGGCTCACGCCATCAGTCACGTCGCCGGGCACTACCGCGTGGTTTGCTCGCCCGGCACCATTCAGGCCAACGCCCCGTGGTTCAAGGACAAAACCAAAGTCGCCGCGCTGACCCAACTTTCACGCCAGGCCGGGCTTTCCTTCCACCTGCTCGGCAACACCGAAAAAGCGATATCCCAGTGGCGGCTGCCGGTGGTCGTGGACTTAGCCAACGGCCAGATTGCGGTGATCGAACAGTTTGACGGCGAAGACACCGTGGATATTTGCTACTTCGACGAAGAACGCCACACCAACCGCCAGTCGCTCAGCAAGCTGCTGCCGGAGATCCGCTTTGTGGCCGCCCTGCGCCCGCTCTCGGCGCTGAAAGACAGCCGCGTCGACGCCTATATCTCGCGTTTTAGCCCGGACTGGATGAAAGAGCTGATCATGCTCGACGTTCGCCCTTATGGCCCGGTGATGCTGGCGGCTTTTTGGGTGAACGTGCTGTCGCTGGCCGGGATCCTGTTCTCGATGCAGGTCTACGACCGGGTGATCCCCGCCCAGTCATACCCGACGCTGTACGTGCTGGCGACCGGCGTGCTGATCGCCGTGGTGTTCGGCTTCATCCTTAAAGTCACGCGCAGCAATATTATGGACGTGCTGGGCAAGCGGGCCGACATGCGTATTTCCGATCGCGTCTTCAGCCACGCCCTGCGGCTGCGCAACAGCGCCGTGCCCCGCTCCACCGGCAGCTTTATTTCTCAGCTGCGCGAGCTGGAGCAGATCCGCGAGATGATCACTTCCTCGACCATCTCCACGATCGTCGATCTGCCGTTCTTCCTGCTGTTTGTTGGCGTGCTGGCGATCATCGCCCCGCAGCTGGCGTGGATCGCCCCGGTCGCCGCCATTGTGATGGTGCTGCCCGGCCTGCTGCTGCAGAAAAAGCTCGCCACGCTGGCCAACCAGGCCGCCCACGAATCCACCCTGCGCAACGCCGTGCTGGTGGAAAGCGTGCAGGGGCTAGAGGACATCAAGCTGATGCAGGCGGAAAACCGCTTCCTCCAGCAATGGAACAGCTACATCCGCATTACCGCCGAATCCGGCCTGAAAACCCGTGAACTGACCCAGGGCTTAATCAGCTGGGGGATCACCATTCAGAGCCTGGTTTTTGTGGTGGTGGTGCTGTTCGGCGCCCCACTGGTGATTGAAGGCGAGATGACCACCGGGGCAATGGTCGCCGCCTCGATGCTGGCCTCAAGGATGATTGCCCCGATGGCAAACCTGTGCGGCGTGCTTGCGCGCTGGCAGCAGGTAAAAGCCGCCAAACAGGGGCTGGACAGCATCATGCAGCTGCCGGTGGAAACCCAGCGCGATGAAAACCTCATTCATAAGGACATCCTCCACGGCCACTACCTGTTTGAAAGCGCCCAGTTCAAATACCACAGCGAAGATCCGCGCATTCCGCTGCGTATTGCCCGCCTTGAGATCCAGCGCGGCGAGCGCATTGCCGTGCTCGGACGTAACGGCGCGGGTAAATCCACGCTGCTGCAGGCGCTTGCCGGCGGGGTCGATCTCGCCAGCGGCGAAGCCCGGCTCGACGATCTGGCGATGACCCAAATCGACATGGCGGATCTGCGCCGTAACATCGGTTTCCTGAGCCAGAACGCGCGGCTGTTCTACGGCACGCTACGGGAAAACCTCGCCCTTGGCGCACCGCACGCCAGCGATGAAGCGATCTTCGAGGCGCTGGACGTGAGCGGCGCGAGCAACTTTGTGAAGCACCTGCCCAAAGGCCTGGATCACCCAATCATGGAAGGCGGCAGCGGGCTTTCCGGCGGGCAGCGGCAGTCGATCCTGCTGGCGCGTATGCTGCTGCGCTCGCCCAACATCGTGCTGCTCGACGAGCCCACCGCCTCGCTGGACGACCACACCGAACGCGAATTTATTCAGCGGCTTAACCAGTGGCTCGGCCACCGCACGCTGGTCGTCGCCACCCACCGCGTGCCGGTGCTCGAACTGGTCGAACGCGTGCTGGTGCTGAAAGACGGCCAGCTGGTAATGGATGCACCGAAGGCGCAGGCGCTCGGCGCCGCAAGACCGGCACAGGCTCAGGCCCCGGCCGCCGCCCAGACACCACCGCGGGAGTGGAACAATGAAAACCAGTCAGCATGACGTCACCATGGATGACCCGGACATCCAGCGCGAAAGCGAATTTTCCGGGGCGAGCCGCATCATCCTGCTCATCACGCTGCTGTTTATTCTGTTTGGCGTCTGGGCGTGGTTCGGCACGCTGGACGAAGTCTCCACCGGCACCGGGAAAGTGGTGCCGAGTTCCCGCGAGCAGATTTTGCAGTCGCTGGACGGCGGAATAGTCACCGAGCTGCTGGTCCACGAGGGCGATAAAGTGCAGGCCGGGCAAATCGTCGCCCGCCTCGACCCGACCCGCTCCGAGTCCAACGTCGGCGAAAGCACCGCTCGCTACCGCGCCTCTCTGGCCTCCAGCGCGCGGCTTTACGCGGAAGTGAACGACCAGCCGCTGAAGTTCCCGGACTCGCTCAAAGCGTTCCCGGACCTGATCGCCTCTGAAACCCGGCTCTATAAAACCCGCCGGGCGCAGCTGAACGACTCCGAATCCGAGCTGCGGGATGCGCTGACGTCGGTCAACAAAGAGCTGGATATCACCCAGCGGCTGGTGAAAAGCGGCGCAGCGAGCCACGTAGAAGTGCTGCGCCTGCAGCGGCAGAAAAGCGACCTCGGCCTGAGGATCACCGACCTGCGCTCGCAGTATTACGTGCAGGCGCGCGAGGCGCTGTCGAAGGCCAATGCCGAAGTGGATATGCTGGAATCCATCATTAAAGGCCGTGAGGATTCGGTGACCCGCATGACCGTGCGCTCGCCGGTGCGCGGCATCGTGAAGAACATTCAGGTGACCACTATCGGCGGCGTTATTCCGCCGAACGGCGAGATGATGGAGATTGTGCCGGTGGACGATCACCTGCTGATTGAGGCACGGCTCTCCCCGCGCGACATTGCCTTTATTCACCCCGGCCAGCGCGCGCTGGTTAAAATCACCGCCTACGATTACGCCATTTACGGCGGGCTGGAAGGCACGGTGGAAACCATCTCCCCGGACACCATTCAGGACAAGGTGAAGCCGGAAATCGTCTACTACCGGGTGTTTATCCGCACCAACCAGGATTACCTGGTGAACAAAGTCGGCCATCACTTCTCGATTTCTCCAGGGATGGTGGCGACCGTGGACATTAAAACCGGACAGAAAACGATTGTTGAGTACCTGATTAAGCCGTTCAACCGCGCCCGCGAGGCGCTGCGCGAACGTTAATTGACCATCTATCCCGCTGGTGCTGAAGGAATTTTGTACGCCTGGCACCTGGCGGGATTTCTCTTTAGACGGCTGGTCACGCGCGTAATAAATCTGTTATACTCGCCGGTACACATTGGGGCTGATTCTGGATTCGACGGGATTTGCGAAACCCAAGGTGCATGCCGAGGGGCGGTTGGCCTCGTAAAAAGCCGCAAAAAAATAGTCGCAAACGACGAAAACTACGCTTTAGCAGCTTAATAACCTGCTCTGAGCCCTCTCTCCCTAGCTTCCGCTCTTAAGACGGGGATCAAAGAGAGGTCAAACCCAAAAGAGATCGTGTGGATGCCTTGCCTGGGGTTGAAGCATTAAAACTAATCAGGATAGTTTGGTAATGGCGTGTCTGTCCGCAGTTGCCCGGCGAATGTAAAGACTGACTAAGCATGTAGTACCGAGGACGTAGAAATTTCGGACGCGGGTTCAACTCCCGCCAGCTCCACCAAAATTCTCCATCGGTGATTACCAGAGTCATCCGATGAAGTCCTAAGAGCCCGCACGGCGCAAGCCTTGCGGGCTTTTTTGTGCCCTCAATTTGTCCCGCGAAGTCTGATGCCAACTAATTAAATCCGAACCTTTTAGGCCCATTGATAGGCCCAACAAAACTATCTATTGTCTTTGTTGGGCCCAAAAGAGTGGAAGCTAATAATGGCAAGAAAAACCAAGCCTCTAACCGATACCGAAATCAAAGCAGCTAAATCCAAAGATGCCGATTACCTTCTTTACGATGGTGATGGCCTTACGTTATTGGTTAAGCACAGCGGCAGCAAACTTTGGCAGTTTCGCTATTACCGCCCTTTTACCAAACAACGGACAAAACAGAGCTTTGGCTCCTATCCGTCAGTCACACTTTCTGATGCTCGTAAGCTCAGGGCTGAGTCACGGGCATTACTAGCCAAGGATATTGATCCTCAAGAGCACCAAGAGGAAAAAGTACGAAATTCCCTAGAAGCTAAAACGAATACCTTCATGATGGTTGCAGAACGTTGGTTAGGTGTGAAAAAGAACAGCGTGACAGAAGACTATGCGAAAGATATCTGGCGCTCTCTTGAGAGGGATATTTTCCCGGTAATTGGAGATGTCAGTGTTACAGATATAAAAGCTCATACTCTGGTTAAGGCAGTTCAACCAGTTCAGGCAAGAGGGGCACTGGAAACCGTCCGCCGCCTATGTCAGCGTATCAATGAAGTCATGATTTTTGCCCAGAATACGGGCCTAATAGATGCTGTACCCAGCATCAACATTGGCAAAGCGTTCGAGAAGCCTCAGAAAAAGAACATGCCCAGCATTCGACCAGATCAGTTACCTCAGCTGATGCAGACGATGCGCACCGCCAGCATTAGCCTTCCAACAAGGTGTCTGTTCATGTGGCAACTGCTCACCATAACCCGCCCTGCCGAAGCGGCTGAAGCCCGTTGGGAAGAGGTAGACATGGAAGCGCGAGAGTGGAAAATCCCTGCGTCACGGATGAAAATGAACCGTGACCATACCGTCCCACTGTCAGATGAAGCAATTGCTGTTTTAGAGATGATGAAACCGATAAGTGGCAATCGAGAATTCATTTTTCCAAGTCGTTTGAAGCCCACTCAGTCAATGAATAGCCAAACGGTAAATGCTTCGCTTAAAAGAGCGGGATTTGGCGGTATCCTTGTATCACATGGATTGCGATCAATTGCCAGCACCGCACTCAATGAGCAAGGTTTCCCTCCTGATGTTATTGAGGCAGCACTTGCTCATGTGGACAAAAATGAGGTGCGTCGAGCCTATAACCGCAGCGATTACCTTGAGCAACGACGCCCGATGATGCAGTGGTGGGCAAATTTTGTTAATTCAGCCGACAAAGGAACTATAACCACTTTGAAATCAGCAGCTTTTAGACTTGTTGGATAAAAAAATCTAACACATCCAATCCCAAATTAGCGTAAAATTTACGCTAATTTTTTTCCAACTTTTACTCTAACAGTGGCTTCGTATGCTGCCCTAACTTCACTATCCTCGCGCCCCCAGCGAACTACAGTTTGAATAAGCTCGTCTACATTGAGATCCAATCCTGAATTTTGGTGTTTCATTTCCGTCACAAATTTCATCAATTCCTGCTCGATGGCTCGAGCTGCGACAATTCTTTTTTGCCATCCACCATCAGAAGGAACATTTTTTAGGAGCAGCCTAATGACCTCCTTCTTAACTGGAATGTAGTGCTCAGCTTTTGCCTCCCCTCCTTTCCTGGCTGATTGCCGCCTCCCCTCACTAATGATTTTTTCATCATCAATCAGCTGGTTAAAGTTCACACTCCCTCGGCATTCATTTAATATTCGATTTGCATGTAGAAATGACTCAACAGCCATTACTGGATCTGCACCCCATATTTCTCTTCCCCAGCGCTGAAACAAACCCGCAGCAAACAGGGCATCTTTAAAGAACTGTTTTAACCCTAAAGCCGAGTTCATCATAGGTACACAGGTCCATTTCAGCTCTAGTTTCTGCCAGCATACATCATGCTCAATGTAGCGAGATCTATGTTGTAAGACCTCATCTCTTACCTCATCGTTATCCTTCTCAAGGAATGCTAACCCCTCAATTAAGGCATTCTTAAACGGCCACTCTGAAGACTCAAGGAGCTTCTGCAAGTCCTCGCTCTGAAATTCAAACTCACTACAAAAAATTTTTAACATTCTTACTTAATCCTTTATTTTCAATAGATTATCAAATAATCAGTATTGTAAAAAAAAACTTTTTGGCAAGTTAATTTTTTTCAGAACGCAGAGAAGCTATCTTCGTTTCATCCCAAAGCACACAACCCAAGAGAAACGTTAATGAACACATCCAATGCAAAAATGATACGGATTGCATCTGTAATGAAAAAAATTGGCGTAGGTCGATCAACCATCTACGATTGGATCAACCCAAAATCTCCACGTTACGATGCTACATTTCCAAAGCGCCGCCGTCTTGGTAAACAATCTATTGGCTGGCTTGAATCAGAAATTGATGAATGGATTTTACTTCGAGAACCAGTTTCTTGTTGATCATCCAACACAAATAACAACATTAATTAGCCATAATCAACGCACACAGATCATTAACCAAAATAAAAATTAACAGTGATATTTTCATCCAAAAATACACTCATGCATTATAAACAGAATGCAGCAATTAAAAAATATATTTAAAAAACATTTGCAAAATCGCCACTTAAATAGGAATTAATCATGCCAATGAGAGTTACTTTTTCAACCAATTACATATCGACTATTGATTATTATAAAAATGTAAGCAAGGCTTCGGGACAGTCTTTATCTTCACTTTTATCAGATGAGTTATATAGAGCCTCCCTATCACATGCAGCAAAGCGAATCCCGATGATTAAGGATAACCCCTCCAAAAAAAAGATGACATAGAGTTTTACGAGGAAGTTTGGAAAAAGGAAATTTTGATACCTCAACACACCCTTGATGCAATGGAATTTAAACATAACGTTAAAAACAACGACATGAGTAAACTTGAAAAGAAAGAAATAAAAAACAAGCTTGAAGACTTAATTAACACTATAGACATCAATAATGCAATTTACATTTATACAGATAGAAAAGTAAATAACGCAAGGAGGCTAGCAGCCGGCATTGGAAAAATTCTACTCCTAAGAAAAACAGCTCATGACGATGTTTTTTTTGATATTAAAAAAGCCATCTTGCTCCCTGTGATTGAATTGATTTCATACAGGATGGATACCGTTCTGGATAATCATGGAGTTAATACTTCTTTTCCACATATTTGTTGGATTCCGATCTGCTACTTAAATAACAAAGCAGTGATGATACCTGTGATTAGAAAAAGAGATGTTTCATTAATGACTAAACCAGAAGGAGAAGTTGTTATAATCAATCCATTTAATAACTAAATAACATAAAGCATTATTTGTAAACAGCCTACATGCTGGGTCAGTGATGTTATACAGAGGAGTAGTTTAAGTGTGGTTTAACGTTGAAAGAATAGTTTTCCGTCTTGAAAAGGTAGCAATAATTAATAACTGACACTGGAGTTATGCAGCATGACCTGTTTTTTATATCATAAATGCACTGATGCTAAAGAAGCAGAGGGATTAGAAAGCAACGCTGAGGTGCTGAAAATCCGCAAAGCTTTGTTGATAAGTTCAGGAAAGACAATTATCGACAGGCAGCTATCCTCAGATACCCCAAATGTTCTAAAGCAACTGATCAATCGAGACATGAGTAAAGGGGATGACCTAGTTATACTTGATCTTAACAGTTTGGGAAATAGCGCAGAAATGATTCAGGAGAACATAATACGTTGTGCCAATAAATCCATACGCATTCACTGCTACTTTGCTCAAAAGAAGCTAACGCCAACAGCTGATGGATACATTTTCACGTTATTACTTACTAAAATTCAAAATGAATGCAGAAGGATGAGTCTAGCTTCTTTGAAGACAAGAAATATCATTAAACCATTAGGGAGGAGAGAAGGAAGCCAACATCGTGAACGCATCGAGTTGGCTAAACGCCGAGGGCTTACTCAATCACAAACTGCCAAATTATTGAAAGTTAGCATATCGACAGTTAAACGCAATTGGAATAGCGGAATTATCGGTTAATATTCAACGCCTAGGTAAAACTTGCAATCGTTATTATCTAATATGCGTTATAAGCCACCAATAATTATGATAACTTCAGAGTAATTTAATTCATTATTAATGAGTTAAATGCAACTTTAAAGCGAGATATATCGAGCCTTCCGTCTACATTATCAACTCACGGAATCCAACTCATTATGCTTGGTATATGTAATATATATTTAGTAAGGCATACTGAATCCCGATACATCATCTCATATGTGTGGCGCAATAGCCACACATTGCCTGATAACAAAGATACAGTTAATGGTATATTATGAAATCATCTTATGAATTAACCGAGAATGAATTTGAACTACTATTAAAAAAAGCAGAGAAGAAATACCATTCACCAATGGAGCGTTACATTCTCCGTAAATCTCTTACTGTAGTATATAACTCTTTTGAGCACCATAATCGTATATTTGCCTGCCGTGCAGACCTAAGGTTTGCTGAGGATCGCGTATCGGATGATCCTGATTCACTTGTTTGTTATCAGCGGGTAGATCCGCAGGCAATAACCCGTTGCATTGAGTCGCTGAAAAGCCAGCTACGAGAGGATCACAGACGTTCAGGCAGACATGGGAAACCTACGTTACCAGCTTATGTCTGGGCCAGAGAGCGTGATACAAGCGAACATCCCCACTATCACTTGATGCTGTTATTCAACCGGAACGTTTATGGATATCTTGGAAATTATACTAACCGAAATGCAGATAATATGGCTACGAGGATTCAGAAGGCTTGGTGTAGCGCCGTAGGCCTTAATTATCCTTATCAAGCGACCTTAGCACATTTCCCAAAGAATCAGTCCTTTAAATTAAACAGAGGCGATGCTCTAACTCGCTCCGCTGTTTATGAGGACTTCCTGTTACGTTTGGCTTATCTGGCTAAAGAAAATACAAAAGATGTCCACGACGGCTACCGTAACTTTGGCACGAGCCTTTTAAAGCAGGCTGTGGTAACGACGGAGTAGGTTGTTCCATACAACTTGACTGTGGCCTTCTCTACGCGGGAAGGCTCAGCCAGAACATATTTACTAACTTTCTCAAGAGTGCTTAACAAATAAAATTTGGTAGCGATTAATTATTTTATCTGAATATTTAATGACTACACAATGTTCTAAAATTATCAATAAGCTGGGCTCTAACATCCATCGGGCTCATACCCCATAATGTGGCTAACTGGGCCTCAGCAATCTCACTATCCCATGGCATTAGTGGATCATTACGAAACTTACCAAATGGACCGTCGGTTTCTGTAAGAATGCGTGATTTAGGAATTTTCAAAGCTAAT
>NZ_BCTL01000046.1 GCF_001571265.1 Cedecea neteri NBRC 105707 = ATCC 33855 | reverse complement strand
AATCTACGAGTGAACGGAACAATTGGTAAGCAACAGATATTCCCTTAGAAAAGATCCAAAGCAATAACTACTCCTCCATCATCCCCTGCCCCAGATAATGCTGCTTATCCGGCACGCCGGGCAGCGCGAAGAAATACCCGCCGCCAATCGGCTTCACGTACTCCTCCAGCGCCTCACCGTTCAGCCTGCCCTGCACCGTCAGGAACCCTTTCTCGAGGTCATGCTGATAACACACGAACAGCAGCCCCATATCCAGCTGGCCAGATTTGGTGGCGCCGAGCGAATAGCTGTAGCCCCGGCGCATCATTAGCCCCGACTGCGTCTCTTTGGTTCTCGGGTTTGCCAGGCGGATATGGGCATCCAGCGCAATCACATTGCCGTCAGGATCGGCGGCATAGTCCGGCACATCATGCTCATTCTTCATGCCCAGCGGCGCGCCGCTGTGTTTATCACGCCCGAAGATAGTCTGCTGCTCTTTCAGCGGCGTGCGGTCCCAGGACTCAACGTGGAACTGAATAATGCGCACCGCCTGATAGCTGCCGCCGGTAGCCCAGGCAGGCTCCTGCTGCTGCTTCGTCACCCACACCACGTCATCCATCAGTGGCTTATCATGGCTGTCCGGGTTGGCCGTGCCGTCTTTGAAGCCAAGCAGGTTAATCGGCGTCTCTTTGCCGCGGCTACGTGCCGCATGGTTGGAGATAAACCCTTCCCTCCTCCAGCGCACGCTGAGGAGATCGGGCGTGTGCTTGATGATGTCGCGCAGCGCGTGGATCACCGTGTCGTTGGTGTTGGCACAAATCTGCAGCAGCAGATCGCCGTGGCACAGCCCAGCATCCAGCGAATCGTTCGGGAAGCGGGTCATTGGCTGTAGCTTTTTCGGCATCTGTTTTTGCAGGCCAAAACGCTCATCAAACAGCGAACTGCCGACGGAAACCGTGATCGTCAGGTTATCCGGGTAGATTTCTGCCCCAAGAATGCCTGAGTCCATCGGCGGCAGCCGTGGATTTGGCGTATCCGGTGCCGGGCCACCGCTGGTCAGGAAGTCAAAACGGGCGGTCAACAGGCGAAACAGGCGCTCAAGCTCGGCTTTGTCGCTGGCCAGCACGTCAAACGCCACCAGCATCATGGCGGCCTGCTGAGGCGTCAGAATACCGGCCTGGTGCTCACCGTACAGCGGCTGGTTTTCCAGGCGACCGTCCGGCGGCAGCGTGCCGGGGGAAGAAGCAGAGTTTGCCGCGTGAGCCGCCATCGGGCAACCGCCGCCCACGGCAAAAGCGCCCCCAAGGGCGCCCAGTGTTTTCAGAAGCTGGCGGCGCGCCGGTTGGTGCGCGCCGGTGTTGTCCTTATCACTCATGATGCTCAGTCCAGACCCATCACGCCACGCAGCTGGGACAGGTCTTCCGCAAGCGTGGTGATTGGCCCTTTCAGCGCTTTGCGATCGTTATCCGTCAGCTTGTCGTAGGTTTCAAACCCATCTTTGGTACGGTATTTCGCCAGAATGGCGTCAACTTTCTTGAAGTTGGCGTCTATTTTCGCCAGCAGTGCCGGGTTCTCTTTGGTCAGCTGAGGACGCAGCAGGTCAACGATTTTCTGCGCGCCGTCAACGTTCGCCTGGAAGTCCCACAGGTCAGTGTGGCTGTAGCGATCTTCTTCCCCACTGATTTTGGTGGCCGCAACTTCTTCTATCAGACCGGCAGCGCCGCCAACCACTTTGCTCGGCGGGAAGGCCAGCTCGGAAACTCGGGTCTGCAGATCCAGCACGTCGGCGTTCAGCTTGTCGGCAAACTGCGCGGCGTCTTTGGTGGTGTTATCGCCAAAGAGGATTTTCTCCAGACGGTGGAAGCCGGTGAATTTCGGGTCGTCCGCTTTTTTCTCGAAGTCGTCTTCACGGGCATCGATGCTGCTGTCGAGGTCAGAGAACAGCTCGGCAATCGGTTCAATACGCTCGTAATGCTGGCGGGTTGACGCATACAGGGCTTTGGCTTTCTCTAAATCACCGGCTTTCACCGCGTCGGTAAAGGCTTTGGTGCCTTTAACGAGCTCGGCGACTTCGGCGGTCACATAGGCTTTGTATTCGGTGATTGGGCCGGTCAGCGCCAGCAGATCGGTTTTAGGCGCTTCCTGCTTACCGGAAGCTTTCACCACCAGCTTGCCTTTCGGGTTGGTCAGCAGGCCGCAGGTCATGTCGTATTCACCCGGCTGCAGGTTGGCGGTCAGCTTCTGGGAGAAGCCCGGCGCGATGTTCTCACGCTCTTCCACCACCATCACCCCTTTCAGGATCTCCCATTCCAGCGCTTTCTGGCTGTTGTTCTGGATGATGAACTGGGTCTTCCCGGCATTCACGGTGACGCTCATCGGCTCACACTGTTTATCGGTGACGGTGACTTTTACCTGGGGAATATCCGCCGCCTGTGCGGCAAACGAGGAAGAGACAAGCGCGAGCAGCGCAACGTGCAGTGCCTTCAGACGAAAATGTTTGGTCATGACCTATCCCTATTAAGCAATGAGTAGTTATCACTAAACGGCGGGTCAGCCCGCCGGAAATCAATTAACGAGCCGTATTGGTCGCCTGGTGGTTCACGCGCGGCGGCATAAAGAACAGCACCAGCGCCGGAATCAGATAGATGAAATACATCGCCACTTCGCTCACGGTTGGGGTTTCCTGGTAGCCAAAAATCCCTTCCAGCAGCGTGCCGGTCAGCGAGTGGGTGGAGAGCGTGTTGCTCATATCGAATGCGATATCCTGGAAGTGGTTCCACAGCCCGGCTTCGTGGAATGCACGGACGGCACCGGCGGCAAGTCCGGCGGCCACCAGCAGAATAAACAGGCTGGTCCATTTAAAGAATGCGCCAAGGTTGAGACGAATACCGCCCCAATAAATCAGGAACCCAAGCACTACCGCGGTAGCCAGGCCAAGCATCGCGCCCAGCGGTGGCCAAATGCCGACGTCCTGCTGGAAAGCCGCCAGCAGGAAGAACACTGACTCCAGGCCTTCGCGCGCCACGGCGAAAAAGACCATCATGATCAGCGCCCAGCCGTGGTTGCCTTTGCTGTGCAGCGCGTTATCAACCGCCTGCTCCAGCTGCACTTTGACGTTGCGGGACACTTTACGCATCCAGAACACCATCCAGGTGAGGATAAATACGGCAATCACCGCCACAATCCCCTCAAACAGCTCCTGCTCTTTCTGCGGGAACTCGCCGGTGGTTTCATTGATGAAGATACCGAGGCCAAGGCAAAGCGCGGCGGCGGCGAAGACGCCAATCCACATCACGGCTATCCACTGGCCGCGCTGGGTACGCTTCAGGTAGCTGGCAATCAGGCTGACGATGAGCGCCGCCTCCAGCCCTTCGCGTAACATGATGAGAAACGGAACAAACATGCCTGACACCTCAGATGTGAATACAAGTCAATTGACGTAAAGAAAAGTAAACCATAACGATTGTGATTATCATTAGCGCTGATAAGAAAAACAAGAGACCGGGATGACATATTTATGACCAGATGTAAAAAGGGCCGGATTATCCGGCCCTTCAAAAAGTTATACTTTTAGTCGGTCTGCAATTTGCCCGGAGGCGGAGTGTGATAAACCGCATCCGCTTCGGCAAAACGCTTCTGCATGGAGGCCGACGGCGCTTTGCCCATCAGGCTTACCACCACAATTGCCAGGCTCCCGAACACGAAGCCAGGTATGATCTCGTACAGCCCAAGCCAGCCAAACTGCTTCCAGATAAGCACGGTGGCAGCCCCAACAATCATCCCCACCAGCGCCCCGTTGCGGGTCATACGTGACCACATCACAGAGAACAGGACCACAGGGCCAAATGCGGCACCAAATCCAGCCCAGGCGTAGCTGACCAGACCCAGCACGCGGTTTTCCGGGTTAGCGGCAAGTGCAATCGCCACCAGCGCCACCACCAGTACCATCATGCGCCCCACCCACACCAGCTCCTTCTGGCTCGCGCCTTTACGCAGGAAAGCTTTGTACAGATCTTCAGTAATCGCGCTGGAACATACCAGCAGCTGGCAGCTCAGCGTGGACATTACCGCTGCCAGAATCGCAGAGAGCAGCACCCCGGCAATCCACGGGTTAAACAGAATTTGCGCCAGCTCGATAAACACCCGCTCGCCGTTCTGCGTCACCGCTCCGGCCTGCTCAGGGTTGTTATTAAAATAGGCAATCCCGAAGAAGCCCACCGCGCAGGCACCCGCCAGGCAAAGAATCATCCAGGTCATGCTGATGCGACGTGCGTTCACGATGGTGTGGTGTGAGTCTGCCGCCATAAAGCGCGCCAGGATATGCGGCTGGCCGAAGTAGCCCAGGCCCCAGCCCATCAGGGAAACGATGGCGACAAAGTTCAGTCCTTTCAGCATGTCGACGTTTTCGATGCTCTTCTGCTTAATCACCAGCAGAGAATCATCGAGGCCGCCAACCGCCGCAATCACCATCACTGGCGTCAGAATCAGCGCGAAGATCATCAGGCTGGCCTGCACGGTATCCGTCCAGCTAACCGCAAGGAACCCGCCTACAAAGGTGTAGATGATGGTCGCTGCCGCCCCGGCCCACAGCGCCGTTTCATAGCTCATGCCAAAGGTGCTTTCAAACAGGCGCGCCCCGGCCACGATGCCGGAAGCACAGTAAATGGTGAAGAACAGCAGGATCACCAGCGCGGAGATAATACGCAGCAGGCGGCTGGAGTCTTCAAAACGCCCGGTGAAATAATCCGGCAGCGTCAGTGCATTGTTGTTCACTTCGGTGTGAACGCGCAGTCGCCCGGCAACCAGCTTCCAGTTAACCCATGCCCCTAAGGTCAGGCCGATGGCAATCCAGCTTTCAGAAATACCGGAGATGAAAATCGCGCCCGGTAGGCCCATTAGCAGCCAGCCGCTCATATCCGAGGCGCCCGCCGACAGCGCGGTAACCACGCTCCCGAGGCTGCGGCCGCCAAGAATATAGTCGTCAAAGCTGCGGGTGGACCGCCAGGCGATAAAACCGATGAGAATCATGCCAAAGATATAAACGAGAAAGGTCACCAGCATCGGTGTGCTTATTGTCATTCAGACTTCTCCATAGCTATTACGCCTGCTCTCTCTGACCAGGCTGCTTCGCGCCGGAACGAGGCGCTGTGTTGTTATCGTGATGTAATGGGGAATGCATCCTGCCGGAACCCTTTATTTTTCACAAACGATTTAACACGGCATTTACATCGTTTGCATCTGCCTTAGGTAAGCATTTTTCACCAGGTTGCACTTGCTCACACTTTTCGCGGTTGCACCGTTAAAAAGTGTTAACTTCATCGATAAATCTAGCGTTCCACCTGCCTCCCTGTCAGACGATTTTCTTATCTTACTGGTAACAAATCGCCTTTTTTGCGAGCCCATTATCGGCTTCGATTTAACAAGGTTGCACAAAGTTGCAACTTCATGGATATTGCTGGCTAACAAAGTACAACCCCGAATAATCCTTAACCTGGAGACTGTCGTATGGGCACCACCACGATGGGCGTAAAACTGGATGAAGCGACGCGCGACCGCATTAAAGAGGCCGCCTCGCGTATTGACCGCACGCCACACTGGCTGATTAAGCAGGCCATCTTTAATTACCTGGAACGCCTGGAAAGCAGCGACGATTTGCCTGAGCTTCCTGCCCTGCTGGCCGGTGCGGCCAATGAGAGCGAAGAGTCTCCGGCGCAGCCTGAAGAAGTGGCGCAGCCGTTCCTCGACTTTGCCGAGCAAATCCTGCCGCAGTCCGTCAGCCGGGCTGCGATCACCGCCGCGTGGCGCCGCCCTGAAACCGACGCAGTCCCGATGATCCTTGAGCAGGCTCGCCTGGCCCCGGCCATCGCCGAACAGACTCAAAAGCTGGCTTATCAGCTGGCCGACAAGCTGCGTAATCAGAAAACAGCTTCCGGCCGCGCGGGCATGGTTCAGAGCCTGCTGCAGGAGTTTTCTCTTTCCTCTCAGGAAGGCGTGGCGCTGATGTGTCTCGCGGAAGCGCTGCTGCGTATCCCGGATAAAGCCACCCGCGACGCGCTGATCCGCGACAAAATCAGCAACGGGAACTGGCACTCGCACATTGGCCGCAGCCCTTCGCTGTTCGTGAACGCCGCGACGTGGGGCCTGCTGTTTACCGGCCGCCTGGTTTCAACCCATAACGAGGCAAGCCTTTCCCGCTCCCTGAATCGCATCATCAGCAAAAGCGGCGAACCGCTGGTGCGTAAAGGCGTGGACATGGCCATGCGCCTGATGGGCGAGCAGTTCGTGACCGGCGAAACCATCGCCGAAGCGCTGGCTAACGCCCGCAAGCTGGAAGAAAAAGGCTTCCGCTACTCTTACGACATGCTGGGCGAAGCCGCGCTGACCGCCGCCGACGCTCAGGCCTATATGGTCTCTTATCAGCAGGCGATCCACGCCATCGGTAAAGCTTCCAACGGCCGCGGCATTTATGAAGGCCCGGGCATCTCCATCAAGCTTTCCGCCCTGCACCCACGCTACAGCCGCGCGCAGTACGACCGCGTAATGGAAGAGCTGTACCCACGCCTGAAATCCCTGACGCTACTGGCGCGCCAGTATGACGTCGGCATTAACATTGACGCCGAAGAAGCCGATCGCCTGGAGATCTCCCTCGATCTGCTGGAAAAACTGTGCTTTGAACCTGAACTGGCGGGCTGGAACGGCATCGGCTTTGTTATCCAGGCTTACCAGAAGCGCTGCCCGTTTGTGATTGATTACCTGGTCGACCTGGCCACCCGCAGCCGTCGTCGCCTGATGATTCGCCTGGTAAAAGGCGCTTACTGGGACAGCGAAATTAAACGCGCTCAGGTTGATGGCCTGGAGGGTTACCCGGTTTATACCCGCAAGGTGTACACCGACATCTCCTACCTCGCGTGCGCCAAAAAGCTGCTGGCAGTGCCAAACCTTATCTACCCGCAGTTTGCGACCCACAACGCCCACACGCTGGCAGCGATTTATAACCTTGCTGGCCAGAACTATTATCCTGGCCAGTACGAATTCCAGTGCCTGCACGGTATGGGCGAACCGCTTTATGAGCAGGTGGTCGGGAAAGTGGCCGACGGCAAGCTGAACCGCCCTTGCCGCATCTACGCCCCGGTCGGCACCCACGAAACGCTGCTGGCGTACCTGGTGCGTCGCCTGCTGGAAAACGGCGCCAACACCTCCTTCGTCAACCGCATCGCCGACGCAACCCTGCCGCTGGACGAGCTGGTTGCCGACCCGGTCAGCGCGGTTGAAGCTATGGCCGTTAAAGAAGGCCAGCCTGGGTTACCTCATCCTAAAATCGCCCTGCCGAAAGAGCTGTACGGTACAGAACGCAGCAACTCCAGCGGCCTGGATTTGGCGAACGAACACCGCCTGGCATCGCTTTCTTCCGCCCTGCTGAACAGCGCCGCGCAGAAGTGGCAGGCCATACCTGTACTGGAGCAGCCGGTTGTTGAAGGCGAATTAACGCCGGTGAAAAACCCGGCTGAACCAACGGACGTTGTGGGCTACACCCGCGAAGCAACGAGCGAAGAAGTTTCCCTCGCCCTTGAGAACGCCGTCAACCACGCGCCGATCTGGTTTGCCACCCCGCCGCAGGAACGTGCCGCTATTCTTGAGCGTGCCGCCGTGATGATGGAAAGCCGTATGCAGCAGCTGATCGGCATCCTGGTCCGCGAAGCGGGTAAAACCTTCAGCAACGCCATCGCCGAAGTTCGCGAGGCGGTGGACTTCCTGCACTATTACGCAGGCCAGGTACGTGACGACTTCGACAATGAAACTCACCGCCCTCTTGGCCCCGTCGTGTGTATCAGCCCGTGGAACTTCCCGCTGGCTATCTTTACCGGCCAGATTGCCGCCGCGCTTGCCGCCGGTAACAGCGTGCTGGCGAAACCTGCGGAACAAACGCCGCTGATTGCCGCCCAGGGCGTGGCGATCCTGCTGGAAGCTGGCGTGCCTGCGGGCGTGCTGCAGCTGTTGCCTGGCCGCGGTGAAACCGTCGGCGCGCAGCTGACGGGCGACCCGCGCGTGCGCGGCGTGATGTTCACCGGCTCAACCGAAGTAGCTTCCCTGCTGCAGCGCAACATCGCCGACCGACTGGATCCGCAAGGGCGCCCAACGCCGCTGATTGCGGAAACCGGCGGCCTCAACGCGATGATCGTTGACTCCTCCGCGCTGACCGAGCAGGTTGTGGTGGACGTGGTCTCCTCTGCGTTCGACAGCGCAGGCCAGCGCTGCTCCGCCCTGCGCGTACTCTGCCTGCAGGAAGACGTGGCTGACCACACGCTGCAAATGCTCCGTGGCGCGATGGCGGAATGCCGCATGGGTAACCCAGGCCGCCTGACTACCGACATCGGGCCGGTGATTGACGCCGAAGCACAGCAAAATATTGAGAAGCACATCCAGGCGATGCGCGCCAAAGGCCGTACCGTCTTCCAGGCCGTGCGTGAAAACAGCCTGGACGCGCGCGAATGGCAGTCCGGCACCTTTGTGGCTCCAACCCTTATCGAACTGGAAAGCTTCGACGAGATGAAGAAAGAGGTGTTCGGTCCTGTACTGCACGTAGTGCGCTACAACCGCAACAATCTTGAATCCTTAATCAAGCAGATCAATGCCGCAGGTTATGGCCTGACGCTCGGCGTGCATACCCGTATCGACGAAACGATTGCCCAGGTCACCGGCTCCGCCCACGTCGGCAACATGTACGTTAACCGCAATATGGTCGGCGCCGTGGTCGGGGTTCAGCCGTTCGGCGGTGAAGGCCTGTCCGGCACCGGCCCTAAAGCAGGCGGCCCGCTGTATCTGTACCGCCTGCTGGCCAGCCGTCCGGAAAATGCACTGCAAACAACCTTTAACCGCCATGATGCGGAAACTCCGGTGGATGCGTCCCTGAAGAGCGATCTGCAGGTTGCCCATCAGGCGCTGAGCGAGTGGGCGACCAACCGCGAAGAGCTGCAAGCAGTTTGCCAGCAGTTTGGCGAACTGGCGCAAAGCGGGACGCTGCGCGTGCTGCCTGGCCCAACCGGGGAGCGCAATACCTACGCCCTGCTGCCGCGTGAACGCATTCTGTGCGTTGCCGACGACGAACGCGATGCGTTAGTGCAGCTTGCGGCGGTCACCAGCGTGGGCACCCGTGCACTGTGGGCGGATGACAGCCTGCACCGCGAGCTGGCTAAGCAATTGCCGAAAGCCGTGCAGCAGCAGATTGATTTTGCGAAGCAGGAGGAGCTGCTGAAACAGCCGTTCGACGCGGTGATTTACCACGGCGACTCCGACCAGTTGCGCAAACTCTGCGAAGCCGTAGCCGCCCGCACGGGCGCGATTGTTTCCGTCCAGGGCTTTGCCCGTGGCGAAAGCAATATCCTGCTTGAGCGTCTTTATGTGGAGCGCTCCCTGAGCGTGAACACCGCAGCCGCAGGCGGCAACGCCAGCCTGATGACAATCGGTTAACAGTCTGCCAGGATACGAGGGCTCTCATCTGAGGGCCCTTTTTTTATTTGAGGACAGCGATATGAAACGCATATGTTTACTTGTTGGTGGGCTACTGCTGAGCGGAGCCGCAATGGCCGATGGCTGTGATTCCGCCGCCAACCAGGCCGATATGAACCAGTGCTATGCCGCAGAGTATAAAAAGCAGGACGAGCGGCTGAACAAAACCTATAAAGAAGTCATGTCCCGGGCAACCGACAAGCAAAAAGTTCTGCTTAAAAAGGCGCAAAACGCGTGGATTGCCTTCCGCGATGCAGACTGTGATTTTATGAGTTCAGGCGCGGAACAGGGCTCGGTTTACCCTATGGTGCGCGCCAACTGCCTGGCGGATAAAACGCTGGAACGTACCGAGCTGCTGAAAGGTACGCTGGAGTGCGAAGAGGGCGACGTGAGCTGCGTCCTGCCCCCTAAGTAAGCGCGATTACCTCACCCGAATCCCCTCAATAATCATCCGCTGCACGTTTTCCACCGTGCGGCGGAAGAAATCTTCGTCCTGCAGCGTATTACCGGTCACGGCCTCAACCTGACTGGCAAAATCCGCATAGTGCTGGGTCGTGGCCCAGAGCATAAAAATCAGATGATGCGGATCTATCGCCGCCAGTTTGCCGCTGGCTACCCACCCCGCAATAATCGCCGACTTCTCGTCAACCAGCGCTTTAAGGTCGCCCGTCAGCTCGCCTTTCAGCAGGGGCGCGCCCTGCAGCATTTCCAGGCAGAACAGCTTAGATGCCTGCGGATAATCGCGCGAAACCTCCAGCTTGAGCCGAATGTACTCCCCAATCGCCACCAGCGGCTGCAAATCCTCCCGAAAGGCACGCAGCGGCGCCAGCCAGATATCCAGGATCTGCTTAAGCACCGAGATGTAGAGCGCTTCTTTGGAAGGGTAGTAATAAAGCAGGTTGGTTTTTGACACTTCGGCCCGCTCGGCTACCTGCTCCAGACTGGTGCCGTGGATGCCGTATTGCGAAAAAAACGCCAGCGCAGCGTCAAGAATGGCCTGTTTTTTGGCGGCGACGGCTTTCGAGCGGCGTCCAGGGGTTTTTATGTCAGTTGCGGCGGCCATGCGAGATCTCCTTTTTTACGCTGGCCCGAAGTATAGCTCAGGCACCCTCGCCTTCGGTATCTTCCTGCCAGTCGCGCTCCGCGTTCGCTGCTTTCTTGCGCTTGAGCTTCAGCTCGCTAACCAGCACTCCGAGCACGATCAACGCCCCACCCAGCAGCGCAAGTACGGGAAGCCGCTCCCCCGCCATGCGGCCAAAGATCCCCGCCCACACCGGCTCACCGGTATAAATCACCGTCGCGCGGGTCGGCGACACGCTGCGCTGCGCCCAGTTCATCGTCACCTGAATAATGGCGCTGAAAATCCCCAGGCCCAGGGCAATCATCACCAGTCCGGGGCTGAAATGCGGCACGCTTTCCCCGGCGGGCACCATCGCCGCAAACGACACCAGCGAAGCCGTCGCCAGCTGCACCACAGTGACGCGCTTGATGTCCACTTTTCCCGCCCAGGCGCTGATCAGGATTATCTCAGCGGCAATCGCCACCGCGCCGATGAGCGTGATGATTTCCCCTGCGCCCAGTGACAGGCTGGTGCCTTCCGGCCCGGCAAGAAAAATAAGACCAACAAATGCCAGAATCACCCCTATCCAGGACATCAGGCCCGGCATACGGCCAAGGCAGATCCACTGCAAAAGCGGCACAACGGGAACGTACATCGCGGTAATAAAGGCGGATTTACTGCTGGGGATGGTTTGCAGCCCCCAGGTCTGCATGCTGTAGCCGATGGCGATAGCCACGCCAATCATTACCCCCGCCTTGATTTCAAGCCAGGTTAATCCACGCAGCGATTTCAGCGACAGCAGCCCCACGGCCACGGCGGCGGTCGCAAAGCGCAGGCCAACGAAGAAGAACGGGTCACTCATCGTCATGGCGTACTGCACGGCCAGGAACGTACCGCCCCAGAACATCGTAATGAGGATAAGCAGCGCTTCCTGCGGCTTAACGGAGAATTTATAACGGCTTAATGGCGCAGACATGAGGGAGACCGGAAACATCAGGGTGAAAGTCGAGGGTCTATAGTGCTTCCAGTCACATTTTGTTGCAATGGGAAAATAGAATACCGCCTTTAAAGGCGGCTTTGCTTAGTCGAATAGCCATTTACCTGCCCGGGCTGATTCTGCAAGCATACGAAGTGTTAAGGGTTTGGGTTCCTCATCATCACCTCCACAACTGAACAGCGCACACAGAAAGGATTCTTCGTCAGGCCAGTATTTCAGGAAGTCAAAATCAGCCGGGTCAACATTGAAAGTCTTGAAATACTCATCGAGGATTTCCTCGCCAGTTTCCCAGACCCAAGAATAGCGTCCTGTGGTCAAACTGGTATCAATCGTAACAGGCCAGCGTTTACCGGAAAACAATCCCGGTTTATTAAAACGCTCATTGTACCAGGCGATCACATCATTATCGGTCACCATAACTTGCGCTGTTCCATATCCATTGATCTCTAACCCACTCCCTGAGTGAATAGCCACGAGCGTAACCTATGAGGGTAATGTTTTAGTCAAACAGCCACTTACCTGCCTGGGCTGATTCTGCAAACATTCTAACCGTCAGCGGTAAGCGAGTAGACTCCACCTCTTCCCTTTTGGCCTTAAACCATCGGCTTAGCAGCGGAGTGTTTTGCCATGAAAATATAAAGCCCAGTTAACAGACGATAAATCAACATTGAATTCCCTCTCGTAACGGTTCAGGGCATCGTGGAGATCATCACCCGGAGCTTCAAACAAATCAGAGTCGAGTCCAAGTAGAATTTCTTTCCCGTTATCGTCCAGATCACGTGAGATTTCATCGTTGAACATATCCAGAACATTAGTTGCAATCTTGTCCATCAGAATGAAGTCCACCGTATACGATCTTTCGGTCGTGCAATCAGGTTGTATTTGTCACGCGTTCGTTTTGCTGCAAGCTGGATAGTAATAATCAACGATTGCGATTAACGATACTGAACTCCCTGTTCTCTACATCGCAGCCACCTTTAATCAGCGCACCGCCGTCGTCGTATAGCCACATATTACCCGGTATCGCCATTTTCCTAATTCCTTATAGTTTCCAGTATTAATTGACGGCAAGTGTAAACACATCGAGTGCATTCATGAATCACAACAGCCACCTAATTATTTAAATTAAAACAAAATAATAAAATTAAGAAATTCAGGCTTCGCATTTTGAGGATAAAAAAACCGCCGGATAAACCGGCGGTTGGGGGGCTTTCGGCGCAAGCGTTAATTCGCCGTGCGCTTCACAAAGCCACGGCTATTTATTCTTGCTGCCGTGGCTGTTTTTACCCCCTTTTTGACCAGCTTCTGAGGCGCGCTGCGGATCGTTTTTGAAATTACCGCCGCTGTGCTGGCCACCTTTACGGCCTGCTTCTGATGCTCTTTCTCGGTCTTCAGCGAAATTACCTGCACCACCACGATGGTTTGCCATTTCTAACCTCCGGATTTAGGACATCATCTTGCATTCAATAAAAGAGAAGTCTTTTATTGCGCGGCCAGACGAGCTTGCCGTCAACGTTACCGCGTGGGTCTAAGCTTAGTGCACCCGCACACTCTGGCTTCTATTCAGACATATCCAGAAACATGCCGGTGAGCTTCTCCTTTTATCCTTCAAACGTGGCGTCATAAGTCGCTCTTATGCATGGTCAAAAAACAGCCAGTAAAATGTTAGCTAATGCTACAGGGTCAAATTTTCGCCTGCGCTTGTGATGTATCAAGGAAAGGACACTCAGGTTTGCACTCTGCGCCACAGATCATATCTTTAAAGGAGTGCAGCAAAACTGCAGTTCAACTGAGGAGTGAAGCAAGATGGCTAAAGTACTGGTGCTTTATTATTCAATGTATGGACACATCGAAACCATGGCTAAGGCCGTGGCAGAAGGTGCACAAAAGGTCGATGGGGCGGAAGTGACGATAAAGCGCGTGCCCGAAACCATGGCCCCGGAAGCCTTTGCTAAAGCCGGCGGCAAAACCCACACTGCGCCGGTCGCCACGCCGCAGGAACTGGCCGATTACGACGCAATCATCTTTGGGACTCCTACCCGCTTCGGCAATATGGCCGGACAAATGCGTACTTTCCTCGATCAGACGGGCGGCCTTTGGGCTTCCGGCGCGCTTTACGGCAAACTGGGCAGCGTATTTAGCTCTACCGGCACCGGCGGCGGCCAGGAGCAGACCATCACCTCCACCTGGACCACGCTCGCCCACCACGGAATGGTGATTGTCCCTATCGGCTATGCGGCGCAGGAGTTGTTTGATGTTTCTCAAGTTCGCGGAGGCACGCCTTACGGCGCAACAACCATTGCCGGCGGCGACGGTTCACGCCAGCCAAGTCAGGAAGAGTTGGCAATCGCCCGTTACCAGGGAGAGCACGTCGCGGGCCTGGCAGTTAAACTGAAAGGTTAACGGAGGAGTGATGACCACATCGCAAGCAAAAGCCCATCACGTTGGCGAATGGGCAAGTCTACGCAACACCTCACCAGAAATTGCAGAAGCCATTTTTGAGCTGGCGAAATACGACGAAAAGCTGGCCGAAAAAATTTGGGAAGAAGGGAGCGATGAGGTTTTACCGCTCGCCTTTGCTAAAACGGATAAGGACTCGCTCTTCTGGGGCGAACAAACCATCGAGCGCAAAAACGTTTAAACTCTCCGCTGCCCCCGGAAGGGGGCAGCCTCTTCTTACTTCACGGCTTCATTCAGCACTTCGCTAAACTTATCCCACGAGCAGTAACCGTTAGCGTCCGTCGGGCAACCTTCCAGCTGCAGCGTGACGCGTTTTGGCGGATGCTTCAGGGTTAATACATCGCCATTGCGCAGCTGTTCGGCGCTCTGGTAAACATATTCCACTTTGAGCAGGTCACGGTTGCTGTTCTTATCGTGCCAACGCTGGAACAGGATATTGCCGCCAATCGGGGTGCGCTCATACTGACCCGGCAGCTGATAGGGCTTGAACTGCAGCGCGGTCAGCAGCGAAGCAATGTTAGAGTCATGCCCCACCATTAGCGTCACTTTCGGCCCGGAAGCCGCCTCTTTGGACGTTAACGCATTCTGAATGTATTTCACCAACGGAGCCGCGACGTTACGGGCCACTTCCGGGGAAGTAAACAGGGTGTCCTGGTAGCTGTTTTTCAGTTGGGAAAGTACTCGCCACTGTTCAGCCGTTTTGATTTTTCCCCATGCCACCTGATCCATCGGAAAGCCTTCGTAGTACTGCAGCGTGAACGCATCGACCAGGGCATTGCCTACCTTCAGGGAACCGTTAACGCCGGGCTCCTGAGTTGCATTGGCGCTAAAGACATCTTTTGGCCCGTTCAGCTCACACTGTTGCTTCTCTTTGCAGGTTGGCGAGTTTTTATAGCCGACGATGTGCTCCAGCAGTTTGTAGCTGTCGGCCAGCTTGTATTCGGTGCGCTGTTTTTCCATCGCCTGAACGGCTTTGGCTTTAAACTCTGGCGAGTCGTTGGTGATAACCGGGTTGAACACCGGATCCATGGTGCCCATTTTTTCCTGATGATGTACCGGCACATCGCAGCCTGGGAAAGCGCCGGTAATGAAGAACTGCGCAGTAGCGACGGTGCGTTGGAGGCTGTTGGCGTAGGCATAAACGCTATCCGGCGCCGGGCATTCGCCGCTGGTTACCAGATTCTGACTCGCCAGCCATTCACGCATGTAATGCCCCATATACACTTCCAGCACGCCGCCTTTGGTGGTGAGCTGCCCGCCCGGCACATCCCACTCCGGCCATGCCTGAGCGGTAGATTGCTCAAGCACGCTGCCGTTGTTGGCCAGCGGCGCACGCAGGTTGTGACGACTCATCAGCAAGACTTGCTGCAGCTGATAGCCGTCCGGCACGGTGTCCGCTTTCGCCAGGCCTGGGGCAAAACAGGCGGCAGCCAGCAATGAGGCAACAATTTTTTTCTTCATTACTTATTCCTCAGGGAGTGATTAATAAAATGTGAAGAATATATTGTGACAGAAAAATGACAGCCGACCTGCCTGGCGGATCGCAAAAAGCCCTATTATTCCGTTTGTTGTTTCAGCTGCGCTTCAAAGCGCTGCCGGGAGAGATCCACATAGCGTTGTAAACCGTCCCTGTCGATAAACGCGTTGCTATCTCCGGCGGCAAGCCGGGCCTGTTTCTCCGCCAGGCCGAAGCGCTCTCCTTTATTCGCCACAAAAATGTCGACCTTCTGCGCGGCAAGTGTGGCAAAGCTATGGCGAATATCGCCCACCAGCGTCGGATAGTTTTTATTCGCCACCAGATAGTAGTCCGGCGTAGCCAGGCTGTCGGCGTAGATAAGCCTGCTGCCGCCGGGCAGAGTAAACAACCATGAAGTACTGCCCGGCAGGTGCCCCGGCGTCAGCAGCGCCGTCGCGGTCACACCGCCGAGCGTCAGCGTCTCGCGATCGTGAATAATTTTATCCGTACTTACCGGCGGAAACGGCAGCGCGTCCCCAAGCGCAAAGTCCTCTTTTCCTCCTCGCGCCATTTGCTCTGCATTCGCCTTACTGGCAACCAGTTTCGCCCCGCTCCACCGCTTCAGTTTGGCTATCCCTCCGGCCTGATCGAGCCGGGCGTGACTATTGAGGATGTACCTCACGTCGCGAATATCAAAACCCAGAGAAGTCATATTCTCTTTGATGCCGCTGGCGCTGGCATCCAGCGCGCCGTCCACCAGGATATGGCCCTCAGGCGTGGTAATCAGAATGGACGAGAGGTTTTCGGTGCCGACATACCAGACATTTTCTGCCATGCGGAATGGTTTAACCGGTTTGGCCCAACCCTCAAAAAGCGAATAAGGCGGCGCGGCGGACAGCGGTTGCGTTGGGTTTAGTGCCGCAATGCTGCCGGCAGAGAAGGTCGAAATCATGCAGATAAACAACAGGCTATAACGGTTCACGGGTGGCTCCTTTTTGTCAGGAGGCGCAGTATACTGCCGGGCAATTTAGTCCGATGCAATTGAGAATTCATATCGTGAATATCCTGCAATTAGACATGAACCTGCTGAAGGTGCTGTACGTGATGTTAACCACTGGCTCAACCAGCCGAACGGCACAGAAGCTGGCTCTTAGCCCGTCCGCAGTCAGCCATGCTCTTGCCCGCCTGCGTGACGCGCTGGGCGATCCGCTCTTTCGCCGGGAGGGAAATACCCAGGTTCCCACGCCTTATGCACTCGGCATAAAAGAGCGTCTCATCCCGCTCTTTGTCTCCCTCAATGAAGAGTTATTTGGTGAAGAACACACGGAGGAGCGCCGTTTTCGTCTTGTCCTGCCCCCGGCGCTTAACGTATTACTCACCCCTGAACTCGCCCGCAAAGGGCATCAGGCCGGGGCTATGATTGAATGCCTGACGTTTGAACGGCGGGCGTGGCGGGATGAGCTGCTGGAAGGCAAAATAGATTTGCTGCTTGCCGTCGGCGATCATCAAAAACGCGTCAGCGCCCTGCATTATGAACGTATAGGCAGCACGCGGCTGATCGCCGTTTTCGGCCAGCCGCTGTGCTCCAGACTCAGCGGGCGGGAAACCCTGGCCTTTGACGAGCTGGCGCAATTTGAACATTTTTATTGTCACCCCTGGCCGCAGGACATTAACGAACTCGATCGCCAGCAGGCGCGTGCCGGGTTTGGGCGCCGCCTGGCATTTATCTGTAGCGACTATGGCCAGCTTGCTCCGGCCTTGCGTAACGCCCCGCTGATGGCTATTGTGCCTGCCCCGTGGTTTGATACCCTGAATGACAAAGCCCAGCTTTTTACGCTGCCGCTTTCCGGAGAACAGGCCATCGGCAGCCTGTTTTTGCAGTACCGGACGTCCACCGTGGAATGGAAGCAGCGTCTGATAGACGGCCTGCGCCGCACGCTGGCCGCCTGGTATCATTGAAATTACCGCTCAGCCTCTCAACAAAAAGTTTTATAATAGAACCTGACAAGCCCATCGGGAGGAATGATGAAACGCAAAAGCCTTGAAGACAGCGTCTGTTCGGTTGCCCGCACGCTGGACGTGATCGGCGACTGGTGGTCACTGCTTATCGTGCGCGATGCGCTGAACGGCATGTCTCGCTTCGGTGAATTCCAAAAGAACCTCGGCATCGCCAAAAATATGCTGACTGTTCGCCTCAAACAGCTCGTCGACAACGGCATTTTTGAGCTTCGCCCGGCCTCGGACGGCAGCGCCTGGAGCGAGTACGTGCTGACGGAGAAAGGCCGGGCGCTGCAAACCGTGCTGGCCGCCCTTTCCCAGTGGGGCTGCGAAAATCTGTATGCTAAAGACGAGACGCGCAGCGTGCTGGTAGACAGCCAGCAGCATCGCCCCATCCGCAAGCTGACCTTACAGGCCGAAGACGGCCGCGAGCTGCAGTCGGGCGAAATCGTCACTCAGGCACGCCCTTCCTCCTGACCACTAAGCATCTGTTATTCAGGTGCTTACTGATTTCCTCTTTATCAATTCCTGCGCATAACAAAAAAATCACCTCAATTTGGTTGCATAATAAAACCAACATATTTACATTCACCTCATGGTTTCATTATGAAACCAAACCAATGTTATTCGACTTCTTGTGAGGTGTTTTATGGCTAACTCCCGTTCTGTCGCGGTAATTACCGGCGCGTCTTCCGGTATTGGTGCGGTTTATGCCGATCGTTTCGCGGCCCGTGGTTTTGATTTACTGCTGGTTGCCCGGCGCGAAGATCGCCTGCGCGATCTGGCCGCAAAGCTTGAAGCCCGCCACGGCATAGCCGTGACTACGCTAAAAGCCGATCTGGTTAACGACCAGGACATCGCTGCCGTTGAGGAGGCGCTTAAAGATCCACGCATCAGCGTGCTGGTTAACAACGCAGGCACCGCCCACAGCGCAGCGTTTACCGCCGCCAGCGTGGAACAGCATCAGGCACTTATCACGCTGAACATCACGGCGTTAACTCGCCTGAGCCATGCCGCCCTGCTTAATTTCCAGCAAAAGAACAGCGGCACACTGATCAATATCTCGTCGATTCTGGCAGTACAGAGCTGGGTGGGTAGCGCGGTATACAGCGGCACAAAAGGCTATGTTTTGAACCTGACGAAAGTTCTGCAGGCCGAAGCGGCCGGTACCGGCATTCGTATTCAGGCGGTGCTGCCGGCGGCCACGGCAACGGAAATTTGGGATCGCGCTGGCGTGTCGGTGGACTCGCTGCCGGAAGGTGCGGTGATGAAAGTGGATGATTTGGTGGATTCTGCGCTGGCGGGGCTGGATAGCGGTGAAGCGGTCACCATCCCGCCATTACACGATCTCAGCCTGTGGGAAACCTATGCCACTACGGCGCAGGCCATGTTTGATGCAGCAGGTGTAGGCACACCCGCCCCTCGCTACGCCCGCTAGTTTACCAGGGCAGATGTCCGGCGGCATCTGCCCATCATTTACTGACAGGCCGTAATGTCTCGCTATAATGGGGCAAATTCCTGCCAATATGATGCTGTGATGAAACTGTTTTACTATTCAGCCGCCGGAATGGTTGCCGCGCTGATTGTGCTCTGGGGAGCGCTGATCGTGGACAGCGCCAATATCCTGCAACAAATGTCTGAGCTAATGCATTACATCGAAGATCTGTTCAACCCTCGCGAACGTTAGCGGTTAAACGCCAGCGCATGACCGTAAATTCCCTCGGCAACGGACTCGCCATCCCAGACAAGCCGCCCGTTCACCAACGTGCTTTCAACCGCGCCGCCCTGCAAGGTGTGCCCTTCGAAGGGTGACCAGCCGCATTTGTAGGCAATGTTGCCGCTCTCAATGCTGATTCGTTTCCACGGGTTGATCACCGCCAGATCGGCCCAGTAACCTTCCCGGATATAACCGCGATCCTTAATCTGAAAGCGCTCGGCCACCGCATGACTGGTTTTTCTGACGATAAGTTCAGGTGTAAAGATCCCTCTGGCACACATATCCAGCAACGCGGGCAGCGCATGCTGCACCAGCGGCAATCCCGAAGGTGCAGAGAAATAATCATTCTGCTTTTCCGCCAGTAAATGCGGCGCATGATCGGTCGCAATAATATCAATCACGCCCGCCTTAACCGCCTGCCATAGCGCCCGCTGGTGTTCCTGGCCCTTCACCGACGGGTTGCACTTCAGCCTGTGCCCCAGCGCCGTGTAATCATCCTGATTAAAATAGAGGTGATGGATACAGGCTTCCGCCGTAATCGTTTTTCTGCGTAAGGCTTCAAGCGTGGGCGCGGGCTCAAACAGCGCCAGCTCATCGGCCGTGGTGACATGCAGCACATGAAGCCGCGTGCCGTGTTTTTTAGCCAGCGCAACCGCCCGGGACGAAGACAACAGGCAGGCCTCTACCGAGCGAATGGCCGCATGTTCTGCAGCCGGGATCTGCTCCCCATATCGCTCTCGCCACAGCGCCTCATTACGTTTAATGGTCGGCGTATCTTCGCAATGCGTGGCCACCAGCCCTGGCGCATGCTGGAAAATGGCCTCCAGGATACGTTCATCATCCACCAGCATGTTGCCGGTGGAGGCCCCCATAAATACTTTCACGCCGCAGGCCGCATCGGCTGACAGCGCCTTAAGTTCTTCAAGATTGTCGTTAGTGGCGCCAAAATAGAAACTGTAATTCGCCAGTGAGCATGCGGATGCCCGCTGAAATTTGCCTTCCAGCGCCTGTCTTGTGGTGGTTGGCGGCGAAACGTTGGGCATTTCCATATAGCTGGTGATCCCGCCCATCACCGCCGCGCGTGACTCACTGGCTATCGTGCCCTTATGCATCAACCCCGGTTCGCGAAAATGCACCTGATCGTCAATCATGCCCGGCAGCAGCCATTTCCCGGCAAGATCGAGCACGCTCCACGTTGAGCGAGCCGTAATCGCAGCGGCTATTTTTTCAATTCGCCCATCCACGATGAGTAAATCGCCCTGGTAACGCCGATCCTCATTCATCATCAGCGCGTTGGTCAGTAACAGAGGTTTCATTAGTCGTTTTCTCCGGCTTAAAAAGGCTGCGCTAGCGTCGGGCAACCATCACAACGATAAACAGCCCGCCAATTCCGGCGGTAATAATGCCGATGGGCAGCTCCTGCGGCGCAACCAGCACACGGCTAACCAAATCGCCGCCGCACAATAAACAGGCCCCGGCCAGGGCGCACAAAGGCAGCAGTCTGGCATGCTTAATGGCGGAAAAATGTCGGCAGAGATGCGGCACCATCAGCCCGACAAAGCCAATCACGCCGGTCAGCGCCACGAAAATGGCGGTAGAAAATGCGCAGCACAGAAAGATTTCGGTGCGCAGGCGGTTGACGTTGATACCGAGCGAAAATGCCGTGCGATCGCCCGCGAGTAATCCATCCAGCGACCGCCATCTCAGCAGGCAAAATGTGGCTAACAGCAGCAAGCCGCCCAGTGCAAATCCCAGGTTATCCCACCGAGCCAGCCCCAGGCCGCCGAGCGACCAAAACAATACCGAGCTGGCGGTGCGCTGGTCACCGGCAAATATCAGGTAGCTGGTTAATGCCCCGAACAAAAAGGAGATGGCCAGCCCACAGATGATCAGCGTTTCCGCTCCCCGCTCGCGCTTGAGTTGGAACAAGGACAGCACCGCAAGGGAAGAAAGCAGCCCGCCGCAAAAGGCCGCCACCGGCAGCGTCCAGCCGCCGAAGAAGTCGCCAAAACGGGTAAAAACCAGCACCGCACCGGCGGAGGCGCCCGAAGAAAGCCCGAACAAAAAAGGATCCGCCAGCTCATTGCGCGTGGCGGTTTGCAGCAAAGCGCCGACCACGGCAAGCCCCGCCCCGGTCATCAGGGCCAGCAGTGTTCTTGGGAGCCGGATATCCAGCACAATGCCGCGAATCATCGGTGAAACGTCCGTCGCAGTGGGCTGCAGCGCGCTTGCCACCTGATGCAGACACAGCCGGACAGCGCCCTCAGTCAGACTAAGCGCCGCAAAAAGTACGATCAGAAACACGGCCAGGCACGCGGCCCGGCAGTAACGGGAAACTATAAACATCACTGTGCCGCGAACAGAACGTGAGCGAGCTTCTCAACCGCGGCGATATTTGCCGGGCCGGGCGTCAATTCGGCGTACTGCAGCTTCAGGTAACGGTGCTGTTTAACCGCCGGGGTGAGCTTCATCAGCGGGTGGCGCTCAAGGAACAGGCGCAGCGAATCAGCCCCACCGCCGTTTTGGTAATCCAGCAGGATAATCACGTCCGGCTCAGTCGCCGCAACGCTTTCCCAGGATGTTGTGCCCCAGCTGGTGTCCAGCCCTTCCATTGCGTTTTTGCCACCTGCGGCCTCGATAATGGCCTGCGGCATGGCATATTTTCCGCTAGTAAACGGCTTGTCTTCCCCGGAGTCATAAACAAAGACTTTCGGCGGCACTGCGCCTGGCTGCGCTTTGGGGAGGGCAGCCAGCCGCGCCTTCCAGCCATCAACCAGCTTTTGAGCAGCCTCTGCCTTACCAAATATTTTGCCCAGCGTAAGCTCATCGTTATAGAGCAGATCCAGGGTCGCTTTGGTTTTGCTTTCGCCGGAAATGGCGCAGCTTTCGCTGAGCACAAATGTTTTGATGCCGTATTTCGCCAGGCTTTGGGGAGTTACATCGCCCCCCACCTTCATGCCGTAATTCCAGCCGGCAAAGAAGAAGTCTGGTTCGGCGGCCAGCAGCGTTTCAAGCGAGGGATATTTGGGCGCAAGCTCAGGGATCGTCCCCATTTGCTGCTTAAATTCTGGCGTCATTTTGTACCAGCCTGAGATGCCCGTCAGACCCACAATCTGCGGTTGCAAATGGAGGGCGAAAGCCATTTCTGACATGTTCAGGTCATTTATTACCGCACGCTTAGGCGCCGCGTTAAACACCACGGGTTTGCCGCAGCTAGTAATGGTCACCGGGAAGCCGGAGGCAAGCGCTGTAAAGGAGGTAAAAGCAAGCAAAAAGCCGGTAGCGATTTTTAACATCATAACGATCCCTGAAAAGTTACCGTGGGCGTGAAGGTTCAAAAAAACGGACTCGTCTGCCTTGTTGGCCAGGATGGTCGACGGTAAAGCTGTCGAGGCCGAAAACGGGGCGAAGGGTTTCGGTACTCAGGGCAGCGTCAGGCACGTTAAAAGCCCGCTGTTGCCCCGCAGACAAAATAAGAACCTTGTCGGCAAACCCTTCGATTAAGTTGAGATCGTGCAAGACGGCAATAACCGTGGTACCACGAGCTTTCACCAGCATCAGCAGTTCTTCCCGCGCCGCCAGGTCAAGGTGGTTGGTCGGTTCATCCAACAACAGCAGCCGTGAAGTTTGCGCCAGCGTTCGCGCCAGAATCGCCCGCTGCCGTTCACCGCCGGACAGGCAGGCCAGCGATTTATGCCGCATCCCAAGCACACCCACCTCTTTCATCGCCCCACAGACAATGCAGCGATGTTCTGGCTCAGGCATATCCCGGGCAAAAGGCAGCCGCCCAAGTGCGACATAATCTTCGATGGACAGGCGCAAATCAGGGAGATCGTTTTGCGACATCACCGCCACGAGCTTCGCCCGCAGCAGCGGGTTGAGCTTATTTAAGGGGCGGCCCGCAAGCGTTATCTCCCCTTCAATCTTTAGCTCCTGACTCAGCGCCCGCAGCAGCGACGTTTTGCCGCTACCGTTGGGCCCAATCACCGTGAGCCGCTCGCCTTTAAGCAGCTGAAAATTTATCGCTACCGGCCAGGACTCGCCCTGCGGACGGGCAATCGATCGCAGGGAAACGCTCAGCTCTGGCTCTGCGGATGAAAGATGCATACTCAGAACTCATTGCGCAGCAGCTGGTAACCTTCCACCAGCTTGACGTTGGTGTTCGCCACCTCTTCTGAAAACTGCACCGAGGCAGGGTCAACGCGTGAATATTGGGTTAAATCAGAGTCCGGCCCCACGCGTTCGGTGGACGGAATATAGGTTTGCTTCGGCAGCGTGACGCCATCCACCACGGCGTTATAGCGAATGACGCAGCCGGTTTGTACGTGGCAGTTGAACAGCACGCTGTTGAAGCCGATAAATACGCGCTCATCGACCCGACAAGGGCCGTGGACAATTGCCCGGTGAGCAATTGACGTGCCGCTGCCAATAGTGACCGGGGCACCACTTTTAGAGTGAATCACTACGCCGTCCTGAATATTCGAATGGGAATGGATAACGATAGGATCCATATCCCCTTCGGCGTTCAGTTCGTCGGCGCGGATCACCGCATAAGGCCCGACATACACATAGTCATGAATAATGACCCGGCCACAAATGACCGCCGTAGGGTCGATATACGCTTTGGGAGAGACCTGTGGCAGGTGGCCGGAGGGATTTTTACGCAACATGGTGATTTCCTGTCCAGTGAATATGAGCCACCGCATTGTGCGCATGGAGGCTTTCCTGATGCTCAACGCGGAGGGTAAAAGCGGCGCTGAAAGGCGCGTCCAGCATCGCCTTGTTCAGGCGGCGAGCGGCGTCTTCGCAAAACATCAAATTTTGTCCGTTGGCCAGGGCGAAAGCCTGTTCGTCGCCGCGCTTAACCACCGTCTGCACCGCCGTTCCAAGCGCGGCCTCGCCGCGGTCGATAAGCTCCTCGAAAGGCAGCGTGGCAACATCCGGCTTCAACTGGCAGCCAATCCATGCCCAGCTTCTCTGGCTGTGGGGCGTGCCCGGCATCCCCTTTTCGCCCAGCCAGGCCATCATTTCTTCAACAGAGATGTTGTCGCTTCGCCCGGCAAAGTCCCGCTGAAACTGCTGCTGGGCGAGATTACGGCTGAGCGCCGCCGATGCGGGACAGGTAGATGAATAAGGCATCCCCACTCGCAGCGTGACGGTAAACGTTTCTCCACGCTCTGCCTGCACGCGGATGGGATAAGCCTTCCAGCCAAAGTGATTAGAGGTTAAAGATCGGCGGGACAGCAGCAGCTCGCCCGCAATTTCAACGCTCGCGCGGTTGCTGCTGCGCTGGTGAGAAACCAGAAATTTACCCAGCAAATTGCGCAGCGCGGCAGGCGTAACCTCGCCCTGGGTTAGCTCGTCCAGCAGCAGATAAAGTCGGGACATGTGGATCCCCTTCTCGGCTTCCGGCGTGCTGAGCAGATTAATGCCTGCGCTAACTTTGGCCGTCAGCGGGCGTCCGGCAATCTCAACCGGAAGATCGATCTGTTCCATGCCGACCCAGGACAGGGCCGTGTCGAATTCGTGGCTTCTGAGTGACTGAATATCAGGCAGCGTTTTAGGGCATAACATTGAGGTGACCGTCATAGCACGCATCGTCTTACCGTTAATTTGTTACGTTATAACATAACAAAACCAATGTATGCAAAGCGACGTTTCGACTGTAAAGCGAAACCGCCCAGTCACAGGAGAAAACTCGGTGAAAAACCGCTGATTTGCTCGATATATCTTATAACCCGGCAAGTGTTGCCCGTGTGTTCACACAATGATAGCATCATGTAAACAGCCATTTAGACGGCTAGACAGTTAAACTAAAAAGCATTGAGGAATACCGTATGTGGCAAGAAAGACTCGCGCAATTGGTCACCACCTGTCATTGGATTGGCGCTAAAGGCTGGGCTCCGGCGACGGGCGGCAATATGTCTATTCGTCAGGATGCCGAGTGGTGCTGGCTGAGTGAATCCGGCCGCGACAAAGGCAGCCTGACCAGCGAGGATTTCCTTCAGGTAGACATTGCCACTAATCAAGCCCCATCCGGGCGTAAACCTTCTGCCGAAACCGGGCTGCACACGCTGGTTTATCGTCTCTTTCCGGAGGCAAACGTGGTGCTTCACGTTCACACCGTGAACGCCACCGTCCTGTCGCGGATTGAGAAAGGCCCTGCCCTGAACATCAGCGGCTATGAAATGCAAAAAACCCTTACCGGCCAGCAGACGCACCTCAACACGGTGCCGATTGCCATCTTCGATAACGATCAGGACATCGACGCGCTGGCAAAACGCATTGAACAGCATGCCAAACAGACGCCCCTAAACTACGGTTTCCTGCTGCGCGGTCACGGCCTGACCTGCTGGGGCAAAGACGTTGCAGAGGCGCGCCGCCAGCTCGAAGGGCTTGAATTCCTGTTTGAATGCGAAATGCAGCGCCGCCTGTACGAGCGTGATTAACCGTCGTATTCCTGTTTCTGTTCGCTAGCGTGAGGCTTGAGGTATGGAGTATTTCCTGGGTATTGATATCGGCACGTCGCGGGTAAAAGCCGTGCTGTTTGACAGCAATTTCCATGCGGTGGCCAGCGCGGCGGAAAACACCTCGCCAACCCTTTCCCCTCAGGGCTACGCCGAGCAGGACATGGAGCAGCTTTGGCAGTCGGTCGTGCGCACGCTGCGGGAAGTGGCCGACTGCCCGGCACTCCAACAGGGCAAACTCAAAGCAATCGGTCTGGCGGGCCAGGGCGAAGGCGTCTGGCTAAGCGACAAAAACGGTAATCCGGTTGGCCCGGGCATACTCTGGAGCGACACCCGCAGCCGGGCGCTGATGGACGAACTTCTGCAGTCCCCGGATCTGGACAAAGCCCTGTTCGATGAAACAGGCTCTCAGCTGCAGCCTTGTAACACCAGCCTGCAGCTCTGCTGGCTCAAGCGAAATCAGCCCGAACGCCTGGCCGCCGCCGACTATATTTTCTTCGCCAAGGACTGGATTCGCTTTCGCCTGACCCAGGTCGCCGCTCTTGAGCTGACGGATACCAGCGCTTCGCTGCTGAACCAGTCAACCGGCGAGATTTCCGATTTCGCCCTGCAGGCTCTGGGTATTGATTTTCTGAAAAACCGTTTTCCGCCCCTGCTTCGCCCTGACGCCCAGGCAGGTAGCTTAAGCGAAGCCGCCGCCCTGCTTTGTGGCCTGCCGCCTGAGACACCGGTTGCCGCAGGTGCGCTGGACGTATGCAGCGCCGCGCTAGGCTGTGGCGCGATTCATGACGGCGATATTTACACCATTCTCGGCACCACCTGCTGCACAGGCGTCGTTTGCCACGGGCGAGAAACCGTCAGCAGCGGCACCCGTTTTGTGACCCATACCGAACGAGGCAGCTTTATTAACCTGTTCCCGATGCAGGCCGGAACGCCAAATATCGACTGGCTGCAGCAGCATATTTCCCTGACGCCGGACTTAGTGGCGCTGGAACAAGAGATTGCCGCTATTCCGCCGGGCAGCGGCGGCGTTTTCTGGCAGCCTTACCTGAACGGCGAACGCGCCCCGTTTTACAGCCCCACCGCCCGCGCAGGTTTTTTTGGCGTTGACCAGCACACGTCCCGCGCGGCGCTTCAACGCGCCGTTTTTGAAGGGCTGGCCTATGCCATTGTGGATTCGCTGACGGGCTATGCCAGCGAAGGCGACCTGTATCTCACCGGCGGCGGAGCAGCTTCCGCCACCTGGCTGCAAATTATCGCCGACTGCACCGGACGCACGGTCATCGCCAGCCACTTTAACGAACTCAGCGCCCGAGGCGCGGCGCTGCTTGCCGCCCGCAGCGTTGATGCGCTGGAACGCTATCCGGCAATCGAACAAACCCGCTATCTGCCCCAGCCTCAGGCCCATGCCGCCTATCGGGCACTGTTCCCGGTATTCCGCCTGCTGCGCGAACAGCTCCAGCCGGTATGGCAGGCCAGGCACCAGGCCTTACAAAGTCTCTCTCAGGATAATGCACAATGAAAATCGTCTTTACCGCCGAGTATGCAGGCAGCCTTGAACCCTTTAGCCAGCTTGGCGAACTGGTTGTCGAGGGCTGGGCCATCGGCAAACCTAAGCTTCAGGCATCAGAGATTATCGACCTGGCCCACGACGCTGGGGTGATTGTTACCAGCTATGACGACATTACCGCCGAAGTAATAAACAGCTGCCCTAACCTGAAGGTTATCGCCTGCACCCGCGCTAACCCGGTCAACATTGACGTTCAGGCTGCTCGGGCACGTAACATCACCGTGCTTTACACGCCAGGACGCAACGCCGATGCTGCAGCAGAACTCACGCTGGGCCTGATGCTCGGCCTGATGCGCCACATTCCGCAGTCGCATGCGGCCCTTAAGCGCGGGGAGTTTACCCGTGAAAACCAAAGCGAGCAGCAAACCCAGTCCGGCCTGCGCAAAGATGTGGTGTGGGACGTTAGCCCGGAAAGTCCGTACGAAGTTTTTAAGGGCGGAGAATTACGGAATAAAACGCTGGGGCTGATTGGCTACGGCAATATTGGCCGCCGCGTGGCGCGTATTGCCCGCGCTTTCGGGATGAATATTTTGGTGGTAGATCCGTTTGTCGCCGCCGAAGATATCGACGAGCCAGGTCTGCATAAAACCACGCTGGAAGCGCTGTTCCGCGAGTCAGATATTGTTAGTCTGCACCTGAGCAGCGGGCCGCACAGCGAGGGCCTGGTCAATGCCTCTCTGCTGCAAAGCATGAAGCCGGGCGCGAAGTTAATCAACACCTCCCGCGCCTCCGTGGTTGTGGAAACCGACCTCATCGAAGCCTTACGCCATGGGCCACTCGGCGGCGCGGCGCTGGACGTTTACCACCAGGAACCGCTGTGGCGTAATCACCCGTTTATCAGCGAGCTGGATAACGTCATTATTACGCCGCACATCGCCGGCGCCACCCGCGAAAGCATCCAGAAGCACACCGCGATGATTGCCGCCGATCTCCAGCGCTTTGTTGCCGGAGAGCCGCTGCTATACGCCTGGCACTAACCAAAAAAACAGGCCTTAAGGCCTGTTTTTTATTACGCCAGCAAAGGCGTGGTCGCCATAAAATCCTGCAGATGTTCCCAGTTCACCACGCCAGCGTCGGAGCCTAATCCGGTCGCTACCAGCGCGGCGGTTGCGGAAGCGACCCTGCAGGCCTCTTTTACGGAAAGCCCCCGCGCGAGCGCAGCGATAAACCCACCGCAGTAGCCGTCGCCGCAGCCGGTTGTGTCGCTCGCCGTGACGCTATAGGCCGGGATATGGTGTTTTTCCTCCCGGCTGAACAGCCAGGAGCCGCGCACTCCGTCTTTAAAAATGCAGCATCTCGCGCCCAGCGAGAGGAAGAAATCAGCAATTTCTGCTGGCTCCACAAGCCCGGAGATAAACGCCGCTTCTTCGAGCGCGGGCATAAAATAATCCACATGCGGCAACAGCGGGCGTAATAGCGCCAGCGTATTTTCATCAGGGGCGATTAAATCAAAACTGGTGATGACTCCTCGCGCTTTCGCCGCGGCCAGCAAACGGACGCTCTGGCCAGAGTCCATGGCCGCCAGCAGCCCGGTGCCGCCGTGGTGCAGATAAAGAGTGTCCAGCACCTTATCGAAATCGGCCTCGGCGACGAACAGCTCGTCTGACGCGCCCCGGCAATGCAGCGCGGGCCGCTCGCCGTTGGGGCGAATGGGCAGAATCGTCGCCGACGTCTCTATGTGTGACGTGCGCTGAATGAGCGAACAGTCAATGCCCAGGCGGCGATAGTTGCCCAGAATAAATTCGGCTTTTTCGTCCTCGCCCAGGCAGGCCACGGTTGAAGTACGGATCCCCAGTTTAGCGGCGTTTACCAAGGCCCCGGCCGCTGTCCCCGCCGGGTTCAGGCGAATTTGCTCGATAAACTGCACGCCGCCGCCCGGGGGGATCTCCACTACAGGGCGACCAGCAATATCAAGGATGGTCAGCCCCACGAAAACGGCATCAAATTTGCTCATAGCGCCCTCACCGGTGCTCCTGACGCAGGCGAGCCTGCCAGAAGGAAACGGCCAGCGCCACCACCAGAATCACGCCCACCAGCGCGTCTTTTACCAGGTAGTTCAGCCCCATCAGGTTCAGGCCGTTATCAATAATCGCCAGGAACAGCACGCCGCCAAGCGTGCCGCCCATGCTGACGCGCCCCTGCCGCTGGAATGCGGTGCCGATAAACACGGCGGCAATGGCATCCATCAGGTAAGACTGCCCGGCAAGCGGCGTAAACTGGCGCAGGTTGGCGGACAAAATAATGCCGCCGACGGCGCACATTGCCGAGGCAGCAATCAGCACCCAGAAGAGCGTACGTTTATCGGCTATCCCGGCGATACGCGCGGCTTCGCTGTTTTGACCAATCGCACGTACCCGCTTACCAAACAGCGTTCGTTCGGTCAGCAGCCAGGCGGCGAGCCAGACCACCAACACGATAAGCACCGGCGTGGGGATCCCCCAAACATTGCCCACGGCTAAATCATGATACTCAGGAGCCATGCGCCGCCAGGAAATCGCCCCGCCGCCGTCGGTATAAATACGTTCGGCGCTGCTGGCAATGAACCAGGTGCCGAGCGTGGCCAGAAACGGCTTGATGCGGCAGGCAAGGATAAGAAAAGCGTTGACCAGGCCTATCATCACGCCGCCCAGCAGGGCGCACAGCACCGCCACCTGCCAGGGAAGCTGCCAGGTTTTGAGGGCAATCAGCGCCAGCATGGCGCCAAAGTCGATAGCCACACCGACGGAAAGATCGATCGCGCCAGCGCTGACAATCAGCGTCATCGCCAGCGCCACAATCAGCAGAATGGCACTGCCCTGAAGCAGGTTGCTCCAGTTATCCAGCGTCAGGAAGACCGGATTAGACCAACTGAACAGGACGATAAAAAACAGCGTGACCAGCGCAAAGCCCGCGCGCGACAGCCAGGCCAGTGGTTTTCTCCCGGACTCACCGGCCGGAAGCGTTGCCGCCAGAGCAGAAAAAACTTTCATTATTTATTGGCCCCTTTCTGCTGCAGGGCAGAAGCCGCCAGCACCACGAGAATCAGTCCGCCTTTAATTGCGCCCACCCAGAAGATATTTACCCCCAGCAGCCCCAGGCCGTTAGACAAGGCGTTAACCAGGATAGCCCCCAGCAATGCTCCCCAAACGGTGACCACGCGGCGGCGCGAGAAGGCTGCGCCAAGGAAGGTCGCCAGCACCGTCTCCATCAGTAAAGGCGTCGCGGTTCCGCTGGAGCTGCCCGACCCCTGAGCCAGCAGCGGGAAGACCGCCAGCCCGGCCGCAACGGCGGCAATAAGCCAGGACGAGAGGATAAGACGGCGCACATTAAGCCCGGACATCTGCGCCATGTCTTTGCTACCGCCCGTCGCCTGCAAGTGCTGGCCAAAGCGGGTGTGATGCAGCAGAAGCTGAAAGCCAATGAACACCAGCAGCAGATATACCAGCGCATAGGGAATGCCCAGCACGCTGCCGTCACGAAAGGCCACCATCAGTGGGTCGCTGACGCTAATCCGACGCTGCCCGGTAAGCAGATCGGTCAGGCCGGTAAAGGCCACCGAGGTTGAGAGCGTGGCCAGCAGCGGCGGCAGCCCGGCAACCAGCACCAGCAACGCGTTGATGCCTCCGCACAGCAGACTCAGGGCCGCCACCAGCAGCAATAGCAGCGGCCACGGCGTTAACCATTCGGTCATACCCAGGCTGAGCAGCGCCACGCCGAACACGGCAATGGCCGGGAGCGAAAGATCTATGCCGCCGGAGACGACGTCATCTCCCCCTGCTGCAATCACGCAAACAAGGCCGAAGCTGAGAATAGCCAGCGGAACGCTTTGCACCAACATCAGGCTGATGTTCTGCCAGCTAAGGAACCACGGCGACTGAATGCTTAGCCAGACCAGCAGGCCAACAAACAGCAGCAGCGGGAATTTTTCAAACAAAGCAACGGAGCGGTATGCCGCAAAACGGCGAATTTCAGTCCTCATAGCGGATTTTCCTGCCCACCGTTAATCGTCGCCAGCAGCGCATCAAGCGTCAGGCCCTGGGTCGGCAAATTCGCCACCAGCGCACCACGCCACATCACCAGAATGCGGTCGCACAGGCCAAGCAGTTCGGTCGCGTCGCTGGAAGAAACCAGCACCGAACGCCCCTGTTCAGCAAGCTGGCGGGTGCGCTGATAAATGTCGCTACGTGCGCCAATGTCGACGCCGAGCGTAGGTTCATCGAGAATAAACAGTCGGGCGTCGGTCCCCAGCCAGCGGGCAAGAATCACCTTTTGCTGATTTCCCCCGCTCATAAAGCGCACCGGCAGCGCCGGGAGCGCAGGACGAATGCTCAGCCGCTCTATCCAGTCGCGGGCTTTTTGCAGCGCCCGGGAACGGTGTTCCCAGCCAAACGTTGCCGTGTCCGGCAGCGACGCAAGGTTAATGTTATCGGTAGCCGAAAACGGCAGGATCAGCCCCTGATGGCGGCGATCACGCGGCACCAGCGCCATACCGGCCCGGATAGCCTGTCGCGGCGAGCGGATTCGGCGCGAACGCCCTTCTATAACAATCTCGCCCTTTTTCGCCGTATTCAGCCCGTAAAGCGTATCCACCAGCACGTCCCGGCCCGCGCCCAGCAGCCCCGCCACGCCAACAATTTCGCCTTTGCGAATTTCGAAGCTGATGTTCTGCAGCTGCTGCCCGTCAGAAAGCGAGCGAACGGCAAGCAGCGGTGTTTCGTCGGCCGGGGTATCAGCCTCATGTTCACGAGGGGCGTAAAGCCGGTCGATTTCTCTGCCCACCATCATGTGGATGACGGCATCGGTATTCTGCAACACTTCGCGATCCGGATAGCCCACCACTTCTCCGTTGCGCAGCACGGTGCCCGCATCGCACAGCGCGGCGATTTCGTTGAGATAGTGGGAGATGTACAGAATGGCGATGCCCTGCTCTTTGAGCCGTAGTATCGCATCGGACACCAGGCTTGCCTCGTGGGCTTCAAGCGGGGCCGTAGGTTCATCAAAAACCACCAGCTTAGCCGCGCCGTCGATCAGCGCTCTGGCAATTTGCACCAGCTTGCGTTCGGCCAGGCTCAACTGCCGGATCAGGCGATCGGGGTCGAGATCCAGTTGCCAGGTACGCAGGAAAAAGTCTTTTGTGGCCTGCCGCATACGGCGGCTGTCCAGCAGCCCACCGGCACGGCGATATTCCTGCCCCAGAAACACCGACTCGGCCACGGTAAAGTGTGGGATCAGATTGAGTTCCTGGTGAATAACGCGTATGCCCTGGGCCTCAATGGCCGAGGGCTTACCAAGCGGAAGCGGGACGCCGTCGAGCGTGGCCGTGCCGCCATCGGCCTGATAAACCCCGGCAAGAATTTTAATTAAGGTGGATTTGCCCGCGCCGTTTTCACCGATAAGCCCGTGAATTTCACCGGGGCCTATCGTCAGCGTGACCGCGTTTAACGCGGTCACATTGGCAAATCGTTTACTGATGCGGTCCATCACCAGACCGCGTTGCGGTGTTGCAGCGTCCACTACTTCAGCTCACCGTAGCCCAGCTTTTTGTACACCGCTTTGGCTTCATCCGGGCCTTTCACCGGGATTACCGGAATAAAGGTCTGGATCGGCAGCTTCTGGCCTGCGAAGTAGCGCGCCACGTTTTCGGCAGAAGTCTGGCCAATCAGGTGCGGCTGCTGGGCAACGTTGGCCACCAGCGGGCTGTCTTTTTCCGCCATGATTTCCAGCGTTTCCGGGCCTGCGTCGATAGCGGTGACCTTCACGTCTTTATCACGTCCGGTCTCTTCCAGTGCCTGAACGATGCCGATAGCCGGCTGGTCCCAGCAGGCAACATGGATAGCATCCAGCTTGCCTTTCGGATACTGACTAAGTAATTCGAGGGTTTTCTTACGCGCATCCTCCGGTGAGTTAGCAAATTGCTCTGCCAGCTCCGGCTGAATAATTTTAATATCCGGGTAGTCCTTCAGGACATATTTCCATTGGTCATAACGTATGCCGCAAATGCGTAATGAACTAGAGAACGCATTAAATACCGCAACATTACCTTTGCCGCCAAGCGCATCAGCCATATAACGGCCAATGGTTGAGCCCAACGTGTAGTTGTCGGACGTGGTATTATTCACGGAATACTGAGAAACATGGTCAACGGTAAAGACCGGAATACCTGCATCGCGCAATGCTTTGAATTTTGGCTCAACGGCACTGTCGCCCAAAATACTGATTACCGCATCAACCTTACGGGACAGCAGAATATCGTGGTTATTGGCATGAACCTGGTTGTCTCTGCCGCCATCAACGCCAATAACCTTGCCGCCCAGCTTTTCCACTTCTTCGGTCGCGCCCTTGTAGGCTTCACGATCCCAAAAATGCTGAGTGCCCACCACGGCAACGCCGATTGTTTTCCCCTGTAACGAAAGCGTGTCTGCGGCAAAAGCAGCGCCAGATGCCAGTGACACCAGCCCAATAACCGCAGATAAAAGTTTTGTTTGAACCTTCATTGCTATAATTATCCTGTATTCATCGTTCACTAAAGCGACAGCATGACAACAAGCTTTATCAAGCCAAAATAAAAAATAGATATATCTTATACTTTCACAGCGATGGCATTAAGTCACTTTAGAATGAGGTGGATGAACATGAAAAAAACACATGTAAAACATACAACAAGAAAATAATTCAACCACATTAAACTTGCGGGTTAATTAATTTCTCAGCACAACAAAAACACCTTAAAATAAAATTAAACGACGATATATCCTCACCGGTTAATTATAAATCCTGCCAGTCTATATAAATGAAACAGTATTCGCTAAAGTTCTGCCCATTTACCTGATTTTTCATCGCCAGATGAATTTCCTCTTTGCTCCCACCTCCCCGTATGATGCCGCTTTAGCCCTATCGATAACGCGCGGTATAAGCATGAAAGCGGAACATCAGCTGGCGGTAATGCACTGGGGAACCTACCAGGTCACCACCGAAGGCAAGCGTATTGCCGCCATTTCTCCCGTATCCTGGGACAAAAATCCTTCCCGTATCGGACAGTCTCTGGCGGACGCTGTCACCGGCAATACGCGTATTCGCCGCCCGGCGGTTCGCCTGGGCTATCTGCAAAACGGCCCGGCTTCTCGTGAAGGCCGGGGCAAAGAACCGTTTGTCGAGGTGAGCTGGGAGCAGGCGCTGGATCTGCTGGCGCGAGATCTCCGTTCAGTGCAGGAACGCTTTGGCAACGAGGCGATTTTTGGCGGCTCTTACGGCTGGGCCAGCGCCGGGCGCTTTCACCATGCCCAAAGCCAGCTGCACCGTTTTCTTAAAGGCTTTGGCGGCTACACCGCCAGTACAAATACCTACAGCAGCGCGGCCGGAGAACGGATCCTTCCGCATATTCTTGGCCCGTTAAGCCCGCTGCATAAGCAACACACTCATTTCTCGGTGCTGGCAGAACATTGCGAGATGTTCGTGGCCATCGGCGGGTTGCCGCTCAGAAACGCTCAGGTAAACGGCGGTGGCGCAAACGACCACATGCTGAAGCACTGGCTTGAACGTCTTGAGCAAAATGGCGTGCAGTTCGTGAACATCAGCCCGGTACAAAACGATCTCAGTGCAGTAGAAAGCGCCCGCTGGCTGGCGATTCGCCCCGGCACAGATACAGCACTGCTGCTGGCGCTTTGCCATACGCTGATTGCAGAGTCCCTACACGATATGGCCTTTATCAGCAGCCATACCGTCGGCTTCGAGCAGCTGCGCCGTTATCTTTTCGGCGAACACGACGGCGTGCCTAAAACCGCAGACTGGGCGGCAGGCATTACCGGCATTGATGCCGAACAAATCTTAACGCTGGCTCGTACCATGGCGGGCAAGCGCACGATGATCAATATTTCCTGGTCCATTCAGCGCGCCCGCCAGGGAGAACAGGCGTACTGGGCAACCGTGGCGCTGACTTCCCTGCTTGGCCAGATTGGTACGCCCGGGGGAGGTTTGGCTTTCGGCTATGCCTGTACCAACCTTGCCGGGGCTGCACGGGTGCCTTTCTCTGGCCCTCGCCTTCCTGCCGGTGAGAACAAGATAAAAACGGCAATCCCTGTAGCTCGCTTATCGGACATGCTGCTGAATCCCGGCGGTGAATATGAATTTGATGGCAAGCTTTGCCATTATCCCGACATCCGCCTCGTCTACTGGGCGGGCGGCAACGCTTTCCATCATCATCAGGATCTCAACCGCCTGGTTGAAGCCTGGCGCTGCCCGGAAACCATCGTTGCCCACGAGCAGTACTGGACGGCGCAGGCAAAGTTTTCCGATATTGTGCTGCCGGTGACCACTTCCCTCGAGCGCGACGATATCGGCAGCGGCAGCCACGACGGCTTTATGATTGCCATGCGCCAGCAAATACCGGCGCTGGCTGAAGCTCAGGATGACTACACCATTTTCTGCGGGCTGGCGAAAAGGCTGGGCTTTTACGAAACCTTCAGCGAAGGACGTACCGCAGCTGACTGGTTGCCGCATCTGTATGAATCTTCGCGGGAGAGAGCGCAGGAAGATGGCGTGGAGCTTCCCTCTTTTGACACCTTCTGGGAACAGGGCAAACTGGAGTTCACGCCTCCCACTGAGCCACAAATCTTCCTGGCCGATTTTCGCGCCGATCCCGATCGCTTTCCGCTGTCCACGCCGTCGGGAAAAATCGAGCTTTATTCAGCGACCGTGGCCGGGTTCGGCTATCGGGAGTGCCCGGGCTTTCCGTTTTGGGATGAAGAAGAGGCGGCTTATCAGCAACAGCAGGCTAAGCACTGGCCTTTACATCTGCTTTCCAGCCAGCCACGCACCCGACTGCACAGTCAGTACGACCACGGCAGCGTTAGCCGGGCCACGAAAATTCAGGGGCGCGAGCCGCTGTGGATGCACCCAACCGATGCGCAAAAACGCGGCATTCAGGAAGGGGAGGTGGTAAAGGTCTTCAATGGTCGGGGGGCCATTCTGGCCGGCGTCCATATCAGCGACCAGATCCTGCCGGGCGTGGTTCAGATCTCGACCGGCGCCTGGTATGACCCACTGGATCCTTCCATGCCAGGTTCGCTGGACAAGCACGGTAACCCGAACGTATTGACCGAGGATCGCGGTTCTTCGCGCCTAGGTCAGGGCTGTAGCGCCCAAAGCTGCCGGGTGGAAATAGAGCTTTGGCGCGAAGTACTCCCGCCGATTACCGCGTTTGATCCACCGGCTTTCGTAGCCTGAGAGGTTAGGTAATATTCTCCTGCAACGTCTCTGCGAGCTCGCTTTTCAGGAAAGCAACACAGGCGCTGACCTCGCGGGAGGCTTTGTTGATCGGCGGATAAAGTAAAAAGGCGCTGAACGACGGGACGGTGTATTCCGGCAGCAGCGAGACGAGCTGGCCGCTTTGCAGCGCTTGTTGGCATACCGGATACTGCAGCACGCCGATGGCTTCCCCTGCCCTCAGGATCGTGTAAAGCGGCCGCCAGTGATTAGCGCTGAACACCACGTTCAGGCGGGCACTAACAATCTGGTTATTTTGCGAAATAAGCGGCAGACGGCCGTCGTTAAACAGGCCGGAAACTCGCGCAAAGGCGTGATGGATAAGTTCATCCGGAGAGGCTGGCGTACCGTTTCGCATCAGATAATCTGGCGAAGCAACCAGCACCCGCCGCACATCACCCAGCGGATGCGCCACAAAATCGCCCTCGCCGGGGTCGCCAAGCCGCAACGAAATATCGACGCCTTCCGTCACCGGATCGATGACACGATCATTCAGGATCAGCTCAATATTTAGCTCAGGGTATTTTGCTCTCAGCTTTAACAAGGCGGGCATCAGGACTTCCTCCCCCGCGCCATAGGGCGCCGCGATACGAATCAGCCCTTTTAATGCCACCCGCTCATCCACGACCGCCAGCGCAAGATCTGCCGCTGAAATCGCGACTTTACTGCGCTCATAGAATAAAGCGCCGCTGTCGGTCAGGGACATTCGGCGCGTGTTTCGCCGCAGCAGACGGGTGCCAAGGTGAGCCTCCAGCCGCTCTATCCTCTCACTCACCGCCGGCTGTCCGATGCCAATATCGCGCGCGGCGGCGGACATACTGCCCCGCTCTACCACCCGCACATAGATGCGCATTGCCGCCAAAAGATCCATTCGCTCAGTATATCGGTTTATCCGATAGATGAAAGCAGCGGCAGAGACCTACTGCGCCAGTACGATTTAGATAAAACTGATACCTGGTGGTGCTTATAGCGCGCTTTTAGCCCTTATTAATCAGGAGAAATATCATGTCAGAGATCAGGCTTTATCTGTTTCAGTCCGGTACTCAACGCTGCAAGTATCACGATATCAGGATGAATCAAGGGGAAGGTAGCAGCTACGAAATCCCCGTTCCCTGGTTCCTTCTGACGCATCCCAGGGGCCACGTCATTATCGATGGGGGGCTTGCCGCCGAAGGGCTGGCCAATCCTCATGCATACTGGGGAGATACGGTGGATCATTATCAGCCGTTAATGACCGAAGAACAGGGATGCGTGGCACAGCTGGGTGCGCTGGGCATTCAGCCAGAAGATATTCGCTATGTATTACTTTCTCATCTGCATTCTGACCACACAGGCGCGATTGGACGCTTCCCAAACGCCTTGCATATCGTCCAAAGGCAGGAATACGACTATGCCTTTCAGCCTGACTGGTTCACCGCAGGCGCCTATTGCCGCAATGATTTTGCCCGCCCGAACCTCAACTGGAAATTGCTGGATGAGGACGGCTTTGATCTGTACGGCGACGGGACGCTGCGCTGCGTCTCAACGCCGGGGCACTCTCCAGGGCATCAGTCATTCCTGGTAACGCTCGCCAGCGGCCAGGCCTTCACGCTGGCGATTGATGCCGCCTATACGCTGGATCATTTTTATGACCGTGCGCTTCCGGGCTTGATGACTTCTGCCAGCGACGCCGCACGCTCGGTGGCAAAACTGCGGGCGCTAACCGGGCAACACGCGGCGAAATTGATTCCCGGGCACGATCCCGACGTCTGGCGGCAGTTTTCGCTGGCACCGGCATGGTACGAGTAAGTCAAGGTTCATCTTCGCTGAGCGGCACGGGCAAATTTATCGTCATCAGCAACCCGCCTTCAGCAGGCAGGCTGGCGCGGATATCTCCCTGGTGCGCGTGACAGATTTCTCTGGCAATAGAAAGCCCCAGCCCGCTGCCGCCTGAGTCTCTGGCCCGCGAGCGTTCTCCACGCGTGAAGCGCTCGAAAATATGGGGCAAATAATCCTCCGAGACGCCTGGCCCGGTATCCTGAAACGTTATCGCAATGTGCTGCTCAAGGTGGCGAAAACGAATGAACATGCGATCGCCCCTGCTGCAATAGCGAAGCATATTCTCAATGATAATGGTGAAGACCTGCCCCAGGCGGGCTTCATCTCCTGAGTAATAGAATTCATCTTCTGCCTCAACCAGGACGGACATCCCGGCAGCTTCCAGCTGGGGTTTTAGCCATGCGACCCGCTCATTCAGGACTTCAGAAAGCGCGAATACGCTGTAATGAAGCGATAATTGCCCCGCGCTCGCCAGGGAAAGGAGATGCAAATCATCGGTGAGGTGACTGAGGTTTTTCAGCTGTGTCATCACCATGTTCAGCTGTTTTTCATCCGCCGGAAACACATTATCGATCATGCCCTGCAGCCGCCCCATTGCTGCGGTTAACGGTGAACGCAGCTCATGCGCGGCGGCCACATGCGAAGCCTTAAGTTCACGTTCGTACAGCGCCAGTTGGCTGATCATTTTATTAAAGTTGCTGGCAAAGCGAGTCACCTCAGCCGGACATTCATCCACCCTTTTCGCCTGCTGATTGAAATCCCCTTGAGCAACAATCTCTGCGACGTCCGTGAGGCTGCGAAATTGTGCGGCAAGCGGGCGTGTGGCCCGTAAACAGCTGACGATAACAAACGGGGTCGCCATCGAAATAAAGATGAACAGCCAGCCCCAGTTAAGTGAGCTAATGGAAGGCGTGCTGTATTCGATTCCCCAGCGGGCATCGACAATTTGATGAAAACGGACAATGTCTAAATCAGGATCCGCCCGCAGCGTCAGGAACTCCTGATAAGCGGCAGGCGACATATGATGCACAACCCAGTAATACTGAACCGCGTAGATGCTCCACATCGCCAGCACAATGAAAAACAGGACGCTGACGGCCACCACGATGATACGAATCGATATCCACAGCAGGAGAGATTTGCTCTTTTTATCTTTCATGGTTTGCAGAACCTGTAGCCGATGCCACGCACGTTCAGGATCAGATTATCAATTCCCGCCGCCTCAAGCTTTTTCCTTAAATTATAAACATGCGTGTCGACCACTCGCTCCAGAGCGTCGCTTTCCGGGAGGCACTCTTCAAGCAAAAACTGGCGGCTGAGCGGCCTCGTCGGGGCGCGCATTAGCGTTTTCAAAATAGAAAACTCGGTGAGCGTTAAATCCAGGCGCAACGGGGAAGCTCCCTCGGGCAAAGCCTGTGCCACCATATTGGTGACATCCACTTCCAGTGGACCCCAGCGTAAAATATCTTCTGCGGGGAGTTGGTTGGCCTGGCTGCGCCTGAGCACGGCCTGCACCCGGGCCATAACCTCACCGGGATTGTAGGGCTTGACCACGTAGTCATCGGCGCCATAGCGTAAAGCCCCGATCTTGTCATAGGGTTCGCCCATCGCGGTGATCATGATGACCGGGGTATTGCCCTTTCGCCTGACGGCAGCAAGGATTTCCGTGCCGTTCATCCCGGGAAGCATGACATCCAGCAAAATAATATCGGGTTTCCAGGTTACCACCGTGTTCATGCCTGACAGGCCATCGCCCGCCACCGAAACGCTATAGCCTTCGCGTTTAAGATAGGCCTCTAACACATTTGCCGCATCAGCGTCGTCTTCAATCACCAGGACCCGTTTATTTTTCATTTAATGTTACCTTGACAGTTTCTTCACAAATCCCTGGTTGTTCATTGATAAGCCCCCAGCATAATCCTTTTACTTACTGAGTTAAGTATGCACAAAAATATAAACACCTGACGATGAGAATCATAATGTTAACGAAGAAAAGCATAAAATACCTAATCGCACCGCTGCTAATCTCCGGTATTTCATCTGCGTATGCAAGTGAATTTAATGCTGATGAAACCACTATTACTTTTGGTCTGGGCGCCATGTCTTCTCCGCGCTATAGCGGCGCCAATGAGCAGAGTTCCACTATTATTCCGCTGATTCACATCCAGAAAGACAATATTTTCTTTGATTCGATGAATGGGCTTGGCATACATCTTCAAAGCGATAATGGTTTATATATAGAACCCACACTAGGTTATGACTCCGGCCGCACGGATAAAAATTCAGGCTGGCGCAAAGGCTCCGATAAACTTAAAGGCATGGGCGATATTTCATCTACGGTTAATTCGGGTATTGCACTCGGCTGGGCACTGGCCCCGTGGCTGGTATTCGAAGGAAAAACAACGCTACCGCTGAATGATGGCCAGGGCGTGTCTTATTCCACATCAATTAATTATATTCCTATTATGAACGAGGATAATACGCTGACATTTCAGACCAGCGCGTTGTTCGGCGATGCCCGTTATATGAATACCTGGTATGGGGTCAATGAGCAGCAGCACAGCCGTTCCGGTTTCTCGCGCTACAGCAGCGCCGGTGGGTTTTACGGCACGGACACCAGCCTGACGCTGACCCATCAGTTCAGCGAACACTGGGGGAGGCTTGTTTAGCCTGGGCTACGCCTGGCTTAATAAGAAGGCATCCAACAGCCCCATCGTCATGAGAAAAGACGGCACAACCGGCATGCTTGCCGTCAATTATACCTTCTGATTTCTTATGCCATCGCGTGTTGATTAAAACAGCAGGCCGAAGCTCAGTGATGAAGATCGCTCTTAGTCTGGTTTTTATCTTCGCGGCACCTCCCTCCTCAACGGGAGTCCATGATTTTAAAGCATGCCTGTACGAAAAGGGTGATTTTAACGTCTGCAATAATACATACGTTAAAAACATACATTCAACACACCATACGAAACCACCCTTATATAAAAACAACATCAAGCGTTGTCATACAGATAAAACCAAAGATCTCGATCATTATTTTTTATCTTGCCACCTTCGACATTTCATTAAGTCACTTCTGCAGCGTTCAATGCGTAAATAAGCGTTTGCTAACACAGAGAGATAAAAGCATGAAAATTTCCGCCAAAGTTATTGAAACCATCACCGGGTGGATCGATAACAATATTCACCGACGATTACGAATAGAGGATATTGCTCGCTATTCTGGTTATTCCAAATGGCACTTCCAGAGGATTTTTTTATATCACAAAGGCGAAAGTATAGGCCGCTACATCAGAATCAGGAAATTACAGCTGGCGGCACAAGATCTCAAAAATACCCAGGAACGAATCGTAGATATTTCGGTAAAGTACGGTTTTGATTCACAGCAGAGTTTTAACCGGCTGTTTACCCGCAGCTTTAAGATGTCGCCAGGAACTTACAGGAAGGCTAAAGGTACGCAGGGATGATGTACAAAATCTGCACATTCGACATGCCGCGTCTGGACCAAAGCAAAAGGGGCTGCCTTTCGGCAACCCCTTCGAATGTTGGCGGAAGCGCAGTCCGCCATAATAATGTCCGAAATCGTCAGGGAAAGTATATTTTTTCTATTAATAAACAATATGTTGTCAAAACCCTTTGTTCGGAGAGGTATTGCGAGGCGCGGAAAAATCTGACATTTTATGCAGTACCTTATGCATGGCGGTTTGTACGACAGGATTTAACATATGCCAAAGAAAGCCAAAGAACTCTCAGGACTTGCCGTATCAAAACTAAAAAAAGAAGGTTCTTTTGCAGTTGGTGGGGTTGATGGCTTATATCTGCGTAACAGAGGGCAATCCCGTTCATGGATCCTTTGCGTAGCGATGGGAGTCAGAGTTAACGGACAAGGAAGAACCGTTCCCAGACGCTTAAACTTAGGTCTTGGCCCCTACCCTGAAGTTTCTTTAGCAGAAGCGCGTGACAAAGCTCGTGCGCTACGTAAGCAGATCCGTAATGGTATCGATCCGCTGGAAGAAAAACACATCCATAAAGCGCATCAGGAGAAGCAGGCACATAAGAAAAAAACGTTTGCTGATTGTGCTGAAGATGTCATCGAAATTAAGTCCAAGGAACTAAAGAATCAGAAACATATCGCGCAGTGGCGTTCCACTCTGGAAACCTATGCCTACCCGGTTATTGGTCAAAAAGCTGTCAGTGAAATCACCAGAGCCGATCTGCTAACCATCCTTGAACCTATCTGGTTAACAAAAAACGAAACCGCCAGCCGCCTGCGTGGACGTATCGAAACCATCATTGATTACGCCAAAGCCAGAGAATATTTTGAAGGTGATAACCCAGCGGCATGGAAAGGGATGCTCAAGCCCCTCCTGCCAATGCCAAGTAAGGTTCAGAAACAAAAACATCACGCTGCACTGCCCTATAGTGAAATCGGTTCGTTCATGTCCGATCTACGCAAACGAGCTGGCATTTCAGCACGAGCACTTGAGTTTTCAATCCTAACCGTTGCTCGTTCTGGTGAGGTCCGCGGCGCTGAATGGAATGAAATGGATTTGAAAGAAAAAACATGGACAATCCCCGGCAACCGAATGAAAGCCGGTAAAGAGCATCGTGTTCCGCTATCAGAAGCGGCAGTAGCTTTGTTAAAGGCTTTACCACGTTTCAAGGACAATAACCTTGTGTTCCCTGCCCCACGTGGTGGACAGCTATCAGATATGTCTTTGCTGGCAGTATTAAAGCGAATGAACCACTCAGGATTAACACAGCATGGCTTTCGATCAACCTTCCGCGAATGGGCGGGTGAAACTACATCACACCAGAGGGAAGTTATCGAACATGCGCTGGCTCACCAGTTGGCTGATAAAGCTGAAGCAGCCTACCAGCGGGGAACGCTATGGCCAAAGCGTGTGGCTCTCATGAGGGATTGGGCGGGGTATTGTGTGGGTGAGAGCGTTTCAGAGGTGTAGCGTGAATTGTATTAGTTCAGACTTGATCTGGCAGTGTCGATGTTAAAGCACGATTAAATCTGACAGTTGGTAAAGAGCAGAGAGAAAGTGCCGCGAGTAAAATTTTTGGTTGAATTGAACTTTCTTTTAATTAATATTTTTATAATTTTCATTCAAGTAATTTTCAAGGGATAGCATGCTGTCTGATTCCACTCTAATATATCCTTTTCTGCCTGTTAGTGTCTTTGTTCCGAACTGGATAGAAAAAAATAAGACATCGGCGCTTGCACTGGACTGGCGTAGCGCACTGGTATCATTTTTTGTTAGAAAAGAGTTCAACCCCCAAGAAGCTTTTCTGGTCGGTAGTGGATTTCTTTATTTATGCGATGGGAAGATGCCCTGCATTGTGACGGCATCACATGTCATTACTGAGATGCGTAAAAGTGTTTCACCTTTTATCTCAATCGATGGCGTTAAATTCCCGTTTGGAAAACTCGAAATATTTTTCAATGATGAGCAAGACTATGCAGTAATTCCGCTGCCGAGAAAAATTGCTATGGATATCCCCTACAGCAAAGTATTCACTTCAGTTCATGATGATTGCGAAATAAAAACATCATCTTTTGTTATCATTGGTTATCCCGCAAAGCTCAATAAACTACACTTACTGCGTCCAGAGAAGGGGCTGACTCCTTTTAACTTAACCTTCCACCATTTCTACTATGAGCGGAAAACCGAAGATATTTTCTTCCATTTTGTACCTGATGGAAAAAATAAAAATATCACTTTTGAACCAATAAGCAGTACTACATCCATACCTTCACTGGCGGGTATGAGTGGAGGTGTTATTGCTCAGATCGTTATGCACCGCACGAGCGGTGAGTTCTCCCTTCTGGCTGCTGGTATATTTAAAGAGCACCGAGCGAAAAGAGGAAATTACCTAGTAGGAGCAACCTTTATTGATTTTGCAGATGAGGTCAATGCGCTGATTGAATCACACAGCTAATAGTAAAGTTTGGTCAGACAATCTGAGTTTGCACCGTAAAAGTATCTAATTAAGCACCATTCAAAGATAATCACCATTTATAACCCTTACTTCCGGGCTTTTGATCTTGATTGAAAGTGGAACAATACAAGGCACACCTTTTCAGAAATCATAAAAACACTATATTTTTTAATACTGAAACCTTGTGTATTGGATTAAAAATCGGGAAAGCCCATATGTATGCCCTACAACCCATGTGATAGTGTTAGTGCCTTTATTTAATTTTTTTATACAACTTGCATTACCAGATGCATATCCTTTTATATTTGTATCAGCTGAGCATAATGCATTATTAACAAAAACACAGAGAGCCAAATTATTTTTACTATCAGGATTAAGCGTTTTGTCCGCACCGCCACCATTTAAAGAGGTTGAAAAAATTTCCTCTGTCGTCGTATTAATTGTAGTAGTATATACTTTAGAAGCATTAACAATTGCAGTTGCACATCCAGCATATGCAGGCCTATCCGCTACATTCACAGCATTTATTTCTTGATAATCAATAATACTTATTTGGTTTTTCCAGATATTATTTATACATGATACCGTTCTACCTGCCGAAGTTTTACCAATAAGTCCATTTTCCGCACAGCTATCACCAACGGCTACGTTTTCTGTTGGACTAAGGTATTTACCGTAAACAGTATTATTAGATGTGATATTTCCAGACGCGGTAATGGTACCATTAGCATCACCAGAAGCTGCCACTGATAAATTACCCGTTATTTGCTGCGTTCCCCAGACCTCTAACATATTTTGAGTTCTGTCTGACATTGCAGTATTCCATATAGTTAAAGGTTTAGCTGTATCCATTTTTATCTCATAATCATTACCAGCAGTCCCGTTAACCACTCCAGAAGCATCACCACCGATATACATAGTGTTTCCACCACCATTATGAGCAATAAGCCAGTTTCCAGCCGCTATATTTCTACCCGATGTAATATTCCCTGTTGTATTAAGCTCTCCGACAACCTCCACACCACCTGTAATTTTTAATACTGTAATATCAGATCGGTTGCTTTTCATATGGATACCTAACGGTTTATCTGCGTCCATTCTTATTTCATAATCATTGGCTAATGCATCACCACCAATACTCAGTAAATCCCCGTATCCATTTCTGGCATGAACCCAAGCACCTGCTTCCACCTCACCACCAAAAGTTCCTTTTCCTGATGCTGTTATGTTATCCGCATTATAAATATTTTTAGTTCCCATATTCAGATCACCTGTCATTGGCAGGGTTCCGTCACGGCGAAGATAAACTGAATACATAGCACTGTTATAACCCACACGATACGCCAGCAAACCAGTTGACGTAATGTTGTTATAATCAGAAGCTTTTTCTGACCATTGTCCTCCATACCCGGAGACCGTCGAGGTCAACTTACTTACGCCACTGTCAATACCAGCAGTCTGCATAGACTTACCCAATAAATCATAACGTATCCTATCTCCTTCCTTCCATTGTTCGGTGGTCATAACTAACCCATTAATAACATAATCTGGCGCATTGCCAGAGCGTCTGAGAACAATCGAATAAGCGGAGCGATTGACATTTATGCCATTGTACGATGCTGGTAATAAGCCTTCATTTATCAGTGTCTGGTAGGTAATAGTACAGCTATTATTGGCAGTTGAGCAGTTTCTTGGCCCCGGATCGCTGCTCTGATTGCTGCTTGTAGAAAGTGTTGAAAGCTTATCAAAGCGAATACTAATATAACGGTTAACCGCTTCCCCTACCTGTTTAATTTGTGAACCAACAGCACTGGCAGTCATGTTTTCCTGTTCACCTTTCATATCCTGAAATTTAATGAAAGCTATTGCCGTACCGACACCTAAAACCAGTATCAGTTCTAACAGGGAAAACCCTTTATTATGTTTAATCATTTTTCTTGTCCTTTTTATTTCACGTAATCATCAATTAACAAGAATAAAAAAGTAGTCAACTGGAAACATGAAAAATAAGGCAAAGAAGATAAAAATTGACTATCGCGCCTTCAGGCTTGATAAACAGTTCACCGACCTGAAAACAAGTTTCAGATCGGCTCACCGTTCGGACGTGAAAAAGGAAATTTATTATTTGGATTTATTTATAACTGTGTCGATATAGACTTGGCCTCGTGCTCTGTAAGCTTCGATATCACTCTCATGTAGATTAGGGATATCAAGTAGAACCCCAAAGACCAGTTCCTTATCTACATAATCAATATCACACCTCAAGACTTTGGCAACCTCTGCGCCGAAAATAATTTTCTGACGTGTATTTTCTTTTTTAGTTTGTTGTTTCTTTTTAGCTTCCAAAAAATATAAACGTTCCTGTGCGGAAGCAATTTGTTGTTTGATTGTTTTTGTTGTCATATGTCATCCCCCCAATGTTTTTTATTTTTAGCGTAAGGGATATTTGCATAATCATAACCATTATTCAGTTGTTTCTTAATTGATCTAACCTTCAATCTAAACTGCTGCTTAATCTGTCGTTGCTTTGCCTGTTCCCTTATCCGGTTTACTATTTTTTCCGCTTCCAAATAGGCTTGTTCTGTATCGGTATAGACTCCTTCATCAAGAAGTCTCTTCGTTTCCCAGTCAATAGCCTCATCGTTGTTTTTATACATCACACCTCCTTACTGTTGTTAACAATTATCCTTTACCATATTTTAGATAATTATCAAGACAATAAAGATATTTTATTAAATATAAACTCATCAGGTCAACAGTGATCCCCAAAATTACAAAACAAACCATGAAATTATCATTAAGAAGATAACAATAGGTTAAAAATGAAAATTACAAACGGAGTATCAAAAATACCCCTCCCTTTAGAACCCCGACCTCTCCGCGTTACTTATTTTTGTCTTTTAGTGGTTTTCATTTTATCTGTTAGATTTGATATTGCATTTCATGTCCTAACCTGTGAATTGTGCAACAGGGAAAACTACCGATAAGCTCACCTATTTTCTTGCTTTAGCACTTCCCCGCCTTACGGCGGGATAAATTAATACTTTTTCTGTCCTTCGGACACTATCAAAACCCATTCATGTAATATCGCGGGACACTTCGCCCTTTCATCCAGATAGCGCCGCTTAATTTGGCGTTTTGTTTGTTGTTAATTTTACAGGCATTAATATATTTCGTATTAATTAAGTAAGCGGTTTTTACATTGTTTAAAAAACAATGCCCACTTATACACTCACTTCGTGAGCGTGTGGGGTCTACCGACGGTTGCTGCCGCAGGCTAAAACCAGAACCGTTTTCCTCTGGAAAACAAAGTCAACGTCAACCACAAAGTTTTTTTTACGAAAAACTAAAGGCAGCATAGTTATATTTTATATTTGAGATTATGTGTATTAATGGCGATATTTCATCTGGAGTTTAAAATTGTGAAACGTTCTGAGGGTATGTCTTCCTGTGGGAAGGCAGCTTATCATGCGCGTTGCAGAATAACAGATGACCGCACAGGTAATACCTATGATTTCAGCCACAGAAAAGATTTATTTCACCATATGATATTATCGCCTGTTTCCGCTCCTGCTCATATTATTGAAAGTTCTGCCGCCTTATGGAATGAAGTAGAAAAAGTTGAGCGTCAGAAAGACGGTCAAACAGCTCGTTATTTTGATGTTGCTATTCCCTGTGAGCTTAATCATGAGGAGAAAATCAAACTGGTAGCTGAATACTGCCAGAACAATTTCGTTGATAAAGGCATGATTGCTGATATCGTTTTTCATGATCTTGATGGTAGAAACCCTCACGCTCATGTGATGTTGACATTAAAACCGATCACTGCTGATGGCTTTGGCAAAAAAGAAAGAAGCTGGAACGATAAAAAAAATGCGATCCAGTGGCGTGAATCATGGGCTACGCTTGCCAATCGTTATCTTGAAACGTCAGGGGTGCCGGAACGTATCGATCACCGCTCCATTGATACCCAATATAATGAAGCGATTGAAAACGCCGCTATTACCTTAGATACAGAAGAAAAAGCATTATGGCTTGCCAAGGCAACATTAACCAGTCGCCGGCCAATGGCACGTATCCATCGTGGTAAATGGAAAAATCAGGATGCTCAGGAGCAACGCGCAGCAGAGCAGGCACTTCGTGATGAGATGAAACTTGAAGCACAGGCCACATATGGTGTCTTTAAAGATTTGGATCTTCAGATCGTTGTTGACCTCAGAAGTTTCACCGTGACAGAGCTTCCTGAACCCGTTGAAATTGTATTACCTGAAACAGGTTCACAGTCTTCGTCGTCAGAAAACCAAAAACCTGTTCTGGTTGCTCCTGCACCTCATACACGCACTAAACTGAAAGCGCCTGTATCTTCAACAGCCAGAGCGGGTAAACGCGCTCCAGTTAAATCTAAAAGGAAATATGTTAAACCTCGTAAGGATGGCATCTTTAAGCGCTTTACCCTTCTGGTAGTCGAATATGTTAGAGAGAAGTTTGTCTGGGCCAAGAAGAAGCCTGTTGCTGTTGCTCCTGATATTGAACACGATAAGCGTATCGCTGAGAACTATGTCTTTGATGAGGTTCAGGGGATCTATGTTTCACGCGCAGAGCATGAAAGACGTGCAAGGTTTAACAGTGACACTTATAGTCCAACACCTGATGAGGTCAGGCGTTTCCCAAGTCGTCCAGAGAAAGATAAAACTGATGCTGATAACAGTATGTCTTTCACGCCATCAATGCCACCAGAATATGCAGGAAAAAATCGTGCTCCCAAGTTGAGGCCACCGGGTTATCGTCATAATCGTGATTATGAATGACACTGTGTTTATGAGCATTGGCTCAGACTTAATCTCAGAGATAACACACGCTATGGCTAAAAACATCAGTAACAAAAGCGACACCAGCAGCACTCAATGAGAAATTGATGTGCTGGGGCCAGAATGTTTTTAAAAAAACCTAAAGTACTACATTAATGTAAGATCAATATTAGATGATTTCAAAACGTATTTATTAATACGTTTATATATCTGATATATTAATATGAGCACTACGACTTCAACAATAAGGAAAGCATGGTCATCTTTAAAAAATGGAATAATAGCTGATAGCAATGCTGAACCGCACCACATAAGCAACAAAAAAACATGAAAGAGGCTGACAGATTGACTGATCGAAGGCAAGTCGATTCGATAACTCTTGAATTTTAATCTGTAAAGGCTACCCGATTGAAAAGGTTCTAAAGCCATTAAATGATATTCCCATACCTGTTGCCAATGCTTGCCCGCTTTTGTAATCAACCTTGAAACTGTTGTCAATGCCACACCAAAAATCGAAATGAAAAATAAAGTAAAATATTGTAACCCATTGATTAAATGACCTTCTTCAGGATTAATCATACTATTTAGCATCACTCCCCAACCAGTGAAGAGAACTGCTGTAATAGCTTATAGATAATTTAATCGGGACCAATAAAGGTTTATTTCGTACTCCCTGATGTGATGAGCTTTTTCGTAAGCTTCTTTTATTTTTTCTTTATCCTCTACCGTAAAGAAAGTATTAGTGCTATTGAAGTCTTTATTTAAAAGCTTATTGAAATAATCTCGATATAGATTAAAATGCACGACTAAATTTTGTGAAATGCCTCTACTATCTACAGGTTCTCTAACGTTGCCCGGAGAAGATTCCATAGGAAATTTCCATGTAATTGACTAAGAAATGTTATTCTACAACATCGGTTTGCAGAAAAGAAATAAAGTATCTAATCATTACCTCAAAAGATTTTGATTCAATCATGCCATAAAGTAAATATGGGCTAAGCTATTGATTATATGGTTTTACCTATGTCCGTTGCTGGCATCTAGCTCTCGGTAAGGTAAAACATTGTCCTGAGTTACAAAAGTGTCAGCTCAATATCGATTTCAGATTTTCTTTTCCCCTTACCCACAAAAAAACCATACCCTGATAAATCAAAAGTATGGTTTTCTGTAGTAAGGCTGATTACATTCTTCGTCTGAAAACAACATTATCAGAGAAAATCACCTTCCCAGCCACAAAACCCACAACTGCAATTATCGGTAGGCTGATAGTAGCGCCAGCCATTCCTGCAGACATCCCTATCAGGACCGATAATGCAAAAGACAGGAAGATAACTACAACAGCATACCATTGTGGAAAGGCTCCATATAAAACAGAAGCCTGACACCCCGTACAGACATGAACACCACGCTGGCTTTCTTTGAAACAGAAAGGACACTGAATGGCACTGTTTTCCATGATCGTATCCTTAGTTAGCTTTCCAGCCGTTATTGGTTTTAACAAGCGTCATGGCACCATCAGCAGGTTCATTCATCCCCTTGACGCTGGAAAACGCCTCTTTATCGACCCAGCCCGGCACATCAACCAGTTTCCATGAGTAGGATACCCGGACAACCTGCTGGTTTCCTTTACCCGGTTCAGTCCATTCTTTAACTTCATCAACAACCCGGCGACCAATACAAACACCTTCTTTGGCATCCCAGATTTTGGCTTGTTTGCCTTCATCTGTTATCCCAAGCGTGTTGTTATCCCAGCCTTTAACAAAGGCCATCAGGCCCTGT